>CAKVOP010000010.1 GCA_934793215.1 uncultured Clostridia bacterium | reverse complement strand
AATCACCTAAATCCTTGCGAGGATTCTCCGGGTGTTGGTCAATTAAGTTAATATCTATGTTTTGAATGTTCATTGTTTTTTGCTCCTTAAATTCCTAAAAATTCTTCAATCGCTTTTCGCGTTATGAACCAGCTTTTACCTGCTTTGCGCCCCTTCAACTCGCCGCGTTCAAGGTATTTTGCCACTGTCTGACGGTGCTTGCCGAGCACTGCGGCGGTTGTATTTAAATCCACAACGTCAGGAAGACGCGCTAATCTTGTGTTGTTTGCCATTTTTTATCCCTCCAATGCTTGACATTTCTTAAAAATAGTGTACAATAAGGGTGTCGAATATTTTTTTCGACATTTCCTTATTGAATCGTCGCTTCAGGTTTGAGAGTAGTGTAGTGACTCGTATGGTAGTAAAACCATTGAAGCGGCGATTTCTTTCATACACTACTTTCATCTTCATGTTCTGCCGTTTCGGAGTGCCTTTCCGAAGCGGCGATTTTTTATTTATACGGGCATTTAAGCGGTTCCCGTATTCTCGGACGGCCGCCGATGGCGCACATAATCACTCCCTTACTGACATATAAGGCATCTGCTATTTGCTCCTGCGAATATCCCTCGCACCACTTCTTGTATGCCCACTCCGATTGTTGAGGACTTAATGCTTTAAACATTTTTTCACCTCCCGTTAGATAGCTGAATAAAAATATCAATCAACAAAACAAACAAAAACATTCCGCCACTGATTGCATAAATTGTCAAAAGGATAATCAAAATCTTTTCAAGCATAGCGGTTACTTCCTCCATTCCTTTATCTTTGATATTGCGAGTGCGACCATAAGAATCGAATTTGAAAGCAACCATATAATGAGAATTGCTATGAGAAATACTTTCACCTTCTCAACTCCTGTTGTTTTCAAACTTTAATTGTGCTATAATCACCGTTGAAAGGTGGTAATAATATGAAAGAAATAATTCCCTCGTATGTATCTGCAATCATAGCTTTTTTATCTTTGTTTTCTACGGTATTAGTCGCAACAATAAACAACCGAAGCCAAATGAAGATACGAAAACTTGAAATTTTAGAACAAAAGTATGATTCGCAATTTTTAGCCCGGCAAAAAGCTTTTAATGACTTTCTGCAAGCTGCAGGTCGTTATTGTGAGTGCATTCATGCCGCAGAGCACTTAAAAGCGCTGCACGAATTAGAAGCGTCTGCAACTTCTGCTATGCTTTTTTGTTCAAAAGAAAACAGAACAAAAATAAAGAATTTTATTCTAAGCGTACACAGCAATTCGCCAATTGGCCTGACTGATGAGCAAATTACCAATTATTACCAAAAAATAGTCGATTTGTCGTTTGAGTTAAGCAAAGAACTTGACGAAATGTTTACACGGCATAGCAATACCATAAGTACCAGCCGAACAAGGTAGCTCCTGCCGCTGCGAATATCGACCAAAACTTCCATTTCTCCGAACCCCAACTCTGCAGTAACATCATGCAAGTAAAAGCTTCCCACCATAACAGCGTATGGAAAATCATAATCATTATTTTAAAGCCCATTTTTTCACCTCC
>CAKVOP010000009.1 GCA_934793215.1 uncultured Clostridia bacterium | reverse complement strand
TATATCACATCTCCTTGATTTTACTGGTGTTGCAGCATATGTGAAAAATGATTTACACCATTTTTACACCATTTCTGCATTAAACTATATGGAGATATGTCGAAATACAAATTTTTTCATAAATCGTATATAGTTCTAAGTGGTAAAAAAATTTTACTACACCATTTCTACACCATTTCTACACCATTTTATTATACTGTTTTTGTTTCAAATTGTTGTACGGCTTTCAGCATTGATTCATCGGTTACATGTACATACCGATCCATCGTTGTTTTTATACTTGCATGACCAAGTAATTTTTGCAGTATTTTCGGTTGCATTCCGCTTTCGATGGCTCTTGTTGCATATGTATGACGAAGTGCGTGCATACAAAACCGTTTAATTTCAGCTTCATCACAAAGCTTATACAAATGCGTATCATATGAGCTGTTCTTTGCCGGCTCTCCGGTTCGCCAATTGACAAATACTAAATCTCTCATTACCAGTCGCGATGTTTTCCCGGTAATTCTATCTATGTACTCCAAAACTTGCGATAGCGTTTCCGACTCTTTCCGAAACTGTTTTCCATATGATACTCTTTCTAAAATCTCATATGCCTTGGCTGTAAGCGGAATTGTGCGGTAACTCTGCTGCGTTTTTGGCGGACCTGCTCGCCAATAGCCTCTGTCATGTCGATACTCCAATGTTTTATTAACTGTTAAAGTTTTGTTTTCCCAGTCTATAGCATCCCAAGTTAAACCAATCATCTCTCCTGTGCGTAACCCAGTTTCCAAGATCAATGCATACTGATAATAATTATGAGATCGTTTTGCAGTTTCCAAAAACTTTTCTTGCTCAGCCACAGTAAGAAATTTTATATCACTTGCAGCACGAACAGGTTTTGTATATCGAACGCCATTCATCGGATGTTTTGCAATAAGATCATTCATCAGTGCAGATTTCAACATAGTTCCCATAGTTATATATGCTTGTCGAATAGTTGAACCTGCATAATCCATGTCCATCGTATTTAAAACCATTTTGCAATGTAAGGGCTTTACATCTGATAGTTTTATTCTACCGATAACAGGTTGAATGTTATGTTCATATCTTTCTTTATAGTTTCGCCGTGTGTTTGGTGCTAAATCACCAACAATATTTGTTATCCAGTAATTGAACCAATCATCTACGGTAATGTCAGAAGGAATGAACACATCATGCTTATCTGCATACCGTGCTTCATCTAACCAATTTCGTGCTTCTGGAATCGAAGAAAAGTATTTTTCGTGTCTTTTTCTGCATTTATCTACAAACCTTGCACAATATAAGCCGTCCTTTCTCTGAGAAATACCTTTTCCGCATTCTTTGCCTTTAAGATTTTTACCCATATCTATAGACTCCTTTCTCACTATTGAGAAAAAGAGCTAATACAACATATCTATTATATCATATTTGCTCAAATTTATCAATACCCGAAGTTATATTTTTCATATTCGGCAACATATTTTTAATGCTCACTGATTTCATTTGGCTATATCGACAATGTTCGTGCAATAAATTCTTCAAATTCTTTTCTTTTTACCAGTTTTTTATTTCCTACAAAGAGAACAAATGAACAATTTGGCGCTCGTAACATTGAATCAATTTTATTTATACCAATATTACTATATATTGAAGCTTCCTTAATAGTCAAAGTGAGCTTTTGGTTTATAGGTATATTGTTGGTTTCTTCCATGTTTATCACCTTCTCTAAAATATATTTCTTATTATAATTCCTTCCCCGACGCTCGTAGCTTGCGAGTCCATAGAAATTTCATCTCTCCGCCTTCACTGTGGCCGAGCTGCGT
>CAKVOP010000008.1 GCA_934793215.1 uncultured Clostridia bacterium | reverse complement strand
CTCCTTGTTTCTTCACCTCAGCGCCTCACCTGTTTCCGCCACCGGCGGCGGTGCGGCGCTTCGCCCCAACGAGCTACACTCGTAGTTCTCATAACCCTTGTATAAGCAAAAAGAAGACCTGCCTTTTTAGACAGGTCTTTGGTTGCGGAGGCAGGATTTGAACCTGCGGCCTCCGGGTTATGAGAGAGCGGCAAAACCGCCGAACCCCTTATTTATCAACGCTTTCAAAAATCTTTGACTTGCATATGACTTGCAAAGCATTATTAAAAGAGTTTAATAATTTGTGTTAGGCTCTTTTTGCATTGCATTTTTTGTGAGTTTTATTCACGGCACAAACTTTCTATTGACTTTTGAAAGAATTAAATATACAATCTGATTTAGATTAAATTATTTCCCCTCATATTCAATGGTATATTCTTCATCAGCTTTGAAAGTCAAAGAAAAGCCGAGTATTTTGCCAATAGCACAAAGGTCTTTCGCAGTAAAGTTATTACGGCTAAATTTATTCGACAAATTCTGTTTCGTGATTCCGAGTGCTTCAGCTAATTCGGCTTGGCTTAGCCCTCTATCTTTCAATAATGCTTTAATTGCTTCTGTGGCTGTCATTCAATCAACTCCTTAATATGTTTTATCTTAGCAAAGATTTGTACATTTTTCAATGTACGATATGCACAATTTTAATATTATATGTTTGTACACTTTTGTGTGAACTTTTTAATGAAAAATCTTGACTTTGTACACTTTTTCGTGTATAATATAATCACACCAAACGAAAGAGGGACAAAAAAAATGAAAGTATACGGAACATATTTCGCGACAGAATTTACAAAGAAGCAAATAAATGTAATTTACGGAAAAGCAAAGAACGGCGAATTAAAGGTCGAAAAGTGGTTCATCAGAGATTTGTATGAACTTGCCGAGTACTACGGTCACGACTTTAACAGAAGTACCGAGTCTCTCGAACGAACTGTTAAGAAGATTTTAGAACTTGTTTTCTCAGGCAAAATTGAAGAAGCTCAAGTTCTTATCAACGAAACGGAGGACGATTGGTACAGTCGTTACGGCAAAAAAACAAAAGCACAGTGCGACAGAGATGTCTTTGTTGCTTAAAATCATAAAAATATCATATAACAAAAGGAGTAATTAAAAATGGAAGAAAGAAAATATCTTGTTATCGACACAGTAAAAGGAAATCGTTGCGGAGACATATACACGGACTATTTTGACACGCCAGAAGAAGCAACGGAAGAAGCGGAAAATCAGTGGAATCATCTCACACGCTCGGAACAAAAAAATAGACACATCTATTCTTGTTACATTGATAAGACAGATTTAACGGAGGACGCTATCGACGAAGACGGCAACATTGACTGGACCGCATGGGCAGGCACCGGTAAATATGACGGTTGTTTCGATTCCGAAAAAATCGAAGAGGAATAATAAAAACAAAAAAACGCCCCGCCGAAGCGGGGCTAAACGAAAAATCAATATTGTTGTTCATCATTTTTTCTTTGATGGTATTTTTGATAATTTTGCACAACACTATTTAAAATTTTTAGTATTTCGACCTCTTGATTGGAATTAAATGCATATTTTACCATAACAATTACACCACCCAAAGTTTCGACAAACATTGAAGTTATAAGAGTAATCAAAACACTATCCGAAAGGTTAAACTTTCCACAAGCTCCGTTTAGTATTATTAATAGAAAAAGCACACCCATCTGTACGTATAGAAGTATACGAAAAAATTTCATTAAAGTGTCTTTCAAACTCTTTTTTGATTCATTTTGAGTATTAAGCTGTTCCGAAGATATTTCAACAATTCTACTTGTGATTTTTCGGTAATCTTCATCTGAAACCTTTTCTAAGTCGCGTTTACTTTCATCGTCTAGCGAGTCAAAGCCAATGTTATCATTTGCATTATATTCATATTCTAAAGAAAAATCATCACTGGTTTGGTTCTTCTTTTTTAAAAACACTTTTTATCAATCCCCTAACTCAAGGATAATTCTACTTAAAACAGCATCTTCAGATACGCCAAAATGGTTTGAAATTTCCTTTATATCTTTTATACTCTCAAGAGCTTTACGTAGCAGTTTTGTAGGCATTAAAACTTTCAACGCAAATATATTTGCTATTTCTTCATTAAATAAATGTTCGTCTTTTTCACACTCTTCTTCACTAATCTTGTTTAATGTATAATCAATATGCGTACTCAAAATAAACTTCTTCTTTTCATCAGAAAACGTGTATTTCTTTGTGATAAGATGACCCAATTCATGTGCTAATGAAAACCTTTTAAACTTTGCATCGATACACCTGTTTGAATTTAAAACTATGATCACACTTTTTATATCATCTTTACCATTGCTAATATTCATCATTGCGCCATAACGTTTTGCCGATTTATTTATTTTTTCAAAATCAGTCTCCGTGACAAGTATTTTTGCATTCGTCAGTTCTTCCACAACGTCGACTAAATCTTCAGTTTTGATAAAATCGTTTTCTTTTATATTAAGTTTACCAATAACAAGATTTGCTTTTTCGGTCGCTATTTTAAACTTTTCGCTCATATAAAACTCCATTCTTCACACCTCCCTAGATTATATACTTATTTTTCTCTAAAATAATGAATTATTCTCACTATTCGGTTAAGGCACAAGTACAAAATCATCAAAAAGAGCTATGTAAAGTCTCACAATTATTTTTTGAACAAATTATGCTATATGACATTGCTTTCTATAAAAATTTTAGCATCTTTTATAATGAATGTCAATCTTGAATTTTCATTTTCGTACATTAGCTTAAAACAAAAACGCCCCCTCAACCAAAGGCAATGACCTAAGGCGAGGGGGCTTCTTTATGGAGGTATTTTTAAGCTATTTATTTGCTATATAATTTTCTGCGTACGCTCTTATGCGGTCAAAGACTGCCTGAGCTATTGACTGTATGCGCTCTTTTGTGAAATATGCTTTTGCGAATGGGACAAGTGCGGCGTAGATATTGCCGACAACGTATTCCATTTTTTTCGCGCCGGAAGCGTTAATTTTTTCGGCTTCGGCTATGAGCTGCTCAATATCTATCAGCATTTTAGATTTTATTTCCAAAAAGCCGACCAAAAATATAAAAGTGATGATTGCCAATATTTCAAGAATAGTTATCCACATTTTCTTTTTGCTCCTTTTTCTTCCGTTTTGATTTTGTGTTTTTTATGCTTGCAAGGCTGACTATCTCAACCGTCCAAAAAGCGAAATACGCTCCTGTCAGAGCAGGGTCAATGTTCTGTCCGGTGATGAACAAGGCAATAAACGAAGCTGCCGTGTAAAGCACTATCGCGGTTATCGCCGAAATAACAAACTTTGTTGACGTTTTCATTTCTTCAATCTCCCCTGCTTTAAGAGGTTGAGCATTTGAGTATTTTGCTTTGCCGTGCCAAGATAGGCTTTAATGCCGTTCTTAGTAGCTATCTTTTTGCGGTTTGCAAAAGACGAATCAATCTTCAAGGATTTAAGCGCGTCAACAAGGCTTATGCTCTTGCCCGTATACTTCGGATAGTAGCTTGCAGAACTCGCCTGCGTGGGCTTTGAAGTGCTCGCGCTCGGAGCGGTGTAATAAAGCTTCTCAGGGTCTATGTATGCGCATGACCGCA
>CAKVOP010000007.1 GCA_934793215.1 uncultured Clostridia bacterium | reverse complement strand
GTCTTTTTTCATATATTCCGCGATACGCTAGCACCCGTGGTGGTTATATCCTCCTTTTTGCTATTGTCCTAACTACACTCCCCCTCCCCCTTAACCACTCTTTAACTCTTTTTAAGGGAGGATTTATAGGATTCGCACTTATGTTATGTAAGATTTTTCATAATTGCTTTCTCATGTTATTGACTTTTTCACATAAATTTGTGTAACTCTATAACCCTTATAAGCGTATTTACATCTTAAATGTAGATTTGTTGCGAGAAAATCTTTATTTTAAATACTCTAAAATTGGCAAACATAATAATTAGGCTCAATACTAAAAATACAAAACATGCCTTAAAATCAACATTTTCAATTTTAGGTCTTGACAAAGCGCAATAATATGTTAAAATTGAAATACCAACTAAAAAGGAGAGAAACATGGACAAAACACAACAAGAAAGAATGCGTAGAGCAGGAATGGATATAGCACGCCATAGAGAAGCAGAAGAAATGAAATCAACTTATTACAGAGATGAAGCCGGCTACGTGATTAGAACAAAAACATATTACAATGCTGATGGTACAGTAGCAGGTCAAAGTCATTCAAGAGTGGTAACCGACAATTTCCCTGGAACAAGATCATCTTATGAGGCAAAAGAAAAGGCTTACAGAAACACTCTTGAACGTATGATTAACGCAATCTTAAGCGACAAAAACGATGAAGAAATCGAAAAACTTATTCTTCAAACAGAGCACCCACAAATGAGAATTTACGACGCTTTGGAGAAAAAACATAGCTCGGTTCAAGATAGGGAACTGATTGTATCTCTTATTATTGAAGAAGAAATTGTTGCTCACTCTGGCTCAAATATCGCCAAAGTTGTAGAAAGATTGAAGAAAAGCCCAAGAGTTGCAAACAACTATTGCATTACAATGGCTCTCGATGCACTTTCTCTTCCAGAAGATGTAGAAGAAAAACAAATTTAATTTAGGAAACATTCGATAGAATTAATAATGTAAAAAAAGGAGAACTTATCTCCTTTTTTTGTTTTGATTTTTAGGTTTAATGTGTAAAAATTGTTTTAAAATCTTTTAATTTTAGCAATTTCGTCTTTGTGTTTAAGTTTACAAGTCCATAAATGCAGTGATTCCTGTATAAAACTTGTAGTTTTTGTTTGAGCCAAGGGTTTCATCTTTGTATACTTTGTAGCATATTTCAAGATAGTCACACCCATCTGCACCATTAAACATGTTTGAATTTAGTCTCCCCGTATAAAAAGCGTTTTCGTTTTCTTCTGGATAGACTATTTCAAACCAGTTTTTCGCCCTACTATGTCCTGATATGAGCAATGGATATTTAGATTTTAATGGCCTTGACTTGTAGTTTCCAAACCCAACGTCTGTTTTAAGCACATTGTTCCCTATGTCTGGATTAAATGCGTCTACTTCTAGTTCGAGTCCGTCAAACACATACCCACTTGAATGATCATCTGGGCATTGTGCCGTACCACCAGAAAAGTTCTCTTCGCCCGAAAATGTGATAAAGTCTAGATCATAACTTCCATGATATACTTTGAGTTTTGGTGAATTTATGGTTGTCATAGTTCGTGTTTTGTGATTGTAATAATTTAAAGACAACGACAATTCAAGATATCTGGTCTCATTTGGGTCTACTTCATCTGTTTCACCTGTTCCGTCACTATCCACGTCATATTTAAGTGCTACCCACAATGAGTCGACCCTTGTCTTTTCTTTAAACATAAACGAAACTGATTGATACTCTTGTGCTGGAATAGCTGTCACTTTGTTAGCGTCTTTACTCCCCGCTCTTGGAAAGTTTTTATCTCCGCTTACCATAAACATTCCGCCAAGGTATTCAGTCATTTGGCTTGCTAGGTATGGTTTGGTTACTCCTACATTTCCCTCACTGTCTTCTCCGTCATCATACCCACCGATTGATACGAGGCTATTCACCTTGTCAAGAATCATCTCCAATGTCTGTTCATATTCACGATTTATGTTTGTTTGTGTGGTGGTTGTTATCCATGCAGGCTTATAACTTTCACCTGTTTCTGCGTTTGCCGATTCCGTGGTTTCTTTTCCATTTGAATCTATGTATAACGGAGTTTCGGTTCCGTTCTCTTCTATCTGCGTTTTTTGATCATACACATATCTTGTAATATTTGCAGGTGCATTTAATGCAGAATAACCAATCGCATTCTCTAGTATCCAATTGTTTACTTTCTTTATGAGGGTATCGTTTACCCCTACATATCTTGCATATTTTGAATGCAAGTCTATGACCGTTGCAAGTGCTGTATCAACTTTTTGATTGTTAATGGTTATATTTACAAGTCCGTCTGCACCAGTCGTTATCCTAACCGTTTCTGGCTCTAAATCTAGTGAATATCGATAAATTACATATGTAAGAACTTGGGCAAATTGAGAATAATTGTCATATTCCGTAGCCGACGAACCTCCTACATAGGCGGTGTGATAAGTATTTGGAAATGGAGCAAGAGTGTAATGCGAAGAAATATTATCTTTAAAACTAGTTTCACTATCTACTTCCCTAGACAACAAATCGCCATTCTCAACATTTAAATAGGTCTTAAAGTCAATGGTGTCATTATCCTTTTCCAGTGAAGCATTTACTCCAAAACTCCAATTCCATTTATATGAAGTATTTGCGACAACTTCGTAGGAAGCCTCTTCTCCGCTAGCCAAAATATATTGTTTTGTCTCTGTTATTGTATATCTTGACGCATCATAAAGGTATGGAAGCAACTCTTGACTTGGACTTGTCAGCTCTTCATCAACAGCATATCTTCCTCCAGAATAGAACTCGCTATTATAAACATTGTAAATATTATGTAAATATCTAATTGTCTGCCATGCGTATTGTGCGTAATAGTCATTGACTTTGTCTACATTTTCAGGCGGCCTTGAATTTTTATCAAAATCATAGTTTTGAGGACGGTATAGAACTTTTGTCCCATACATACTTACCGGCATAGAGTCATTCAGCCACTTCTCAAACTCCTCATCGGTCATATTCTCAATTTTTTCTTCGTCTATATCGTCTAGGCCAAACCCCATACACCCAACAAAGCAAAAACCCATGCAAAAAGTAAGCAAACATGCAAATATTCTTACAAATATATTTTTCTTTTCTATTTTCTTCATATATCCTTTGCTTACTCCTTTAAATATATTTTAAGTATTTTTGCTCAATAAATCAATTTTTTTGACATATTTCACAAAAAAATGCAGAAATTCCTGCATTTTTTCTTTAATTTGAATTCTCATTCTCAATTTGTGGGGTTGCCCATTCAAGTGCATTGCCGTTCATAACGATGCTCTTTCCCTCATTTACTTTATATGTAAAGTCTCCATTTTCAAGATTCTTCTTGACTGACGCAAGCAAGACTTCGGTGGTTGATGTCGCGTTTCCGCGAACAGAAAATCCAACCATTCTAATTTCATTTCCAAGTTCGTATATTATGTCGAATCCTGAATAACTAGCAAAAAGAGGATTCACAATATATCTTTTTGCATTCGCATAATCAAAAGAGTCGTCTTTTAATGCAAGTTGCTCGGTAGCTATAGTCGCAAAATCCCCATATTTTTCTTGGAATTCGACATCGTAACTATTTTGATAAACTTTGTTTGAAGCAGTGATTTTTTTAAATGCAACTGGGGTATTTTCTTTCGCAAGTTCGGCTAGGGTTGTTGGCTGTTGAAGTGATACATTGTATACCCATATAATGTTGCCATATTTAATACATACTTGAAGGTCTTGCACCGTGCTATCTTTTATCTCTCCAAAATGCCATTGATATGATATCTTGCTTTCGTCATAATTCTTATCTAATCCTTCGCAATATCTCATCACGCAACTTTTCACCCCGCTGAAAAGATTTGCATTGATTTGGTCTTGGAAGTTTGCAAGAATATATTCGTCGGTGTATGTTGGCGTCGCAATTTCATGTTCGGTTTTTGCGGTTATGATTGCATT
>CAKVOP010000006.1 GCA_934793215.1 uncultured Clostridia bacterium | reverse complement strand
AATGCAATCATAACCGCAAAAACCGAACATGAAATTGCGACGCCAACATACACCGACGAATATATTCTTGCAAACTTTCAATCACAAATCAATGCAAACTTGTATAGCGGAGTTCAAGCTTGCGTTAAAGATTATTGCGAGGGGTTGCACGAAAAATACGACGAAAGTAAAATTACATATCAATGGCGTTTCGGCAATATAGAAAACAGTACGATTCAAAATTTGCAACTATATGTTAAATATGGTGTAAATATTTTTGTTTACAATGTTTCACTTAAATCGCCAATCGCACTTTCTGACCTTGCAAAAGAAAATAATGCAGTGGAATTCAAAAAAATAACATTTGACAACAATGTTTATGTTAGTGGCTATGTTGAGAAAGATCAAACTCAATATGCTGATTTTAAAGAAGCAATAAATAAACAACTTGCTCAAAAAGACCCAACATTTGACTATTTAAATGCAGATTCAAAGATACAAACTTCTACTTTCGCTAGATATTCATCTATTGATGTTGTGTATCAAAATGACAGTGAGATACGCGTTATGAGTGTTAGAGTTCAAGGTGATGATACATCAACGGGAGACCACCTTATTAAAACGATTTTGCAAAACTTAGAGAGCGGAAATTTTACTTATAAAAAAGTAGAAAACAGAAGTTTTGTTTTAGAGGGTAACGCTTTAGAGTGGGCAACCCCACAAATTGAGAATGAAAATTCAAATTAAAGAAAAAATGCAGAAAATTCTGCATTTTTTTGTGAAATATGTCAAAAAAATTGATTTATTGAGCAAAAATACTTAAAATATATTTAAAGGAGTAAGCAAAGGATATATGAAGAAAATAGAAAAGAAAAATATATTTGTAAGAATATTTGCATGTTTGCTTACTTTTTGCATGGGTTTTTGCTTTGTTGGGTGTATGGGGTTTGGCCTAGACGATATAGACGAAGAAAAAATTGAGAATATGACCGATGAGGAGTTTGAGAAGTGGCTGAATGACTCTATGCCGGTAAGTATGTATGGGACAAAAGTTCTATACCGTCCTCAAAACTATGATTTTGATAAAAATTCAAGGCCGCCTGAAAATGTAGACAAAGTCAATGACTATTACGCACAATACGCATGGCAGACAATTAGATGTCTACATAACATATATAGCGTGTATAACAACGCATATTATGCTGGCGGGGATGACGCTGTTAATAATGAATTAACGCTTCCAAGTGATGATTTACTCCCATATCTTTATGACGGGGCAAGATATACAATAACCGAAACAAATCAATATTTCACTGCTGATAATGACGAATATTCGTTTAGTGTTACAGCCAATACAACATACAAATGGAATTGGAGTTTTGGCGTTACCGCATCACTTAATAATGGGGAAGAGGACCCTAGTTTCAATGCGTATATAGATGTTGAAAATAACAATTTGATTTCAAAAACGACGAATACCAAAAGTATTTTTTCAAATTTAATTAAAACATATTATACCAAACCAACATTTGTCAAAAACTACGAAACTGCTTATCTTGGGGATACAAATAAGGCAAACTATGAGACCTACTCTTCTTTTGCCCAAGCGTTAACCTATGCCATATATCGATCTTCACTAGATTTAGAGCCGGAAGAGGTTAGAGTTGCACAAACTGATAACGGACTTGTAAACTTAACCATAGGTGGCAAAAATGTTGATACTGCCCTTGAAGAAGTCAAAGAACTTCATGCAAAATATGCTAGATATGTTGGTGTAAACGATACACTTGTTACAAAAATTCGTCATTGGGTTTTGAAAAATGTGATTGGAGACTCTGCTTTAAATGCTCCAAAAACAATAACCGAATATGTGTATACTCAAAAGGCAATAGAAAAAGAGGTTGATGGAGAGACTCAAAAAGTACCTCAATATATCCAAGCGGACGGAACGGAAGGGGATACCGAAACAGAAGAACCAGTTTGGAACGCCCCAACGACTTCTCAAATAACCATCGAACGTAATTATGAACAGACATTGGAGATGATTCTTGACAAGGTGAATAGCCTCGTATCAATCGGTGGGTATGATGACGGAGAAGACAGTGAGGGAAATGTAGGAGTAACCAAACCATACCTAGCAAGCCAAATGACTGAATACCTTGGCGGAATGTTTATGGTAAGCGGAGATAAAAACTTTCCAAGAGCGGGGAGTAAAGACGCTAACAAAGTGACAGCTATTCCAGCACAAGAGTATCAATCAGTTTCGTTTATGTTTAAAGAAAAGACAAGGGTCGACTCATTGTGGGTAGCACTTAAATATGACGTGGATAGTGACGGAACAGGTGAAACAGATGAAGTAGACCCAAATGAGACCAGATATCTTGAATTGTCGTTGTCTTTAAATTATTACAATCACAAAACACGAACTATGACAACCATAAATTCACCAAAACTCAAAGTATATCATGGAAGTTATGATCTAGACTTTATCACATTTTCGGGCGAAGAGAACTTTTCTGGTGGTACGGCACAATGCCCAGATGATCATTCAAGTGGGTATGTGTTTGACGGACTCGAACTAGAAGTAGACGCATTTAATCCAGACATAGGGAACAATGTGCTTAAAACAGACGTTGGGTTTGGAAACTACAAGTCAAGGCCATTAAAATCTAAATATCCATTGCTCATATCAGGACATAGTAGGGCGAAAAACTGGTTTGAAATAGTCTATCCAGAAGAAAACGAAAACGCTTTTTATACGGGGAGACTAAATTCAAACATGTTTAATGGTGCAGATGGGTGTGACTATCTTGAAATATGCTACAAAGTATACAAAGATGAAACCCTTGGCTCAAACAAAAACTACAAGTTTTATACAGGAATCACTGCATTTATGGACTTGTAAACTTAAACACAAAGACGAAATTGCTAAAATTAAAAGATTTTAAAACAATTTTTACACATTAAACCTAAAAATCAAAACAAAAAAAGGAGATAAGTTCTCCTTTTTTTAAACAATAAAAAACTCAGTTATCTAAAGAAAATAACTGAGTTTGGTGGTGCGTCGCAAGGGATTCGAACCCCTGACCTTTCGTTCCGTAGACGAACGCTCATTAGACGAGGAGAAGGATTGTCGCTTGCGAACAAGGATTCGACGAAGTCGCATCGCCCTAGGGCGATATCCAGCTGAAGCGAAGCTGGATAAGATAAATAAAAAACTCAGTTATCTAAAGAAAATAACTGAGTTTGGTGGTGCGTCGCAAGGGATTCGAACCCCTGACCTTTCGTTCCGTAGACGAACGCTCTATCCAGCTGAGCTAGCGACGCATATTGAATTGTTTATCTTTCGTGTTAAACAAAAGGAATATTGTGTTGTGTGTTACAAGAATAACACCTACTTTCAATGCCTTATCATGATATCACAAATATTATGAAAAATCAAGAGAAAATCATTTGCTTTTAAAATTTATTTTGATTTTATTCGCTTTGATTCAATTTAAATGTGTGTTACAATGTCATTGAGGAATACATGTTAGATTACGAAAAGAGATTTGAGGGAGAAATTTTGGCGGGAATTGATGAGGCGGGTAGAGGTCCGCTGGCCGGCCCTGTCGTTTGTGCTTGTGTGATAATGCCACTTGAAGAGGATAAAATTATTGACGGCATTAATGATAGCAAGAAATTGTCCCCCCAAAAAAGAGAAATGCTGTATGAAAAAATAATAGAAAAAGCAATCAGTTATAAAATTGTTGAAATCGATGAAAAAGTGATAGATGAAGTCAATATTTTAAATGCAACAAAACTTGGAATGGCTATGGCTTTAAATGGCCTGAGCATTAAGCCCGACAGAGTTCTAATTGATGCGGTCAAAATTGATTGTGATATAAAGCAAGAAAACATAATTAAGGGGGACGCGTTATCTTATAACATCGCTTCGGCGTCAATTCTTGCCAAAGTTTATCGTGATAGACTGATGAATAAAATGGACAAACTTTATCCTGAATATGGCTTCAAAAAGCATAAGGGGTATGGGACAAAAGCTCATATTGAAGCCCTTAAAACTTTTGGAGAATGTCCTATTCATAGGCAAACGTTCATGAAACATTTTAAATAGCAAAAAATATTTTAAAAAAGAAAGGCCATGGCAAGTGGCTTTTTTTGTAACAAAAACCTGTTTAAAAGTTTATATTGATAATAGGGCTGTTTTAAGAGAGAACAAATGTCAAACATAGCAATAACAGTAATAGGAATTGCCTTTATTTTCCTCATGACAACATTGGGGAGCATGGTGGTTTTTGTTTTTAAACGCCCAATTAAAGATAAAACGAAGTCATTAATGCTGGGCTTTGCATCTGGGCTTATGATTGCCACTTCTGTGTGGTCACTTCTTTTGCCTTCAATTTCACAGTCACAAAGTTATGGTGCATTCAGTTTCTTGCCTGCGACTTTGGGAGTGATTTTAGGCGGGCTTTTTCTTGCATTTTTGGACATCTTTGTGCCTTGGTTTTTGTCACGCAAAAAAGACAATGCGAGCAATTTTGATAAAAGTAAAAAACTTTTTCTTGCAGTAACGCTACATAATATTCCAGAAGGTCTGGCAGTTGGGCTTGCTTTTGGTGGTGCATTTGTAGCCGGCGAAACGAGTGTGTTTTTGTCAGCGTTGTGGCTCGCGGTTGGGATTGGTATTCAAAACTTCCCAGAGGGCTCTGCGATTGCTTTAACAATCAAAGAAGTTGATGGAAGTGCACGAAAAGGGTTTTGGTATGGGTTTTTTAGCGGAGTTGTTGAACCAATAGTGGCAATTTTGGGGGTGTTTCTTGCAACATTAATTTCGGCAATTATGCCTTGGCTTCTTTCATTCGCGGCGGGTGCTATGCTTTTTGTGGTGGTGGAAGAGCTTTTGCCAGAGGTAAAAGTCGCAGATAAGGGTAAGATTGGTTCATGGGGATTTATTGCAGGATTTGTACTAATGATGATTTTAGATGTCGCTTTTGGATAAAAAGGTGTAAGAGGCAAAAACTAATTGGCAGGAGGACAAAGGCGTGACATACTTTAATTATCATGCAAAGGTCAAAAAACTTATTCTTCAAGGAGATCTTGTAGGGTATGAGTTTGTTGATAGTTATAACGGTATTTCACCCGCTCTTGTTTTGTACTTTAAACATAGTCCACCTATGCCTATACGAGATTATCGCTGGGAAGAATATTTGCCACTTATTGAGAAACTAGACTAGTTTTGATAAACAATTTTATTGATTGTCGACACATTTTAGATTGTTGTATAGTTTAAAAACCCATTTTATCGATTGCTCTTATTGACAAACAACCACTTTTATAGTAAACTTACAAAAGAGGTTTTTTATGGCTAAAAGGGAAACAACAGTTTCATCAAACAAGGTATTTTTACCACTTTTGTTTGTTGGCTCTTCGATTTTAATGGAAATTGCGAATTATCTTTATCTAGGCTTTAAAAGTTCTAGTGGCGTGCGCATGATTTTTCCAACATATTTCATGTTTGATTTGGCTATAATTTTAATGCTTGCTGGTGTAATCTTTTTATGTCAAAACAAAATATTACAAAACATTGTTTTTTACCTTTTTATTTCTATACATATAATTTTAAACATAGTAAACACCACAATGTACGGCATTTTTGGGGATATTTTATCTTATGACCTTTTGTCTTTAGGTGCAGAGGCGACAACCGCATTAAGTGCAGACCTTATTGATTGGTGGGGGCTTGTTTTAAACTTATCTTTTCTCACTTTAATTATCACAAGCGGTGTTCTTCTTCAAAAATTCAACAAAAAGACGATAACGATAAAGTACAGTGCCATGCCGGCATTAATTGTTGCTATTTTTATTCTTTTTCAGTCTTTTGGTGCATCAATGCTTGTGATTCAACAATCAGTCTTACCAACAGCGGTTGCTGAAGGACGCGAAATTGAGCAAAGTGATGTACATCTATGGGAGAACTTTCAGTTTAAACTTGATGCATATAAAAAATTTGGACATTTTGGATTTTATGCAAAATCAATCGTCAATATTGTTGAAAATCGATTGAGTGACAGTAGTTATGAAGATGTTTCTAAAAAAATAGATGAAGGATATAGACCTCAAAACGTTTCAGCACCTCTCTATGGAGATAACTTAATGGTTGTGCTATGTGAAAGCCTTGATTGGTATGCCATTGACCCAATTCTTACTCCAACCCTTTACTCACTCGCTTATGCACAAGACGAAAATGCCATTGCTTTTTCAAACTTTTATGGGCGAAATAGAACAAACATAAGTGAAGGCATAACACTTCTAGGAAGTATGCCAAGAAATACTCTTTTATATAACTCAATGGAAAAAGGTTATACATTTGATTATGCACTTCCAAAACTTTTCAAAAGCACAGCGAAAGATAAGGCAACCAAGACTCAATATGTGCATGAAAATTATGAGTCATTCTACAAACGAAATTTAACTCATGGCACAGACGGAATAGGTTTTGACGAAATTTATTCTTGGGAAGACTACACGGGCGACTACGATTTCGCGTGGGAACATTGGGTGGAAGACTATGAGTTTTCTTATAATCAAATTGAAAACATTTTTCCAACGGATTGTGACAGATTTTTAACATATTATGCGACTATTTCAACGCATGGGCCTTACACAAAAAGTCAACCTAATCTTGAAAAATATTACAAGTTGATTGATGATAATTGGTCTACGCTTGCAGACTGGATGAATGGCGATGGTGGCTTTCCGCTTCCAGACGATGAGGACTCTCTTTTGATGTTTAAGCGTTATAAGGCTGGCATAATTGACTTTGATAGGACAGTTAATATGTGGCTCCAAGAACTTGATGCAAGAGGGTTAAAAGATAATACAACAATTTTGTTCTTTGCTGACCATAATTCTTACTACTCAAATCTTTGCTATCGCATGAAAGGGATTGCAAAAACCAACTTCTCAAACACTTATATAAACAATATTCCAATGTTTATCTATTCACCCCATCTTGCAAGAGAAAAGGGAAGTGGAGTAAATGAGGTCTATTGCAACACTTATGATATATTACCTACAATTTGTGACTTATTTGGATTACCTACAAATACTACACAATTTCAAGGGTACTCAATATACAGTGAGAATATTAAAGATTCATTCTTTTCTTCAAATCTCAATGGAATGTTTACAAAAGATATTTACTCTTTAAATATAAGTGAAATCTATTTGCCAAATGGAGAGGTTTCAAATGAAGAGATTGAAAGATTCAAGATAAATGCGAATAAATTTTACCAAAAACAAGATTTGCTTGAAAAAATGTACGCAAATGGTTTAAATGGGAAAATTAAAATAATTTAAACAATAAAAAATTTTTGAGAATATATAATACTATGTTTTCAAAAATTTTTTTATATAAAGACAATTTAATTCACAATATAGACTACATAAAAAGCGTAGCGAAAAAGCCTATTTGTGCTATGGTTAAGGCAAATGCATACGGACATGGAGAAAAAGAAGTTTTGTCCATGCTTGATGGTAGGGTGGATTACTTTGGAGTTGCCTGTCAAAACGAAGGGCTTCGCGGAAGGAGATATACAAATGGGAATATTATTGTTTTTGGGAAATGTGAGAATTATTCGCAGTGCATGAGACACGGTGTGTCTTTTGCTCTATTTTCGTTTGACGATGCAAAGAAAATCGTAAAAGAGGCAAAGAAATCTTGTTTATTTCCAAGGTTTCACCTTTGTGTTAATTCTGGAATGAACAGATATGGGTTTAAATTAAAGGACGAAATTTTAAAAACAATAGACTTTTTAGGCGAAAATGAAATACCACTAGAAGGATTTTACACCCATTTTTCTTCACTAACCAGTGATGAGAGTTATACTCAAAAGCAAAAGGAAAAATTTTATGAAATGAAACAACTTTTGCCAAAAAGTTGGAACACCATAACACATATAGGTGGCGGAAAAACTATTTATAGAGATTTTGATGTTGATATGTATAGAACGGGCATTGAGTGCTATGGGTATGGAAATGAAAATGTTTTGCCAGTTTTGGAAGTAGAAAGCCAAATAGTTGATATACAAAAAGTAAATGAAGGAGAGCATGTGGGTTATCTATGTGGTTTTACTGCTCAAAAAGATATGATTGTTGCAACTATTCCACTTGGATATGCCGATGGGCTACCAAGGAAATTGTCTAACAAGTTTCAAGTGAAAATTAATGGCGAAATGGCAAATTCGACTGGTAATGTTTGTATGGATGCTTTTATGGTTGATGTGACAAATATTAAATGTAAAATTGGAGATAGAGTTAAAGTCTTGACAAATGCAAGTTTGCTTGCGCCAATTATTGAAACAACCGAATACGAGACCCTTACAAATCTTACAAAAATGCGTGCTAAAAGAATTATTATTTAATTAAACAAAAATAAATAACTAAAAAATAAAATCACTTGCAAAAAAGTGATTTTTTTTGTCAAAAATATGCTTAAAAGTATTGAAAAAAATTGAAGATAGTGCTAAAATAATAATAGAAATAAGGAGATATAGTATGTGCTTTTTTAGAAGAAGAAAGAAAAGAGAAGAAGAAAGAAGATTGAAAGAAGAAGAGGCTAAAAAGCAGGCTGAACTTGAGGCAAAAAGAAAGGCTGTTGAAGAGGCTCGCGTAAAGGCCGAAGAAGAAGGGAAATCAAAGTCGGAGGCAGAAAACAAAAAGAAAACTGAAAAGAAAACCGTTCAAAAGAAAACTTCTACAAAGGAAGAGACAAAAGAAGAACAACCATCATCTAAAAAGTCTTCCAAAAAAGCTGAAGCCAAAGAAGACAAAAAAACGGAGCTTAAGTCTGCCGATAAAACAGCGGCAAAGGAACCTGCAAAAACAAAATCAGCAGAATCAGTAAAGAAAGACAAGGCAGAGAAAGAAGATAAGGTTGAAGAAAAACCTGCAAAGAAAGCCAAAGTTACAAAAGCACCAGTTAAAGAAGAAACAGCACAGCCAGAGAAAATCGCAGAAGAGACTGAAGTAGAAACACAAGACAAACAAGGCAAGAAATCCGTTTATAGAGTGCTTTTTGATAAGGAAGAAAAAGTCTGGAAGATTAAAAAAGATGGTGCAAAAAGAGTAATTGATTCTAAAAAGACAAAAGAAGAAGCCCTTGCAAGAGTGCAAGAGCTCAGTGGAAATCAAGAACTTAAATTTGTTGTATACAAAAAAGACGGAAAATTTCAAAAGAAAGCAAATTTAAATCTTAAAAAAGATAATCAACAATAATTTATAGATTTAATAACCACATTAATTGTTTATTTAATTAAATAATCTTATAGACAAAAACCTCGCTAAACTTGCGAGGTTTTTTAGTTTATTAAATAACTAATTCATAAAAAGAAAAAAACATACATTTCTTTTTTTCTTTACATTTAAATTTCTCAACTTTTATTTGCTTTATTAATAAGTTTGTCTATTTCAGTCTTAATAATTTCAAAAATTTCATCTATTGATTTTGTGGCATCAATAACGCAGAATCGTTCCTTTTCAATGTGTGAAATATAGTTGTATCCTTCTTCTACGCGTTTATGAAATTCAAGGCCTTCAAGTTCAAGCCTGTCAAGTCCTCCCATCATTTTGATTTTTCGTTTAAATGCCTCTTCGGGGGATAGTTTTAAGTAAAATGTGAGGTCGGGTTTGAGACCGCCGATAATCGTTCTTGTAAGTTCGAGTATTTTTTCCGCTGACATAATTTTTCGTGCACAGCCCTGATAAGCAATGGTTGAATCATAAAATCTGTCTGCGATAACTACTTTTCCGTCGTTAAGTGCAGGTAAAATGTTTTTGCTCGAGTTTTCTACTCGTGCTGCACAAAAAAGCAGGAGTTCAGTCATAGGAAGGGGAGCATCACCATTGTTATCAAGAAGTAAATCTCTAATTTTTTCGGCGAGAGGAGTCCCTCCCGGCTCTCTTACAAATAAGAAATCATCTTTATTTGGCAGAGATGCAATATATTGTTTCAAAAGGTTCACTTGCGTTGATTTTCCGCAAGCTTCTCCGCCTTCAAAAGTTATAAACAAACCTTTTTTCATTCGTTTCTCCTTGTCTAGCAGTGACAGTCATCGTGGTGGCAGTTACCATCATGACAATGGCAATCTTCATCACAGCACTCCACAATATCAAGATATTTGTCAATGTTGTGTGCTTTGTAAATGTTTTCAGGCATTTGCTCGGTCGTGGTGTATCCAGGTTCGGCGACAAGCACTTCTGGAATTCTATTTATAACTGTTGCACACGTAAGTTCGGCTGTCGCTGGTCTTTCTATAACAACTCTTGTATTTGGCTCTCCTTCAATTGTCCAATCGTTGCAATCAAACTCTTTTGAAGAGTACACTTTTCCAATACATTCAGTTATAAGAGTCGTTCCCTCCTTTGTTTCGGTTGTTACAACTGCACTCATACCTGTGCAGTGGCCTTTTGGAATTGTCATTTCAAGAGTTGACGAATATAAGTCTTCCTCTGCAATTTGAGGAACAGTTTTCTGTGTTTGGTGAGTGATGTGTAACCCAAGTTTGGCACAAAGCCAGCCATTTACATTCCACATAAAACTAGGTGCAAATTTGCCTTCTTTAATAAGTTTTGCTCTTTCTTCTTCGCTTATATTGTCAAGAGAAGCGATTTCTTTTTGAAACTTGTTCTTGCTAAAACCTGCACCATGGACTCTTGCGAGAGAAATACCATAGTCTTCAACATTATAACTTGATTTCCCTCTAATAGTTGTAATTTTGTGAGTCGCTCCGCCTAGCACGCTGATAAGATTACCCCAGAAAACATCTTGATAACCACTTCCGCAAATGGTTACACCGCTTTCTTTTGCAAGTTTATCAAGTTTTTTTGCAAGTTTAGGGGAAGAGTTTTGTGCATAAAATGCCTCTTCGCAAGTTGAAATAACATTAACACCATTTTTAGCACAAATTTCATAGATAGGGTAGTTTTCGCTAAATAAACTTGTTGTGGTTACAATCGCCACATCAACTTCATGTGTGCTTAAAAATTCATCGAGATTAGTTGCATCTTGAATTTTTACATTGAGTCTTTTGCCCATGTCTAGAAATTCCCCAATGTCGGTGCCGAGTTTTGATTGGTCAATATCAAAAGCTCCAACAATTTTTATTCCTTTTTCAAGTGCATAACGCATGGTAAGTTTACTCATCTTGCCACAACCATATTGAATCATTGTAATTTTTCTCATAAAAAAACCTCCTTTTCAAAGTATATCAATATTTTAAAAGATTGCCAAATGATTAAAGAAAAATTCAAAAATTACTAGATTTTGCTAGAAAATGGTGGGCACTTGCGTGTTAGACAACAAAAAAGCCTCGAAATATTTGGTTCGAGGCTTGATCTTATTCTTCTGGATCGTAAGAAATTGGATTCTTTTTAAAATAATTTACTATCTCATGTGCCAAATTGGGACTTATTTCTGGCAAGGAGCAAAGAAGGTCAACATCGGCTTTTGCGATTTCCTCACTTGTCCCAAAAGCTTTTAAAAGTGCATCTCGCTTTTTAGGCCCTACACCAGGAATTTCTTCAAGTGTGGATTTTGTTTGCTTTTTAAGTCTAATGTTTCGGTGATATGTTATGGCAAATCTGTGTGCCTCATCTCTCAATCGTTGAATAAGTTTTAGTTCGGCAGAGGCGGGTTTAAGAAGCGTTGGAAATGGATTGTTAGGTTTAAATACTTCTTCTATTCTTTTAGCAAGGCTTATCATTTCAATTTCATTTTGAAGGCCAGCCTTGCAAAGAACTTCATAACAAGAAGACAATTGTCCCTTTCCTCCGTCTATAACGAGAAGGTTTGGACGTTCTTTGAAGCTTTCCCCATTTTGAGTTTTGTATCTGTTTAGACGGCGTGTTAAGGCTTCTTCGAGTGACGCAAAATCGTTTGACCCTTTTACGGTTTTAATTTTAAATTTTCGATAGTCTTTTTTTGAAGGTTCACCATTTTTGAACACAACCATTGAGCAAACTTTATTTGTTCCTGAAATGTTTGAAATATCATAACATTCCATTCTTAAAGGAGGCTCTCTTAATCCAAGTTTTTCCTTTAATTGCTTAATTGCTCCAAGAGAATTGTTATATTTTATTTTTTCCTTTTCAATATGCTTTTCTAGATATTCTTTTGCGTTTTCTTGTGCCATTTCAAGCAATGTTTTGTTCGCAGAGTGTGGATTTGTGATTATTGTAATTTTTTTGCCTAAATATTCGAGCAAAAGGCTCTCATCAATTTCGTGAGACAATATAATTTCACTAGGTAAAATCATATTTTCGTAATATTGAGTCAAGAAGTTAAACAAAGTTTGCCCTTCTTCAAGTTCAGCATCTTGACAAGGTGTGCACACAATGCCTAGGATTTTCCCTCCGCGAACAACCATTGTTGTAATAACTCCGCTTAATCCGTCTGTATAATAAGCAAAAATATCTTTGCTTACATCTTTTGGTAGATTCGCCACGCTTCTTTGTTTAAGTTTGGCTATCATTTTGAGGCGGTCACGCATTAAAATTGCATTTTCAAAATTTTCATTTTGAGACGCTTTGTTCATTTTTTCGGTAAGTATTTTTTCGATTTCTTCATCATTTCCATTCAAAAACGATATAACTTTATCAATTTCTTTGCGGTATTCACTGACTGATATTCGCTTTGTGCATGGTGCAGAGCAAAGCCCCAAACTATAATTAAGACATTCTCTTTTTGCCACAGAAGATGAAGTAATTTTGCTTGTGCAAGTTCGAAGTTTAAAAGCGGAATTTATTGTTTTAACTATTTCGCGTGCATCTAGACCTGCGAGATATGGGCCAAAGTATTTTGCTCCGTCCTTTTTGACTTTTCTTACAATCTCGACGCGAGGAAAAGGTTCTTTGGTGTTGATTTTAATGTATGGGAACTGCTTTCCGTCTTTTAAAAGAATATTATAAAAAGGTTGATACTTTTTTATCAAATTGTTTTCAAGAGCGAGAGCGTCCATTTCACTCATAGTAATAAAATAGTCAAACTCATCGACATTATCAACCATAGCCTGAACTTTGCTTGGCTTTGGCGACGAGCGAAAATATTGACTTACCCTGTTTTTTAAGTTTTTTGCTTTGCCAACATAAATAACGACGCCGTCTTTGTCACGCATAACATAAACGCCGGGTTTAGTGGTTAAAACTTTTAGTTTTGATTTTATTTTATCGTTCATAGCTATATTGTAATACAAAAACATAAAAAAATCAAAAATATTATGTAATATTTGACTTTTATGTGCCATTTATTGTAACATAATTATGTAATCATGTTTAGGAGGGAGTATGCCAACAGGAACAGGTGGTGGACATTTCAGCGGGGGTGGTGGTGGACACTCTGGCGGTGGACATTTTGGCGGAAGCGGGAGAAGCTATAGCACGAGTTCAGCAAGAAGAGGTGTTCGTTTCGGTCGTCCAGTTTTTATTTATTCGATAGGAAGGAATGACTATTATATAGGTGAAAAGAACCGCTCACTTATAAGCGGGCTATTCGTTTTCTTTGTTTTTGCAATGTTTGCGTTTATTTCAACTATGGGTATGTTTCTTACTTATAAAAGTGATTTAAGCATTATCCGTGAAGATTATGCAATATACGGTGAAATTATAAGCAACGCTGAAAGTAATCCTGAAAGAATTGTTAACGGAACTTATGAAGGTGCTGATTACAGCGAGAAATTTGGGAAGTGGTGTATAAAGTATAAATTTAGTTATAATGGACACAACGACCTTCCGGGATATAGTTTCTATGTTTATACAAACAGCGAAATTAATGAAATGCGTATGTCTGGGACAATTCAAATTGCGGTGGGTAACTTGACAAACAGTGGAGAATACGATTCCATTGAATTAGCTTTTAAAGGCAAGAAACTTACAGATGATGGTGAATATAATTATACCTTAAAAAAACAAAAAGGATCTATGGCAGGTACAGCCATTTCTGGCGTAGTTGCTGGAGGGCTTCTTGTTGGAACAATAGTTTTGTCTGTTACCTCATTTAAAAAAGACGAAACAGCACAAGCCGAAGTTGCTACAAACTCCGCAAATGGGGAAGCGGCGGTTATTGAAAAAGCTCGAAGATATTGTTCTTATTGTGGAAGTGTGATAAATGATAATGCAACATCTTGTCCATTCTGTGGGGCGGGGGAAAACAAGTTTGAAAATAAATCAAAATAGATATTCAAAGCATCTTAAAATTTGATTAAAATTGCTTAAACTTTGTATTATCATATATAAAGATTAAAATGTTTGCTTTGTAATAAATGGTAAAAAATAACTTAAAGATGTTATTACTCAATTAAATTCAAATATCATAAAAAACTTCTATTAAATTGCTGTTAATGCATTATAATAGAAGTTTTTTGTTTGTATTTAATTTAGATATAAATTTGTTTAGAAGATTATTATCTCAACTTTTCAAGACATTCTTCTTTGGTTAAACTTTCTTGCATTCCTGTTGTCATGTTTTTTAAAGCAAATTTTCCCGATTTTACTTCATTTTCGCCGACAACAATGATATAAGGAACTGCTTTTTTGTTTGCTTCTTTCATTTTTGATTTGAATGAGCGTTCGGAGTAATTTACCATACAGTTGATTTCACTTGAAAAATACTTTTGAAGTTTAATGCATTCGCCTAAAGTGTCGCCTAGGGGGATAATTTCAAGTTTAGCGTTGGTTTCGGCGTGTGTTGGTAACATGTTATTTTGGTCGAGAAGGTCAAAAAGGCGAGTAAGGCCAATGCTAAATCCAACACCAGGAAGTTTCTTTTCGGTAAAGTATTCAGCAAGGTTGTCATATCTTCCACCACCAGCGACAGTCATAAATTCAGGGTGCTCTGGCACGATAGCTTCAAAAACGGTTCCGGTGTAGTAATTTTGTCCGCGAATAATTGAGATGTCAAGTGATATACGGTCATTACTAATTCCGTAAGCTTTGATATATTCGTTTAATTCTTTAAGTTCGCTTATTCCTTTTTGATATGTTTCGTTTTGTGATAAGTTTTCAATATTTTTGAGAACTTCATCAAAAGAGCCCTTTTGAGAAGTAAGCTCGAGAAGTTTTTGTCCGTTTGTTTCGGTGATACCGAGGTCTTTAAGGCAATTTAAGGCATTTTCTTTGCCAATTTTATCCATTTTGTCAAGTATTATTAAAACTTCTTGTGTTTTATCTTTCAGTGCAAGTTCTTTACAATATCCAAACAATATATTTCTGTTTGAAACTCTGTTTAAAATGTTGAGATTAAAGGACTTGAACACTTCGTCTACGAGAAATAAGCATTCGGCGTCCGCTACTATTGGAAGAGTGTCTTGACCTATAATGTCTGCATCGCATTGAATAAACTCTCTAAATCTTCCTTTTTGTGCTTTTTCACCACGGAAGACTTTTCCTATTTGAAACCTTTTAAAAGGGAAAGTTAAATTGTCTGCATTCATTGCAACAAAGCGTGCAAGGGGAACTGTGAGGTCGTATCGCATGCAAAGGTCATTATCACCTTTCTTAAAAGCGTAAACTTCTTTATCGATAGAACCGCCACTTTTGGCAAAAAGAATTTCGCCCAATTCGAGAACTGGTGTATCGAGGGGCATAAATCCAGCCGAAGAGTAAACTTTTTCAATTTTTCTTTTCATGTCGTCAAGTAAAACTTGTTTGCTAGGCATGAGTTCCATAAATCCCGCCAATTTTCGAGGGGTTATGATTTTTTTCGTTGTCATAATGACTCCTTTTCAAGGATATTTTACACTATAAAAGAGAAATATCCAAATGATTTTTATTTTCGTTTGTAACTAAATTTGTTTCTTTTTTATGAATGTATGCATTTTTGCATAATATTCACTTTTCTTGTCATAAAATGCTTGAATTTCGTCTTGCTTGGCTAGTAAAAATATTATGTTTTAAATGCTAGATTTTGCGTTAAAGGTTATAAAAATATATTCTTTATGCCCAAAAACAAGTATGACGGTTATAAGTTATAAACATAAGTTATCCACATTTCCACAAGTAAATATTTATGCATAACTACTTATTTTTATGCAAAATAGGTAATTTTGTCGTTTTCGACCTTGCCAAGGGGCAAGTTATCCACATTTCCACTGATAAATTTTCAAAAATGCCCAATTTTGTAAAAAGAGGGCATTTCTTCCATATATTTTCATTGATTCTCTTTTTGAGAGAGATATTTTGTCGAAATTTTTGCTAAATTTTCATGAGAATAGTTGACAAGTTTTAAAAAGAATTTTTATATAAGTAAGTGAATTAATAAATGATTGTTACAATTTTCTTCTGTTTTATTTGATCTTGTCGAATACGAATCGCTTGCGTTTAGTTATACTTGCAAAAGCTTGCTGACTAGACCATCTGTTAAGAAGAAAAGTTTGTGAAGTGCTCTGGTGCTTGAAACATAAAGAATGTTTTTGTCAACAGAGTTGTTATAATTTTCGTCACTAGCATTAGGTATAATAACAGCATCAAATTCAATCCCTTTTGCACTTGCACATGTGGCGACAAGCACGCGGTTGTTATAGTCTTCGGCATCTTTCATCAGCGATGCATTAATTTTTTTGCTTAACGCGTTATAGACTTGTTGTGCTTCGCGGTTACATTTGCAAATTATTGCGATATGTTCAAAGGATTTGCACTCTTCATTTATAATTCTCACAATTTCATCAATTTGATTTTGAGTTTGTATTATTTTAGGTTCTTCACCATTTCTGTTCACAAATTCAACATCATTTTTTCCTATAATTTTGCTTGCAAACATCGCAATTTGTTTGGTAGAGCGGTATGTTTTATTGAGGTGGATAAGTTTACAACCTAAAAAGTCACTTGTCAAATTAAGGTATTCTTCTGGAAGTGATTTCTCAATACATTGGTTGATGTCTCCAACAATAATGCAAGGGCAGGTCCATAATTTTTTGAAAATGTAAATATCAACAGGTGTAAAGTCTTGCATTTCATCAATAATAAGATATTTAGCTGAAAAGTCGTGGTCAAAACCAAAGAAATAATGTTTTATAAGCATGTAAGTGCCTTTATCCATATAGCCTATTTTGCCGTTTTTTGAGTAAGATAGTCCCTCACGAGCCATAAATATTTCAAATATTTTATCAATATCTGTTATAGGGAAAAATTTGTATAAAAGCACTTTGAAACGCTCTTTTAATCCTCTATTTTGCTCCTTTGTATATCCGCGTAGTTTTGTGAACCGCATAGCATATTGCCATGCAATCTTGTTTATTCTTTCGTGAATATCAAGCCCTTTGAAAGTTTTAAAAAATAGTGTTTTAGTTTCTTCGTCTGTAAAATCCATTGTTTCAGTATTACCCTCTATATCTTCACTAATAACAAAGGATAATGTTTTTGGTGAAAAGGTTTCAAGCATGGCGCCTTTCAAAAATCGCAAAAGTGAGTCTAAAAATTCATAAGAAGACTTGTATGATATTTCATTCAATGCCTTTTGAGTAGGGTGTGATGCAATTTCATCGAGCATATTTTCGCGTGACTGAATTTGCCTTTTTAATTCATTGTGAACAATATCGGCGAAAGTAGTTTCTGTGAGGTTGTCTTCACCTAATTGAGGTAAAACTTCGCTGATATAACTTGAAAATATATTGTTAGGAGATAATATTAAAATATCACTACTTTTTATTTGTTTTCTGTATTTATAAAGTAAATAAGCAGCACGATGAAGGGCAATTGAAGTTTTTCCAGAGCCTGCGATGCCTTGAACCAAAATGTTTTCGTCAACATCTTTTCTTACGATTTGGTTTTGCTCTTTTTGAATAGAAGAAACAATTTGTTTCATTTTTGTTGAAACATTTCTAGATAATATATCTCTTAAAATTTCATCATTTACTGTGACATCGCTGTCAAAGTAGTTTATAAGTTGACCATTTTCAATCTTATATTGTCTTTTTAGCGTAATTTCTCCGTCAATCTTTTTCTCGCTTGCCATGAAAGAGGCTTTACCTATTTCATAATCATAATACAAACTACTTACAGGGGCACGCCAGTCAACAACTAAAATCTTTTGACCACTTGTCACATTTCCAATTCCAATATAAATATTTTGAGTGTTCGTAATGCCATTGGGCAAAAAGTCTACGCGTGCAAAATAAGGAAGAGCCTTTTGTCTTTCAATTTTTCTAACTTCATTGTGGGCCTCGTGCTCTAAAAGTTCAGTTTCATTGATTTGAACACCAATTGCTGAAAGGTCTCCACCGCGTGAAAGCTCGCTGAAATTTTCTTTTGTGTAACGCATTTTTTCTTTTAGTTTAGCGGTGAGAGACTCGGCTCGATGTTTGCACTCGGCAAGTTTGGCGTCTATGGTTTTTAGCACGATTTTAAGATATTTTTGTTCGTTTATTTCCATATCTTTCTCCCTTTAACAAATATGCCTTGATGGGTCGTTTGCTTTGGCAAACGATGAAAAGCGAAAGGTCTTTCGCTTTTGCTAATCACACAGACTTGTGTGATTAGCACCATCAAGGCACTATTTGAAATTATATTTAATTATTCTTCGGTGTTATTTTCTTCCAAGTTTTCTTGACGCTCAATTATAGCATCTTCACCTTGGCTTGTCAAGTAATTTGCGTTTTCATCTGCGAGGGGAGTCTCTTCGCTTTCATCTTTTTCAAGAAGTGCGACTGATGCAACAGAGTTCTCTTCTTTAAGGCGCATAACCTTTACGCCTTGGCTGACTCTGGATAGAGAAGAAATTTGTTCAAGAGGTGTTCTTATAACTACTCCATTGTCGGCAATAAGGAGAATATCGTTGTCTTCAAATGATTGTTTAAGTGCAACGAGTTTTCCTGTTTTTTCGTTAAATACGCCTGCTTTAACGCCCATTCCGCCGCGAGATTGAAGCCTAAATTCACTTGTTGGGCAACGCTTTCCATAACCGCGTTCTGAAATAGTCACAATTTGAGAGTTTTCTTTGACAACGGCCATGTCAACGATATAGTCGTCTCCTGTAAGCTTCATGCTTCTTACACCTTGGCTGTCGCGTCCCATACTACGCACATCTTGTTCGTTGAAGCGTATTGCTTTGCCATGATGTGATGCAATCAAAATATCATCATTTCCGCTTGCAACTTCAACTCCAATAAGTTCATCGTTTTCAAGCAGGTGAATAGCAATCTTTCCCACTTTACGGATTGATTCAAATTCTTTAAGTGGAGTCTTCTTGATAAGTCCATTGCGTGTTGCCATAATAAGGCTTCCGCTTGCATCTTCTTTTCTAGGGATAACTGCACTTATCTTTTCGCCTTCACTAAGCATAAGAAGGTTAATGATTGCTCTGCCTTTTGCAGTGCGTTGTGCTTCTGGTATTTCGTAAGCTTTGATACAGTAAACGCGTCCCTTGTTGGAGAAGAAGAGGAGGTCATCGTGTGAGCAAGTTACAAACATAGTTTTAACAAAATCTTCTTCTTTTGTTTTATGAGCGTTTACGCCCACGCCGCCACGATTTTGTGATTTATATTCACTTGCACTCATACGCTTGATGTATCCTTGGCTTGTGAGAGAAACAACCACATCTTCTTTTGGAATAAGATCGGCAATGTCAATTCCGCCTGCATCAAGCGAAATCTCACTCTTTCTCGCATCTCCATAAGTCTGCTTAATTTGTTCAAAGTTATCACGAAGAATTTGGAGAACTCTTTCAGGTTTTTCAAGAATATCTTTAAGGTCGGCAATTTTTTCGTCAAGCTCTTTAAGTTCTTCATTTAACTTTTCAACTTCAAGAGAAGTAAGTTTAGATAAACGCATATCGAGAATGGCATTAGCTTGAATTTCATCAAGAGCAAACTTTTCTGTGAGTTTTGTCAATGCATCTTGTCTATCGTTTGAAGTTTTAATTACTCTAATAACTTCATCAATGTTTGCAAGAGCGATAACAAGACCTTTAACAATATGTTCACGTTCTTCTGTTCTGGCAAGGTCAAAGCGGGTCTTGCGAGTTAAAACCTCTTTTTGATGTTCAAGATAGTAGTAGAGCATTTCTTTGAGGTTTAAAATTCTTGGGGTTCTTCCAACGAGGGCAAGGAATATAATTCCACTGCTCTTTTGAAGTTGAGTTTGCTTGTAAAGGGAGTTGAGCACAACTTGAGCATTGGCATCTTTTTTAATGTCAACAACAATTCTCATTCCATGGCGGTCAGACTCTTCTTTAATATCGCTTATACCTTCAAGACGCTTGTTTTTAACAAGGTCAGCCATTTGAATGATAAGCTGTGCCTTATTAACTTGGTAAGGAAGTTCAGTGATTATAATTCTGCTTCTTCCACTTGCAGTTTCTTCAATTTCTGCTCTTCCGCGGACAACTATACCGCCTCGGCCAGTTTTGTATGCATTTTTTACTGCTGCTCTACCCATAATGATACCGCCAGTAGGGTAGTCAGGTGCAGGGATATACTTAATAAGGTCGTCTATTTCAATATCTGGATTGTCAATAAGTGCTTGAAGACCGTTTAAGACTTCTGTAAGGTTGTGAGGAGGAATATTTGTTGCCATACCAACTGCAATACCATCCGCACCATTAACGAGAAGGTTAGGAAATTTTGCAGGTAATACAACTGGCTCTTGGCGCTGGTTGTCATAGTTTGGAGTAAAGTCAACAGTGTCAGAATCAATATCTTCGAGCATAAGCCCTGCTATCTTTGATAATTTTGCTTCTGTGTAACGATAAGCGGCAGGTGGGTCGCCGTCGACAGAACCAAAGTTGCCTTGTCCATAAACAAGAGGGTATCTTATTGAGAAATCTTGTGCGAGGCGAACGAGTGCGTCATAGATAGAACTATCGCCATGTGGGTGATATCTTCCCATAACTGTTCCCACAATGTTTGCACTTTTAACTGTTTGGCGGTCAAATGTATTGTTCATTTCACCCATACCAAACAAAATTCTTCTGTGAACAGGTTTAAGTCCGTCTCTTACATCAGGAATGGCACGCGAAACATTTACAGCCATAGCATAAGATAGGAAAGAGTCTTTAAGGTTTTCAACAGTGTCGCATTTTTCTATTTTTGTATCTTGAAATAATTCTTCAAGAGGTTTTTTGTTGTTATGATTATCCATTTTTATCTCCTTTTAGACATCTAGGTCAGTTACACGCCAAGCGTTTTCTTCAATAAACCTGCGTCTAATATCACTATCTTCACCCATAAGATCGTTAAAGTATTTATCTGCGTCAATAGCATCTTCCATTGTAAGTTGAATTAAAGTTCTGTGTTCAGGATCCATGGTTGTTTCCCAAAGTTGGTCAGCGTCCATTTCACCAAGACCTTTGTATCTGGCTTGTGTGCAACCTTTTCTGCCATTTGCTTGATACCATTCTTCAAGTTCATCATCACTGTAAAAATAGAAAAGTTCTTTATTTCTAGTTACTTTGTAAAGTGGTGGTTTTGCTGAATAAACATGTCCACGCTCAATAAGAGGACGCATATACCTAAAGAAAAATGTAAGAAGAAGTATTCTAATGTGTGCACCATCGACATCGGCATCGGTCATGCAAACGATTTTATCATAACGAAGTTTTTCTTCGTTAAATTCGCTACCAATTCCACACCCAAGAGCAGTGATAATAGATTTTATCGCATCGCTTTCAAGGACTTTGTTCATTCTAACTTTTTCAACGTTAAGAATTTTTCCGCGTAGAGGCAAGATTGCTTGGAAGCGTCTATCTCTTCCAGTTTTGGCTGTACCACCAGCGGAATCTCCCTCAACGATGTAGATTTCGCAAAATCTTCTATCCTTTTCACTGCAATCTGCAAGTTTACCAGGAAGAGTAGTGTTTTCAAGCACGCTCTTTCTTCGTGTCAATTCCCTTGCATTTCTTGCCGCGTCTCTTGCACGTTGTGCGGTAATTGATTTTAAAATAAGATTTCTTGCTTCGTTAGGGTGGCGGTCAAGATAGTCACCAAATTCTTCAATGACAGCCTTGTAAACAAAGTTTCGCATTTCGCTGTTGCCAAGTTTGGTTTTTGTTTGCCCCTCAAATTGTGGATTACGAAGTTTTACAGAAATAACTGCGGTTATACCTTCACGGCAGTCTTCGCCAGAAAGTTTTTCGCTTTCCTTAATAATTTTGTTTTGAATTGCGTAGTCATTGATAACTTTTGTTAGTCCAGATTTAAATCCGTCAAGATGCGTTCCGCCTTCTTCGGTATTGATGTTGTTAGCGTAAGCGTTAATGATTTCGCTGTAACCTTCGTTGAACTGGAAACAAACTTCAATTTCGTTTTCAATTTGTCCGTCTTGTCCATGGTTAAATTTGTTAAAGTAAACAGGAGCAGATAATAGTGTTTCGCGATTTTTGTTAAGGTAGTCTACAAACTCAATAATTCCGCCTTTAAATTCAAAAACTTCTTTGCGTTCTTGTCCTTCACGCTTATCTTCAAGCGAAATAACAAGACCTTTGTTTAAAAAGGCTATTTCTCTAAAACGGTTTTTCATTGTATCAAAGTTAAAAACTGTTGTTTCAAAGATTTCTTCATCTGGGAGGAAGGTGATTGTTGTGCCTCGTCTATCGGTTTTCCCCACAACTTCAAGAGGGCCAAGAGGTTTTCCGCGTGTAAATTCAATCTTGTAATGTTGACCATTTTGATAAACATCTGCTCTCATGTATTTTGAAAGAGCATTTACACAACTTACACCCACTCCGTGAAGACCACCAGAAATTTTGTAGCCTTCGCCACCAAATTTACCGCCAGCGTGTAGTTTGGTTAAAACTACCTCAACTGCACTTTTGCCTTCTTTTGGGATAATTCCAGTTGGGATTCCACGCCCATTATCTATAACCGAGCAAGAGCCGTCAAAGTTGATAATAACCTCAATTTTTGTGCAGTAGCCTGCAAGTGCTTCATCAATAGAGTTGTCGACTACCTCTGTTACAAGGTGGTGAAGTCCGTGCTCGTCAGTAGACCCGATATACATTCCAGGTCTTTTACGAACAGGCTCTAGCCCCTCAAGGACTTGAATGTCACCAGCGTCGTACTTTACGCTTTTGCCGATTTCTTGTTCGTCAATCTGTGTTTGATTTAATGTTTCGTCCATAAAATTTCTCCTATTTATTAGATAAATATATTATATATAAAATAATAGTAAAAATCAAGTTATTTTAAACATTTTAATGGTTTAAAGATATGCTAGGAAGACGAAATTTGACTTTTGCAATTGTTACATTGAGAAAACACTTGCAAGAAGCCTGCATAGGTGCTAAAATCAAATATAAGGGATTATAAAATGGCAGAAGAAACTAATGAAGGCGTGCTTAAAAATTGTGATGCTTTAAATCAAACAGAAAATAAAAACAATACTTCTTTAAATAATAACGAAAATATTAGTCAATCTTTGGCTAAGATACAACCTAACCAAGATGAAAGCAAGAAAAATGCAATCACTGATAGTAAAACAATGACGAACAAAAAGAAAGCATTTTTGCAGTTTGTCATCTTTGCTTTGTTTTCTGCATCGGCGGGCATAATTCAAATGTTATCATTTGAATGTTTATATCATTGGATAGGGTGGAACAACTGGTGGGCGACTTACTTAATATCATTAACTTTGTCGGTTATTTGGAATTTTACTTTTAATAGAAAGTTTACTTTTAAGTCTTCAAGTAATGTTCCTGTTTCAATGACGCTGGTTTTACTTTATTATTGTGCTTTCACTCCTATTTCAGTTTTTGGAGGGCAAGCACTTGAAAGTGTGGGCTGGAACGGAACTGTTGTTACTGTGATAATGATGCTACTTAATTTTGTTACAGAATTCTTTTTTGATAAATATGTCACATTTAATGATAATGTGGTGTCAGCATGTGCAAAAAAGTTTTCTAAAAACAAAGATAATTAAGAGAGGAGCAACAAAAAAGCATATTGATTCTTCAATATGCTTTTTTGTTGAATTTTAAGACTTTCTTTGAAAGGCATGTAACAAGTTGATTGAGTTACTTTATTTTTGAGTATAACTAAAACATTGCAAGATTTATTCTCTTACATCTGCATCACAATCCTTCATTTCGCAAACGGTGATGCTTTCACTAGATTGATCTGATGATTGCTCTTCTAGAGCCTTTTGTCGCTTTAAAGTGTCAATTAAAAATCTTTTAAACTCTCTTCCTTCGCTTGATTTGGTTCCTTCAAGTTTTGTCCAATACAAAACATATCTGTCTATTTTGGCGCCGTTTTCAAGTAAAAGTTTTGCAAAGTTAAATTTACGTTCCATAACCGCATACCATAGTTCAGCGTCGCCACATACTTTTGCCCCGCGATTGAGAAGCTTTCTGCCTAAAACTGCATCGTCATTTCTTAAAGCGTAGCCTAGCAGAGTTCGCCCATTGGCAGTTTTATAATTAACATCTGCTTCTGCATCTAAAATTGCATCATAGTATTTTTCATTTTTATTTGTGATTTCTATAAACAGAATTTTAGACAAAAGTTTAGGATCAATTTGAAGTAGGTCATAACCCTTGTCGATCAAAAGTTCAATTCCGTCAATATTATTATGTCTATAACAAAATTCAATTAGAGGTTCGTTATAAACCTTAAAGTTTAAATTGTTTATTTTTTTGATTTTTTCCTTTGCGATTTCAATATCATTTGGTGAAATAAGCGCAAGGTAAAGTTCAAGTTCGGGGCGTCTTACCGTGTTTGGAATTTGAGAATGCATGATAAGTGCCTTTTCCTTTTCAGGGGAGATATCGCTACTTACTTTACTATCAATAGTCCTAAAGAGATAAAACCTATCTCTTGTTGAGTATTCTCTTTCTTGTGCACGAGCAAGTTTGCTTTGTTTAAGCAAATCGACAAGCTCGTCTTCGTAAACGGCTTCTTCCCCTTGTGACTCTTCATCTAACATTGCAGAGCGGTCTTTGGCTTCAATTTCGTCAAGAAGTTGCCTAACATATTGCATTTTAGATTCATAAAGTTCTTCATCAAATTCTGTTCCCATATTGACTCCTTTATGTTTTTATTTTACCATATTTATTTTTAAGTGTCAATAACAAAAATTTTTAGGGTTTTAAGCGTTTTGTAATTCAAGACAAAGTTTCTTCACGCGGTCTTTCCTTCGTAAAAACATATCAGGGAAAAAGATATTGTCAGGATTTAAAGACAAAGTGTTTTCATTTTTATTTTCGATGGAAGTAATGCACACTGGAATATTTTCTTTTACAGCCTCCTCAACTATTTTTTTATTCAGTTTGTTTTCGCTGTTAGACCTAACAATAACAAACATATTTTCTAGGTGAATAAAAGCATTTTTTACAGCCTTTCCAGTTAAATTTAAATATTGTTTTAAAGATTTCATATTTTTATGCCTCCTTGCATGTCTCCATGATATACAATTTTTATCCAAAATTGAAGAGAATATCACAAAAAACTTTCTCTACCTCAAAGACATGAAAAGAGAAAACCAAAACGACAATTCTACCACAGCGAGAGAACAAAAAACGCTTTAAAATATTTGACAAATCACATAAAATAATGTAAAATCCAAATTATGGAAAATATAAAAGAAATAATTGCAAAAAATTTAGTCGCTTTGAGAAAGTTTCATCACATAACACAAGCAGAATTGGCAGAAAAACTTAATTTTTCTGATAAGGCTGTTTCACGATGGGAAAAGGGGGAGGTAGTTCCAGATGTAGAAACTTTAAACAATATAAGCGAAGTCTATGGAATTCCATTTGAAAAACTCTTTGAAAAAGATTTGGTTCTTGATCAAGAAAAGCATGAACCAGAGAAGAAATCATGGAAAAGAAATAAGTTTATCATCACCTTTTTGGCAGAAATGCTTGTATGCTTTTTGGCGGTTGTAGGATATGTGACAATTAGACTAGCGTTCAATATAAGTTACTGGCAAATATTTATTTGGGCGGTTGTTGCAATGTCGATTGTTGCACTCGTGTTTTCGTGGATTTGGCAAAAAAAGGTGATAAAATTTATTTCAATGAGTTTGCTGGTTTGGAGTTTAATTCTTGCTTTTTACCTTCAATTCATTGATAAAAATTGGTGGTTACTGTTTATTTTGGGGATTCCTCTTCAAGTTGCAATTTTGCTTTGGGCATGTTTTAAGAAAAATAAAAAACAAGGCTAAAACAAATTATTTGTTTAAGACCTTGATCTATCTATAAAAGCAAAATTTTCATTTTTGATTTTTACGAAAAAGGATTTGTTCAAGTCTAACTTTCCACGATAAAATATTTTTGTTTTGATTTTTTGGGTTTCATCTTTGCATTCAATATCATAAAAACTATAACCTAAAAGGTTCAACAGGGGATTGATGTAGTAGAGGGAATTTTTAATATATACAATTCCAATGAAAAGTGTTATGACTATAAAAAGAATAAAGTCACTTATAAATGCGATGTTAAGTTGAAGTGCAAATAAAACAAACAAAGAAAAATATCCTAAAAAGTGCTGATCTGTAATGTTTTTGGCAGATAAGATAAGCACTTTTTTTGATGGGGCAACATTTTTCTTTATGCTTAACCATAACCCAAGTCCGCCTAGAATAATAAGTAGTAAAAGTAGACCGATGCCAAGACCATTCAATATATTAAAAGAAAGGTTGTGGTTGATTATATCTAAAACTTGGCGAAGAAGTATCAAAAGATACATTGGGAGAAATGCAGAAAGATACAAAAAGATATTTTTTAAGGTTTCCATGATAATATTTTGTCTTTTTTTAATAAAATTATAAAATTTATTTTGTTTTATTGAACATTTAGGTTAAAATAGACTTATGGTTATTGCATGTTTAATATGTTTTGGTATCCTTATATTAGGTCTTGGGGTGCTATTTGGATTATATGGTGAAAAAAGTAACACAAAAGGTGTTATAATTTGTGGCTCACTTATGTTAAGCCTTGTCGCATTTTGCTTAACGCTTCTTAACCTTTCTTCATTTGCCAGTGCTGTTGCAATTTTCTTTCCATTGGCACTCACAAGCATAGCGGTAAGCGAACTCATCTTTTTCGCAAATATCGAAGAAAGAACAAAGAAATTAATACAAAGTTTATTTTTTGACATTGCACTTGCTCTGTTTACAGTTGGGATTATCGTTCTGGGAGAGTTCAATTTCCTTGGACTTTTGTGCGGAGAACTGACTGGGCTTTGCATAGGACTGCTTTTCTGGGGTATTCAAAAAACTCGTGATAAACTTGAAATTGTTTCTTCTATTGTTGGGTACTTGCTTGTCGGAATGATGCTTGGCGGGGGTGTGTGGAATGTGATTTGCGGGGCTCATCTTACAACAGCAATTATAACCTTGGTCGCAAGTACAATGATTCTCGCATCAATGATTCTTAAAACATTTGGAGAAAAAAATGGAGGCGTAAGACTTGCGAGAAGAATTGTATTGATAGTTGCTCTTGCAACACTAACATTTGGAGTTTATTTCTTTTAAAAAACAAAGCCAAACAAAAGTTTGGCTTTTATATTTAGGGAAAATGCTTTTTTAAACAATAAATGGAAATAAAGGTATTGTTCAATAATATCTCACATTCGTGATAATTGAAATAACGATTTTTACAATATAAAACAATAAAAAACATTTTTTTTGCAAAAAGTATTGACATATTTTTAAAATAAGCATATAATATATATGTGCGACGCGGGATAGAGCAGCTCGGAAGCTCGTCGGGCTCATAACCCGAAGGTCGTTGGTTCAAATCCAACTCCCGCAACCAGATTAAAAGAGTGTCATTTTGATGACGCTTTTTTTTGTGCAATCACTGAGAGATTTGAAGGCATTTTATTGTGTCGCAATTTAGATATTGCATTTGACAATGTATCCAATTTTCTTTATAATAACGATGAGGTAAAAATGGAAACAAAAGAATTGGAAGAGCGTATAGATTATATTTTAAAGCAAAATGTTGAGAGAATTGTTATAAGTAACATTGTAAAAAGTAACTGCTTATACAGAAAAATTGACATTTTGAATAAAGTTGACCATTTTATGATTACAAAATACACCGACAAGCAAGCGTTCACAGAAAATCTCTTACCATATAACATGAAAGGATTTTTATTAAAGCAGGCAGAAAATTTCAAACAATTTAATTTCTTTACAGATAAAAATGAAATTATGATTAAAATTTCCAATAGGGGTAAAATTTTATTTTGCAAAAAGCAAATCGAATCATCTAGAAATATGGGGGCGACAAACAACAACCGCGAAAAAAATTATATTTTTGAAGAAGGTAAAAAAATAGAACCATTGATTGACATGGGGGTATTGACAAAAGATGGTAAAGTTGTCAAGTCCATGTTTGACAAATTCAAACAAATTAACAGATTTATAGAAATTATTGATGATGAAGTAAAAAACCAGAATTATAAATCACTTAATATTATTGACTTTGGTTGCGGGAAATCCTATTTGACTTTTGTGGTTTACTATTACTTTAAATTCATTAAAAAGATTGATGTTCACATGACGGGGCTTGATTTAAAAGAAGAAGTTATAAAAAAGTGTAATGAAACAGCACAAAAATATGGATATGAGCATTTGAAGTTTGAACTAGGGGACATTAATGGTTATACTCCAAATAAGCCTGTTGACATGGTTATAACATTACACGCGTGTGACACTGCAACAGACTATGCTTTATTTAATGCTATTAATTGGAAAGTTAAAATGATTTTTTCGGTTCCATGTTGCCAGCATGAAATAAACTCCCAAGTTTCAACAAATGTTTTGCCGATCATGTTGAAATATGGAATTATTAAAGAGCGTTTATCAGCCCAAATGACTGATGTTATAAGATGCAATTTGTTAAAGAGTGTAGGGTATAATGTAGACCTTATGGAATTTGTGGATTTTGCACATACACCTAAAAACTTAATAATCAGGGCAAAAAGGTCGTCAATTCCTGAAAAAATTAAAGCACAACAAATAGATGAAATAAATGAACTTCTTAAAGTTTTCCCTTGCAAACAGACCCTTTTTGAATTACTTAAAGGAAACAAATTAATTTAAAATTTATTCAAATTTTTTCGTATTTAGAAAATTATTCGGTGAATTAAATAACAAAAAAGAGGACTTGAAAAGGCGGAATTCCTTTGCGTCCTCTTTTTTCATGCTATTTGTATTGTTTAAGTTCCTGTCTCGTTAGTTTATATTTTCAGCAAAAAACATATTTTTAAATTTTGCATTGTTCTCAAAAAGTTCGTCAAATGTACCGCTGTCTACAATTTTGCCTTCGTCTAGGAAGAAAATCTTGTCAACGTTTTTGATGGTTGAAAGTCGGTGAGCAACGATAACTATTGTGCTTGTCCCTTTTAAGTTGTCTATGCTATGTTTGACTTCCTCTTGTGCAAAGTTATCAAGAGATGAAGTACTTTCGTCAAACAATATAATTGGACTCTTTCGAAGAAGTGCTCTTGCTATGGCGAGTCGCTGGCGTTGTCCTCCCGAAAGTTTAATTCCACTTTCGCCGACCTTTGTTTCTAGTTTGTCGGGGAGTGATTCCACAAAATCATAAAGTGAAGCGTCTTTGATTGCTTTTGCAACTTCTTCCTCTGTGGCATCATTTTTAGCGAGTAGCAGGTTTTCTCTAATTGTCATGTCGAAGATGTAAGGGAACTGATTTACGAGGGAAATGGCATGCTTTAATGAAGGTTTATTAAAGTCATTAATATTTATTCCATCTATTAACACTTCGCCATTTTCAACTTCGTACATTTTGCTCATGAGGTTTAAAATTGTGCTTTTCCCACTACCACTTCTCCCGACAAAAGCTACTGTGGTGTTTTTAGGAATTTTAAAAGAAAGATTTCTAAAAATTGGGTTTGTTGATTTAACAACTTTTTCCTTTTTCTCTTCATTATTCTTGTGTGTATGTTTATTTTTGGTGACCTTTTCATCATCATCTTCTTGATATTCTATGTATGTAAAATCTACTTTTTTGAATTCAATTTCTCCTTCAATATTTTCGACATTTATATCACCAAATTTTTCACTTTGAAATTTACTTTCGTCAAATAGTGCAAACATGCGTTTAGAACTGACTTTAATGTCTGTTATCACATCACTGATGTTGCCTAGCGAGAAAACTAAATTCCAAGCGTAATCCCTATTTGAATAGATTATCATTAAAGTTGAAAATGTTATGATGTCGCGTTGTTTGAGATACACCCCAAACAAAATCAAGCAGATGCAAAGTATGTCAATGAAGAAATTTCTCGTACTCCAAAAAGACATGTTAATTAATTTCGTTTTTCTTTGATAAGTTTGATAATCGCTATATTTATTTTTTGATGCTACTGCAAGTCTATCATCAAGTCCAAGAGATTTGACATCGCGTTCGCTTTTAACGATTTCTGTGGTGATTGAGTTTACATTGTCACTTTTTTTATTCAAAATAAATTTGCGTTTTTTATAAACAGAGATTCTTTTTATCTCAATCCCAACGCCTATTACGACAATGCCTATCAACATCAGGGCAAGGTATATATTTAGACACGCCATGTATACAACAAAGACAATATCTTGAATGATTTCTATAAGCGTGTCAAAAACTCTATACAAGTTGTCTATTGCGTTTTGAGGGTCGTAAACTAAACGTTGGACAAATGTGCCAGTATTGTGTTCGGCGTAAGCAACGCTACTTATTTCAAATGCTCGTTTAGATAAGTCGTGATTTAGGGCAGTAGATGTACGTGCGGAAAAGGAATAAAATACCTTATTGCCAAGAAACCATGAAATTCTTTTTCCGCAACATAGACCTATAACGATAAGGCAGGTAACGATTGCTTCATGCCAAAGTTTGTCAGTTAGTTGAACTATTATTTGCGCGGAAAAGATAGTAGAAAGTATAACAAACGCAGACGCTAATATATTAAGAAACATATAAAGTATCAATGTCTTTTTTTCTTTTGATAGGTAATAACCTAAACCTATCTCATTTTCTTTTGTTTTTGTCATTAAAACCTCCTTTTTTAAGAGAGGTTGTTAATGCTTTATACTTTTTATTAAATTTAAAACTAAATATTCAAATTATAAAGCAAAAAGAGAACCATCTCTTAAACTTTTATTTATCTTTTTGATATTAAATTTTACATTGCTCATTTCAAATGTTCTCCTTTTGTTAAATTTTTGTTTTTAAATCGACATTTTTATTATGTGCTTATTATTTTAATTTGTCAATAATTATTTTAAATTTTTTTTTAAATGTTTAAATTCTTTTAGAATAAGTGTAAATTTACAAAAAAAGAGGCAAACAGCCTCTAAATAATTCAATTGTTATTTATCATTATTTTTTAAAAATGAAAGTTTGGATTTAATTCTTGTAAGTGCATTATCTATACTTTTTTTGCTTAAGCCGCTTTTAGATGAGATTTCGCTGTAAGAATATCCTTTAAGATAAAGCCCTAAAACTTCAACTTCTAATTTAGAGAGAGTTTTTAAAATCTTGTTTTTGACTTCATCGAGCGTTTCTTTTTCTATGACTTTATCGTAAGGGGAGGGTTGCTGTGAAGGAAGCAAAATCTCAAAGTCGTCGTCTTCGTCATCTTCTTCTTTTTTATCTCCTGCGATTGAAAGGGCAGAAGATAGAACTTTATTTTTTTCGCTCAAATCAACCCTCACTGCACTTTGCAACTGGTGCTTTATGCAAGTGGTTGCAAATGTTTTAAAAGAGGCATTCTTGCCCTCTGTAAAATGTTTAATCGCTTTATATAAACCAATCATTCCTTCTTGAACAAGATCTTCAACATCACCACCGGTTAAGAAGTAACTTCTTGCAAGTTTGCTTGCAAGTGGTTTATATTTAGAGAGAAGTTCATTTAAAGCATTTTCATCGCCCTGTTGTGACAGAGAGCAAAGTTTTTCATCAGTCATAAATTTCTCCTAATTTTCTCGTTGTCTCAAAATCTCAAATACAACTATTCCACATGCAACTGACGCATTGAGAGAATTGACTTTACCCTTTAAAGGAAGAGTGATAACGCCGTCACACATGTCTTGAATTGATTTTTTAGTTCCAAAGCCCTCTGAACCAATCACAACGGCGATTGGCAAGTTGAGGTTTTTGCTATAAATGTTTTCTCCGCCAGTTTCAGCGGAAAATACCCAAACGCCATTGTCTTTTAAGCTTTTGATTGCGTCTTTAAGGTTTGTTACTTTTGCTATAAGCATATTTGTGATTGCACCAGTGCTTGTTCTTAAAACTGTTTCGTTGACCTGACAAGCTCTATTTTTAGGAATTATAATTCCATGAACCCCCGCACATTCGCATGAACGAATGATTGCTCCAAAGTTATGAGGGTCTTCGATACCGTCTAGAAGAACGATAAAAGGCTTCTCATTTTTGTCGTTACTTTTTTTTAAAATGTCTTCAACATTACAGTAACTAAATTCTACTGCATCGGCAATATAACCTTGATGATGGGTGGTCTTTGATTTTTTGTCAAGAACAAGTTTTGGCACAAACTCAAATTTAATTTTATTTGCACTTGCGAGTGCAATTATTTCATCTTTGCGTCCTTGTATATTTTTGTCTACCAGAATTTTGTTTATGGTGACTCCATTTTCTATAGCTTCTCTAATCGCATTTTTGCCTTCAATAAACATATTTACCTCTTTTAATTTTTATCAATTTAAAATTGATGATTGCAAAACTTCATTTAATCTATTTTCGTCACCTTTTAAATAAAGGTATCCAATTAAGATTTCAAAAGCGGTTGCATAAGAATAATCTGCACTTGTTGCATTCTTTGCGGAATGTTTGGGTTTCGCATTTCTTCCACGCCTTACGATTTCTTGTTCGTCAAGTGGCAAGGTTGGTAAAAGTCTTCTTAAAACGTCGGCTTGGCAAGACGCTTTGCAATATTTAGATGCATTTGTATGATAATTTTCCATTTTGTGGTCGTGTTTTTCAAGCACTTTTTCGCGAACAAAAAGAGTGTGAACACTGTCACCAATGAAAGCGAGTGGTAATAGATTTGTTTGCAAGATGCTATGAAGTAATTCTTTATTTGCTTCGATTTTCATTGTTTCTCCTTTTGTTTTTTATAATTATAATGTAAACGAAATAATTTTCACGGATAACATTACATAGAAATTTTCTATATAACAGACGATAGAAAGTGAACTTGTTCACACATTGAAACGGAATAGGATAATGTCGCCGTCTTGAACAACATATTCTTTGCCTTCCATTCTCACACGACCCTTTTCTTTGGCTTTAAGATAACTTCCTGCTTCAATAAGATCGTTATAAGAAACAATTTCTGCCTTAATAAATCCTTTTTCAAAGTCGGTGTGGATTTTTCCTGCGGCTTGTGGAGCCTTCGTGCCCTTTTTGATTGTCCATGCACGCACTTCTTTTTCTCCGGCAGTTAAGAAACTCATAAGCCCAAGAAGATCGTAAGAAGCGGAAACAAGTTTTTCTAGACCGCTTTCCTTTATTCCTAGTTCTTCTTTAAAAAGTGATTTTTCTTCTTCATCAAGTCCGGCCAGTTCTTCTTCAATTTTGGCAGAAAGGCAAATTACCTTTGACCCTTCTTTTTCGGCAAACTGCCTTACTGCTTTAACAAATTTATTTTCTTCTTTGCCTATGTCGTCTTCCCCAATATTTGCAACATAGATTACTGGTTTTGCTGAAAGCAGTTGGAGATTTTTAAGTAATTTTTCTTCGTCTTCGTTCTCTATGGCAACACTGCGGGCTGGGAGGTTGTTTTCAAGTGCAGTTTTAATTTTACGCATAAGTTCAACGCCAGCGATTAAAGATTTGTCACCAGTTTTAACAAGTTTTTCATCTCTTTCAAGTTTTTTTGTCACTTGTTCAAGGTCGGCAAGAGCCAATTCAAGATTGATTATTTCTATATCTCGAAGTGGATCAATGGAACCATTGACATGAATGATTTTTTCGTTTTCGAAACATCTTACAACATGCACGATAGCATCTACTTCACGAATGTGGCTTAAAAATTTGTTCCCAAGGCCTTCTCCCTTGCTTGCTCCGGCTACCAATCCTGCAATATCAACAAATTCTATAGCGGCTGGAACTATTTTTTGTGTATGGTAAAATTCCCCCAATACTTTAAGTCTAGGGTCGGGAACATCAACAATTCCCACATTTGGCTCAATAGTACAGAAAGGGTAGTTTGCACTTTCTGCACCTGCATTAGTTATAGCATTAAATAATGTGCTTTTTCCTACGTTAGGTAGTCCTACAACTCCAATTTTCATTTTTATTTCCTCGATTTTATATTTTTCTTGGTTTTGTTTGTTTTAATATTGTTTAAGTCAAAATTTGAAGAGTTTAAGAATATCCCTAAACTCTTCAAATGGTTTTACTCTCTTGAAACGCTTGTTTCTGCTGGTCGAGCAGTGTCGGTTCGTTCTTCGTCAGTATGCACTCTTACATCAGTGCGTGCCACTTCGGTAGCTGATGCAGATTTTGTATTTTCTTTTGCATTGTTTTGTTTTCGTGCAAAATTTCCAAATAACTTGCCTAAAATTGATAAACCTTTCTTGGCGTCTTGAACAGAAGTTCTTTTTTCTTTCTTTTCAATTTCAAGTTTGTGCTTGCGCTCTTCTCTTTCCTTTTTCATTGTGTCTTGGCGAGATTTAATATTTTCTTTAAGCGATTTCAAATTCTTTTGAAGGGTCTTTGCTCTCTTCGCAAGTTGTTTTTTTCGCTTTGCCATGGCCCTTTTCATTGCCTCACCAGTAAGCATTGGATCTACTGGTGGAATATCATCTTCAACCATGTCATCGAGATAGTCATAAGAGAAGTACATTTGTCCTGCAAACATGCGGTCTTCTTCAATGTCAAAGCTGTCAAGTGGCAAAGGTAAATATTCAAGGTTAACACCTTTGATTTGATCAATCTTCGCTTCAACCTCTTCTATTTGGTCAGTTAACTTGGCAGAAGGGTAGTTGCGATATGTGTTTTCAAGAACGTTAAGTTTGCTTAAAAGAGCATAGTATCTAAACAGATTGTTGAGTGCGTCTGCTTGTTCTTCTTGTGGAAGTGTCTGGATTGCTGAAAGTTGAGAATTAAATCTATTGCCAGAGGCGATGCTTTCATTATGTGTTTCTTCGGCGTCATCGATTTCTTCTTGACTTGTTGCATCTTGAAGAGCGAGAAGAGTGTGTTCTTTTTCACTTAATCTCTTTTCTCCACGAGTAGCAATTTCTGCCAAATTGTTTTTGTTTTCAAATGTTTCTGCAATTTCTTTCGCTTTTGATGAATCTTTGCATTCATCGACAAGTCTTTCAAATACCAATGGTGAAAGTCCAGAAATTGTTAAGAATTCACTATTATCAATATTTCTTACGAATGAAAGTAACGCTTGTTGCATAACTCTCAAGTTTGGATTTTTTATAAATTGTGAGTAAATATTGGTAAATTCAGTTGCTTTTTGACTGTAAAGTTCTTTTTGTTTTCTTAATTTTAGAAGTTCAAATCGTTCTTCTGCATTGCTTTCGCTATTAACAATAGCAGTTTCAAGTTCGGCAATGATGTCTGCTTTTGAAGACATTACTTCAGCAATGCGTTCTCTAATTTTACCAATCACAGGTGTTGCTTCGTCTTCGCCAGCAGTAATTACATCATTAGAGGCGATAAATGAGTTATAAACTTCATCTATGTTGCTGGCAAAATCAGCAGGAATCGTCTTTACTTTGTCAAGATATTCTGCGCCAAAGGTTTCTCTTACAAAATCTTCGTGTTCTGGACTTGTTAAATAGGTGATTGCTGAAATCATGCTATCGTGGCTTATTGATTCTTCACTTTCGATAATGGCCAAAAATTCATTTGCATTTGCACAATAGTTTGCAACATTGTTTACAAGTGCCTCATGCTTTGTTACTAGACTATCACGCTCAATTCTTGACTTTATAGAAATAAGACCAGTTTTAGTTTCGACTTTGCGAGCAAACTCTGCATAAACTTCTCCGTTTATTATTTCTTCTATTTGACGCACGGCACTTTCTTTTGCTTCTGGATTTGTCAAAACGCCTTCAAGCATTTCTGGGTTTATACCTAGTTTTGCAGTAACAGTTTGATATTCACGTGTGTTAAGAAGTGATGAGAGTTCAATATAATTTGAAGTAGTAAGCCCGTTTGTCAAAATCTTGTCGCATAGGCTATCAAATTTAGATTTGAACTCCATTTCCGTTTTCGCTTCTTGAAGTGCAAGCAGATCTTTTGCTTCCTGTCTTTCAAGAGTGCCAAAAGATTTTTTGAGTTTAAGGTTTTTAATCTTCTTGTGGTCGATGCGGAATTGTTTTCTAGTATTTTCGTTATTGATGCCTAGTTCTTCAAATAATGCTGTGGTTAATCCGCTATTTGAAAGATTCCCTTGACTAGAAGCCTTTTCGTATGCTGCGAGCACTGTGTTGCGGGCTATCTTTTGAGTTGAAACGATCCAATCGATGATAGATTCATATCTTTCTTCTTCCACACCATTTAAACGGGCACTTTGAGTTATAAGAGTGTCTCGAAGAGCGTGCCCATTTAAGGCTTTTATTCCAGCAAATTTATCTTCTTGTGGAAGCATTTGTCTGCGAGTTCTTTCTGCTTCTTGCTCACGCATTTCTTCAAGGTGAATGCCCGCAAGTTCAATATCGATTTTTCCACTTCTTGTGTGAGAGGCGACGAACTGCTGATAGGTGAGGCCACTTACATTAATTCTTTTTTGTCCAATTACTGCGGATAATGCTTCGCGTCTATCTTGAACAGTTAAATCTTCTCTTGTACTCAATTCTCTTTGAATTTCATCTTGTTCATCAGTTGAAAGTGAAGCAAGATAAGCTTGAAATTTTCCATTAAATTCTCGCTCTTGCTCGGTTGCTCCGCATGCATCAGCAGGGGTGAAAGTTGCCTTACCATGGTCTACATCCATTGCACAGTCATAACCGTTTGCAACTCTAACATCTGCAAGTCGCCCATTCATTGCAATATCAATAAATGTTGAAACATTTGCATATAACGATGCTTTTTCGTTAACAGTTTGCTCTTCTTCTGTGCTTCCAGTTACTAGATTGGTAAGAGAGTCTCTTCTTTTCTCTGCGATAATTTTTGCTTTTGCAACTATTGCAAGGTCTTCATCAGGCATACGAAGAGGAAAAGTTTTAAGTTCGTCCATTTTAGTCGCAACCTCGTCTGCTGATATAGTGCTATCAAGGGCTGATAAAGCTTTTGCAACTTCAAGAAGAACATTGGTTTGGTTGAGATTTTCTTGACTAACTATTAAGTTTGCGTATTGAACCGCTCCAATCACTCCTTGACTTTTAGCTCGAGAAGAAAGTATCTCTGCCGAGTTTTTAAGTTTTAACTTTGGATTGCTTCTTCTTACAACATACTCGCTTCCCGTACGCTTTTGACGCTTTATTAAGTATTCTCTGTCAAAAGAATCGACTTCGGCTTGTGCAACAATTCTGGCAATAGAGAAAATTGATTTAGATGCATTAAAGTTCTTTGCTGAAGCTTTAGGAAGCAAAGATTCCATCATTCCAGAACCAACCAGAGAATCAATCTTTGTTTCCATGTCATTATTAAGCATGGTTTTGTTAATTTCAGTAAGTGCATCTTCAAGGGCAGACGAAGATATTGCCTCTTTTACGCTGTCAAGGATTTTTACTTCATCTGCGTCAAGAGCGTGCTCATCAATTCCATAAACAAATCCATAGAGTTCACCTTCTTCTTCGGTTAAGTTGTGATTGTAAACCCCTTGTGTGTATGTTGAAAGCATTCGAGTTGTTGACACTGGTTCTCTTTCAATACCTTCACTTGCAGACATTATTTCGGCATAAGCACGAGCAGATTCAAGTTGATTTACATTTGTATTGTGTTCACGAGCGATAGCTGTGATAGTCTCGTCAAGAGCATAAGAAAGTCGTCTTTGTGCGTTGTCAAGTATTTCCATGATCTGTGCTTTGTTTTCTTCACTCACATTTTGTAATGTTCTTTCCATAACTACTGACATTTTTTCAGGGTGGCGGGAAATCTCGTATGCTACAATGTCGCCATATCTTTCGAAGAATTTGATTTGTGCTTCACCGCTTAAAGATTTGGTTGCACGTGCAATTCTTGAAGTACCAAGTTTCTCATCTCCAAAGAACTCTCTTTGATTTTCAAGTGCCTCTTGCATTTTTTGTTGTGCTATATTAAGTGATTGAAGTGAATTGCGAAGATTTCCAAGTGATGCGTTATTTTCAAAGATAGCACTAAATCCTTCTCTTTTTTCGGCTGGAACGACACTAAAATTAGTAGAGAAAAAGTTGTCTATAAGTTTGGCACGAACTTCTGGATCGGTAGTCTTTGCGATTATGTCCATTTGCTCGACGAGACCGGTTCTGTAAGATAATGCTTCAAGGTTGTCTGCGTTTGAAAGTTTGTCAAAGTCCATAGTTGCTTCACTATTATCATGAGTAGGGCATTTCATTCCGTACTCATCGCAAAGTGATTTGAAAAGGCTGGCAGTAGAGTCAGTTTCGCCTATTTCAGAGGTACAAAGTTCTCTCAATGCGTCGCTGGCAACAAATGCAGTTCTTTCTGCTTCATCAAATGTTCTGTCAATTGTAGTAAAGCGTTCTGTTGTTCTGTCAAGTTCTCTTTCACGACCTATTCTGGCTCTTTCTTCTTTTTCTGCTTTACTTACTTTGGATTTAACTTTATCAAATACGCTATATTTAAATACATCTGAAAATGTTGTCGTAATTCCGCCACCAATGGTTGCGACAAGCCCTACGACAACAAGCCAAGGTGCAAATATTGCACCTACCAATGTGGCGAAAAGTCCCAAGCTCATTGCAATAGTGCTTAAAGTTTCAGCTCTTTTCTTATGGTCAACTTTTCTTTCTTTTGGTTTGTTCTCTGCTTTTTTAGGTTTGTCACCAGCACTTTCCGCTCCTTCTGCTGGGGACTTTGCTGAAGTTGTTTCTTCTGCTGTGGTCTCTGCTGAAGTTGTTTCTTCTGCTGAAGTTGTTTCTTCTGCGGGAGTTGTGTCTTCATGTGGGGCTTCATCTTCTGTCGCAGGACTAGCAGTTTCTGCGAGGCTTGATGTGCGTTCTTCGCTTATTGTTCTTATAATGCCTAGGTAGTCAATTCGTACAGACTCTGGCTTTTTGCTGTTCCAATCTACAATTTTTTGTAGGAAATCAGTATCTGTTCTTGCGTCAAATATAAAATTGTTGAAGTCAAGGCTATCGCTAGGGGTATCAAGACATATCACAGACTTTTCGTTAAGATTTACAACATAGGACTTGTCTTCAAAAGCAACTAATATTTCATCTGGGATTTCACTTGTGGCTTCGGTAGGTGTGCTTGCAATAGGAGTAACCCTTGCTGGCTCGTCCATTTCGAGTGTGCCTTCATGTTCTTCCTCATCGACCATAGCAATTGAACTACTACCTTCATCTAAAACGCTTGTGTCAAGGTCTCTTTCACTTGTTTCGCTTGAAACTAGTGTCCCTAAAAGTTCTTCATAGTCTTTTTTAGATAGGTCGGTAATTTCATTATGGGCTGAAATTAGTTTGAAAACGCTATCAGTTTTGTTTGCAATTATAATTTTGTCATCAATATTTTGAATAGCCATTTCTACGGCTGAAATTTTGAATTCGCCTCTTTCGATAAGATCCGCAAAATCACCATAATTTTCCCAAGAGAATTTTCCGTCATTCAAAGTGAATAGTCTTCTCAAAGAGGGATTGACATAGTAAACATTATCGTCTCCGTTAAACATTACAACTTGGAAAGGAATTTCCTTTATATTGCTTTCGTTTACTTTTTGTGATAGGGGTTTGTTGGCAAATTCGTAAACTGTCCATTTTCTCAAATCTTCTGCAATGGGAGAGATTTGGCTAGGGAGTTTAAAAATTTCATTTGAAGAAGTATCACCTTGTTTATATGGGAAATGAAAGCCTTCAAAAAGTTTTAATATTTCATCATTTCCTTCTATTTCGACAGGGGAGTTTAAATCGGTTTGAACAATTCCGAGAGGAATTTTTAAATATGAAACATCTCCAGTTCTTTCGATTGCCATTGAAATGTTACCGCTTTTGTCGCTTACAAAATGGTGAGATTTCGCCCTTTCAATTTTACCTTTGTTGTATAAGAAAAGGTCATTTTTTTGTGCAAAGAAAACAACGGGCTCGCTCATGCTTTTGGTTTTTACTTTAAAAACCTTAATTTCACCTATGGTTACGAGTTCATTTTCACCGATTTGACTTGCGTACATTCCTAAAAGATAAAGTGGGCATTTTTCACCTCTTCCAAAGATAACAGGGGTGCGGAAGAAATGGCTATCATGACCAGCACGCTCAAACATTCCTTCAACAACACTTGCTGAAAGGTTCATGTCAAAGCAGTAACCCTCATTTGTCGAAGAATAAGAATATGTTTTGCCTTCGTAGGTCAGTGTGACAGAAGTTGGAGTAATCTTCACTTTTCCTTCTTTGCCTTCGCCAAAAGAGACCGTAACGATTAGTTCGTCTTCAAGTCCTGCGCCCAGAGTGATTGGCGGGAAAATTGGATCTTCAATGATTTCAAATTTTTTATCAGCAAATGGCAAGGTTTCGCCTTTGCCATTAAAAATAGCACTAGAAAGGTCTAGAAAGTATTTTCCTTCGTTTCGTTCCACTGACGCAATGCAAGAGCCGTCTTTTTGGCTGGTAACTTTTATAAGCTCTCCATCATGAATAGGTGCTGTCATAGTCACGACTTGATGTAATGTGGTTTTAGTGCCTTTTTCGTTAAGTCTGGTGACTTTGTGGGAGATTTTTTGTCTTTCAAATGTATCTAAACTCATCTTTGCCTTCCTTAATTAAGAAATATTATTTATATAATAACACTATAACATATTATTGTCAAGTTATGGCTGAAATTTCTTGATGCTATGTTGAAGTTAATAAATAAAAAACTTGTATTATTTCAATGTAAAAAGTGCCTTTCTAAAAGAGATCATTTACTTACTTTGATAAAAAATATGCAAATTTACTCGAAATCACTATAAAAGTGCGATTTTAAATTGTTTGACGCTCAATTCGTTTGACTTTTTTTATAATTTTGATAAAATACTTAAACGGACTAGTATATTTAAGGAGAAGAAATGGGACTTTTTGGAAATGAAAATAAATCACAAGTAAAGAAACTTAAAAAGATTGCCGACAAGGTAATGGCACTTGAAGATAGATATTCTTCGTATACAAACGAACAACTTCGTGCCTGCACTGATGAATTTAGGAATAGATACAAAGCAGGGGAAAGTCTTAATGACCTTTTGCCAGAGGCTTTTGCTGTGGTAAGAGAGTCAGCATGGCGTGTGCTCAAAATGAAGCACTTTTATGTGCAAGTGCTAGGCGGTATTGCACTTCATCAAGGAAGAATTTCTGAAATGGCAACAGGTGAAGGTAAAACTTTGGTTGCAACTCTTCCTGCATACCTTAATGCGATATCTGGCAAAGGGGTTCATGTCGTTACTGTCAATGAATACCTTGCAAAGCGTGACGCAGAATGGATGGGTAAGGTCTATAAATTCCTTGGTCTCACTGTCGGTGTTACGCTTACAGGACAAAGTGATGAAGACAAGAAAAAAGCGTATCTTGCAGATATAACCTACTGCACAAACAACGAATTAGGCTTTGACTATCTTCGTGATAATATGGCAAGAAGTAAAGAGGCGAGGGTGCAACGCGGTCTTAATTTTGCAATTGTCGATGAAGTGGACTCAATCTTAATTGATGAAGCCAGAACCCCTCTTATCATCAGCGGAAGAGGCGGAAAATCTAGCGAAGGATATGTTATCGCTCAAAAATTTGTTAAAACTTTAAATAAAGATACTGATGTTGATATTGATATCAAAACTAAACAAATCCGCATGACAGATAAAGGTATTTCAAAAGCGGAAGCATTTTATAATGTAGAAAACCTTTCTGATATGGCAAACCTAGAAACAAACCATTATATTAACAATGCATTGCGTGCAAACTTTATCATGCATCGCGATGAAAACTATATTGTAAAAGATGGCGAAGTTATAATAGTTGATGAATTTACAGGTCGTCTTTCACCAGGAAGAAGATTTTCTTCTGGTCTTCACCAAGCAATTGAGGCAAAAGAAGGCGTTGACATTAAAGATGAAAATCAAACATTTGCTACAATAACATTCCAAAATTTCTTCCGTTTGTATTCTAAACTATCTGGTATGACGGGTACGGCAAAGACTGAGGAGGGTGAATTTAGAACTATTTACAGCCTTGATGTCGTTACAATTCCATCAAACCTTCCAAAGCAAAGAATTGACTATCCTGACATTATGTATGTCACGGAAAATGGTAAGATTCCTGCGATAATTGAAGACATTAAAGAATGCCAAGAAAAAGGGCAACCTGTTCTTGTAGGTACAATCAATATTGATAAGAGTGAAATGATTTCAGAGCACCTTAAACGTGCTGGAATTAAGCATCAAGTTTTGAATGCTAAAAACCATGAAAAAGAAAGCGAAATTGTTGCTCAAGCAGGCAGAAAAGGTGCTGTTACAATTGCCACAAATATGGCGGGAAGAGGTACAGATATTTTGCTTGGCGGAAACCCAGAATTTATGGCTACCAAAGCAATGAGAGATGAAGGATTTAGTGATGAAGAAATCTCTTACGCAACTGCCTTCAACTTTGTTGATGACGAAAATTTAAACAAGGCCAGAGATCGTTATACTGAACTTTATCAAAGTTATAAAAAGATAACTGATGCCGAGAAACAAGAGGTTAAACAGCTTGGTGGATTACACATTATAGGAACAGAGCGTCACGAATCAAGACGTATTGATAATCAGCTTCGTGGACGTGCTGGAAGACAGGGTGACCCTGGGTCAAGCGTATTCTATCTCTCACTTGATGACGACCTTTTTAGACGCTTTGCAACAGATAGACTTCGCAAGGTTTTTGCTTTTTTCAAAATTGATGATTCCACTCCAATTCAAATGAAAATCATTGCTCGTCAAGTTGAGGCAAGTCAACGCAAAATAGAACTTCAAAACTTTGGCATGAGAAAGAGTGTTTTGCAATTTGACGACGTTATGAATAAACAAAGAGAAATCATTTATGCAGAGCGAAATGAGGTGCTTGATGGAAAGCCTGTCCATGATCAAATTGAGAGAATGATTCCAGAGGTTGTAACGCGTGTTTGCATGAAAGTAATCAGTGATGAAAAACCTTTCTATGAATGGGATTTGGCAGCACTTAACAAGGTTCTCGAAAACGGAATTTTAGAGCGCGGTAGCAACACAATCACAGAAGAATTTGTTGATGGCTGTGATGCAAATGAAGTTATTGAAAAAATCATCAAAATAGTTGATGAAAAGTATGCTGAAAAACAAAAAGAAGTCGAATCTTATGGTGCAAACTTTGAAGATATTGAAAGGAATATTCTTCTTCGCATGGTCGATGTGAATTGGATGAGCCAAATTGAAGATATGCAAATCATGAAAGATGAAATTTTGTCAAGACAATATGGTCAACAAGATCCTGTTCTTGCTTACAAAAAAGAGGGATTTGCTATGTTTGATGCCATGGTTGACAGAATTAAAGAAACAACCTGCAAATTTCTATTAAGTGCCAGAATTCAAGGTGAACCAGCCCAGCCAGCACCAGAACCTGTAAAGGTTGTTTTTACTGGTAAGGAACTTACAAAAGAAGAGAGAGAAGCCCAAAAGAAAAGCAAAAACTTGATTGTGCAAAAAACAGTTGCAATCGGCAAGTCAAAAGCGGGTAGAAATGACCCATGCCCTTGTGGTAGCGGTAAAAAATATAAAAACTGCTGTTGGGCAACTGACCACATGGAGTAGGTTGTAAACAAAAAATTCAAAAATTTTATTCAATCGTTTTGTAAAAGTGAACTTTTATGCTATTCTATCTATGAGGAGCAAACATGAAGCGTTATACTTACCCTGCAATTTTTGTTAAAGATGAAGATAAAAATGAGTTTAATGTTCTTTTCCCAGACCTTGAAATTGTCACTGACGGCAGGTTTGTTGAGGAGGCTTACCTTTATGCAAAGGCAAGTTTAAAAGAGTATTTCCTTTATGCCGAAAAGTTTAACCTTGACTATAATTTCCCATCATCGTTTGACAGCGTTAGAAAGGTTGCAAATAAAGACGAATTTGTGCTTCTTGTTGACACTGAAATAGATGAAAAAGAGCTTGCTCGTCGAGACTAGGTAAAACCTCATATTTCGGGAATATTTTTAAAAAAAATCGTAAAAACATAAAGTTTTTGTTGACAATAAATTATAAACATGTTATTATAGGCTAACACTTCGAGCGAATGAGGTGTTAGTTTTTTGTTAGGAGAAAGAAAATGGCAGTACCAAAACGCAAAAATATCATTCTTGCTTGCACAGAATGTCAAGAAAGAAACTATGCAACAAGCAAGAACACCGCTGCAAATCCAGAAAGAATAGAAATTGTTAAATTCTGTTCTAAATGCGGAAAGAGAACCACTCACAAGGAAACAAAATAATTTATTGGGGGTTTTATGTCTAAAAACAAAAAGTCAGAGCCAGTGGTAGAAGTTGAGAATCAACCAATAGCAGAAGAGCCTACAACAACACTTGTAGAGGCGACTGCCGAGGCACAAGAAACCGCAAAGGCAAATCAAAAAGACAAAAACGCAAAAGTTAAGGACAACAAAAAATCAAACAAAAAGCCTGCAAAGGAAAAGGGCAAATTCAAAAGAAAGGCAAAGGAAACTATGAGTGAACTCAAAAAAGTTACTTGGCCTACTTTTGGTGAAGTTTGCAAGAAAACAGGTGTTGTTTTAGTCGTTGTACTTGTTTTTGCAGTCGTAATCTTTGGAATTGATTATTGCTTGGGTTTACTCACTGGATTGTTGAAGAAATAGGAGAAGGTATGGAAGAAAAAGAAACACTTGATAGCCAAGTTGAAACCACCCCAGTTGAAGAAGAAACTAAACCAGTAGAAAAGAGCGAAGACCAACTTTCTTATGAAGAGTTTGTTGCATCGCTTCCAGAAAAATGGTATGTTTTGCACACTTTTTCAGGATATGAAAATGTTGCAAAGGAAAATCTTGAAACAGTGGTTGAAAAATTTAATCTTCAAGACAGAATTTTTGACATAGTAATTCCTATGGAAGATGTGGTTGAAGAAAAAAATGGTAAGAAAAAACTTGTTCAAAGAAAGGCTATGCCATGCTATATCTTGGTTAAGATGAAGTACGCAGATGACCTTTGGCATAATGTTACAAGAACAAGAGGTATCACAGGCTTCGTTGGACCAAAAGGACGCCCACTTGCACTTACTGATGAAGAAGTAGTTAAACTTAGACTTGAAAAAATCAAGGTTGAAGTTGACCTAGCAGAGGGTGATAAGGTTGAAATTGTTGATGGACCACTTGATGGAATGATTGGAGAAGTAACTTCAATTGACACTGAAACAGGCATTGTTGGTGTTAATGTTGAGATGTTTGGAAGAGAAACTTCAGTTGAAGTTGAAATGAGCCAAATTCACAAAATCAACAACTAGGCTTATAAATAAATGTTTTTCACATTAAATGTGAAACCTAGCAAAAGGAAGCAAAAAGGAAAATATAAGTTTTTTTAATCAATAAAAACAAGAGATAAAATAATCGTATTTTTACAATGTAAACTTTGCTTTCACAATTAAACATTGGTATAACGCGGGCAACCGCTTAATTATACACTCGAAAGATAAAGTCTTTCGTTTTAGATGTGGGAGGACGGAACTGCAACCGTTCATTACACCACAAAAGGAGGAAAAAATGGCAGAGAAAAAAGTTGCTGCGGTTGTAAAATTACAACTTGCTGCTGGTAAAGCCACACCGGGACCTCCAGTTGGTTCAACACTTGGACCTCATGGAATTAACCTTGGAGCATTTACCAAAGAATTCAATGAGAAGACCGCTTCTCAAGCAGGACTCGTTATTCCTGTGGTTGTAACTATCTATGCTGATAGAAGTTACTCATTCGTACTCAAAACCCCTCCAGCAGCCATTCTTATTATGAAGGCTATTGGACTTGAAAAAGGTTCTGCTGTACCAAACAAACAAAAAGTCGGAACAATCACAAAAGCACAAATCAAACAGATTGCTGAAACAAAGATGCCAGACCTTAACTGCACTTCTATCGAATCTGCAATGAGCATGATTGCTGGTGCCGCTCGTAGTATGGGCGTTACCGTTGTTGACTAGGAGGAAAAGCATGAAAGCATCTAAAAGACTTGCACAAGCATCTGAAATGGTTAAACAAAAATCTTATGACATTGCTGGTGGACTTGACGCACTCTTGTCACTTCCAAAAGCAAAATTTGATGAAACAGTTGAACTTCATGTTCGCCTTGGTGTAGATGGAAAGAACGCTGATCAACAGGTTAGAGGAGTTTGTATCCTTCCTCACGGAACAGGTAAAGAACTTAAAGTTTTGGTTATCGCAAAAGGTGATAAGGCTGATGAAGCTACAAAAGCTGGCGCTGACTATGTTGGTGCAGAAGAAATCATCGCTAAAATCCAAGGTGGTTGGCTTGATTTCGACGTTTGTATCACAACCCCAGATATGATGGGACTTGTAGGAAGAGTTGCTAGAGTTTTAGGACCAAAAGGTCTTATGCCAAACCCAAAGAGCGGAACAGTCACTATGGACGTTACAAAGGCTATCAACGATGCCAAAGCTGGTAAAGTTGAATACAGACTTGACAAAACAAACAATGTTCATGTAATTCTTGGAAAAGTAAGTTTCGGTAAGGAAAAATTGATGGACAACTTCAATACAGTTATTGAAGCACTCATCAAGGCTAAGCCAGCTGCTGCAAAGGGACAATATTTCAGAAATGTTGCCATTGCATCAACAATGGGACCTGGAATTAAAATTAATGTTACTCTTTAATTCTTAATGCCAAACAACATGAAAAACATGTAAAAAAATAGGTTTTCGCGAAAGCGAGAGCCTATTTTTTTGCCATAAAAGAGCCATAAAAGAGCCATAAAAGAGCCATAAAAGAGCCATAAAAGAGCCATAAAAGAGCCATAAAAGA
>CAKVOP010000005.1 GCA_934793215.1 uncultured Clostridia bacterium | reverse complement strand
CATTTCTCCCTAATTTATTTTCTCTCATTTTTATTTTATCATCTCTTTTAAACTTTGTCAATAGGAGAAAAGAAACACAAAAAAAATCCACCAGTAAAGCTGGTGGTGGTTTTCCCTTTGAGGGTAAAGCCCTCTGTTCTTTGCCGCACGAACTCGTGCTGTAAGTAGCCTGTGGCACGATTGCATTATCGCAAATCTTTTTATTTCTTAAACGGATCTACTATTTCATACACTGTCATCTGTCACATTCTCTTGTCCTCTGCTAACTGATTTGCTATATACTCTTTTATCTTTTTAGTATTTTTACCTGCTGTGTCTACATAGTATCCACGGCACCAAAATTCTCTATTTCTATATTCAAATTTCATGTTTACATACTTTGCACAAATAAATACGCTACTCTTTCATTTTAAATATCCCATAAATCCAGCTACACTGTATTTTTAATACATCTTAAATTTTTTTATTCTCCTAACTCTAACAATAATGAAAAGAAAGATTGATATTATTAAACCAATAACACTTGAAATGATAATGATGGGAATAATATCCAAGTTTGCACTTATATCGTTTGGATTATCATTATTGTTGTTATCATTCGGGTTATTAGGGGTAGGATTATCAGGGGTTGGGACGACGGGTTTTTCTTTTTTTAAGGATATTGTCATTGTTGTATTTTTATAGTTGTCTTTGTTTTCGCCCACATAAATGGCAGTTGCACTTGTTAAATTATTGACTAACAAATTCGGATTTTCCCATTGCCAACCAGCAGGCAAACTAATATCAGATAGAGTTGTCGCATCAATAGAAAATTTTATCTCACTATTTGGTCTTGTTGGAACATCAATTGGCAAGATTTCAAATTGTATGGTTAGGCTTCCAATATAATTTCCGATTCCGTTTATTTCAATTTCAGCAGTGCCAACATTTTTGTTGTTTTTATAGGAAATGGTAAAATCTATATTTTCAATTAGAATTTGTGAATTTAGGGTTAAATTTACCTTTGGACAAAGTTCTTGGCCAGTAAAAGAAACAGAAGGAACGTTGCCATGTTGAGTGTTAGAAATATCAATTTTTTGTTCAGATTCTTCATTCTCTTGCAAAACTGTGTAAGCTTTTATTCTTCCAGCATAACCTATGCTATTCCAACCATAAGAAGATTTGTAATATGTATTTTCACTGGAATTAAGTGAGTACAAAATATATGCACTTTTACCGCTATTAGTACTAATGCTCACGATAACCGAATAATATGTGCCATTTTCAATTTTCGCCAAATTGTCTAACATGATTGTGTGATAACCACCATACTCCAAGACTCTCTCACCAGAAGCAGTTAGTATCCCGCTTTCGGGATTTCTGGGGTCAGCCAAACGGGTATAAACTTGAACTTTGCAAGTTAAATTATATCCATAAGTTGCTACATTAACCGCCTTTACATATTCATTATGTTTTTCATCACTTTTTTTTGCCATAAAAACATTTGAAACGCATTTTGAATTACTTTCACTTCTCATTGGTGCGTCAGAAACATTGTCATAAAAATAGTTAAAGTCAAAGTCTGATTTGTTTGCATATTTAAACCCGCAAGTATTACCAATGCTACTATCATAAGAAAGGTAAAAGTAAGGAAGTGAATTATAACTGTTTTTAATTATCCATCCACCATTTTGACTAGCGGTTTTGGGCTGAAAATTGCTTGCTGGAATTGTATCGTCCCACCCAACAATAGTCATTGCGTGAGAAATTCCGTCAAGCGTTTCGCCTTTTGTGTTATAGCAATTTACTTCTCGAGCATTGTAATATGACCCAGTTATTGCACCATATTTTGCAATTGCTTTTTTTATTTCGGTTATTCTGTATGAACCGGTTGAGTATAAATCAATTTGTTCGGCATCTAATAGTCTGTATAGATTGTTCTCATAAGCGTCAGCTTTTGCAGACACATTTCCAGCCACTGGGGCGCACCATTGGGACAACATCAAAAAGGTGTTATATGAACTGCCAGTTACATTCCATTTATCATTTGCACAAACTCCAACAGTGTTTCCAAGCGGGTCGGCATTTCTGTTGTGTGTTCTGTATGCGATTTGTACTGGAGAAAAACGCAGAGTGTCTTTTGTGTTGTTGTCCAATTTATCTTTTAAGACTGATGTTTCGGATGCACTTGCTGTTGCATAAGCCCAACAAATGTTTGTGTTTCCTTGGTCAAGATTTGGAGTTACAATATCATAATCACAACTATTATATTTCTCTTGACCAGCAATTTCATCAACACTCATTGAATTGATGGGGATTGTATTTAATACATTGTCAGCAAAAACAATATCATGCCTAAATATATTTGCAAAACATGATATAAGAAATATAAGCATTGCTAAAACAACAATTATTTTTGTTTTGTTAAGATATTCCTGCATTTTATGATATGATAATATCATAATTTGTGAAATAAAGCAATCAATGTGAGTATTTTCCTTAAATATCGTATATCGTGAGAAAAAAGTGCAAAACATTCAAACAGAAATAGTAAAAAGCAAAAATCTTTCGAATTTAACTTTAAATACAAAAAATTAAGATAAATAATAACAAGACCATTTAGTTTGACAAAAAATCGAAAGAGGTGTTACACTAATCTCAAAGGAAGTGAAGTTATGGAAATTATAGATGGCAGACTCGTTGCAAGCAAATTAAAAGAACAAATTGCAAGAAAGATTGATGATGATTATCTCTCGCGTGGTCGTGTTGCACCAACCCTTGCTTGTGTTTTGGTGGGAGATGACCCAGCCAGTAAAGTATATGTTGCAAGCAAGGAAAAAGCATGTAAGGCGCTCGGGATTAATTCTGTTTTAAAAATCCTCCCCGCAAGCATAAGTCAAGAAGAAGTTGCAGAAGTCATCACTTCGCTAAATAGCGACAAAAACATTTCTGGAATTTTACTGCAATTACCATTGCCAAAGCACCTTGATGAAGGAAAATTGATTTCACTGATTTCCCCTTGCAAAGATGTAGATGGGCTAACTTACGAAAACCTGGGCAAACTTTTTGCAGGAATTCCATTGATAGCCCCATGCACTGCTACGGGCATCATTGACCTTTTAAATTATTATAACTTATCCATAGAAGGTAAGCATGCTGTTGTCATAGGCAGAAGTATGCTGGTGGGCAAAAGTGTAGCGAGCCTTTTGGAACATAGCAATGCAACAGTTACACTTTGTCACTCAAAGACAAAAAATCTCGCAGAAATAACGCGACAAGCCGACATCCTCGTTGTCGCTATTGGAAAGCCCCAATTCATAACTGCAGAAATGGTAAAAGAAGGGGCCATTGTGATTGATGTTGGAATAAACCGACTCAAAAGCGGGTTAGTTGGAGATGTCGATTTTGAATCAGTCAAAGAAAAGGCTTCATATGTCACGCCTGTTCCGGGAGGCGTTGGCCCCATGACCATTGCGGAACTTATGCGTAACACCCTTATTTTGCACGAACACGCTTGCGAGAAAACTTACTCAATAAATCATGAAAAAGGTTAATTAAAACGCTTCAAATTTATACTTTCGCCCTCATTTACCTAAATGTTTCTAATTTTAGTTGCACTGGGCACAAAATATGAGTAAAATAAACATAGGAGGTTTATTTATGAATAAAAACTTTTTGAAAGCATCAAGCAAAAATCGCATAGGAAAAACATTATTTTACATTTTTGAATTTTCTGCTCTCGCAATATTCGCAATTCAGTTTATATTATCAATTATAGCAGGGGCAAGAGCTGGCTTTGGAATTTTTATTGAATCTTTCGTAAGTGCGTTTGTTTACACATTAATCATATTTGCATTAGGCAAAATAATTGACCTTTTATCATGCAAACAATACGATGATATTGAAGAAACTGAAAAAGAATCGACAAAAAAAAATAAGGAAGAAAACTAATCACTAAAAAATAGCGGAATTACCCGCTATTTTTTATTTTACTTTGCTGAAAATGCTTTATAAACAGCTTTAATTCGTTTTTCATTTTTTTCTGTTAAACTTGTCAAAGGCATTCTAGTGATTGACGAGCACAATCCCATAAGTGAAAGATAGTATTTCACTGGAATTGGATTTGTCTCATAAAATAGTGCTTCATTTACACTATCAAGTTCCTCTTGAACTCTTAATGCCTCCTCATAGTCCCCCCTTTTTGTGAGCAAATATATTTCCTCCACTTTATCTGGGTATACATTTGCTGTGACACTAATAGCACCCTTTCCACCCAAACAATAAAAGATATAATTAAGTCCATCTTCTCCACTATATACAGCAATTTTCTCTTTACACATGTAACAGAGATTTTTGATACGAGTTATATCCGTCGTACTTTCTTTTATTCCATAAATATAATCATTTGAATTTATAATCTTTTCAATGGTTTCAAGTTCCATATTAAGCCCAGTGCGAGATGGAACATTATACATTATGATAGGCAATTTTATTTCTGCAAGTTTTTGATAAAACTCAACAAGCCCCTTTTGAGTTGTTTTGTTGTAATAAGGGGTAACAACCAGTGCTCCATCTGCTCCTAGGCGTTTTGCCTCTTTGGTAAGAAAATAGCATTTAGCGAAGTTATTGTTTCCAGTACCAACGATAATTTTTGCCCTGCCAGCGTTAATTTTTATGCAGTAACGAATAAATTTATCGCGTTCTTTGTCTGTAACAGTACTACCTTCTCCCGTGGTAGCAAGTATAACTAAAGCCCTTGCACCTAGTTCAATTTCCCTTTCAATTAAAGATTTCGTTGCTTTATAATCAATATTCTCTCCGTCAAATGGTGTTACAAGGGCAACTGCTGCACCCTCAAATAATTGTTTCATACTCCTCCTTTTATATGGTTATATATTCATGGTACTAAAATCTTGACAAAGACAATTGATTAAAGTTGGAGAGTTTATAAATATTAAACATTGAAAAAAGGTGTTGCTTTCGCTCTTATTCAATAAAAAATTAAATTTTTGCAATTAATTTCGAAAAAACTAAATAAAAAAATTAAAAAACTGACAAATCATATGTCAGTTTTTTTATAAACCATCTTTACCAATCTATAACTTTATGAGTGGGAGATTTTATATCATCATAATACTCAAAGTATTTTCGTTTAAAATCTTCAGTAGTTTTATTATTAACTCTTGCTTTACCTTTTTCAATTTTTTTATTTTCCATTTTAAACCTCTTCTATAATTTGACTCATATTAGGATAATAACATTCTCTTAATACAGTATCCTTTAATGCAAAATGGCAAGAAATAATTTTATGACGGATAAGATTTAAGGTTTTCCCTGCTATTTTATAAGTATAACCATGTTTATATTTGCAAGAGGAGCAATTACCACCTACATGTTCTTTGATTGGGCAGTGCGCAAAATTCATATATTCAGGGTAATAAGATGCAAAATAAATAAGATTGCTTCCAGAATTTTTAATTTCAGCAAGGTCTAAATTTTCTTTTGTCAAAACAATGTTTTCAAATCCTTGACTTGAATAGAAATTTACTGAAAATGAATTAAAAACATTTAGATTTGCACCAACTATTGTCTTATTTTTGCATGTCAAATTTAAGGCGTAATAATTGTTTGCGTAAATGCCAAGTTTAGGAAATTTTATTAATATTTCTTTTATTTTTTTTACTTCTTTTTCAGTTGCAAAAACAGGAGTAACTAAATATATTTCTTTCCCAGAAAAATCAATGTCTAAAAATGTTTTTTCATCTATATTTTCTGGATTAAAAATGTAGCCATCGAAACCACTTGGAAAAATCGGTTTGCTTGTCATTAAATAACGCTTTTGTGTTTGTTTTTTTGAAAAAAGTTCTATTTTTTCATTATTTTTTTGATAATTTAAATTGTTTTTATCTAAATAATCTTGAATTATTTTATCTTTTAATTTTTGTTCGGCATCACGTCTTAATGCATTTAATGCTGATTTCACCATAAACACGTTTTCTATGTCGCATGAAAAGTTATTTAGTTCAAAAGGTTCACCAAGTTTTAAAAGACATGATTTTACTTCTTCTTTTGATAGAGGGCTACTTTTAGCCACTTCGAGCAAACCTTCGCTCAACATCGTTATGGAACTATCTCCACTTGACAAAGTAAGTTTTGCACGCTCGCCAACTTTTGCAACAAATTCTCCATCAAAAACTACTTTTCGTTTTGCATTTAAAACTTGATCATCATCTTTTGAATCAAGAATTAACCTAACCATGTCACCCTTTTGAGGCAAAAAGGTTGAAGTTACTCTATAAACATTTTTACTCACACTCTTGCTATCATCAACCGCAACCACCCCTCGCTCTACACAATCCTTATCAAAGAATTTCAAGAGGTCGCCTCTAATAATCTCATGACTAGAAGATATAAAAATTTCATTAAAGCGTTTACCTTTGTTTATTCTTTCTACATAACCTATTTCAATACCAATATGATTTTGCGCCTTATCATATATCATTTTTTCGCCAGCAAGATACCCTTCGCTATAATCTCCACGATTAAACACCTTTTTAAGCGATAAAATGTCATCATTGTCAAATTTAAAGTCATTGTCTAGTGCTTTTCTATAAACTCGCGTTGCTCTGCCGACATAGGCACTTCTTCTTGCTCTACCCTCGATTTTCAAACTATCAACGCCGGCCTCTGCAAGATCTTTTAGTTTTTTAAGCATACAAATATCTTTTGTTGACAAAAGGTAACCGCTTTTATTTAATCCATTGCCATTCAATTTGCTTTGAAGACGGCAATACTGCTTGCATTTGCCACGATTTCCACTAGCGTCGGCAAGAAGTGCACACAAATAACAATTTCCAGAGTAACTTACACAAAGTGCACCTTGCACAAAATATTCGATTTCTATATCCAAATTATTTTTAATAAGTTTTATATCTTCAAGGCCAGTTTCTCTTGCGAGAACAATTCTAGAAAATCCCAGAGATTTTAAAAACTTTGCACTTTCAAGGTTCGAGCATCCCATTTGTGTTGAAGCATGAAGCACAGCATTAGGGTATGTTAATTTAATAAGTCTTGCTAGTGCTATATCTTGCACAATAATTGCGTCCACACCGTAAGAAAGTGCTTTCCCTGCAACATCAAGTGCCTCTGCCATTTCTTCGTCTTTAAACAAAATATTAAGAGCAAGATATACTTTTACACCAAAAAGATGGGCATAATCTATGCCCTCTTTCAGCGTTTCTAGTGTAAAATTGTCTTCGTTTGCTCGTGCATTAAACTCTTCGATTCCAAGATAAACAGCATCAGCACCATTTGAAATTGCGACTTTAAGTTTCTCAAAATTTCCAGCAGGAGCAAGAAGTTCTACTTTTTTCATAGTGTTATTATACCACGACAAACCATTTTTTTCAACCATTTTAAATGTCAACAAAAATGACGGACAAAGGTCCGCCAGTTTTATATTTAAAATAACGAAGATAACAACCTCATCAAAGCTTGCAAAAACTTTGTAATCCATTTTTTCTTTTGGAAAAAGTTTATGTTTACAACTTGACTATTTTTCATATCTTCTTCAAAAGTTTTTTGGTAAGAAACATTCAACTGTTTTGAATATATAAGCACCGTATTTTCAAAATTCAATCTAAAAGAGCGATTGTCTGTATTGCAAGTGCCTATCGAAAGTTTGTTGTCATCAACAATTAAGGTTTTTGAGTGCAAAAAACCATCATAAAGATATATTTTTGCTCCCAGTTCACTCATTTCTTTTAGATAAGACAAAGTCGCCATATAAACAGTTTTTTTATCCGGAACTCTTGGCACCATTATTCTTACATCTACGCCACTATAAATCGCAACTCTTAAAGCGGAGAAAAACGAGTCATCAGGTATAAAATAAGGTGTTTGAATATACACTCGCTCTTTCGCATTTGTTATTAGTTGAGTATATACTTCTTTTATTTTTGGAAATCTTGAATCAGGACCCGAGGAAAGTACTTGAACACAAGCATCTCCTTTAATTTCAGGACTTGGGAAATATCCATTTTTCAAATAAATTGCGGGTGGAGTTGAATCTTTCGTGCAATATCTCCAATCATCTAAAAAAATGTTTTGCAATGCATATACCCCCGCACCTTCCATTCTTAAATGTGTATCTCTCCAAGGAGAAAGTCTTTTATCTTTCCCCATATGGTCATCTCGCAAGTTTATCCCGCCCGTGTAACCAATTTTGCCATCAATAACCACAATCTTTCTATGATTTCGATAGTTAATTTTCATATTTATAAGTCGTATACCCATAAACGGTGGAAAGAACTCTCCAACTTTACCACCCACTTTTTCAAGTTGGCGAAAAAATGAACGTCTTGATTTTCGTGAACCGACAGAATCATAAATGAGATTAACTTCAACCCCTTCTTTTGCTTTTTGGCAAAGAATTTTCATGATTTCTTTACCTGTTGAGTCACTTGCAAAAATATAATATTCTATATTTATTGACCTTTTTGCCGCCAAAAGGTCTTTTTTTAAAGAAGCAAATTTGGCTTGCCCAGAATTGAAAATTTCTATTTTATTCCCAGGAAGAGGCACCCCGCCAAAATTATAACAAAGCGTCATGAGTTCTCGATCATTATGAAAAATATCGTCAACGCGTGCATTTTCGAGCGTCTTAATTCCATCAATGCTTCTTACAATGTCACGCTCTGAAATTGCCTTTCGCTTTATAAGATTTTTTACTCGCCTTGAAAGACCACTTCCAAAAATCATGTAAAGGATAAATCCCCCAACCGGAATAAAAGTGAGCACTGTCATCCACGCAATAATATTTTCTGGCTTTTTCTTTTCAAGAAAAACCATAGATAAAAGAAGGAGAAAATTTAATAACGCTCCTATTGTAATAATCAGCGTAAATGCGTCCATCTTCTCCTCCTTTTAACTAATTTGATGATTTTAATCCCAGTCTAATTGAACCAAGAAAATGCTTGGTACCATTACCTTTAACTATTTGATATATATTAATCTTAACATAATTATCTAATTGGAAACCAGCTTCTACATCTAAAGCACCAGCATTAGCACCAGCATTGGTGATACTTGCATAATTTCCTTTATTTTCTGATTTGTCTATTTCAAAATATAAATTTGTTGCGTTTGGTGGAAAAACTCCTGTTTTATCCATCCAAATCTTACCGTCGGCACTGATAACCAAATCATGGAATCTAAGATTTAAGCCCCAATCTTTAAATGAATTGCTACCAACCTTTAAAACGCTATCAATTTCATTTGTGCTTGTATTTATCATTTTATAATATGATCCTGTTACATAGTATGTCTTTGTTACACGATAGTATTTAGCGTCCGCTGATTGTTCAGATGATGGTGTAATACCTACGAGGTAATATTTTTCTTGTGTAAAATAATTATCTCTTACAAGCAGTCCCGCATCATCTACAATTATTTTATCATTCGAAATTGTCGCAATAGTGAAATTTTCGACTGACTCGTCATTGGAACCCGTTCTATACTTGAAAGTTGCCTCACCTTGCTTGAGATTTATTGTAAATTCATCTCCAATCTTTACATTGTTTCCCATGAGCCCGCTTATTGAAACAAAGTAAGTTTTGTCATATTGATAGCCTACATTTGAGATAGTACGAGATTTTGTTATGCTTGTAGTCTCACCACTAGGCGTGTATTGAAGTTCAAATTCAACATTACCACCTTTTGGAACCTTAACTTCAAGCGTGTCATTGATATAATCTTCTATCTTTTTGTCTTTACCAGCAGTAAAAATTTCGCTTAACACAATTTCTTGGTTATCTTTTACAACAGAATTATTGTCGGTCAATGTCAATCCTCTGGAAATAGTCGCATTGACTGGCACTGTACAAATTTCTTTGTTGGCACCATTTTCATCATATTGAAGTTCTATATAGATAATAACGCGTGCAGAAGTTCCCGCTCCATAAACACTAGGGTCTAGTTCAGGCATAGTGAACATGCGGCTGACAGATCTAAATGTAACACCATTGAAGCATAATAATTCACTAGTTGATAATGGAGTATTATCTTTTAATATCGAATCTGCCAATGTATTTCCATTCAAATCGACAATTTTAATATTTGTCACTTTAACATAATGAATTATTGGCAATTTAAGATAATCTTCCATAGAACTATCTAATGTATATGCATTATTTACTTCGTAGCCGCCGTCTGTTTGCGCTTGAAGATACTTAATATCGCCAGAATAATCTGCATTAAACCCATATGCTTTAATGCCATCAATCTCAATAAGTTTTAAGCTGGAATTTTCGTCGGTAGGAGTTGGATCGAGATAAGTCGCATTTATTGTAAGTGGAGTTGGTTTACCTTCTCCAGCAGCAGTACCTTTGATAATATTCAAACTTTCATATCTTGCAGTAATATCTACACCTTCACCCTCGGTGATTGCAACAGACGATGAATATTGCGAAGGAGAAACGCCCGATTCAAGAGAAAGAGCAAAGTATAGTCTTACTTTGTAACCAAAGTCGTCTTCAAGGTCAACATAGTACTTTTGTTCTCCAAATATTACTTGAGGAACTTTTTCAAATTTAGATGATTTTAAGTTGTATGTCTCTGTTTCCGCAATCTGTTCCCAATTAATATCTTTGTTTTGACAAAGTTTGCTATCAAAATTTGTTTTGTTGTTATACTCATTTTGATTTAACGTTATTGTGGTTTTAAACGAAGATGAAGTGAGTTCATTAGCAGTGTTTAAACCATTTTTATGCTTGATAGATAAGAATCCATCTTCTCCCAAAAGAGTAAAATCTTTATAAACTCCGTTTCCGTTGTCAATGTCTGTTATTCTAATTATAGATTGAGAGTTAGAAAGTGTTAAATTGCCCTCAACTTCTTCCTCTACTCCATTTTCAACATCATTAAACGTTACTCTGTAATCAGGAAGAATTTGTAAAACGATATAGAAATCTTTTGTAAAACTATTTGCCTTGTATGTAAGTTTTGTTAAAACAAAGTTCCCGTCATTTTTTGCGCCAAGAGGCAAGAATGAGAAGTCATAGACCCCATTATCTGCATTGCGTTTACCTACATCTATTTTAAGATAGGTTTTATCAGTAGTATTTCTTGCAAATGTGATTTGGCTATAAGCTTCACTTGTTTCTTTGTTGAAAGCATCGTCAACTTCTATAAGTTGATAACTTAAATTCTTTTTCTTGTTAAATTCGCTCTTTGCCACCAGTTCGTTTGTTGTTGGGTGACGAATACCGAAAAGTTCAACTATGCTGTCATATTCTTCATTAACATTGACAGTTAAATAATTTTGAGCACTTGTGGCTTTCTTGTCTACATCAACATCAAGTTTTGCCATATAGTAGTAAGTGAAATTCACGCCACTTGGGTTTGTAACCACATTGTCAATTTTGCTTATTGTGTCAAGTGTTGAATTCGATGAGATGCTTCCTTGACAATCCCACTTACTATAATCAACTTTTGCTCCACCATAAGTAAGTTCGAGTCTGCTTACAAGAGCAAGTTTATCTTTTACGAAAAGATTTTCTTGGTAATTTACAAGTGTTTTGAAAAGGTTTTCAATCTCGCCAGAGACACTTGTTAATGTCCCGTTTTCTATTCTAAACTTACTGCTGTCAGCAATATCACTTGCAAGGTAAACCCCATAAAGTTTTTTGTTGTGCATGCTTAAGCCAAGGTCGTAAGTCATAACTTTCCCAGCATCGCTTGCTAAAATTGCAATGTTTTGTGAAACGAAATACGTTTTGGCTTCTAGGTCTTTAAACACGAATCTGTAAACTCCAGCAGTAACAGAATTGTTCATTTGAAGTTTTACCATTCTATCTTGTACAAACAAATCACTTGTGTTTGTTTTATCAACATAAAGAATTTCATAAGTTACAGGAATATAAGTTGTAGTTGTTTCACCATTCAAAGTTGTAGTTGTTTCAAAATCTCCCGAATCAATATTGTTTGTTTGATAGTTTGTTTCAACAATATAAACTTCATCAAGAACTTCAACCGTATAGAAAGCACTTACTCCTTTGTATGTTACCATGAAAGTGATAACAGAACGTTCACCAGTAGTGCTACGACTGAACGAAATGCCTCCACTTGTAGGTACTGGTGCTCCTTGTCCATAGGTTGTGTTGCCGACTTTAAATGTAACATTACTGCATTCGGTTATGGTGATTGTTGGCGTGTCGGTTGTGCCCCAAGTTAAAGAAGAAGTGCCATAAGTATATTCTCCATCTGTGTTTTTCCCAGTAACGCTTTTAAGCCCCAGACGATGAGAATCTTGAGCACCATATGTTGCAGTGCCATCAAAGAAAGCGAGAATATTATTGTTAAAGGTTGTGCCACTTTTAATATACTCTTTGTCAAGTTGTTTAGTGCCAGATGGTTTTGGATAATTTGGCGTGATTTCAACCGCTGGAAGAACCGTTATTTGATAATTTAGCTCTTGTGTTTGGCTTACGGCTCCAAATTTAAGTTTAATTGTAAGTTTTAGTGTAAGAACGGTTTCTCGACTTACATAAATAGGCGTAATGGTAACGCTGGCATTTTCATCAGTTGATTTTGAAGTAATACCCGTGCCTTCACAATAAATCACCACATCATCTACAGGAGCTCCACCGTCAATGTATTCAACGAAATCTGTGGCAGTAAGAGTTTTTTCTTCGCCTGAAACAATAGTTGTTGAAGGAAGGGTTGATTTTAATTTAACATTCTTTTTAAGAATGAAATTTTGCGAGAATTTGTAAGTTTGTTTCGCATTGCCATTAAATTGAAGTGTTGCGGTCATTGTTACTGCAGTATCATCAAAAAGATTTCCAATTGAAATTCCTTTGTTCTCTTCATTCCAACTTGCGAAGACAACTCCATTGCCATCATTCCCAGCCTTAAAAGATATATTACTAATTGAATAGTTTGTTGAGACTTCACCATTTAAAAATACTTCAAATATATTGCTAACCGCTGTAGTAGACCCACCTTTTAAAGTCTCTGCGATGTACCCTTCTTTTAACTGAACCATAGCATTCGCTGTTATAGTAACTTTTAATGTTGCAAGAGAGCCATACTTTGTGAAAACAGCAAATTTAATAGTCTTGTTTTCATTTATATAATCATTGAGTGTTAATCTTAAAGTTGTTGCTGATATTGTGTCTACATCATCTCTTGTTGCATTGTACTTCGCATCTTTTATTGCACCCGAACTTAATTGGTCATCTTTTACTTCTTGCACTTGAAGCAAACCATACACGATTGTTGAAAGCGAACCGCTATCACTTGCATCAAGCAATTCAATTTTGAGGTCTCTTGTCCCGCCATTTACGTTGGAAATTGTCCAAGAGTATTCATTTTCGGAGTTCATTTCAAGGTCGCCAATCCTTACTTTATAGTTAGACGTGTTTTGATTTAATACAACTGTGTAAGTTTTTTCTTCACTGATTACTGAAAGAGTGTCGTTTGCTCCTTCCACGAAGCGAACTCCTATCAATATCGTCATAGGGTTGTCAGTTTTTGGCGTAATCTCTACCTTATGCCCATCAATACTTATGTTTACTATACTCTTCCATTGAGTCTCATTTGAAAATTCATTCGTGCCATAAATGACAGATTTTATAAAATATTCAGGATTAAGGTCTGTCAGTCTTGTATTGTCTTTAAGGTTATAAACTTCAAATCTAGTTTCTCCACTATGAAGCGTTGTCGCACTATATTCTTTATCAAAGTCAATTATTTCAATGCCATCTTTATCGCAAGAAATATATTCAGCGTCACCATCAAAAGCATAGATCGCATCACTAACCTTTACATCAGGCTCGACGAGGACAAGGTAATAGAACGTTGCGTCCCCAACTGTCCAAGCAATAGGAAGGTAAATGTTGCCATATTCTGTTGAAAGGTGATTGAGTGAAATAGTTGGACAGCCTTCATTTTTTTCAATTCCCAAATTTTTGAGAATATTTTTGTCAACTTGGAGGTTTGATTGTGCCAAAAGTTCAGCACCAATAGAGTCATAAACTATGGTTTGTCCACTTTTGAATTTACTGAATTTATCAAGTGTTATTATTTGCCCCGCTTGACAAACTAGCATTGTGTTGTTTGCTTGAAGTTCACTTGCAGACATAAGCGTTCTTGCAAGAGTCTTATCACCAAGGTTTTCGTACGCGATAGGATTAACCCCGACTTTTGAAAGTATAACTGGGACATTAACCTTTATAGTTGTAGTGCCACTGGTGATTTTGATTGCTAGATAATAATTTCTATCTTTATATCCAGCAAGTGTTTGTGCCTGGCTTTTTAAGTAAATATTAGTTGTGTCTGTTTCGTATAATGCTGGATACCCATCAATCATAACACTTGCAACACCTGCTATAATATCAGCATTTAATTTCCAAGCAAGATTGGTACCATCAATTCCTGTATTAAGAACTATGTATGTTATTCCATCGATGACTTGTACATTACCTTTTGAATCTTTTTGAGCATCTTCAATAATCTCTGCCAGTTGGCTATAAAGTGTTATTGAAGTGCCATTGTTAGAAATGAAATTTGCAAGTTCTACCGAAACGTCGACACTCCCTAAAATAGTGTTACCAGATTTTACTGTAAGAACTTCTGTAAGTTTTTCTTCTTTGTAACCAAATTTAATATTATTTTGTGAAATTAAAACATTATTTTCAACCTTTAAATAGATTTTAGAGGTAGAAAATTCAAAATTGTCAAAGGAAAGGATTCCCGCAGTTTTATCTTTTCTTTCAATCGAGAGATAATTCCCAATTCCACTATCTGCATTCCCAATTATATAGAAAGGCTGATTTTTGCCACTAATAACAACATTTCTCAAAACAGTGAAAGAGATTGAAAGGTTTCTTTCATAAAGATTACTCTCATTGAATGAAACAATATATGACTTACTTTCCTCGTCAAAGAAATCATAGAATTTAATTTGTCCATCTACAATTTCCCCGACAGCATTGTTATTTGCAGAAGAAACGAAGTATCCACTACCAGCAGTTTCTGGGACTATATACCATGTGCCATTGTAAGAATTTTTTAAATCAATAGTAGTGTTGTTTGCATTTGCATCTTTATAAGAAATTTGGTTTGTGAGAGCAAATGGTGCCATGCAATATTTATCATCATAATCATCAGCACTGATTTCAAGATTGTTTAAAATATTAAATGTGAAAGAAGTATTTACAACATTATTTTTGTCAGTTATTTCCAACTTTATTGTATGGTTTCTTCCAAAGTCATTCTTTATTCTAATTGAGGTAATCTCTTTACCTTCTAAAGCCTTCTTTATTGTGTCTGCATCATTGCCTAGAGTTAAGACATCAGTGTTGTCTCCTGCTCTTATTTCAAGCATTCCATTGTCACCATAAAGATCAACAATTTGTGCATCAGTTAAACCAAGGAAATATGTACTTGCAAACTTAAATGCCACTTTTGTATATTCCTTCTCTCCATCTTTATCGAGATAATACTTAACGAGATTTGCAAAAGCATATGTAGCATCTTTTTTGCCATATTTTTCAACTGTTACACGGCTTAACACTTCTCCGCCTGAAACAAAATTCGTTTCATTAGACTTCTTACCACTTTGATATTCTAGGTGGTCTACGCCAGTTGAAGAAGACAATATATTCAATTGGTATTCAATTCCGGTTGATGTTGCATATATAGCACTTCCATCAGTTTTAGTTGCTTTAATCTTAATGGAAATTTCTCCGTTACCCTTGATAGAGAAATTTTGGGATTCCAAATTGATTGCATCAGTTCCTTTAATAAGTTCAAATGCCCATTTGCCAGCGAGTGTATCAGTTCTGCCATGTTGGTCTTTAATAGTAAGGTTTGAACCATCTCTGCCAATAATTGTTTGAACAAGGTCCCCTATTATTTGAGCCGATGTGTCAGTATTTATAATTGTTTGTTCAAGGTCGCCCCCGACAGTAAGTGATTGATTGTAAGAAACATTTTTAGGTGCCGTGCTAGCGATTTCCAAACTAGACGTTGTTGGAGAATAAATATAAATTTTAGCGCCATTCACTCCCCCAGTCGTCAAAGGAACATTTATGTTCCATGAAATGTTGTTTTCGCCAGTAGAGTCCTTTGCATACACAAGTGCAAATCGTGTTATTTCCATTTCACTGTCAGGTTCGCCTAAAATTGTCAATGTATAGTTTAAGATTTTAGAATTGGTTGTAACAGGACTAGCAACTATTGAAAAGTTATTTGTAATATCTTTGCTACCTGCAAAAACGGATAGAGTTATTTTGCCAGAATTAAACTCGTTTGCAAAAACACTTGAAGAAGCACTAGCCAAAGCAAATGAAATCTCAATTTTGTCGTTTTCCATTTGAGTAAGGTATGCTTGTGCTCTTGCAACAGTAAGATTGCCTTGTGTAATTCTTATATCAGTCTTGCCCGCTTCAATCGAATCTTGACTTAATGCTTGTTGACATACAAAAGTTTTACTAGCTTCACAATTTTTTACGATAGTCCCATCTGGTTTTGTAGTTGCAAATTTGAGTTCAAAGCTTCCAGCACCTTTGATAGTGATAGAATCACTTGTTGTGAGAAGTTTTGTCCAGCCATCTTCTTCTCCATTAAATGGTCCGTTTATTATATCTGTAATAAGTGCACCATTATTGGCTTTAACAAAAAATTGAACAGAACGATATTTGTTGTTTGCTGGCAGTACAATGAATTGTCTTAAATCAATGGTTTTAGGAACAATTCCCGTGCCCCCACTTGCAATGTCAAGAGTTACTACCTCTTGTGGAACATTAAAGTTAACATCTTGATCTACAAACGAAGGAATTTCGTCTTCAACTTCCTTTGTGTGCAAAGTGAAAGATTTAACTTGAGCATTCCCATCAGTGCCAAACAAAACTTGACCTTCTGCGTTTTCAACAACCAGATAAACATTTACTTTTATGTCTTGTGTAAGCGAAGAAGTAATATCCCAATAGCAATTATTCTTGTTTGAGACATTGTTGTAAGGAAGATAAAGGTTATGCCCATCAATAATTAAAAATTTGTTTTCACCAAGCTCTCTTCCTCCTATTTCAATGTTATCCATATCAAGAGGAGATCCATCGGGCTTAACAAATTCGAGTGCAATATTTTCGAGTAAATATGTAAGAACCTCTCCGTCGGTTGACAAGATTTGTGCATCGAGGCTAACGCCGTTAGTTCCATTTACATAAATACTTGCTTTTTCCCCGTCAGTAACTGTAATTATCATTCCCGCCTTGGCAATATCAAAACTTGAAATTGAAGCAGACGCCATTTCAATATCAATACTTGGATTAGAAACATTTTCGCCACTGCTTGATACAAGTTTGCCGTAAAGCTCGCTATATTTGCTTTGTAAAGAGCCCTCATTTAAAGAATTAAGCATATCAAGTTGTGATTTAGCATCTTTAAAAGAGTATGCGTCGATTCTAATATTATCAACTATTTCACTTCCAACTCTGAATGAAGTATCATAATTTTCACTGACATTCATTTCAATATAGTTTGTTCCGTCTGTCACACCATACAAAACAAGTTTTTCTCGTTTGGCAGAGTTAGAAATGTTTGTATTGAGATTGTCGGCAAACATATATCTACTTTCGGTAGGATAAAAATTGGTTGCGACTTTGAATTCTTGGTTTGCACCAATCTTTTCTAGCACGCCACCAGACATGTCCACAAGATAGTTTGTAATTTTATAAACTGGAGTGTCAACAGCAATTTGAAGAGATTGAGAATTAATTTGTATGTATTCACTTTTAGCAATGAGGGTTGAGATTCCGCCCGCAATGCTATTGAATGTAAGATCATTCTCTCCGTCGCCATCTGTATCATAAGCAAATGATTTTTGCAAAAGTCTAACTGTGAACGCTTTTCCAAGTTCAACTTCTTCTGGAACTTGAATAATTTTATTTGAGATGTAGCCATTTGCACGAGAATAATCTACCCCTTCTCCAAATGAAAGTGCGACTTTCTTTTTTGTTACATTTTCAGTTGGAGACGATATGGTAAGTGAAAAACTTTCTACTCCCGATATTTCAAGTTGACCATTTGAGTATTGAAGTCCACTATAATCAAAGTTGATACTTTGAGGATTTACAACACGTTCCTCAAACCCTCCAGAAATATATACTCCCAAAATAGTAACTCCGCTTATAACAGCAACCGAGCCTATAACAGATGCTATGGTCTTTCCAACCGACCACTTTCCTTTTTCAATTTGCTTTTTATTTTTTCTTATTTTTTTCATTTAAGACACCTCATTTTCTTAAATAGTTTCTTACAAAAATATTATAATATTTTTTTATCGAAAAAGGCAAATAAATTTCGCTTTTTGTTGAAGAATTAAAAAGATAATTATATTATTAATAAATAGCAAAAAATTATTTATCATGCTCTTGAAACACGAAAAAATACTAAATCTTTTTCGGCGATTAAATAAAAAAATAATTTTATTTTTTCATTAACAATAAATTAATTTTATTAAAGCAAAAATTATTAATAATTCCAAAAAAAATCAAAAAATACCAAAAAAAATCCATTTTTTATTAATTTTTATTAAAATTAATTATTTTTTATTTAATTTTTTAGAAATTTAACTTCCTTTAAAACTTTTGATTGACAAAAATATTTTATAAGTTTATACTTTAATAGAATAGACTTAAAGGAGATAATTATGATTCAGGCAACAAATGTTTCACTTGCTTTTGGCGGAAGAGTTTTATATAAAGATGTTAATTTAAAATTCACAAAAGGTAATTGTTATGGCATAATTGGCGCGAATGGCGCTGGCAAAAGTACATTTTTAAAAATCTTGACAGGTGAAATTGAACCAAACACAGGCGAAATTTTCATTACTCCCGGAGAAAGAATGTCTGTTTTGGCACAGAACCAAAACGCCTATGATAACGAAACAATTCTTGACACAGTGCTTCTCGGGCATAAGCGTCTTATGGAAGTACAAAAAGAAAAAGATGCTCTTTACATGAAAGAAGATTTCAGTGAAGAAGATGGAATTAAAGCAGGAGAACTAGAAACCGAATTCGCAGAACTTGGCGGTTGGGAAGCAGAAAGCGAAGCAAAGCAACTTCTTCAAAGTCTAGGAATCAAAGAGGAAAATTTTTATGACCTCATGGGACAAACCGACCCAAAGGTCAAAGTTAAAGTTTTGCTTGCTCAAGCACTTTTTGGGAATCCCGACATTCTGGTGCTTGACGAACCTACAAATAACCTTGACTTTAAAACAACAAGATGGCTTGAAGACTTTTTATTAGATTTTGAAAACACCGTTATTATAGTTTCTCACAATAGACACTTTTTAAATAAAGTTTGTACTCACATTTGCGATGTAGATTATGGCAAAATCAACATGTTTATTGGGAATTATGATTTTTGGTATGAGTCAAGTCAACTTATCCTTAAACAAATGAAAGACCAAAACAAAAAAGCCGAACAACGCGTAAAAGAACTCAAAGATTTCATTGCACGCTTCTCCGCAAACGCTTCAAAATCTAAACAAGCAACAAGCCGTAAAAAGGAACTTGAAAAAATTAACATTGAAGACCTTAAACCATCTTCAAGAAAATACCCTTATATTAACTTTGAATACACACAAGAAATAGGAAAAGAAGTTTTAAAAGTTGACCATTTGACGAAGGCTGGAATGTTCAAAAATCTTTCTTTCAACATAGAAAAAGGACAAAAAGTCGCAATTTTCGCAAAAAATAGTCAAATTATAACAACTTTGTTTAATATTATCCTTGGCAAAGAAAAAGCTGACCATGGTCAAGTATTTATTGGAAAAACAATAAAAATGACATATTTACCACAAAATAATAACGAATATTTTGAAGATAACACCCTTCCTATTGTAGACTGGTTAAGACAATTTTCAAAAGACCAAAATGAAACATATATAAGGTCATGGCTTGGAAGAATGCTTTTCACGGGCGAAGAAAACTTAAAGCCAGCAAATGTTCTTTCTGGTGGTGAACGTGTGAGGTGCATGCTTGCAAAAATGATGCTTGAACAAGGAAACCTAATTTTACTTGACGAGCCAACAAACCACCTTGACCTTGAAAGCATTACTGCTCTCAATAAGGGAATGCAGAATTTTAGAGGAAATATGCTTTTCTCAACGCATGACCAAGAAATAATTGAAACAGTTGCAAACAGAATCATTGACATTGTAGATGAAGATAAAATAATTGACTTTACAGGTTCATATGAGGAATATGTGGAAAAATACATGAAATAAGATAAATTTGTCGATTTTTAAATAAAACAATTACATCAATCAAAATAATTACTTAAAACAATAAAAAAGGCCTTAATTCAGGTCTTTTTTATTATCTAATTAATTAAATTACTCATTTCATTTGCGTGTACACTTTGCACTCTTTCGTATGTTGACTCAAATGCAATATCAGTTACAGAATATATGTCGTTCATATCTGCAACGCAAAGCTTGCTTCCCTTTGGTGCAAACTGTAATTCTCCCCACGACGCTTTGAAGCAAATATCTGCGATAGTTGTCACGAACGGCTTAACCTCTCCTTGTGGCAAATATACTCCATTTCCAATGTGACTATAAATTTTCGCAAATTTTGAACCTTTCACAATATACTCTTCCCCATCGGGATTCGTTACAACCATATCTCCCCTAGTGACATGGTCCATAGTTACAACTTGCCTTGTCTCACTTATCTTACAAACTCTTTCTCCAATAGTAGCAAGCGGAGCTGTCAATACAGTTTCACCTAGCAAAACTGGACGAGCATGAACTCGACGGGGCTTTTGTGCAAAAATAATATTTCCGTCTGTGTATTTAGCCAATAGTTCCAACGCGTTTTCAGCACCATTAAGGTCAACCTCAATAAAGTCACAAACTACTTTCCCACAATCTTCTGCAATAAATTCTTGTCTCATACATCACCCTCTCTTTACAAATGAGTATACACCCTTATGCAGAAAAGTCAACTCTTAAAAGCATTAATATTAAATTGATTTTACATATTTCAAGCGTTAAAACACTTGACAATTTTTAAAAAAAGAAATACAATATACCCAGCAATGACGGAATTGGCAACTCCCGAGCAAACGCTTGTCGGCGTAAAGACACTTAATGAGGCGCAATAATGCGTGAATTAGGGTGGAACAGCGATTATCATCGCCCCTATGCTAACCAGCATAGGGGTTTTTGTTTCCTATGCAAATTTGGAGGATATATGGAAAAAGAACAGTTGACAATGGATAAAATTGTAAACCTTTGCAAAGCAAGAGGATTTGTTTATCCAGGAAGTGAAATTTATGGCGGTCTTGCCAATAGTTGGGATTATGGACCTATTGGAAGCGAGCTCAAAAAAAACATAAAGGAACTTTGGTGGAAAAGATTTATTCATGAAAATGAGTATAATATTGGTATTGACGCATCAATCATAATGAACCCACGCGTTTGGCAAGCAAGCGGACACCTAGCAGGTTTTTCAGACCCATTAATTGACTGCAAAGAGTGCAAAACAAGACACAGAGCAGACAAACTTGTAGAAGATTATGTTGTTGCAAATGGTCTTGATGTTGTAGTTGGAGAACTTGACAATGCAGGACTTGAAAAATTTATTGCCGAACATCATGTTAAATGCCCAAACTGCGGGAAAAGTAACTTTACAGGAATGAGAAACTTCAACCTTATGTTTAAAACCTTTATGGGGGTTACTGAAGATTCAAAAAGCGAAGTTTATCTTCGTCCAGAAACCGCACAAGCAATGTTTGTAGATTACAAAAATGTCGTAAGGACTCAACGCCCTAAAATGCCTTTTGGTATTGGACAAATGGGAAGAAGTTTTAGAAATGAAATTACTCCGGGGAATTTCATTTTCCGTACTCGTGAATTTGAACAAATGGAACTTGAATTTTTCTGCAAACCTGGCACGGACCTTGATTGGTTTAAGTTTTATAAAAATGAAATGAGACAATGGCTTTACGACCTTGGAATTAAGAAAGAGAATTTGAGAGAACGTGACCATAGTCCAGAGGAACTTTGCTTCTATTCAAAAGCAACTACTGATTTTGAATTCTTATTCCCATTTGGCTGGGGAGAACTTTGGGGCATTGCTGATAGAACAGACTACGACCTTACTCAACATCAAAAATTCAGTGGCGAAAATATGGAATATACTGACCCTATTACGAACGAAAAATACATTCCTTATGTTGTCGAACCAGCACTTGGCGTTGATAGAATGTTTTTAACTATTCTTTGCAATGCATACGATGAAGAAGAAGTTGGCGAAGGCGACACAAGAACAGTTTTACACCTTATTCCAGCACTTGCACCTTATAAAGTAGCTATTTTACCACTTTCTAAAAAACTTTCAGATAAGGCAAGAGAAGTTTATAGAAAGCTTAATAAGCACTTTAACTGCGACTATGATGAGGCTGGTTCTATTGGCAAGCGTTACCGCCGTCAAGACGAAATTGGAACACCTTATTGTGTAACAATCGACTTTGACACCCTTGAAAATGACACTGTTACAATTCGTGACCGTGACACTATGGAACAAATTAGACTTTCAGTTGATGAACTTATACCATACATTAACGAGAAAATTGTTTTCACTCGTAACGACAATGATTAATAGAAAGATTTTATTAAGTAACACCCTATTTTAATAAAATTTCTAATAGATTTTAAAAACTGTTAAATTATTAAAAAATTTTGCATAAAAAAGAAGCCAAATGATACATTTTGACTTCTTTTTTTATTTAGCATTCATTGTTTAAAAGATTCAATATTTACTATACTAATTCTTCATCTTTATAGCAAATAGTCTGCCCTTGTTTTAAAGATAGTGGAACATTGATAATTCTTTGATTTGATGATCCTCTAAATTTAAGCATCAAATTTTTCTTTTCTTCAACAAATTCACCATCAACAAGGTAATCAATGCATGAAAGCATTTCTGTTGTATACTCAGTAAAAACCTTTCCGCCCGGAATCATATCTTTATCAAAAGTATAGCCCGAATAACACCAGACATCTTTTTGAGGATATGTTTCTTTAAACTTTTTAAGCAAATGGCAAACATCTTTTTGATTCGCTTTTTCAAAAGGTTCTCCACCAAGCACTGACAATCCCCTTATAAATGGCTTTCCACACGCCTCAATAATAGCGTCTTCGGTTTGAGAAGTATATTCTTTCCCATAACAAAAGTTCCAAGTTTCTTCGTTGAAACAACCTTTGCAGTGGTGAGTACAACCGCTCACAAACAAGGTTACTCTTATTCCCAAACCATTTGCGATATCATAGTTTTTTATTTCACCATAGTACATTTTAGTCCCCTTCAATAACCTTGTTTATAAAATTTATCGGCCTTTGAAAATTTCGGCTTTTACACTTTATCTGCTTTTTATGTTTTTATAACAATTTTTAAGTAGTTTTAATAAAATTTTACGATGTTTTCAGTATTTTGACATTTGTTTTGCTTACGTAAGGCTTTTTTGTTACAAGTGCAAAACTCTATCTTTAATTTCTTGCGTTCTTCCTTGGTTCCAATATTGGCTTCCAATATAACCACAAGTTCGTCTTGCAACGTTCATTTTTGTTTGGTCAGTATTCCCACAATTTGGACACTTCCAAATAAGTTTGCCGTCCACCTCTTCAATTCGGATTTCTCCATCAAATCCACAGCACTGGCAATAGTCGCTTTTGGTATTAAGTTCGGCATACATAATGTTATCATAGATAAATTTCATAACTTCAAGCACGGCACCAATATTATTTTGCATATTTGGCACTTCCACATAACTGATTGCCCCACCCGGACTGAGTGCTTGGAATTCGCTTTCGAGTGCAAGTTTAGAGAATGCATCAATAGGTTCTGTTACATGAACATGATATGAGTTTGTAATATAATTCTTGTCTGTCACACCAGCAATCTTTCCAAAGCGTTTTTGAAGGCATTTCGCAAATTTATAAGTTGTGCTTTCAAGTGGTGTGCCATAAAGAGAATAATCTATATTCTCTGCTTCTTTCCACTTCTTTGTGTATTTATTTAAAGCACGCATAATTTCAAGCCCGAGTTCTTTTCCCTCTGGTTCTGTCAATTTTTTGCCAATAAGATAGTAAACAGCCTCCCAAAGTCCAGCATATCCAAGTGAAATTGTGCTATATCCACCATGAAGATATTTATCAATCGTTTCTCCCGGAGCAAGTCTTGTAAGTGCTCCATGTTGCCAAAGAATAGGTGCTGCATCAGAAAGTGTGCCAGTAAGACGCTCATGACGGCATTGAAGAGCTCGATGGCAGAGCTCCATTCTCTCATCAAAAATCTTCCAAAATTCATTCATATCTTTGTGAGAAGAAAGTGCTATGTCAATAAGGTTGACAGTCACAACTCCTTGATTAAATCTTCCGTAATATTTTGGTTTCCCATTTTCATCAACATAAGGTGTTAAGAAACTTCTGCACCCCATGCAAGTATAACAATGTCCCTCGCCATTTTTATCAACTTTGAGTTCCAGCATTTTCTTCTCTGAAATGTAGTCAGGGACCATTCTTTTTGCTGTGCATTTAGCGGCAAGGCATGTCAAATACCAATACTTACTATCCTCGGTGATATTGTCTTCTTCAAGTACATAAATAAGCTTTGGAAATGCAGGAGTTATGTACACACCTTTTGGGTTTTTCACGCCCATAATACGCTGATTTAACATTTCTTCAATCATCATAGCAAGGTCTTTTTTCTCTTGCTCATTGCGTGCTTCATTAAGATACATAAACACAGTGATAAATGGGGCTTGTCCGTTTGTCGTCATAAGTGTTACAACCTGATACTGTATGGTTTGTACACCTTTATTGACCTCTTTTCTTACCCTTGACTCAACGATTGAATCAAGTTGCTCTTTGGTAACATTTACACCAAGTTGCGCGAACTCTTCGGTAAGTTCTTTTTTTATTTTTTGTCTTGATACATCAACAAAAGGTGCAAGATGTGTAAGTGTTATGCTTTGCCCACCATATTGACTAGACGCAACTTGTGCAATAATTTGCGTTGCAATATTGCAAGCAGTAGCAAAAGAATGTGGCTTTTCAATCATAGTGCCAGAGATAACTGTGCCATTTTGAAGCATGTCTTCAAGGTTTATAAGGTCACAGTTGTGCATCCTTTGTGCAAAATAGTCAGCGTCATGAAAGTGAATAAGCCCTTCTTCATGTGCTTTCCAAATATCAGGTGGAAGTAAAAATCTTTTCGTAAGGTCTTTACTCATTTCGCCAGCCATGTAATCGCGTTGAACGCTGTTAACAGTTGGATTTTTGTTACTATTTTCTTGCTTAACTTCTTCATTTTGGCAATTAATAAGAGCAAAAACTTTATCATCAGTGGTGTTTTTTTGACGAGCGAGTTGTCTGTTATAACGATAAGTTATATAATTTTTGGCAACTGCAAATTTGCCTTTGCCCATGATTGCAAACTCCACCATATCTTGAATTTCTTCAACTCCAACCGCCCTATTTAAAGCCTCACATTTTTCGGCAACCCTAGAAGCAATATCCTGAATATCTTCTTTTGTTAGGCGTTTGCTTTGGTCTTCTATTGACTCATTTGCCTTTCCTACGGCAACAGCAATCTTATCTTTGTCAAATACGACTTCTTGCCCAGAACGCTTAATTACTTTCATAATCTTTCCCCCTTTATCATTAGTTCTAACATAAACGATTTTACACTATATATATAGGTTTGTCAACAAAATAAACACTATATATTGTGTTTTTTTAAAAAAATTATCACTACAAAAAGATAAAATTTTTTACAAAATTTTGCTCTTCTTTTTCTTTCCCTTTATTTTCAAAACCCTTGTTATTTTATAATAACAAACTACAAAATTTCAACTTACATTTAATATTTTTAAAAAAAATATTATCAACTAAATTAAGATTTCATTATTTCCTTTCGTTAAATATTTAAAATAAATCATTCACAAAATATAAAGCAATTTTCTTTAAATAAAAAAGACTATTTTCAAGTCAAACTCAACACCTGTTGTTATGAAAATAGTCTTTTTTTTAACATATGATTTGCCGAAGATTTATAAAGATATCAGTCAAGTCAATCTCGTGAAGAGAGCAAGATAAATAACAATCTCAAAAAGTAGGCAAGACTTACCAGCATTGAAGCAAAATATGTGAGTGCTGCTGCATTTAACAAATTTGAAACCGCTTTTTTCTCTCCATCATCACCAGCACCAAGAGAAATCATGACCTCTTTGGCTCGATTAGATGCATCGTATTCAACATGTAAAGTGACGAGATTTAAAAGTACTGCAACACCATATAATGCAACCGAAAAATAAATTATAAAACTGCCAATATGAAGTCTTCCCAAAGAACACACTTCCAAAATCACGCCTAAAATAAGTAATGGCATGAATAGGCTTGACATAATGTTTGAAAATTTGATAATTCCCTGCCTTGCGAACATTGGTTTATACCCTTTTGCATGTTGAAGTGCATGACCAAATTCATGCGCGACTATCGCCTGTGATGCAATTGAACGAGAATTATAGTTGCCTTGTGAAATATTAAGAGTTCTATTGCTTGGATTATAATTATCACTGAGGTTTCCCCTGCACGATTGAACTATTACGTTTAATCCCTCACGGGAAATAAGCATTTGTGCTAACTCCGCCCCAGTCATATCTATTGATGAAGGAATATTCTTGTATTTTTCATAAGTACTTTGCACCTTAACTTGTGCTGATATTGCCAAGATAACAGCAATCACCAGCAAGAATGCCGATATAATATAACCAATTTCATATACAGTCATAATTCTTCTCCTTAATTAAAAAATTTACTCTTTTTAGTAAGAAATGTCCAAAAGAAAAGAGTTCTTAAAAAATCTGCCCAATAAGTCATTCTAGCGTCTTTCAAAAATTTCCCACATTCTTCTACTTCATTATCGTTTAAATAATCCGCAAGGTAAATGAGGGCAAATTTAGACGCTTCTTTTTCGATTGAAATGGTTTTTAGTTTAACAAAAAGGGCAATTAAAAATATTAGTGCACCTCCACAGGCAAGCCCCACACCAAGATAAAAAAGTTCCTTTGACAAAAGCATAATAAGTCCACCCGCTATTAAAAACGGCAATAAAAATGCACCAAGAACGCGTCCAAGGCGCCTAAGTCTATTGAGAGATGTGAGCTTGTTTCCCTCTCTATCTTGCTTTGCATGCCCCATTTCATGAGAAATGATAGTTAACGATGCGAGACTGGGAGTTGATAAAGTTTCATTGGATAAAATTAAAAATCCCTTTGCATAAGCGTCTCCCGCTTTTTTGTCAGTCTTGCCAATTTTAAGAGAATTATTAAAGTGTTTTCTGTTTATATCGTTTACAAATTCAAGAGGATAAATAGGACAATCAGGCATGACCCCATTTAGTTTTTCATACTTTTCAAAAAATCGATCCCCCGAAAAATTTGCAATCGCAAGCAACAAGCAAAACACAATCGCAATCGCAATAACGACAACCCCAATGATGACATTCTTCATATAGATATTTTAATCAAAATTGAAAATATATCAAACAAATTTTATAAATTTTTGTTTTTTAAATAGAATTTAATAAAAAAACGATTTTAAAATAAACAACCAAGACAAAAGATTTTAATTTGTTACTATCACAACACTTGTGCCTTCATTTAAGACTGTCCCCTGAGGTGGGAGTTGTTTAACAATCATGTCGCCCTCGCCGTCAAGTTCATATTCAAGTCCCGCCTTTTTAATTAAGTCCACGCCCGCTGCAAGAGAAAGCCCTTCAACGTAAGGCATCGTACATTTTTTAACTTCAACACTTTCATCTTGTTTTTTCTCGCCAAGGTATTCAAAGAGTTCAGTAAAGATCATTTTCCCGTAAGGAGCGGCAACTATGCTTCCATAATACGCTCCTGCACTTGGCTCATCAACCATAACAAAAACCAAATATTTAGGATTGTCTGCTGGATATGTGCCAATAAATGAAGAAATATATTTTCCTTGATCAATACCGCCCGTTCCCTTATATTTTTGTGCTGTTCCTGTTTTCCCTCCAACATTGTAACCTTCAACAAAAGTATACTTGCCAGTTTTGTTTTCAGCAAACTCTAAAAGTTCGTTTACAGTGTGGCTTGTTGAAGATGAAATTATATTCTCTTTTGTCTTGACATTTGCCTTTTGCTCAACATTCCCATCTTTATCACACACCGAGTCCATAATATGAGGGCTATGATATGTTCCGCCATTCGTCACGCAAGCCACACCGCTTAAAAGTTGAATAGGTGTTACAGTAATTGCGTGCCCAAAACCCATACGTGCTAGGTCGACATTTTTAACAACCGATTTACTCATAAGAATACCTTTTTGTTCTCCCGAGCAATCAATCCCCGTCTTTTGTCCTAATCCAAACTTTTCCATATAAGAATAAAATTTATCTTTCCCAAGCCTTAATGCCAAATCCATAAAACAGCAATTGCAAGAGTTTGCAAAAGCCTCTTTTAAGTTTTGAGAGCCATGTCCAATAGTTTTCCAGCATTTAATTCTCATTCCATCAACTATTCTGTATCCTGGGCAATAAAATCTGTCGTTTAAATTTGTCAGTCCCTCTTCTAGTGCTGCCGAAACAGTGAGAATTTTAAAAGTAGACCCCGGTTCATAAATATCAGTCACACTTTTCATCTTACTTTGCTCAAACAGTGCTTCAAGATTTTCACGAGGCACACTGTTAAGGTCAAAGCTTGGCTTGCTACTCATTGCCAAAACTCCACCATTTTGGGCATCTAAAATTATACCCGTGACCGCTTTGGCTTTTTGTTCAAGCATAATTTTTTCAAGGGTCTGCTCTACTGTAAGTTGCATTTTGCTATCTATTGTTAAAGTCAAGTTATTCCCTTCTTGTGCACCTACATAATACCTCAAACTTCCGCCAATCTCACGCCCTTGCAAATCACTTTGAACATAACTAAACCCATTAATTCCTGCAAGAGTTTTATTGTAATACGCTTCAACACCCGTTTGCCCCTCATTGTCAATACTTGTAAATCCAAGAACTTGTGTTAAAAGATTTCCGTAAGGATAAAATCTCGCTGTATTTTCAGCTAGATAAATACCATCTAGCCTCATGTCATATATCTTTTGGGCTTGCTCTCCTTCCACCTGCATTTTAACAAGCGACTCACTGACTTTTTTATTGGTAGCCTTTTTGTAAACACTTTCATAATCTAATGAAAATTCATCACAAAGTTTTCGGCTCACAAGTTCAGGGTTCTTTACCTCTCTGGCACGCACATAAATATTGTAAGTTGTATAACTTACCGCAAGTGTTGCACCTGTCTTGTCATATATCTTTCCTCTCGGTGCGACAATGGCGAGGTCTCTCGTCCACTGGTCAGTCGCCCTAATCTGCAAAGATTTTCCTTCTACAACCTGCAAAACGAACAATCTTATACAAAGCGCACAAAAAATAAAGGATATGACCATCGTGATGGCCAATATCCTTCGTTTTAATGAATAAAGCGTAAATGGCTTTTGCAACCTTAACCTCCAAACATGCCCCCTAGAAAGTTACAAAATCTATCAAACCAATTACTTTGTTTTTCGATTCCACTTGGTTTTAGTTCTTGGTCTGGGATTGTGTCTAGAAGATTTTGCATGTTGTTTGAGTTGGTCGCGTCAAGATTTTTAAGGTTATTTAGATAACTTATGAGGTTCATGCTATATTCGCTTTTCACATCTGCGACTTGTGAAGAAATTAGGTCAATTTGTGTTATGTTTACGATACCCCAAATACCAAATATGCCAAACAATATTGCTAACGCAATTTTTTTAAATCGTGAGGTTTTTTTTGATGATTCCTCACTAGGCTTATCCTTTTCAATTACATAGACTTTTTCGCGCTCACTCTCACTTAACTCTTCCATTAAATCATAGTTGGGCTTTTCAATTACTTTGGAAGCCTCACTTTGTTTAACCTCTTGCCTAGGCTGATCAGCCACCTCTTGTGCTGATTTATTTTGCATGCTGGAAGGTTTAATTTTAGGAAGCGAGGAAGGATAAGTTTTTGAAGAAAACAAGTGCATATCTTGTGGTTTCTTCTCGGGAACAACAATCTCGTCATGATAGCGTTTTCGCTGTTCTTCAAGTTTTTGCTCAATAACTTTTTCCTTGTCTTTCTCTATTTCAACAAGTAGGGCTTTCTCTTCCATAATATACTATCCTCCTTTCTCGTTTATGCTTTTATTTCTTTTCAAAAATTCTCAATTTTGCACTGCTACTGCGCGAATTTTCTTCCAATTCTTCTTTAGACGCAGTAATTGGTTTGCGAGAAACCAAAAAGCCTTTTTCTTTGTGGTGGCAAATGCAAATCGGTGTTTTAGGTGGACAAATACAACCAGTACAAGCGTCTTTAAACACGTTTTTTGCGATTCTGTCTTCAAGGCTATGAAATGTTATCACCGCCATGCGTCCACCACTTGCAAGCATATCTATAAACTCTGCCAAGCACTCATCTAACCCAGCGAGTTCCCCATTAACTTCAATTCTAATGGCTTGAAAAGTCTTTTTTGACACACCACCTTTGCCATATAAAAGTTTTTTAGGATAACACTCTTCAATGATATCTTTAAGTTCGGTTGTTGTTTCAATAGGCTTTATTGCACGATGCTTTAAGATGTTGTCAACAATCCTTTTTGCATTGTCCTCTTCTCCATATTTATACAATACCTCAACAAGTTTTTCTTTTGGGTAAGCATTGACAACATCGTATGCAGAAAATGGTTGCTGTCTATCCATACGCATATCAAGTCTACCCTCATGCAGAAAAGAAAAACCACGCTCTCCATTATCTATTTGATAACTGCTTACACCAAGGTCAATCAGCACTCCGTCAACTTTTTCTATCCCCATTTCTTGCAGAATATGAGGAGCATCTTTATAATTTGCTTTTATGACAGTCACACAAGGACTATTTTCAAATCTTTTCTTGCAAACTGCAACTGCATCTTCATCGCGGTCGAAACCTATCAGTCTTCCACCCGCAAGATGAGAGGCAATCACGCTTGAATGACCGCCACCACCCATTGTACAATCAATATAAATTCCATCTGCCCTTATGTTAAGCCCATTTATTACCTCGTCTAACAACACTGGTTTATGTTTGAATTCCATTTTTTTCCTTTTGTTTAAATTAAAGAATCAAGTTCAGTTTTAAGACTATTTATATTTTCAAATACTTTGCCAAAATCAATCTTGCCATAATTTGATGTTTGTAAATAATTTTGTTCGCCACACATATCCTCAATTTTTTCAACTGTTGATTTGCCATATTTTGCTTCGCAAGCTGAATCATATTCAGCGAGTTCACTTGTAAATTTGTTCATTACTGAACCAAAGATTCCTTTGAATGCCCCTTCGCTTGTAAGGCTTGTGTTGATTATAGTTCTATACCCGTTTGCTTGTAGCGAAATAAGCATTGTTTTAACTTTGTCTTCGTTCATATCCTTAAGATTCCCACTTTCTCCACGGAGAGCTATAAGGGATTTCATAACAGCACAAATTTCATTCGCTTGGTCGTCTGGATTACCATTTTCAAGAGTGACACCTGCAAGGCTTATAGTATCGCTTGCACCAGTAAGGCTGTTACATTCTTGTGCAATTTGACTCATAATATCATTCTTGAGCGTTGTTGTTGCTTTTGCATATAGAATTGGCTTTATGATACCATCAATTTGGTCGTCCGCAAGATTGTCAAACACTTCGCCGATTTTATTGTCAAGCACCTTATCAAGATAAGTAGTAACACCATCTGGCATCTTATCGGTGTTTAAAACGATAAGAAGACTTGAAATATATCCTAAATCTTTGTCCCATTCATCATAAGTGTTAAGACCACTTAAATCAATAAATCCACTTCCAAGCGAAGATGTTAAACTATCCATTATAAGTGACTTTGTTGGTTCCACTTGATTGAGTGGAAGAATTATTTCTTTCAAAATATCTTTGTTTGGATAAGTTCCAGTTTCACTTTGAATAGAAATAATATTTGCAATACCTTTTACTTTATCCCCTTCGCCTGTGATAACATCATACATTCCGCTTGATTTAAGTTTTTCAAGACTTGGTGCAACAAAGCCAAACAGGTCAGTATAATTTGAAATAGTTACTTTTTCTCCACTTGCATTTTTAATTTCAGCACTTTTATCTGGAAGAACAATGTTGTTGTCAGTAAGAAGTTTATCAAAGATTGGCTTATTGTCGCTCGTCCTTAAGAGTTCAATGCTTCTAGCGTTATCAATTAAGCTTCCAAGATTTGCCATAACACCTAAAATATCATAATCTTTATTGCTGTCGAGCAAAATTGTTGCATCAGCGATAATGTCCGCAAACTTTACATCTTTTACTAAATCAGCATAACTTTTTACAAATTTTGAGATATCGACTGCTTGTTTTCCCCAATTTTCATCAGTCCACGCCGAAGTGTCAACGCCTATTTCGTCAAGACCATTTATTAAATCTTTTGAGTACTTTTTCAAAATTTCTGCGATCGAATCTCGCACTGTGTTCATTTTGAAGAAGCTTGAAACAGCACTATCAAAACTATCTTTATTTGTAAGCTTTCCTTCTTTTACGCTCTCATTTTCAAGCGTTTCAATGATTCTATCAGCATTTTTGTTTTCAAGTGCTTTAATGTCATCAATCACGCCGTTGGCACCCATGGTTTTAAATATTTCAACTGCGGTTTTAATGTCGTGAGCAAAATATTCACTTACATTTCCGCCTTCACTTTCAATCGCTGAAAGGCTGGCACTAATATTATCAAGAATTTGACCATAGTCGGCTTTTAATCCAGCCATAAAGGAATAGTTTTCATAATTTATAATTATATCGGCAAGAGTTGATGAAACAACTTTTGTGAAAAGTGGAGACTCTACAATTTTATCAGTAGCAATGCCAACTTTTTCATAATTGATATTTGCAAACGAAAGATTTGTTGTGTGTTCGATATCATATTTAAACGCCAAGACTTCATAATATGCAGGCACTTCTTCTCGCACAAGCACTTGCTTGTCATCAACTTTTACTTGCCCATAAAAATCAAAAAGTTTGTCGTCCATTCCGCCAAGTCCGCAAATTTTTGAAAGTAAACTATCGTTAACGCCACGCACAGCTACTATCGCCTGTTCTGGAATATATTCACCAATATAACCATAAGGGCTACCTGTTTGATTTTCCGCCTGTGCTGAAACCACAAAGCTTTCTCTTTCAGTCATGTCACTTGTAAGTCCTATAAGACTTGTAAGAGGCATTAGTGCAATAGAACTCAATATAAGCATTTTGACCGCTCCCACTCCTGCTCCCACGAGTCTATGTTTTCTTTCGGCTGGACGATATTTTACGCCGATGCAAGCTATTCTATAAATTGTATAAGCAAGAAGTGCAACCACTGCAGAAACGGCAACAAAAACAAGGGTGCTTGCAAGAGCACTTGGCAGACCATAAATAAACTGCTTAAAGTTTGCATTCGCGTTCATCATAAGGTTTATGTCTTCATTCTTTTGAAGCTCTTTCACAATAAGTCCGCTTAAAGATGTTCTTACTCCGCCCGAGGTAACTTCAATTCCCAGAATTGCGGTTGTGATAGGTTTTGTAACAAAAATGGCTACAATCATACCTATAATTGAGCAACCGAAATTAAGAAGCGACCTTTTCCAGCCCCTCCAAAGGCCAATCAAAAATCCTATTCCTAGAAGTACAATAAATCCTATTGAAATAATCCATGATATGCTCGATTGAGTCATAACGCCCCTCCTGTTAATATCATTTTACACTTTTTTATCTTTTTTTCAAATAAAAAATCAAAAATTATGCTTTCAGTTATGTTAATTTTTTCCATAAGTTAAAATTTTAGCCTTGTTTAAACAAAAAAAGTCACACAAAGTGAGATTATCACCTTGTGTGAACTTTATTTAAGCATTGGCAATTTCTTTAAGTTTTGCTTTTTCTGCTTCTATGTCAAGTCGTGGGAACAAAATGCCAAGTTCTCCAAGTTCTTTTCCACTTGCAAGCCCTTCAAAATTGTCTAAATCTTTGAAATTCTCTTTTGCATCAAGACCAAGAGCATAAAGCACTTTTTCACATGTCTCTGGGGCAAATGACTGGAAGAGTTTAGTCCCGATTCTTATTGCTTCAAGAAGTGACCTCATAACACTTTCAAGTCTTTCTTTGCCATTTTCGTCTTTCGCAATCACCCAAGGTTGAACCTTTTGAATGTAAGTGTTTGCTTCGCTAAATATATCAAAAACTGCTGTGACAGCTTTTGTGACATCATAGTTTGACATGATATCAAATACTTCCTTTGCTTTTGCAAGCACTTTATCTCGAAAATCACTATCATCTTGCTGGGTTAAAGAGTGAGAAACTGGGATAACTCCACCAAAGTATTTTTTTACCATTCCAAAAGTTCTCGAAACGAGATTTCCAAAATTGTTTGAAAGATCGGCGTTGATTCTTGTAAGAAAAATATCGGTCGAATAATTACCATCACTGCCAAAAGGTATTTCTCTATATAAAATGTATCTAACCGCATCAGCAGAGTATAGAGGCACAAGCACGCGGGGGTCTACACATTCTTTCTCTCCCCCTACCTCTTTACTCTTTGAAAGTTTGTCTCCTCCAAAAAGTATCCAACCATGAGCAAATATTCGTTTTGGAAGTGGAAGATCAAGTGCCATAAGCATTGCAGGCCAAATTACTGCGTGAAAACGAACTATTTCTTTTCCAACAATGTGGACATCAGCTGGCCAGAACTTTTTAAAAAGTGAGTCGTCTTCACTTCCATAACCCAAGGCAGAAATGTAGTTTGAAAGTGCATCTATCCAAACATAAATTGTATGTTTAGGGTCAAATTCAACAGGCACTCCCCACTTTACAGAGGTTCTCGAAACGCAGAGGTCTTGTAGTCCCGGTTTAATAAAGTTGTTAACCATTTCATTGACTCTATTTCTTGGAAGTAAAAATTCAGGATTATCGTTGTAAAGTTTTAAAAGTTTATCACCAAACTCTGAAAGTTTGAAAAAATAAGCCTCTTCCTCTTGGAATTTAACTTCTCTTCCGCAATCTGGACATTTCCCATTTACGAGTTGGCTTTCAGTCCAAAAAGATTCACAAGGTGTGCAGTACCAACCTTTATAAGAACCTTTATATATGTAACCACGCTTGTAAAGTTCGTTAAAGACTTTTTGTGCTGTTTTTTCGTGATAATCATCAGTCGTTCTAATAAACTTATCATAAGAAATGTTCAAAATACGCCAAAGCTCTTTTGTGTCGGCAATGATTTCGTTGAGATATTCCATTTCAGTTTTGCCAGCATTCGCGGACGCTTGTGCTATTTTTTGTCCATGTTCATCTGTTCCCGTTAAATAAAATACCTCTTTCCCTTGAAGACGATTAAATCTTGCAATAGCATCACACGCGATAGTAGTATAAGCATTCCCAATGGTAAGCTTTCTACTTGGATAATAAATAGGTGTTGTGATATAAAATTTGTCCATTATTTTCTCCGTTTTATTCATTTAATTTTAGCACATAGCCCGCCATCTGTCAAATAAAATGTTCGCCAAGCACGAAAATCATATTTTTTCAATTTTCTTTCTCTTTTTTCGCCAATTTACATCAATTTTCGGTTTTGTTTGGGCAAATAAACAAATTAAACTTATCTTATGAAAAAGAATGTGGGTTTTATTGTTGGGATTATCATGCTTATGGCTTTTGTTTGGGCACTTACCGCACTAGGGCGCAATGTGTTCTTTAAAAAAGAAAAGTCGGCAATAATTTCACCCACGCTTGCAATAGAACTCACTTTGTGCTAAAATATGACTTATGTTACGTATGATAAACCTCTCCTCTGGGAGCGATGGAAATTTGACTTACATTGAAAGTGACAACAAGAAAATCTTGCTTGACATGGGTTTGTCGTGCCAAGAGACATCTAAACGTCTTGACCTTATCGGTGTTAAACCTTATGAAATAGATGCAATTATTGTCAGTCACGAACATAGCGACCATATCAAAGGTGTGGACATATTTTCAAGCAAATATGACACCCCTGTTTTTGCTGCTCAAGATGTTTGGACAACTCTCGACGATAAATTTAAAAAAGTCAAAATAGAAAATCGAAAAATTTTTGATGGGAAATTTGAGTTTGCAGATATTCTTGTAACTCCTGTTGAGGTGCCTCACGATGTTAAATGTTATGGGTTTAGTTTTAGTCAAGGAAACCGCAAAGTCAGTGTCGTAACAGACATTGGGCACATGACCGACCAAGTTTTGACTACCATTCAAGGTAGTGACCTTGTTTATCTTGAAGCCAACTATGACCGCACCATGCTTATGAATGGAACAAAATATCCATTGTCACTAAAACGCCGAATTGATGGTCCATTTGGTCACCTTTCAAATGATGCATCAAGCGATGTTGTTGCTTTTCTTGCAAACAGCGGGACCAAACAAATAGTACTTTCACACTTGAGTAAAGAAAATAACACGCCTTCGCTTGCATATAACTATGTTTCAAAAAAGATAGAAACATTTGGAATAAAAGAGGGGCAAGACATTCACATAGATGTCGCAACCACCCGCCCTGGCACATTTTTTAAGTTGAAATGATAAAACAAAATCGTAAAAAACGCCTATTTTAAAAATGCTTTTATGATGAGAAATAGAAAAAATTTGTATTTGACAAAGCAGTAATGGTGGTTTATAATGTAAATATTCTAGGAGGCATGTATGATAAAACTTGCCGAAAATAGATATTTGATTTATAACTGCAATGGCATAATCGCAACTATTTGCAAACTAGATAAGGAATTTTGCAACGAGCCAGGCCGCGAAAATCTTAACTTCCCCGTTTATGGCATCGTGTTTTTCAAAAACGAAAAAAATCTTTCAAACGAATATTTCAAAAACAATTATGGAGATAAAAATTTATCTGTCAAGGATAAACTAGTTTTGCTTTGGCAACACTGGCACTTATACAAATTTGACGAAGACCATGTCTTTGCAAACAAACGATTTAGTGTATATCGTCCAAATGAAGAAATTGCAAAGGAATTTTATCTTACGGTCAAAACCTCTCTTACAAAAGGCAAATTGCAACGCTTTCGTCCAGAGTACTATCAAAAACGAATTACTCCAAATGGAGAACTACGCGATGCTGAACCATGGGAAATCCAATCTGTGGGTTGCACATTCCAATGCCCATTAGAAGACCTCGCTAGAGTTTTAAAAAATATTAAAGCACTTGAAAATAAAAATCGAGCAAAGCAAGCTGAATTAACAAGAGAATAACAAGTTGAAATTTTGATTTAATAAATAAAAACACATTAAGTAAAACGCTTAATGTGTTTTTTGTTTTCTAAAAATTAAAAAATTATTTAATTTTCTGTTTTTTTAAGAATAGTTTTCTTAATAACAATATATTAATTAAGATATTTTTTTAAATATTTGCCCGTATATGATTTTTCACATTTTGCAACTTCCTCGGGAGTTCCTGTGGCAACTATTTGCCCGCCACCATCTCCGCCCTCTGGTCCAAGGTCAATAAGATAGTCTGCAGATTTAATAACATCAAGATTATGCTCAATAACTACCACACTGTTTCCACCCTCAACAAGACGGTTAAGGATTGAAATCAATTTTTTAACATCGTACATATGGAGTCCAGTGGTTGGCTCATCTAAAAGATAAATAGTTTTCCCTGTCGATTTTTTAGACAATTCGGTCGCAAGTTTAACTCTTTGTGCCTCTCCACCCGAAAGTGTGGTTGCAGGCTGACCAAGTCTTATATAATCAAGCCCGACATCGTGCAGTGCTTGCAACTTGTTTTTTATACTTGGAACGTTCTCAAAAAATTTAAGCCCCTCTTCCACCGTCATGTCTAAAACATCACTTATCGTTTTACCTTTGTATCTAACTTCAAGAGTTTCGTGATTATAGCGTTTACCTTTGCACACTTCGCAAGGAACAGAGATATCAGGCAAGAAATACATTTCAATTTCTTTTTCACCCGCCCCCTCACACGCTTCGCACCTTCCGCCAGCAATATTAAAACTAAATCTTGACGCCGTGTATCCTTTTGCTTTGGCATCAGGAGTCGCAGCAAACAAATTTCGTATATAAGTAAACATGCCAACATAAGTTGCAGGATTTGATCGAGGTGTTCTGCCGATAGGTGACTGGTCTATATTTATCACTTTATCAAGTTTTTCAACGCCATCTATCCTATCAAACTTGCCAAGTTCAAGATTAGAACGGTTAAGTTTGTTTGACAAACAAGGATAGATGATTTCATTCATAAGTGAACTTTTACCGCTTCCTGAAACACCTGTTATGCAAGTAAATACCCCAATAGGCAATTTTACATCAATATTTTTAAGATTGTTTTGCTTTGCCCCTTTGACCTTTAAAAAATCCTTTGGCTTCTTACGCACTTCGGGTACTTCTATTTTTTCATCACCTCTCAAAAATTTGGCAGTAATCGAAGTAGGACTTTTTAGGATTTCTTCATAAGTTCCGCTGGCCACAATTTCGCCACCATGCACTCCCGCATAAGGTCCAACATCAACAATGTAATCTGCCGACCTTATTGTGTCTTCATCATGTTCGACAACAATCAATGTATTGCCAAGGTCGCGAAGATGTTTGAGCGTTCCAATAAGTCTGTCGTTATCTCTTTGGTGAAGTCCAATGCTAGGTTCATCAAGAATGTATAGCACGCCACTTAATCCAGAACCTATTTGCGTGGCAAGTCTAATTCTCTGGCTTTCTCCACCTGACAATGTCTCTGCTTCTCGCGAAAGAGTAAGGTAGTTTAAACCTACATCAATTAAAAAATTGAGACGAGCTTTAATTTCTTTTAAAATGCTTTTTGCAATCTCGGTTTTCTCTATTGAAAGACTTAAATCATCAAAAAAGTGTGAAAGATTTTCAACCGACATGTCACAAACTTCTGCTATGTTTTTACCTTTTATTTTAACCGAGAGTGCTCTTTCATTCAGCCTTTTGCCGTTACATTTTGGACAAGTTATTTCATTGACAAATTTCCCGATTTCAAATCTTACAAATTCGCTTTTTGCCTCAACCAATCGACGTTTTAAGTTATTTACAATTCCTTCAAAAGAAAGTGCTTTTTTGCCATTGTATCTTTCAAGAGTCTTATTGCGGTTTTCATCGCCATAAATGTCCAGTTCTTCTCCATTATTGCCATAAAGCAAAATATTGAGTTGCTTCTTTGGAAGTTTTATAACTGGTGTATCTAAATCAATTCCATACTTTTTGGACAAGGCGTAAAAGTATCGAGCGGCAAGCCCGCCCCCATCAATTCTCCAACCAGTTGCATTGAACGCACCCTCATTAATTGAAAGGTCTCCGTCCTTCAAAATCAAACTTTCACTTACATCGCTATAAACGCCTAGACCAGCACATTGTGGGCACGCACCAAACGGAGCGTTAAAAGAGAACAACCTTGGTGAAAGTTCTTCAAGCGTCCAGCCACAATAAGGACAAGCATAATTTGTCGAGAATAGAGTTTCATCTCCATCACAATCAACAACTGCAAGTCCTTCTCCAAGTTTTATTGCAGTCTCAATGGAATCGGTCAAGCGCGAGCGAACCCCCTCTTTCATCACGACACGGTCGACAACAACATAGATATCATGTTTTAGATTTTTGTCAAGATTAATTTCTTCATCAAGTGTGTAAACGCTTCCGTCAACTTTAACCCTAACATAACCTGATTTTTTAAGACTTTCAAACTGCTTTGCAAAAGCACCCTTTTCGCCTCTTGCGATTGGAGCCATTATTGTTAGGCGAGCACCAGAAACATTTTTCATTACGCTTTCAACAATGTCGTCTATCGTTTGTTTCGCAATAGGTTTATCACAATGAGGACAATAAGCAGTTCCCACTCGTGCATACAAAAGTCTTAAATAATCATAAATTTCTGTAACTGTTCCTACAGTCGAACGAGGATTGTGATTGGTTGTTTTTTGGTCAATAGAAATAGCCGGACTTAATCCGTCAATAGATTCAACATCTGGCTTTTGTGCTTGTCCCAAAAACATTCTCGCATAAGAGGAAAGACTTTCAATATATCTTCTTTGTCCTTCTGCAAAAATTGTACCAAAAGCGAGACTAGATTTACCAGAACCACTTACTCCAGTAAAAACAACCAGTTCGTTTTTAGGAAATTCAAGATCAATATTTTTAAGATTATTTTCTTTTGCACCATGAATTCTAATTGAATTTTGCATAATTTATCCTTTTTTTAATAAAAATCGCACTTTTTATGTGTTTTTTATAAATTTAATGTTTTCTATTATTTTTCTTTTATTTCATTTTTGTGAGTTTCTTCCTTAACGCCTGAATTTGGTTGCGAAGTTCAATCGCTCTTTCAAAGTCAAGAGCCCCCGATGCTACTTTCATCATGCCAGTAAGTTTTTCTATCTCGGCAGGGATATCTTCTTTTTTAAGATTTTTTTCATCAACTTTTTTACTTATCTCTAGCGTGTTTTTAACTTCTTTTATGATAGTTTTTGGCGTTATACCATGCTCTTTATTAAACGCCTCTTGAATAGCGCGTCTCTCATTGGTTGTGTCAATCGCCCGCTTCATTGAATCCGTCATAGTGTCAGCATACATGACCACATGACCATTAGCATTGCGTGCCGCTCGTCCTATTGTTTGAATAAGTGCTCCTTCACTGCGCAAAAAGCCCTCTTTATCAGCATCAAGAATTGCAACAAGTTCCACTTCTGGCATGTCTAGCCCTTCACGTAAAAGGTTAATGCCTACAAGAACATCGAACTCGCCACTGCGAAGCCCGTTTACTATATCTACCCTTTCCATAGTATCAATTTCACTATGCATGTATTTAGATTTAAAATTATGCTCTTGAAGATACGCCGTTAAACTTTCAGCCATTTTCTTTGTCAATGTTGTGACAAGAACACGCCCTCCACGAGATATGGTCTTTTGCAACTCTACCATAAGGTCTTCAATTTGATTTTTTATTGGTCTAACCTCAATGCTTGGGTCAAGAAGTCCAGTTGGACGAATTATTTGTTTAACCACCTGCCCCGCTTTTTCAAGTTCGTACTTTGCAGGCGTAGCGGAAACGAACAATGTCTGCCCAAGTTTTTTTTCAAACTCTTCAAAGGTAAGAGGTCTATTATCGCGTGCCGCTTCAAGCCTAAATCCAAAATCAACAAGACTAGTTTTTCTTGCTTTATCACCATTATACATTGCTCTCACTTGTGGTAAGGTCATATGACTTTCATCAATAATAGTTAAAAAATCTTTTGGAAAATAATCTATAAGTGTATATGGAGGTTCTCCCGGCGAACGGCCATCAAAGTATCTCGAATAATTCTCTATGCCACTGCAATACCCCACTTCACGCATCATTTCCTCATCATAAGCAACTCTTTGTCCAATGCGTTCTGCTTCAATAAGTTTGCCCTCTTTCTCAAAGTTTTCCACAGCAGCAAGCCTGTCTTTTTCAATCTCTTCCAGTGCTTTTTCCATGCGATTTCGCCCTACTGCATAATGAGTTGCAGGATAAATCGCGACATATTTTTCTTCACTTAAAAGATTTCCAGAAACGGGGTCAAAATTATAGATTTTTTCAATTTCGTCACCAAAAAATTGGACTTTTATTGCAAGTTCACTTTGGTTTGCAGGAAATATATCAAGAGTATCACCTTTTACCCTAAATGTAGATCGCTTAAAATCTATATCATTTCTTGTAAACTGAATATCTATAAGGCGGGATATTATTTCATCTCTATCCACCATGTCTCCCTCTCGCAAAGCAATATGCAAATTGTAATATTCATTTGGGTTACCAAGTCCGTAAATGCAAGAAACACTCGCCACTATGATAACATCGTCACGCTCTAAAATTGAAGAGGTCGCACTTGAACGAAGTTTGTCTATTTCATCATTCACAGCCATGTCTTTTTCAATATAAGTATCAGTAGAAACAATGTATGCTTCGGGCTGATAGTAATCATAGTACGAAACAAAATATTCCACACGATTATGTGGGAAAAACTCTCTAAATTCATTACAAAGTTGGGCAGCAAGAGTTTTGTTATGGGCAATAACAAGCGTCGGCTTTTTCATCTTTTTGATAATGTTTGCCATTGTAAAAGTTTTTCCACTGCCTGTTACACCTTGCAACACTTGGTCTTTAAGCCCTTCTTTAAACCCCTCAACAAGTTTATCTATCGCTTCGGGTTGGTCTCCTGCGGGTTGATATTTCGAGACTAAATCAAATTCCATTTTCCTTCCTTTAAAGTATTTTATCACGAAAAGCAAACAAAGTAAATCGTTTTTCAGGCTTTGAAAATCGCTTTTAAAATAAGTCCAAAAACAAAAGAAACCGATGCAAGGAATATGCTACGCAAAACAAGCAACCCCAATGCTTTCTTTGCTCGTTTTGAATCTGCAAGGTATGTTTGCCCTTTGGATTTGAGTTTAATGCAGTAGTAGTATCCATTCTTCCACTCTGTTGCAACAAAATCTATATAATTTTGCATCGAAAGATTTGTCATAATCTCGTCAATTTCAGTGGTTGAAAGAATGATTTTTTTTGAAACATTTTCTGCAATCTGGTGCGGAGAAATAAGACTTGTCTTTTTCGCCGAACAAGCCCTGCATAAATATGTCAAAACAAGTTTTTCTCGCCTATCTATCATAATAATCAAATAATTATGCTCAATTTAATCATTCAATATTCTCTTGAATATGTATATCTCAAATATTGTTTGGCAAAAAATATGCAAATGCTTGATATAAAAACCAAACTAGTTCTTAAAATTTTAATAAAGGAATGTCCTTCTGGCAGATACAAAATTGTGGACGGCAAGGACGTTATTTCTGCACTTCCACAAAGATATAAAATTGACCTTGACGGACTAGATGAAGTTCTTTCTTACCTTGAACGCCAAGAAATGATAAGCATTAAATATGATGACGAGGGGCTTTATTGCATGAGTGTACTGCCACTTGGCTATGAAGAAGGTTCAAAAAGCCTTGCAAAACAAAAAAGAGAGGAAAAATCCTCTCATTTTTGGATAAATTTGATTTTTACAAGTATCAGTTCTTTGATTGCTGGGATACTTGGAGTAATGCTTGCAAATATTCTACACCTTGGCTGAAAAGTCTTACGAATCCTTTGCTTGCCATTGAATAAATGCCATCTTTACCCACAATTATCGAATCAATCAAACTGCAACCTTGAAATTTAAAAGCGAGTTTTAACTTCTCAAAAGTTTCTCTGTCCATACCAGATTCCTTCGCAGAACCTGTTGGGTGATTATGTACCACAAATACCGCTTGCACTTTGTGAGTTGAAATATAAAGGGCAATTTCTTTCATATCAAGTTCAACCGTCATTGCATTGCCTCTCGTAAACCTACGCCCCTTGACAATTTCACCTATGTTGTCTACACCAAAGATAAAAAGTTCTTCTTCGTCACGATAGCGCAAAAGTTGTTCAAGGTAGTCGTAAAAGTCTCCCATGGTTTTCATATTGTCGCCATCACAAACTTTGACTTGTGTGTAATAGTAAAAAATTTCAAGAAGAGATTGAAGCTTTTGAGCAGAAGACTCACCCATTCCCTTGACCTGCATGAGATCTTCTACTGACGCTTCCAAAACCGTTGGGACATTGTTAAATCTAGAAAGGAGACGATGAGCCAAAGGGTTGACATCACCACGAGGGAAAATGTAAAAGAGAATGTATTCAAGAGCTTGAACATCACTCAGCCCGTCAAGTCCGACCTTGTGAACCGTTGCAGTCAGTCTCTTGCGATGCCCGTCATGCATAGTTTTCTCATCTATGTCAAACTTTTTAGCCTTTGGCATAACTCTTTCTCCTTTTGTAAATGAAACTCTTTATACAATTTTAATATATTTAGATTGAAATTCCAAATGAAAATGATTGGTTTTAAATATAATTTTATTTGCCCCATTTTTACTATTAAAACAACAATTCATTTTATACACTGTAAGTCGTATTTAATGAACATACATTGTCTCCTAATTTCGCAGATTGAACAATGTAGTTCATAACATCATCACGAAAATCAAACCACCAACCCTTCTTGTATTTTGCTTTTTCCTTGTGTACAAATGGACTTCTCCAACCTTCCTTAGCAACTGGCATGGCTAAAGCAATATACATTTGGTAGGAGTCTCGTTTGGCGGGCATATAAGCCTTATTATCATGGCTGAATCCAAGCGTATCCACAGAAATAGTAGTATTTTCTAGTTGTGGAGGAATCAATGTTAAGACTGGTTCTTGATATGTATTATTTTTGCCATAATCATATCTAAATCCCAAAACAAGTGCTCCTACATTAAATATTGTAGAAATAGGATTATAATTTCTTCCCGATTGGCCTTTAATACCTAAAGCGGTGTTTCCTGCGGCACCTTCAGGTTTTCTACTTTCTGGGTTAAAATTAGGATATAATGTCGGTACCAGTTGGTTTTGTGGGTCTCCTTTTTCAGAATGAGGGACATGTGCAACAGATAAACCAATTGATGTTAATGTTTTGTTTCTAACCAAGCCATTACCGCCATCACCAGCCTTTACAACTCCATTGTTTTCAGAACCTTCTCCAAAATCTATAGATTGTCCACTTATTGAAATTGTATTTAATTGTGCATCAGTTCCTCGTTTTCCAATAATAGTTCCATAATTTTTTAAAGATTTACTGCCTCTTATTCTATCGCCTACTAGTTTAATGTCTTGATTTCCTGCATAGTCCTTTTCAACACAAACATATGAGGTTAATTGAACCTTTTGGTTCCCTTGCACTGTTTCTACTAACGAAAACTCAGTACTTTTGTTTGATTTGCTGAAGCCATACAATGATACATTATTTAAACTGTAAATTTTAGATAAAAAGTTTGTGTATGTTTCACCTAAAAGTACAACATTTGATAGTTCGTTTCCACCATCGGCTAGCATCGGTCCATTATAAAACGAAATGTAATAACCATTACCAAATAATTTTTCAACACGATCATAAATAGAATTTCCTGAATTTAGAGTCACATCTTGTTTTAAAATGATTGAAATACCATCTCCTGCATTTAAAATATCTTCTGCATTGTTTGAGCTTATTTCGTGAAATTCTTCTCCACCAATAAACGTTGACTTGGCCTCAAATACCTGTCCACTCCTACAAGATTTCTTTAAATCATTTAATGTTATTGATGATTCTTGATTTGAGATACTGCTACTTATTTGATTATTATAATCAGCTACATAATTATAACTAAACACCACATCTAATGAATCGTCAAAAGTTTTAGTGGTTGTTGCTCTAGCCTTATAATCCTCTACATTATTTTTGTCATCCACTTCATTTCTATAAATATCAAAAGTTACTGATGTCTTTGTTTGATAAGCAATTCTTGTTGGCAAGCCAAATTCATTTTCTGCCAAAATAACAAATCTGTCTCCAAGTTCAGTATGTCTAGTGACGTCGACACTGCTTTGTGTCTCATTTCTATAACCAACAAGACTCAACCATTGTCCGAACGTCTCTTCTTGAGAGCCTTCCGCATCACTTCCGTACCCTCCATTAGATGTAATAGAGCTTAACACTTGCGTTGAAATTGAATTGCTTGAAGCAAGTTGTGACTTAATTCCCAAAGCACCATTATGAGCCGAGGTTCCTTCGTTCTGGCTATTTTTTATGCTTTTTACGTCAAATGCGATAGAATACGCAGTTACATTTTCTCTCCCAGTTTCTGTTAAAATCAACTTTCGGTCGTCATTCTGGATACTATAACTTGGATTTTGTCCAAGAGCCTCGATCGAGCCTTCATTGTAACAACTATTGAGAGTTGCTTTGTCTGAACCATCGGCAATTATTCCGGCAGCATAAGCACCTTGCGTTTGCGATTTGTTTCCAGCCTTAATTAAACCTGAGTTATAACAGTTGTTTATAGTAATAGTTCCATCACTACGTGCGACAATGCCAGCAGCAAAGTATTTGTTGTTTGACGTTTCAAGTGCTGTTGCACCAGGTTGTGCGTAACCAGAAAGAACACTTGTTGCATTGTAAGAATATTCAATAAGTACATTTGAATTTATCCCGATATAACCAACCAGCCCCCCTGCAAGAACATGATAATTGTACATTTGTGAACTTGCATTTATTGGGCCATAATTTGAGCAATAACTCATTGTAGAATTACCTGTTCCAATAACCCCAACAAGACCTCCAATGTGAACATTGCCATTTCCCTCAGAACTTTGGTTCGTAGTTACCATTGTAAGGTTTGTAACGCAAGCAACATGTCCACCATCAAAATGATTGGTTAACCCACCTACAGTCACATCACCTTGTTTTATTTCAATATTCCCCGAAAGAGTCATGTTTGAAATGAAAGCATTTGAGATAGTACCTGCAAGCAATCCTCCACCTCCAGTAAGGTGAGCATCGGTCAAGCGAAGGTTGAGGACAAATGTATCATACATCTTGTGGTAAATGGTAGGGGTAATTGAAATTGAATAGGTGGTAAACAAATAATCATCATCAATTGGCATATCTATTCTGTAAATATAGGAATCCCCGCCGTCAGGATAATTTATTATTTTATTATTTTTTATGCTATTGAAAAGAGATTGTTGTAGCCCTTTTATAGTGTACCCTTGCCCATCTAAAGTGCCGTTAAAATCTGTTTGTCCGAATTTCAATCCGCTGTTGCTTAAGTCTATATCATTTGTCAATATAAAACTTGCTGTGCTAAAATCAATATTTATATTATTTTGATTGTCATCAATCTTTAAATTTATTGCTTTATACAAAACAGTAGCATTAGGTATTTTATAAAACAATCTGTTGTTTGATGATGTGCATGATTTCTTAACTGAATCATGGCCGATAAAACCATTTTTGTAATCACTATACTTAATATCAAAAACAAATGAATCGTAAGAGATTTCGGTTGCATCGCCTTGCTGTTTGACGTCATTATAGTATTGAATGTATGCAAATGATGAGTTTTTGAGGTAGCCATATTTAAGGGTTGGATAACCATAGTTGTAGCGATAATCTGTTTGCCATTTTATGTTTTTATAAGCTTCTGACCATGCAATTTGTTCTTTTTTACCTGAAGCCATAGATAAGAAGCCTTCTGTAGACCATTGATATCCTTCAGATTCGTCATTCTTTGTCCAAATAGCTACGCTTGAGTCATAAGGGAATGGTTCTGTTTCGCTTTCACCACCGAGCTCGCGTTCACAAGCGTTTCTATCGTAGAAGATATTGTCCTGTGTTTTTTCGCCACCGATTAAACAAACAGTTTTCCCCTCGTTAAATGATCCGCTTGTATAATCATTTAAATCAAAGTGTGTATATGAATAGCAGTTTTGGTATTTCGTAGGGAATGGTGCTGTTTTGTTGTTCACTTCGCCGATTGCGAAACAATTTGTTGAAATATATGTGGTTATTTTACCGCCAGTGTAGCAATTTTCAACAAATGCTCCCGCATCTTTACCGACTTGGCAAACAAGGCCACTCACCCAACCACCTTTCCCTGCACGATACAAGAGATTAATGTCAGTCGAGCAATCAAAAACTTTACCCGAAGTTCTTCCTACAAGACCAGCAACTGCGACAGCCCAAGTTCCACCTACTTCTATTGTTCCACGCACTTGACTTGCGTAGATAATAGTGTTAATGGCGCCTTCTCCGACAAGTCCACCATAAGAAGTATTTTTATTTGGCTCGTACGGAGTCGCATTTTCAATCACTCTATTGTTTTCAACGATAAATCCTGAAACGAAACTATAACCTGTAAGTTTATTTATTAATCCATAATCTCCTCGGTCGATACTTGTAAATGTTATTTCTTTATTGTTTTCATAGATTAAAGCGTAATTATAAAAAGGTAGCTTGCCATATTGATCCATAACCGGTTGTCCGGCGTTATCAGTTTGATAAATTCCTTTACTCAAATCTCCTGTTATATTCTCAATGGAAGCATAATCAATCCCATTTGTATTACCTTGGTAAAGATCTTTTTTAGCAATTCCATCGCTGAAGTGAGAAGGACATAACTTACTGCCTACCATACTACTATAATAATCTTCTAAGGATCTTGTCTCAACGACCTTAAAGATTTCTCCATCGGATTCTGCGAGGGTAATATTGCTTTGGCTGTCTTGATACCCTCGATAGTATTTTGTGTATGGTTTTGTGTAACCAACATCTGTTGCTTGTTCATCAGTAATCAAGCAGACTTTATGGTTATAGTAGTTTTCGTTCTGTTCACTTTCACTAATTTCACCTACACCGATAAGTGCGTGAGCAGTACTCATTGTGGCAGTCGAATAACGAGAGTTGTGTGATGTCATAAGAGAATAGTTTTTTGTGGCATTTACTTGTGCGCTGCCTTCTTGCATTCCCACAATTCCACCAAAATAATACTCATCTAGTTCTGTTATTAGCTTTTCGCCATATTCTACAAAAACATCACCATAGTTGTATGAATTTGAAATTTTTATCGTAGTAGCCTTGCTATGTCCAACAACACCGCCAGAGTAGACTTTTCCTTGATTTGAATTGCTTCCTTTTACAAATAATGCACCACCAAATGAAGTGTTTTTTGATTCGAATGTAACATCATTTTTATTTGTTTGAACATTTTCTCCAACCATACCGCCAAAGGCGATCTCTTTTGAATTAGATGTTATTTGTCCGTCATAACGAAGTAACTTTTTCGCAGGTTTTGCTTCATCCCATTTAGCATCAGAGCCCATGATTTCAAAATTGCTTCCTGCGAAGCCAACGAGTCCACCAGCTCTTGCGTTGACTGCGTTAACATTTGCATTGCTTGTGATAAGCCCGCCACCTTGTGCGTTCAAATAAAATTTGCTTTCGATTCTACCTATGATTCCGCCAAACTCTACTGTCTTGGCTGTAATAGTGGCATCGGTGGCATTATCTTCAATAGTATTATTTGAGTTAATTGTCAACGAAGCCTGTGATTTGCCGATAAGTCCACCGACAAACGCTCCTTCGCTAGCTTTGATTGTTGTTTTTCCGACACCAATTCCAGCGCCAACACTGGTTATGTTTATTTCACTTGCAGTGGCCGTGCTGTTGTTATCATCTTTCCCATTTAATCCAATAAGACCACCAACAAATGCATTTACAAAATCTTTTTCAGTTGAATCGCTCTTTACTTGGTAAGAAGAACCGCAATCATTAAGGTCAAAAGTGGCGTTGCTAGTCATCGTTAGGTTACCAACAAATCCACCAGCGTAAATGCTACTAGCATTTTCAAGTTTGATATCGACCTTTCCTTCTATACCTTTAAAGCTTTTAGTTTCCCATGTTGTGACATTTAAGACTTTCCCAAAAACAGCACTTACATAAAGGTTAGAACTTAAAGACTTGATGTTAGCGTTTGAAGCTATAAGCTCTGTCGCCTCTGCAACTGAAAATTCATCTACATCTTTGATTAAGCCAATAGCGCCACCAAGATAAACATCTTTTGCTGGATCATTGATTCTTGCTGTTGGATTAATAAATCTCTCGATTTCAATCGCATTTTTATCTGTTGTCGCTTGTGTATTTGCGTCAACATCTCGCACTGTAAAATGAAGTGCCCCAATTTCTTTAATAACTGCACCGAACAGTCCACCAACTGACTCTTTAACTGTTCCACCAACAGTGATTAAGGTATTTTGTTTAGCATCTACTGCGATAGTTGAAGCAGTCATTATAGAATATTGACTAGATTGGACAAGCTTTCCCGCGATTAAACCAATATTACCTATTTCACTAGTTTCGTTCACAGACAATAGACTTTGCCCTAGCCCACTCTTTTCAGCCTCAACTTTAACTTTGCCTATTGTACTATTTTCAATCGTAGATGCAACAATACCAACATTGCCCTTTGCATTGTTAAATTTAACTCCACTACCAAGTTGAATAGTGAGCCCATTTATTCTTGCAGATGAAAGATTACCATCTACAAATAAGCCGTTGTTACTTTTGCCGTTGGCGTTTATTTCTATAAGTCCCTGTGTCGAAGATTCATTTATGAATTTTACTGTAAGATTACTTACTGAAAAACCTTCTTTCGTTGAGCTGATGAAATTTCTATTTGAAACAATTTTAACATCGTCCTCACTGTCGGTGACTTTGTATAAACCTCCAATGATAGAGCCATAGAATCCTTCAACTGCTTTAAGATTTCTGTATCTATTTTCAGTGAGATCAACATTTGCATAAGTATCAACACCTGGTGCAGTTTTACCACGAACGATTACAGAAACATTGTTATTTCTCATTTGAGCAAAAACTTGTGCTACGTTGTAACAGTCAAGATAAATGCTTCCACCATAAGTTCTATATTGTATCTTTGGGAATAACTCGTTTGGATCATGCTTCCAGTTATCTTCAAGCCAAACTGCACTCTTCAAGAAACCATTTTGTGTGTTTGTGCTTTCAGTTGTTGTGAAATCGGCTGGTCCCGAAATAACATAAACTGACTTTGAGTCTTCTGCATCTGTATATGCAGTTTCACCATTCACCCTATCCATAAGATAAACGTAAAACTCTGTGCCCGCAAAAGTATAACTTGCGTAGTAAGAATTAGTATGAGTAAGAGAATCTTCACTTGAAGATGCAATAGGTTCTCCTTGAACAAAATCTACATATTGCTTATAGTCAGTAAGCGATGAAGGTATAGACAATTTAGAAATTGCCCCGTCTTTTGAACGAGTGAATACTTCGCCAACAAAAGCGTTAATCTTATAGTTTGGTGTAAGATTGTTGTCTGTTCCAACCTTGAGAGTTACATTTTCACCTTTTACATAATCATAAGAAGTGAAATAGTTGTAAGCATTTACTGACAAGAAACTTAACGTTCCACCAGTTGTTTTCCCAACAATTCCACCGGCTTTCCCTTTTGCATCACTGCGTACATCACCAGTTGCAAAAACTTCATGAACGAGGTAAGAGGTTGTAATTTTGCCTATTATTTTTGCTTCAGCAATATATTGTATTGAAGTGTCCACCTCTCCAATAACACCACCCGCATATTCTGCTTTTGGAGAAGTAACATTTATTTTAGAGTATGAAATTTCAAGCGCACCACTACCAGCAAAACCTATAAGTCCGCCAATCGCCTTCTGCGAGTAGTCTTCATCTCCAACGAAAAGGTTTAAAATTCCTCTTTCTACACCTGCATTGCCGTTGTAATACGAATGCATGTTGCTTTCAACGCTATCTTGAATATCTTTGGTGTGCTCGGCGTATATACGAGTAACTCCACCAAATGATTGACCAATAACACCACCAGCATAACCAAACATTGCGTAAAGTTTTGATTCGTTAAAACTTGTTGAACCGTCAAAAACAACAGAGATGTCATTGACATAAGTTTGTGGACCAGTTATTCCAATGGCACCACCAACTACCATTGCTTTTGAATTAATAATTCCACGAACTTTAATATTGTTAATTTGATAATTGCTCTTTTGATAATCAGCATAGTCAAAGTTTGATTGAGCAGTATTGCAAATGTCTGCCATTCCAAACAAGGCACCTGCATAAGAATACTTTCTAAACTCCCCAACTACTGTGTTATCAAAAGTAGTTGCATTTTGAAGGAGCACTGATTGTGCTCTAAAATTAGTTATAGTGCTTGGTGTCAAGTTTTGTGCACCAGTGCTTGTGTAGTAAAGTGCATACGTTGAAGGATTGTTAAGTGTTACATTTTTAACAATAGATGAACCAAATGCGTAACCAGCAATTCCCCCAACAAAGTTGTATCCTACGATTTCAGCATTATTCGAGAAATCAACTGTTATGCCAACTATTGTTGCATCTTTTACATATCCTGCAAGAACGCCAACAAGTGGGACATCACCCGCAACAACTCCGTCCACTTTAAGGATTAAATTTGTTACGATTGGCTTAAACACTTTTCCCACGCCTATTTCGGCACTAGTTTTTGAGATTGATTCGAGCGATTTGAAAAGTCCATATGAAACTACATTTTTGTTTGAACTTGTGAGTCTCACAGACTGAATAGTGAAACCATTGCCATAAAATCTTCCGCTAAAAGATTTAGATGAAGAAGGGAGTGAATATGAGGCAGTTTCAGCAGTTAAATCATTAAGATCAATGTCGTTTACAACACGATAAGTCCCGTATACATTTGTTTCGTCAAAATACTTTTTGATGTAAGTTGAACTGCTTTCGCCCATAGCTTTCACAAAATCTTCTGCATCAGCAATAATGATTGGGTTTGAAACTCCACCAAGAGAAGTGTCAATGGTTGTTCCACCTATCACAAGAGTCGTGTAAGGCAAAATGTATTTTTTATCTCCGTCCACTCTTGTAGGGCCTTCATACGCTGAATCTTCAACATAGTAAATATATCTATGCGAGAATGAGATTCTTTCCGCTTCTATAAGTGATACTTTCCCATCAATAATTCTCCAAATTCCGCTATCATCGTCAGCAGAAGTTGAAACTGCAAAACCATAGAAAGATGTAACAATCGTTGGGTCTGCAATAAGCATTGCACCAGTTGAGTATTGAGTTTCCGTTGTAGCACTAGAATCATTTTCTGCAGAACCATTGTTCACAGAATAGAAGTAGCAGTTTTCATATTCACCAGTTTGTTGACTTTCACTATTTGCGTCTACACCAGAGAAGTTCATTTGTGTAAATTTATCACTTTCTACTTGACAAGCAGAGAATCCGTTTGTAATTTTACCACTGTTTTTGTAAACAAATCCAGAAGCAAACATAACATTTCCACTGCCCTGTGAAGTTGAAATCAAAATGTTTGAATACGAGTCATTTATTTGAGATATATTTGAATAAGCAAAGCCAGCGATTATTCCTTGGCTTTTTAGACTTGAACCCATAATGGCGGTTTCTTTTTCAGTGCCTGTCACAGGAATGCCCTCGATAAAACTTGTAACAATTCTTCCACTGTTTTCACCGACAAACCCAGCAAGGTATATATCTTGGCCATTCAAATCTTTTGAAATATTAGACCTGTTGTCCATGTCAGTATTTTTAACAAATGAAGCACTGATTGTTCCGCCGTTTTTTTGAACAAAGCCAGCCATACAGCCTTGTCCAGAAATTATAAAGTTTTCTAGTCTTATTTGTTCAGCATCGGTTCTTCCAACATTTGTTCCGTCAGCCGTAGTTTCCTCGCCACTTATAACATAAACATTGTCGCCACCAACGCGAGAGTTTGTAATATTACCATCGTTATTTAAAACAAATCCAGCAAGGTTAACACTTACTTTTAGATTTTCAGCAAGATGTGCCTCTTGTGTAGTGTTTATCCCATTGGTCAAGAAGAGGTTAATTCCCGCCTGTTTATTGCTTGGAAGTCTATTGGTATAAGAAAGTTTTTGTCCGCCTACCGTGTAAGAGCCATTAGTATAAAATGCTACAACTTCACAGTTTGTGATTATACCTTTATTTGAAAGAGCAAAACCAGCAACATTGATATTTTTGTATTGAGAAATATTAACTGTAAGTTGTCCACCTTCATATAAGTTAACTCTAACATTTTTAAGCATTGTCGTTTTTAAAACTGTGTTGAATAAAGCAACATTTAATGTGGATTCATCTTCTTTCATGGCAAAAGACTTAATGTAGATTGTATGCCCATTGCCATCAAGGCTTGAAATATATGTTGTATCAAAAGGTTCGTAGTTCTCAAGGACAATGTCATTTAAGAGAATATAATCTTGAACTTCTTTTTCCCCATTTTCTGGGTCGAGTGCTCTAAATGCATCAGCATCTTTGATTACCAAAGGCAAATCCTCATCAGAGAAAGTCTCAATATTGATTGTAAAGTAAGTCTTAATCATTTTTTCGACATTGTTTGCTGTAACATAAGTATAAAGCACCATTGAAACAGATGTACCTGACATAACATTCCCGGTTATCGTGATTGCATTCTTATCTTGTGCCTCATAAACCGAAATTGCTTTGCTTGAAAGATTTTCGGCATCAAGAGCGTATTCTTTACCGCCAATCACATAGAAAAGTCTTTCTTTGATTGACAATTTTTGATAAACCTTTTCACCTCCAACCGATTTGTCGCGGTAGTTTATAATGTAGTTGGCATTGTTAACGTTTTTGCTTGGATAGTAACCTGCATTTAAAAATTCGTTACGCTTTTTGATAAGTTCTTGTGCTTCTGTACTATCAGTTTCTCCAATAGGATATTCTGTTGGAATAAGTCCGTAATTTATTTTAACGGTTTTTGGAACACCTGCCCAGACAGTAAGTTCTTGACTGTCTCCATTCTTTTCGCCAATCAAAATATCATCTTCACTGATTTTGAAGTCAACAAGAATAACAGTGGCAATAGCGTACTTTGTCTCTTCAAAGCCATTAAGAGTTCTCCTTACAGTTGCTTTAAGATAAAAAGTTCCAATGTTATCTTCATTAACTTTTGCTTTAAGTGAAGCACGAATTGTTGCCGTGTATGTTTTAATTCCTTTTACTAGATCTATTTCAGGTTTGTCAGAAACGCTTTCAATTGAAATTCCATTTACTGTTCCATCAACGACAAGTGCGTCGAGTGTTTGATTTGAGAGCACTTCAATTTTAATCTGTGATTTTGATCCTTTTGCAAGGAAAACAGTCTCTTCGCCATCAATAGTTATTCGAGGTTCACGAAGGTAACTTATATCCATATAATAATTTGCATAAGTAAGTTCTTCTCCGTTTTCGCCATAGAATGAAACTGTAAAGCAAAGAGTAGAATCAGCCTCAACTGTTGTGTTTATCCATAATTTGAAATAAATTTGTTGTGTTTTATTCTCTGCATTTGGAGTATATCTAAACGCATTTCCTACTTGCTCAAAATTTTCGCTGTTGATGCTAGAAAAATATCCGTTTTGATTCTTTTGAACTCTGTCAATCGTTACTGCACCAGCAATATTCACACCAGAATATTTTATTTCCATGTAATCATAGTAAGCAAATTCTGGATTTACAGAAACCTGCATAATTGAACTTTTTCCAGGGGCAAGAGTTGAAGTTCTTTCGCCAACGACATAAGTATCAGTTCCATCATTTCTGTAAGCATTTTTAACAACTGAATTTGTTATATCAATGCTTGTAAATTTTTGTCTATTAAATTCAAGTTTAAGTCTTTCACTTTCGTTTTGCGTCGTGGTTGTAAAATAAACCTCAAATTCCTCGTCAGCGCGAATTTGCTTTTTATATTTTTCATGAATTGAGAATGAAACAGTATATATATCCGTTGTTATTGTTTGATTTTCGCCACTTGTAGTATTTTCGTTTTCTTTCACTACGCTGACATTTAAAATTGGCACATTGTTGCGTAAGAAAACATACGCTCCATTGTTTGCATTTCTAGTTAAAACAATGTCACCATTAGAATTTTTGTAAATAACTGTAGGAATTATCTTGTCATCATTTTGAGTTGTTTTAACAACAACCTTAAGTGTTCCATTAACAGAAGGCGTAACAACAAGTTTTTCACCAGTGTAGTCGATAGAAATTGCACCCTCTTCAGGAGATACTGTAAATTCTTTCTTTAATGATTTATGGGCGTATTCAATTCCAGCCACTTTTGCTTGCAATCTTACTACTGTTTCAACCGAGTTTTGATCCGTAACAGCCGTAAACACAAGGGCTGATTTAGTAAATCTTACCGAGTTACTATCAGTGCCAGTTGGAGTTGTAATTGATTCAAGCTGGAAACTTGGTGTTACAAGTTCGTAACTGCGGGCCAAACTGCCAAGATATGCCTCTGTCTTTAAAAGTGACGCAGTAAAAATGGCCGATTTTGTTTTTTGAATGCTGATTTTTGTGCTATCGACATCTTCAATAGCCCCATAAGAAAGTTTAAACCCGTTGTATGCCGAAATAACGGTGATTTCTTTTTCTACATAATTCGAAGCATCTTGTCTTGAAGAAAATGTAAGTCTAACTGTTCCTGTTTGATTAACAACAAGATTTGTTCCTTGCACTCTTACAATCATTTCATTTGAAGAAGTAACCTTAATATTTTCGTTGCCAGCCAATTTTGCCAAACTTATTGTATTGAGTCTATCAAGATCCCTTTGTTCAGTTTCGGTCAATGTTGTAACAATATCTGTAATCCCATAGTGCATGAAGACCATTTCTGCATTTTCAAGAACCATGACCTGCATATAACCATTGTCGGTTTTAATGTCTTGTGCATTAATTGCAACGGTTGCTAATTTTTCATCTTGATAAAAATCCTTTAAGTGTTCGTTTTTATTGTTGACATAAGATTTGTACCCATTTTCTCCACCAATTACAAAATTGTTTGAATCTGTCATTTCTATTTTAGAAATATAGGTTGAGTCATCATAATATGAATTGTAAACATCTTTATAAACAACGTTGCTTGGGAATGCATCTGCGATTTTCTCGCTGTGGCAACCAACAACTGCAAACGAGTACAAAACCTTTGGATTTTCGCTTGTTTCTGTAGGTACCTCTCCTGCGGTAGTACTTACATAGCCAACAAAAGGGGCTGTAAGATTGTTTTTCTGTCCATTGTCGCCTCCAATAAGAGTATAGTCATATGCATAACATCTTTCTATTGATGAATTTTTTACTGCCTCACCTACTATACCTGCAATAATTGCGTTGTTTGCACCTGCAAATGAGTTAGTCCCGTATAGTTTTTCGCCATTTTCATTTTTCCCAGTTTGAACATTGTAAAATTCAACCCTTGCACCATAAATGTTTCCGCTGTTCTTACCTGCTACTCCACCAATGTATGTGCTATTTCCGTTTATAGAAAGGCCGAGTACACCAACATTTTTGATAAAGCCACTATTTACGCCAGCGATTCCACCACTATGTACTCCGTTTGCTGTAAGCACACTCGCGTAAGTGCCTTTGGCGTCGATAATTATATTTTCGATTGTCCCTTCGTTAGTGTCACAAACAAAGCCGTTCCCCTCTACATTCCCCAGTAAAGTAAGATTGCGTATTGTTCCTTTTAAAGTTTTTACAAGATTTAAACTATTTTTATTAAAGGTGATTGAAATGTCGTCCCCACCTTGAAGTCCACCGGTGAACTCTGCAAGTTGCTTTGCATTGTTTTCCCCACCAACAGACAACACTATACTACTTTTAAGGGTATAGTATTTATCTACTTCAATAGATTTAAAATCTTCTGCCGAATAAAGCCTATAAGAATATTCAAAACTTGAACCATCGACAACGATTATATCAATCCTTTTCAATATCCTATCAAAAGAGATTTCTGTCCTTTGTGGTTGTCCATCATCAGTAGTCCCAACTTTATACGAAACAAAATAACATTCTTTTGTGAGATAATCAAACCAAGTTTTCCCATTTTCTTTTATTTGACCTAAATTAGTCAAACTTATAGTGTTAACATTTTCTACACCCGCTACTTTGTAGTAATAGCGTATATTACCGCCGTGCACCATGTCGGCTGGGTATACAATTAAACTTCCTTTAACTTTGGTCTTGGTGTTAACTCTTACTGCAATTTGAGAAGCTGAAATTTCGCTTATATTTATGAATGAGTTTTCTGTTTGAGCATTGCCATCTTTATCAACAGGGAGATATTTCAATCCATTATTCTTTGCGTTTGTAGGGGTAACATCAAATACCAAATACTGACCGCTTGTATCACCAACATTAAATTCAAGACCATCTGTTTTTTCGTTCATCCAAGTGACATTTTCAACTCTTTGGGCATTTAAGATTGTCACGTTTAAAGTTGTCCAGATATCAATAATCGTTTCTTCTTCTGCAAAAACCTTGTAATGCATTTCAAGATTGCCATTAAATATTGCATTATCGCCAGTAGTCAAAGCAACGACATCAAACTCGATGTAATTTTCTCCAACTTTCTTATTTTCAACTTTGAAATATTTGTTATTCTCATTATTTTGGCTGTCGAAAACAAAATTTATATTAGCGTCAGCGTAAGTTATATTTGAATTTCCAAGGTAAATTCTTATTGTCTTTTTAGTTTGACCAATGTCCTCGTCCGCGATTGTGTCGCCCGCATACAGGGTTATATTTCTATCTTTTTCTTGTGAAAGGCTTAACCCGTCCGCAGAAACAAGGCTTTCAATTTTGACAATTCTTTGAATGCTTTTTTCATCTCCATTTTCTGCCTTACCAGTAAATGTGAAGATTGCATAAGTCTTTCCTTCACTTAATGTTTGGATTGACTTAACAGCGTGATTGTCGATGTTAATTCTAACAAACCTAGATGATTCCTCCGCTTGTATCGACCCGTCAGCCAAACCTTCAAGAAGTGCACTCAAAGTCAAATCAAGGTTTTCTCTGTTTGCTGTCAAATCAACAAATCTAATATTTACAACAGGGTTTGCCTCTTTGCCATTTGTAGTTTTGTTAAATACGGCAGAGATAGGAGTGAGGGTGCTGTTTTTTAAGATAATGCTGGATAGTGAAGAAGAATAGTTCTCTCCATTGTTAAGGTCATCCTTACTGTATTTAACACTTACAACTGAATTAGAATTGCTTGTCGTGTCTTGAAGTAAACTTGCATCAGTAAGAGGCAAAAACACATCGAGTTTTAACTTTGATTTGAGTTCTTCACTGACATTTGTTCCATTATCATGATAAAACTCATAAGTACTTTGTAATGTTTCGCCATAAGCCAATGAATTAAGTGAAGCACTAACTTCAAAAATTATGTAAGGCACACCATTTTCTTCACCAAATTTTTTAAGCACAAGTTTATCTTGAATTGTAACAAGATTGCTGTTTGATTTTACATGTAAACCGCTCAAAGAGCCTTGCCCAACAAGTTTAAAAAGTTTTTTGTAAGTTTGGTCAATTTGATTGCTGTTTAATGCGAATGCAAAGTCCTTATCATTGGTTGAAGTAGTTTCTGTAACACTATTGTAAACACTTAATGCCCCATCGAAATCACTTACTGCACGTGTGAAAACAGCATTATAACTTGCATTTGCAGATGGCTCATCATCACTTGTAATAGTAATCATGACACCATCAATTTTTTCAATACCTTCTTTTAAATCTGCCGAAACAAGGTAAATGATATCAGCCGAAAGATTGTTTATTTCGTAAACACCTGCAATTAAAGCACCATTTGCATCTTTTGCGTTATGAAGCATGAGTTCTTGAAGAACATTTGTTTTGTCTTTGTATTTGATAGTCAATGGTGAAAAATTATTATCTTCAAGCCCAGCGAAGTTTGACATTTGAGTGCTTGGAATTAAAACTCTTAATGTATAAGTATAATCAGCATCAACCACTTTTGTTGGTTTAAGCGAAACTCTTACCATATCTCCATAAGCACCAAGGGCATATCTTGTATAAATAGACTTTGTGGTTTCATTTGTTATGCTTGTTCCTTCTCTGTCAGCAAGAACAACCTCATTTATAACTTCTCTTACTTTGACATGAATTTTTTGCCCAAGTTCAACAGCATAGTCAAAACCTTCATATCCAATTTTAAACTTAACGTCAAACTCACCATTTAAACTTTTATAATCTTCATTTGAATGGATCAAAAATTGTAAATAATTTTCCGCACTTCTTCCGTTCTCCACAACTCTCAACATTCCAGTATCCAGTTTGCCATCTGTGGAGGAAATTATTGGCTCAACTTTAAGTGAACCTGTATATGTAATAAGTGCATTTAACTGGCTGTGAGGATTTGTTTCATTTGCATTTGAAATAACATCGTATGTCGAATTTTCATCGAGGTCTCCAACCGCCCCATAGCCGACTTCAACTTTTATATCATTGACACCTAACGTTTTAAGGTTATCCAAAACTGGAAGTGACACTTCGCAAGTTACATCGTCGGTTTGAGAAGCACTTTTAAGCAAATTGGTGGCTTTTAAAAGAATAGAGTTGCCTTCAAAGTTTTGTCCTATCGTAATAGTATTGTTTTCATTATCGATAGACACATTGTCATTTTCATTTGCCAAAGACCAACTTATGTCTCTGCGTGATTTTGTACTTGGATTGAGGTCTAGAAGTTTAGTATCGTCAAGTGTTGTTGTTTCACCTCTAATAAGATAATTTTGCTTTTTGTCTCCTGTTTCTACTTTTTGGCTTATTGATGAAACATAGCTATAAACAGTGACACTCACAACCTTTGATTCACAGCCGGCAGCCGAGACAACAAGTTCAGCATTTTCGTATTCTGTCAATCCTTTAATTGTAATCGTATTCTTTCCAGACGAAGTATGACTGACCGAAGCCTCTATGATATTTTCATAGCCGTTCCACGACACATTGACCCGACTGTCTTTACCGCCAGAAACATTGGCTGTAATTTGAGCAAGCCCTTCACCGCCATTAAGTTCTATTTCTACAGATTGGCTGTCAAGATTGATTGTCCCCTTCCCTGCATTGCACGCAGAAAGAAGTCCTCCCCCTATTAAGAGAAATATGCTCATAAGACCGACTAGAAATTTTTTCATAATTCCTCCTTGTTTAATATTTGTAATTTCACAAATATTTAAACCACTCATTTGCCAACTTATTAAAACGAATTTTCAAGTCTGTTTAACATAAAGAAAAACTTTAATTAAAAATAATCAAAAGTTTTTCCTGTAAGTCAAATCTATAGGTATTGTGTGCGTTTATTTAAGTCATAAAAATTATATCTCTTTTACGCGAAAAAAGTCAAATAAATTATATATAAATATAATAAGGGCGAAAAAAATATTTTTATACCTTACTCTAGAAAATTATTTTTATTTGAATCTTATTTCTTGGGGAATAATTTAATTCACAAAATTAATTTGTTAAAAAATTTAAAAACTAGAGAAATTCACTGATAAAATCACTTTAAATATTTATGATTTTTATATGGCAATAATTCAAAATTAATAAATAAAAAAATTACCATAATATTAAAAAAATCAATAAAAAAACATAAAAATTAATTAAAAAACACATATTTTTTATTATTTTTATTATTTTTTACTAATTTTATCTGCAAAATTTAAATTATTTTTAACCCAAAATCAAAATATTTTTTTGTATTTTTCGGCTATTTATTTGACTATTTTTTTCGATTGTTTTACAATTTTAAAAGGAGATTTTTATGGTTACTTTAATCATTTTAGATGGCTTTGGAATTGGCAAAAAAGATGCTTCAAACGCAATCTTTTCAGTCGGCACACCAAACCTTGACAAACTAAAATCACGCTACTCTTACTCTCAACTGAAGGCTTCTGGAGAAGCCGTTGGTCTTCCAAAAGGTCAAATGGGAAATAGCGAAGTCGGGCATCTAACGCTTGGAAGTGGACGAAAAATATTACAAGACTTACTACGAATTGATAGTGATATTAAAAGCGGGGCCTTTTATAAAAATGAGCATTTGATTAAAGCCATCATGCATGCCAAGAACAACAATTCATGTCTTCACATCATGGGACTTTTGTCTAATGGCGGGGTTCATTCACACATTAATCACCTTTATGCAATAATAGATTTGGCCAAGAAATATGGGCTTGAAAAAGTTTATATTCATGCTTTTACTGACGGACGAGACACCCTTTATAATAGTGGAAAAAACTTTATTCGAGACCTAGAAAATCATTTAATAGGAACGCCATACCGCGTGGGTTCTATTTCTGGAAGAATTTATGCCATGGATAGAGAAAAGCGATATGATAGATTGGAAAAAGCATACCGCACCATAGTTTTTGGAGAAAACTATAAAAACACAAATGCTCTTGACGCTTTGGACGAAAGTTATTTCCATGGCATATTTGATGAATTTGTAAAGCCTGTTCTACTCGATGAAAACGCCACAATCAAAGACAATGACAGCGTTATATTCTTTAATTTCCGTTCTGATAGAGCAAGAGAATTAACCTATGCGTTGACTGACAAAAACTTCAATCACTTTAAAACCCAGCACTTTAACAATTTGCTCTTTTCACCTATGCAAGAATATTCAACCGACTTTTCTTCTCTAAACACTTTGTACCCACCTATCCAAGTCAGTGATAATCTTTCCGCCCTAATTTCCAACGCAGGGTTAAAGCAATTCCATATTGCCGAAACAACAAAGTATGCCCATGTCACATTTTTCTTTAATGGTGGAATTGAAACGCCGTATAAGGGCGAGGAGCGTAAACTTATTGAAAGCATTGACACACAAGATTTTTCTGCTTATCCCAAAATGCGGGCAATAGAAATTACGGAAGGAACACTAGACGCTATCGCTTCCGCCAAATATGACTTCATTTTAGTAAACTATTCCAACCCCGACATGATTGGACATACTGGTAATTTTGACGCCACGAAAGAAGCAATCGCTTGTGTTGAAAAGCAAGCATATGCAGTCGCCTTGGCAACGCTTATGGCTGGCGGAGAATGCATAATAACAGCGGATCACGGAAACGCTGAATACATGATTGACAAAAAAGGTAATAAGGTAACCTCTCACACCACAAATTTGGTCCCAGTTTATTTTGTAAGTGAAAAGCAAAGACCTCGTCTTAAAAAGGGAGGAATTTCACAAGTCGCTCCAACAATTTTAAAACTTTTAAATCTTGAAATCCCAGAATCAATGGACAAGCCATTGTTTTAAAATAGAATTTCTTTATTTCAATTTGCCATAAGCCATTTAAAATAATTTATCATTTCGTAAGCAAAAAATCTTTTCTTGATCGTAATTTACATTATAAATTACAAAAAACACGAAAAATTTCATATTTTTCGTGTTTTTTGTGCAAATTTATCACTTTACTTTAAATGGGTAAAACCCCAATATTATAAACTCCTCTTTTATTATACTTTAAATCAAAAAAGGTAAGAAATCAGCCATACCCCCTTTATAAAAAAACTATTTTAATAACCTATGAGCATTTTTTGAATCTATCTCTTTATACTTTTGAAAATATTTAAACATGGCTTATAAACATACATATTAATTTTTTAACATTTAAAAAGATATGGTATGAGAATACATTGTGGTTTTGTCACTTTAACCCCATAAGGCCAATTTGTTCCATAAAGATTTTTTGAATTTGATGTCAAAAACAACTCCCCATTTAAAATAAAAAAAGCACCACTGTTTGGTGCTTTTTTGGTGGCTTACCCGGGATTCGAACCCGGGACCCCTTGATTAAAAGTCAAGTGCTCTACCGACTGAGCTAGTAAACCAAATTTTTAAACAAAAACTTATATTTTGATATAGGGAGAGAAATTTAACTTCTTTTTGAAGTTTATAAGTTTTTGTTTGGCTGGGGTGGCAGGATTTGAACCTACGCATGCAAGAATCAAAATCTTGTGCCTTACCGCTTGGCGACACCCCAATACGCGTCATACCTATTTTTTGGCTGGGGTGGTAGGATTCGAACCTACGCAATGTTGGAATCAGAATCCAATGCCTTACCACTTGGCGACACCCCAATAAAATTGGATATGGGGTGATCTAAGGGGGTCGAACCCTTGACCTCCAGAGCCACAATCTGGCGTTCTGCCAACTGAACTAAGACCACCATAAGCAAAAAATAGATTGGTGCTCCCAGAAGGATTCGAACCTTCGACCTCTGCCTTAGAAGGGCATTGCTCTATCCAGCTGAGCTATGGAAGCCTGTGGAGCAGGTGAAGGGAATCGGACCCTCGCAACCAGCTTGGAAGGCTAGTGTTCTACCACTGAACTACACCTGCGTATCTTTTGACCTAGTGAGTATAACATATCACGTAGGTAAAGTCAAGAATTTTCACATAAAAATAAAAAATATTTATAATTTTGACGACGCTTATTGTTCTATGATTTCCCCTTTCTTTTGTAAGTGAATTTGACCAATAATGTTTTAGTAAGGTGAGGCAACTTTTTGCCCCACCATAAAAAACATCAATTATCATTTTACAACAACATTTTCTTCCCCTAAAAGTCCTATGAGTTCATTTACGAGATAATTGTTAGGGTCAACTTTTGCACTAAATCCAAAAACTTGATTTGTAGATGCACATCGCACAATGACGCTACTTTCACCAGGATAGGTAGCAGCTATACGCTTTACAGTGTTATACACATCTATGTTTTTAGTGTCGAAACGCAAATAAACCTTTTTCTCATTTTTTACGAGTTCAACCTTTTTGTTTTCCCAAGGAATAATAGTATCAACTACAACAACGGGACTCTTTCCTTCACGGATTGAGACACGTCCCCTAATAGTTACCATTTTATCTTCTTCAATAAGGTCTCTATATCGCTCGTAGGTTTTAGCAAAAACCATACAATCAAAAGTTCCATATGTGTCTTCAATGGTTAGTATTGCCATAGTCGATGTTTTAATAATCTTTTTTACACCAACAATTATACCGCCACCCGTAACACTCATACCGTCCTTTACAGCGTCATCAACGGCTGAGTCAAGATTTTCGTCATCATCTTGAGGATAAGATGCCGTATAGTCAACAGAGCCACCCTCGTCCCCTTCAAGCTGTTCGTCAGGTTCAAGCCCAGCAAACATTTCGCTGGTAAAATTGTAACCGTCGTATTTATCAAGATAGTCATCAAGTGGGTGTCCTGAAAGATATATTCCACAAATTTCTTTTTCGAATTTTAAAATTGCGTCTTTTGAATATTCTTTTATATTAGGGAACTCAATTTTGTTTACGGTCTCACTGGCTTCTTCAAAAGTGTCAAATATAGAGAATTGCCCAGTCGCACGCGACTTTCTGTCAGCACTAACCATATCCATATAAAGTGGATAAACATCCATAAGTTGACTTCTGTAAGCCCCAAAACATGAAAATGCACCGCTTAAAATCAAACTTTCCATTGACTTCTTATTTAAAGCGTTTGCCTTAACACGTTTCAAAAAGTCTTCAAGGCTTTTGAATTGTCCATTCGCATTTCTTTCTTTGACTATTTCATCAATAAGTCCAGTACCAACTCCTTTAAGAGCCCCTAACCCAAAACGCATATTGCCATTTTCTACTCTAAATTCGGTCACTGATTTATTTATATCAGGTGGCAAGATTGTAAATCCCTCTTTGCGTGCATAGTTAGTATATTTTTTAATCGTGTCAATATTGTTAATACGGTTATTCAAAACTGCTGTTAGGTATTCTACTTCGTAATGAGCTTTAAGGTACCCTGTTTGATAAGAAACATAGGCATAGGCGGCAGCGTGAGATTTGTTGAACGCATATCCCGCAAATTTAGCCATTTGGTCAAACACCGTTTCTGCAACCTTTTGCTCATGCCCCAACGCAAGAGCACCTGGAATAGGCTTTTTCTGCCCTGTTGGGTCTGTCCAGCCGTGAATAAACTTTTCCTTTTCAGGTGGCAATTTTTCTGGTTTTTTCTTACTCATAATTCTTCGCACATTGTCCGCACCACCAAGGCTAAATCCCGCCATAACTTGGAAGATTTTCATAACTTGCTCTTGGTAGATAATACAGCCATAGGTTGTACTCAAAATTGGAATAAGGCAAGGGTCTTCATAGAAAATTTTATCTGGCTCTCTTTTGCCTTTAATAAATTTAGGAATAAAGTCCATAGGACCTGGACGATACAACGAAATACCCGCGATGATGTCTTCTAGGCAAGTTGGTTGCAGGTCCTTCATGAATTTTTTCATACCACCACTTTCGAGTTGGAAAACGGCTTCTGTATTACCCGAACTTATAAGTTGGAAAACGGCAGGGTCGTCGTAAGACATTTTTGTAAAGTCTATTGTGATGCCGTAATCTTCTTTTACATATTGAATTGTTTTATGTATATCAGTAAGTGTTCTCAACCCCAAAAAGTCGAATTTTAATAACCCCAGGTGTTCAAGTTCGGTCATATCAAATTGCGTGATTTCGTCTTCTCCACTCTTTGCCATTGGCACATGGTCATAAACTGGATCAGGTGCAATTAAAACGCCCGCAGCATGCATAGACACATTTCTTGGCACGCCCTCAATCTTAATTGCCATATCAACGATTTTCTTTATTTGTTCGTCCTCTTCGTACATCTTTAAAAGGTCAGGGATAATAAATTCATCGTTTTTGGGGTCGCCAGTCTTACCAAAATAGTACTTTAATACTGGTGGCTTTTTTACAGGCTTTCCTGGTATTAATTTGGTGATTTTATCAACCTCACTATAAGGAAAACGAAGCACACGTGCAACATCTTTAATCGCGTTTTTCGCTTGCATGTTTCCAAATGTAACAATATTCGACACATGGTCAGAGCCATATCGGCGTTTTGCGTATTCTATAACTTCTCTTCGTCGATCCATACAAAAATCGACATCAAAGTCGGGCATTGATACACGCTCTGGATTGATGAAACGGTCAAAGAAGAGATCATAACGCATAGGGTCAACTTGCGTAATCCCAGAACAATATGCGACCAAACTTCCAGCACCAGAGCCTCGCCCCGGCCCAACAGGAATATCGTTTTCTCGTGCATAGTTTATGTAGTCCCACACAATTAGGAAGTATTCAACATATCCAAGTTTATGAATTGTGTTAAGTTCCATTTCAAGACGCTCTTCGTATTCTTTTGGAGGATTCGTATAATTTCTAGCAAGCCCCTCCCATGCTAGACGGCTTAAAAATTCAAATGAAGTCTCCCCTGTGTCTGGGATATATTTAGGAATAAAATTTTCAGTTGCCCCCAGTTTGTCTTCATCTGGGACGAATGTATTTCCGCCTTCTGCTGCCTCTCTCAATGATTTGGTTTTGATTGAAACATTGCACTTCTCGGCGATTTCAATCGTTCTATCAAGTGCTTCTTGATAGCCTGGGAGAACTTCTTCCATTTCTTCGTAAGTTTTTAAATAAAGCTCTTGCGTCTCAAATCTAAATCTATCAGGGTCATCAATCGTTTTACCCATTTGGACGCACATCATAACATCTTGAAGTTCTGCATCTTCCTTATAAAGGTAGTGAACATCGTTTGTTGCCACTAGCGGAATCCCAAGTCTTTCACTCATTTCAGTTAATTTTTCTAAAACGATTTTTTCCTCTGGAATGTAATGGTTTTGAATTTCAAGATAAAAATCATCTTTGAACAAATTTTTAAACCATAATGCAAGTTTATCAGCCTCATCATATTGTCTTTTTAATATGTATTGAGGTATATGCCCTGCTATGCAAGCAGATAGACATATCAGTCCTTCACTGTATTGCTCCAAAAGTTTGTAGTCAATTCTTGGTTTGTAATACATTCCGTCAAGAAAAGCATACGAAGAAAGTTTTAAAAGATTTTCGTATCCTTTATTGTTTTTAGCTATTAAAATAAGGTGCCCCGTGTCGTCTCTGTTTGAGCGAGACTTCATATCATGTGTCACATAGAACTCTTCGCCAATGATAGGTTTGATTCCTTTTTGCACGCATGCCTCAAAAAACTTAATAACCCCGTACATATTACCGTGGTCTGTAATTGCAATAGCCCGCCACCCACGCTCTTTAACAATATCTACAAGTTTGTTAATTCTCGCCAGACCGTCAAGCAAACTAAACTCCGTATGCACATGAAGGTGCACAAATTCTTTCATTTTATCCCCTTTACTTTTTCAAAAAATCTGCAATTTTAAGAATTCTTCTAAATCTGTGATTTAATCCACTTTTGGTTAGTTTTATTGTGGATAACTTTAAAAGTTCGTCCATACTTTCTTGTGGATTTGCAAGCCTTAATACCGCAACCTCTTGCAAATCCTCTGGAAGTGCGTCAAGACCAATTTTTTTATTGATGTATTTTATTGCCTGTATTTGTTTTAGGCTTGCTTCAACTGTTTTATTAATATTGGCATTAATACAGTTTACTTGCCTATTTACAGTATTTCTGAGCCCCCGTTTAGCCATTTCGTCTGCAAGTTCAAGAACGGCATTGCCAGCGCCTAAAAGTGCAAGCAAATCCTTAATAGCGTCCCCGTCTTTAAAATATAAGACGTATATCTTTTTTCTCGTCGAGATTTTTCCTTGAATTTCAAAATCTTCAAGTACAGACTTAACCTTTTCGAGAAAAGCCTTTTTGTGAGATGCAAATTCAAGATGATAGCCTGTGGTTGGTGCTTGTGAACCTAGATCGCTCAATTTTATACTGCTTGTTGCACACCCAACATACGCTCCTGCGACAAAATGCTTTTTAGTTTCCTCATCGGCAACTAGGCTTTCATCTACTTCCCCGTCAAGATTGAAATTCCCTTGTTGGTCTACAAGGGCACAATCTTTTAAAACCTGCATAGAAATTGATATTGGAAATTTAATACGATAATAAGTGGTTTTGTTAATAATGTAATCGTCTGAAATTTCAAGAGATAAGTTTTCTCCATACAATTTGAGGACTAGCCCATTTAGGTAGTCAAAAACCTCTTTGAAATCAGTTACGATATCCACTCTTAATCCATCACTATTTTTTGTGATTGTTCCACACGCATGAATAAGTCCCGTCAAAAAAGCGAGGATACCGTCAGCGTCCTCAATTTGATTTTCTATTATTTCTATTTTTGTATCCTTTGCAAAGCTCAATTTATCCCTCGTTTTGATGTAAATTTAGGCAATTTGTCAATATTTACCACTTGGGCAAGTGGAAGGTTAAGCCTAAATATGGTGTTGATTGCATTATTACATTCACCAACTTTTGCGGGCTCATGTGCATCAGAGTTCACAATAAATTTAACCCCTTCGCTCGCCATTATTAAAAGTTCTTCATCTGTAAAATTTATTCTTTTGCCATTAAGTTCAATAAGCGTGCCCTTTTCTTTTGCCATTCTTGCCACCGACAAAGTGTCCGTTGGGCAACCATAATTAAGATGCGTTATAACATCAATAGGATATTTATCAAGTGCACGCAAAAATGCTGTTGTATTTCTTGCAATACGCTCTTTGCTTGGTTGAAAAGCCTTACCAAAATAGTTCGCATAAAAAAGTCTGTTTTTATCCTTGAAACTATCCATTCTCGCCATTGCATGATATCCCATTAAAAGAATATCAAGATATTGTAGATCACTTTCTTCAATGTCAACCTTTCCGTCACAAGAAATAAGATTTGCTTCAACCCCCAGCAAAACATCAACGCCCGTAATCTCCTTGGCATTTAAGATATCTTCTTTAACCTCTGGAATTTGGCTTCTTCTCACACCATAAAGGCGGTGCGAGAAACCATGGTCAGTTATTGCTATCTGTTTAAGCCCCTTGTTTGAAGCAACGGACGCATTTTCAAGCACACTGCCTTTGCCATGATTATGGCGAGAATATTTCGTATGTGTATGATAATCACCAAGTAAAATCATGCTTACTCCTTAAAAAAATTATAAGACTTTTTATCAAAAAAATCAAACAAAACATTTACAAATCTTTATCATCTAGAATTATTGTCACTGGTCCATTATTTAAAAGTTCAATCTTCATATCCGCTCCAAATATACCCGTTTTGACTGGTAACCCATAACTTTTTAGCAAGTTTATAAAGTTTTCATATATCTTTTGTGCAATTTCAGGCTTTTCTGCACCTGTAAAACTAGGTCTGTTGCCATGTTTGCAATCAGCATAAAGTGTAAATTGACTAACAAGCAAAATTTCTCCACTAATATCCGCCAATGATAAATTTATTTTACCTTTTTCGTCTTCAAACACACGCAAAAGCGCAATCTTTTTTGCCATCTTTTCACTTGTCTCTATGCTGTCGCCTGCACCCACGCCGAGAAAAACAAGAAAACCCTTTTTAATTTCGCTTATAAGTTTCCCGTCAACTTTGAGCGACGCATAACTAACTCTTTGAATAACAGCTCGCATAAAAACTCCTATATTTATTCTAACACATTCGTTAAACAAAAACAATAAAAACAGAAAATGATTTATTGAATTTTGGTTTCACAATATAGCACTTGACTTAAACTCCTAAATTTAGTATAATTTATTCGCAAAAGGAAAATAAAAATGGCAATTCCAAAAATTATTCATTATGTATGGGTGGGCGACCCCAACAAAAAGCCGCAAATGTTTTATAGATGCCTTGAAAGTTGGAAAAAATTTGCTCCCGATTATCAAATCATAGAATGGAACGAAAACAATTTCGATTTTAATGTGGCAAGATATTCACGAGAGGCTTACGAATTGAAAAAGTATGGCTTTGTAGCAGATTATATAAGAGTCAAAGTTTTGGAAGAATGTGGCGGGTTTTACTTTGATACAGATGTTGAGCTGGTAAAACCACTTGACGATTTACTAAATAATAGTTTACTAATTTCCTTTGAAAATGGGGCTTATGTTGAAACTGCCGTACTAGGTGCAGAAAAGGGACACCCTCTTGCAAAATTAATGGCCGACTTTTATGTGAATTATCCTTTCAAAAAGAAAAATGGAAGTTTTAATGCAACACCTAACACGCCTATTTGGACATATTTTTTAAGAAAATACTATGGCCTAAAAATGAAAAACAAGTTGCAGTCATTAACGCGAATTGATGGCAATGATAACAGCAATGTGACTGTGCTTCCAAACGATTATTTTTGTCCAATCAACTACACAACAAAGGAAATGAAGTTGACAGCAAATACTTATGCAATACATTACTTTGATGCTTCGTGGTTTGACAAAAAATTAAAGCGTTCTGAAAAATTTTTAAGAGGTCTATATAAATTTATTGGCAAAGGATTCTTTACTATGCTTACTCGCATTTACGCAAGAAATGTAGGCAGAAAAGTAGAAAAACATCTAAAAAATCAAAAGAAATTGACTGAAAAAAATAAACAAAATTAATCTTTAATTAAATTCTTACAAAAGCATAATTCATAAATAAAAAATAGGGTTTTAAATAAGCCCTATTTTTTGTAGAAAAAAGTTTTAAAGGCATTCATCTTTGAGAATAAGAAAAAATCAAGTATATGCTGTTTATTATTATTAATATACAAAAAATGGACTTTATTTGTCCATTTCTTTGTTGAATATTTCATTTTTATATTTGTTAAATTCTTCGTCTGTAATTAACCCTTGGTCCTTTAACTCTTTGGCTTTCTCAATACGTTTTTGAAGTGATTCCTCCTCAGCAATGATTTCGTCTGTATCTTTTTTGCCAGCGAGTCTTGCTTTAAGTTCATCTGCATTTGCTGCTCTCATAGTTGGCATATTGTCTTCTTCTTTTCTTTCCTTATAGAAATCAACTGACATAAGAGTTGTCGCCGTTACTAAACCAGCAATAAATATAAGCATTATCGCTAAAACAACACCTGAAGCATAAAATACATCATATATTGTTAAGCACGCGATTAGTGCGTTCCCATAGATTGCAGAAGAAACAATCCATTTTCCCCCAAGCAAAGTTTTTCCTGTTTTTGTGAAAGGAATAGTCATGAAATCAAATACGATTGTAACAATCATAATCAAAACTTCAAAAATACTAATTCCTAAATTTGATATTAATTCTTGGTTACCACTTTGGGTAATAACAATAATGCCTCTAATCATTATAATTGCAAAAGCAATTAAAGTAACCGCACTGACGAGAGCCCCCGCAAAAGTAAGTTTCTTTTTCATATTACCCCAACCCCTTTTCAATAGCATGTGCTTTTAATTTTTCAAATTCTTTATCAGGGATAAAATCTTTTGCCTTCATTAAAAGCAATTTATTGATTTCTTCTTCAAGGTCGCCAATCTGTGCAGAGACCTTATCTTCACTCTTTGTAAGAGTATTTACAGTGCTTGTAGTTGATTCACAATTCCCAGTAGTCATATTATCTTCTATGCTCATTCCCTTACTATTTCTTGCTTTGAGAAATAGATTTCCAATTAAAAACTTATTCGTGTATCGACTTTTCCACAATAAAAGAGATAATTGCGGGTAACAAAAATATTCCCTATTATTTAATAATAAAACAAAAATGAGATCATGTCAACAAACTTAAAAAATTTGTACAAAAACTAGATAAATTATAGAATTTTGTCGATAATATCAAGATTTTTCATTTCTATTTAATCTTAATTTATTAGTTTCTATTTTATCACATATAAACGAAAAACCATAAGAGAATAATAGCGAATAAATACCCTCTCGCCAAGTTATTTCTCTGTTTATTTCTCTGTTTATTTCTCTGTTTATTTCTCTGTTTATTTCTCTGTTTATTTCTCTGTTTATT
>CAKVOP010000004.1 GCA_934793215.1 uncultured Clostridia bacterium | reverse complement strand
TTCTCTGTTTATTTCTCTGTTTATTTCTCTGTTTATTTCTCTGTTTATTTCTCTGTTTATTTCTCTGTTTATTTCTCTGTTTATTTCTCAAAAAAAATCATCGATCGCACCATGCTTTCGATGATTTTTTTATTAAATAAGTTCTACAATAGCCAATTCAGCTGAGTCGCCTCTGCGTTGCCCCATCTTAATGATTCTTGTGTATCCACCGCCTTGACCTACTTCTTTTGCTCTAGCTGCATATTTTGGAGCATAAACATTGAAGATTTTTTCAAGAAGTGGGTGGTTGATTCCGTTTGTTCTTGCATCAAATGCCTCAACAGATTCTTTTGGTTTTCTTTGTTCTTGTCTGTCCATGAGATAAGCCATAAGTTGTCTGCGTGCTTGCAATTTCTTTGGACCATCGTTAGAAACAGTAGTCTTAACTTTTACACCCTTTGCATCTTTGATTTCTTTTTCAACTTTAACGATATCTTCGTAAGAGTTGATAGCAAGAGTTAAGAGTTTTTCTGCTTGGCGTCTAACTGATTTTGCTCTTGCAACAGTTGTTTCAACTTTTCCATACCACAAAAGGTCAGAAACAAGTCCACGAAGCATAGCGTCTTTTTCTTTGCTTGGTCTTCCTAATTTTTCGTTAGCCATTACTTTTCTCCTTTATTATTTTAGTCTTCGTCCTTACGAAGAGAAAGTCCATAACTTTCAAGTTTTGCAATAACCTCATCAATAGACTTAATGCCAAGGTTTTTAACTTTGAGCATGTCGCCTCTTGACTTTTTAGTGAGGTCCTCAACATTGTTGATTCCTGCTCTCTTCAAGCAGTTGTATGAACGAACAGAAAGATCCATTTCTTCAATAGGAAGTTCCATAAGTTTAACTTGTTTATCTTCTTCCCTTGAAACTAAGATATCTGAATTTGCGATTTGTGAGCAAAGTTCAACAAAAAGATTGATATGTTCCATAACAATCTTTCCTGCAAGAGCAACAATTTCTCTGGCAGAGGTTGTTCCGTTTGTTTCAACTTCAAGAGTGAGTTTGTCAAAATTAACACTTTGACCAACACGAGTGCTTTCAACATTGAAATTAACTCTTTTCACTGGTGAGAATAATGAATCCATAGCGATGAAATCAATGTCATCAAATTTTTCTTTGTTAACAGTGTTTGGAACATATCCTCTACCGTTTCCAATCATAAGGTCAAGATTGAGAACGGCACCATCGTCCATTGTACAAATGTGGAGGTCTGGGTTAAGGATTTCAACATCACTATTTTCTTCAAAATCTCTTGCTGTAACTTCACCTGCTCCACTTTTTCTAATGTGAAGGTATGTTACGAAATCTTTATCACGATTTTTGCATTTTACTGCAAGTGATTTAAGATTAAGAACGATGTCAACAACATCTTCTGTTACTCCTCTAACAGTTGAGAATTCGTGTGCGACACCTGCAATTCTAACTGCGATAGGAGCAGATCCTGGAAGTGCAGAGAGAAGAGTTCTTCTCATAGCATTCCCAAGAGTGATTCCGTAGCCTTTTTCGAGTGGCTCTACAACAAATCTGGCGAAAGCACCATTATCTGTTTCTTCACAAGCGATTCTAGGTCTTTCCATTTCCATAAATCTAATCCTCCTATAAAACTATCTTGAATACAATTCAACGATAAGTTGTTCTTTGATGTCAGCATCAATATCTTCTCTAACAGGAAGCGCATTGATCTTTCCTGTAAGAGTGTTAGTGTCGAATTCAAGCCATTTTGGCATTACGACTTTAGCACCTTTCAAATCTTTGAAAAATACATTGTCTTGTTTGTTTTCTTTGATAGCGATAACATCACCCACTTTAACTGAGAAAGAAGGAATATTTACTCTCTTTCCGTTAACAGTGATAAGTCCATGGTTTACAATTTGGCGGGCTTGTTTACGGCTTCTGCCAATTCCCATTCTGTAAACAACATTATCAAGTCTTCTTTCAATGCATACGAGCATTTGAGGACCAGTTGCTCCTTCCATTTTACGAGCTTTTTCATAGTATTCTCTAAATTGTTTTTCAAGAATACCATACATTCTTTTAACTTTTTGTTTTTCTCTAAGTTGTGTGCCATATTCAGAGAAAGTAACTCTTCTCTTTGAATTGCCATGTTGTCCAGGGATAACAGGTCTTCTTTCCATAGCACATTTTTTAGTGGTGCATCTTTCACCTTTAAGGAAAAGTTTGCAACCTTCTCTTCTACACTGACGGCAGTCAGGTTCAATAGTTCTTGCCATTTACCTTTCTCCTTTTATACTCTTCTAGTTTTAGGAGGTCTGCAACCGTTATGAGCGATTGGTGAAACATCCTTAATCATAGTAACAGCGATATCACAGTTTTGAATTGAACGGATAGCAAGTTCTCTACCAGAACCAGGTCCTTTTACGAAAACTTCAACTGTTTTGATACCATGTTCTTTTGCGACTTTTGCAGCTTCTTCAACACAAGTTTGTGCTGCGAATGGTGTACTCTTCTTTGAGCCTTTAAGTTTAAGTCTTCCAGATGAGCACCAAGAAATAACATTACCTTCGCAGTCAGTAAAACTTACGATGGTGTTGTTGAAAGAGGTTTTAATGTGAACTTGTCCAGCAGTTACATTTTTGCTAACTCTTTTCTTTGTTTTCTTTACATTGTTAATAGTTTTTGTTGCCATTTATCTCTCCTTATTTACCCTTTTTAGAGCTTCCCGCTACAACTCTCTTTGGACCTTTTCTTGTTCTAGCGTTGTTTCTAGTGTTTTGTCCTCTTACAGGGAGTCCCTTACGGTGACGAACACCACGGTAGCAACCGATTTCAATAAGTTTTTTAATGTCCATATCGACTTTTTTGCGAAGTTCACCTTCAACAAGAACATTATGTTCAATATAGTTTCTAAGTTTAGCAACTTGTTCATCAGTAAGGTCTTTAACACGTGTATCAGCACTTACGCCTGTTGCTTCACAAATTTTGTTGGAAGTAACTCTGCCTATTCCATAGATATAGGTAAGTCCAAGTTCCAATCTTTTTTCTCTGGGTAAATCTACACCAGCAATTCTTGCCATTTAATTATCCTCCAATATTATATTTTAGCCTTGCACTTGTTTGTGTTTTGCGTCTTTTGAGCAGATGACCATAACTTTACCATCTCTCTTAATAACTCTACACTTATCACAAATTGGCTTAACAGATGCTCTAACTTTCATTGTTTCTCCTTTTTAGCAACCCTTTTCTCTCCAAGTGATTCTACCCTTGGTAAGATCGTATGGGCTCATTTCCACTTTTACTTTGTCCCCTTCAAGAACTTTGATATAGTTTTTTCTCAATTTCCCTGAAAGGTAGGTGATGATTTCATGTCCATTTGATAAACGGACTCTAAATGTGGTGTTTGGAAGAACTTCTTCAACCACTCCTTCAAATTCAATCACATCTTCTTTAGACATGTTCACTCCTTTTTTTTGATAAGAATTTGCGAATAAGCGCATTCACTTTTTCGTCTTTTTCGCTAAGCGCTTCTTCGGTCAGAGCCTCTTCGTCGTATAATTTTACATGTTTTAGGCTCTTCTTTTTAGGCTTATCATATTTAAGCCTTTTGCCATTTGATAAATAAGCATATTTATCATCAAGGCGGACAATCACGAAGATTTGTCCATTTTCTTTTCCAGCGAGTGCTTGTACAACATTTCCAACTCTCATGTTTACCTCTTATAGAGTCAAGATTTCAACACCGTCACGAGTAACATGAACAGTATTTTCATAATGAGCTGAATATTTGCCGTCACGAGTAACGACTCCCCAACCATCTTCAACAAGCCATACTTCCTTTCGTCCCATGTTAATCATAGGCTCAATTGCAAGACATGCATTATCTGTTACGATTGGTCCGTCAGTTACTTTGCCATAATTTGGAACATTTGGTGGCTCATGCATTTTTTTGCCTATACCGTGTCCAACAAGTTCTCTTACTACCGAAAACCCATTTGACTCTGCATGGACTTGAATTGCATGACTTGCCTCGCCCAACCTATGACCCACTTTTAGGTTCTTCACACCTTCAAAGAAACACTCCTCGGTAACCCTAATAAGTTTTTCCGCTTCTGGTGAGATTTTGCCCACTGGGAAAGTTCTTGCAGCGTCCCCGTGAAAACCCTTATAGTTTACCACGAGGTCTATACTGATTATATCCCCTTCTTTAAGAATCGTGTTAAAATTAGGAATTCCGTGAACAACCATATCATTGACTGAAGCACAGATGCTTGCAGGGAAGCCCTCATAATTTTTGCACGCTGGGATAGCACCACTATCTATTATAAACTTTTCCACTAAAATGTCAAGTTCTTTTGTCGAAACACCGGGCTTTATAAGAGATTTACAATAAGAAAGTGCGTCTCTTGTTATTTGTCCAGCCTTTCGCATTAGCACCATTTCAGCAGGCAGTAAATTATTCATTTTCTGCCTCCAAAGATTGAAGAAAAGTTCTTAAAGGTTTATATGTCTCTTCGACTGATTTATCGTTTGACACCTTAAACAACCTATCACTGTAGAAGTTTATAAGTGGTGCAGTATTTTGATTATAAACTTCCAGACGATGCTTTATTACTTCAGGTTTATCGTCATCACGCTGAATAAGTTTGCCATTGCATTTGGCACATTTGCCAGTTGGAGCATCGTGTGCACTTACAATGTCACCACAGCCCGAGCAGGTTCTTCTTGAAGAAAGCCTATCGATAATTATCTTTGGAGCAAGTTCTACAAGAACAACACTGTCGATTTTAGCAATATTTTCAAGAGCCTCGGCTTGACCTATCGTTCTAGGGAAACCATCAAGGATAAAACCATTCCTACAATCGTCTTGTGCAATTCTGTTTTTAACCATTTCCACCGTTACTTCGTCTGGAACCAAAGAACCGCTGTCAATGATTTTTTTAACTTTTTGCGCAAAAGGCGAATTTTCTTTGACTATTGCTCTAAACAAGTCTCCTGTAGAGATTTGTGGAATGCCAAAGTCAGCAGAAATCTTTTTTGCAAGAGTGCCTTTACCGCTCCCTGGTGCACCCAAAAGGATAAGTCTCATTTTAACTCCTTAAAATATTTGTGAAACTCAAAGGAAAGTTAAACGCGTCTAGAATGGTTTAACTTCCTTTTTTCTCACTATGCTGATAGCGAATTTATTTCGCTTAAAAGCCATGATCTTAACTCAAAAATCCTTTATGATTTCTCATAAACATTTGAGCTGAAAGTTGCTTATCAAGTTCAAGAGCAACCGAAACGGCAATCATAAGTCCAGTTACACTGAAAGCATTGATAAGAATAGCTGCCCCTGCGAAATCTCCAATTGCTTTAAAGGCAAGTGAAGGAATAAGGGCGATTATTGCAAGGAAGATCGCTCCAAACAAAGTAATTCTGTTTGAGATCTTGCCCAAATATTCTGCTGTTGGTTTACCAGCACGAACACCTGGAATAAATCCACCTTGTTGTTGTATTCTTCTGCTTACATCGTCTGCATCAAAGGAAATCTTTGAGTAGAAGAAAGCAAATACTAATATTAAAATTGAAGTAAGCACGATGTAAAGCCAAGAGTTTGTTCCAAGCCAGTCACTATACCATGTAACTTTTGGCCAGAAAATAGAAATTAAAAGTTGTGGAAATGTTAAAAGTGCACTTGAAAAGATGATTGGCATAACGCCAGTAGCATTTACTCTGATAGGAATATAATTGCTTTGACCACCGATCATTCTTCGGCCTTTAATTTGTTTGGCATATTGCACTTGAACTCTCCTTTCTCCACCGTCCATAAATACGATAAGAGCAAAAATTAGAACAATTGCAACAAAGAACAAAATGAGATACCAAATATAGTTAATATTTGAAGTGCAAGCCTTTATAATTTGTGAAACCGCAGTGCCTGCTGATGAAAGGATACCAACAAAGATAAGAAGGCTTGTGCCGTTTCCTATTCCAAGGTCTGTAATTCTTTCACCAATCCAAACTGTAAACATTGAACCTGCTGTGAGCATAAGAACGACACCTGTTCCTACGACCCAAGATGGCATAACATTTGTAAGGTTTGGATCAAGTGCGCTACCGGCATAACCGACAACGATACCAATTGATTGGGCAACTGCTAAAACGAGAGCCGCTATACGAGTATAAAGATTGATTTTTCTTCTTCCGTCTTCACCACTTTTTGTCAATCTTTCAAGGGCAGGGATTGCAACAGAAAGCAGTTGTATAACTATTGAAGCTGTGATGTATGGTGAAACACCTAATGCAAGAAATGAACAGTTTTTAAGTGCACCACCACTCACCATATTCATAAGTTCAAAAAAACCAAAATTATTTGAAGTGTTCAAGATAGAACTGCTAAATCCTACGCAAGGAATCCAGCAGCCAACTCTATAAATAAATAAGAACAGAAGTGTAAGCAAGATTTTGTTTCTTATTTCTTTAATCTTAAACGCGTCCCTAATCGTTTTAAACATATTATAACTCCTCTACTTTGCCACCAACTCTTTCAATTTTCTCTCTTGCTTGTTTTGTGATTTTGTTGCACTTAACAGTAATAGGTTTTGTGATTTCTCCATCACCCAAAACTTTAAGTCCATACTCTGAACGCTTACCAATGAATCTTGTTGTATAAAGAAGTTCTTGGTCAATAACAGCGTTGGCTTCAAATGCTTCAAGGTCGCCTACATTAACGCAAGCGTATCTTCTAGCAAAGTTTTTGTTGTTAAATCCGCGCATTGGGATTTTTCTAATCATAGGGATATTGCCACCTTCAAATCCAGGTCTTACTCCACCACCACTACGAGCATTTTGACCCTTGTGACCTTTTCCACTAGTTTTACCAATTCCGCTTCCAATGCCTCTACCAACTCTAACCTTTTTGGTTGTGGCACCTTCTGCTGGTTTTAAATTTTCAAGTTTCATGTTTCCTCCTTATGCCTCTTCTACATTAACGAGGTGAGCGATGTGGTGAAGAGTACCTCTAATAGAATCGTTATCAGGGAGCATTCTTGTTTGGTTAAGTTTCTTAAAGCCAAGAGCTTCAATCATTTTAGCTTGTTTGCCATTATAACCGATACAACTTTTTACCCAAGTAACTTTAAGCATTTTTTCTTTTTTTGCCATGATGCCCTCCTTAAATTTCCTCTGCGGTCTTTCCACGACGACGAGCAATTTCTTCTCTTGTTCTCAAAGAGAGAAGTCCGTTCATTGTGGCTTTAACGCAGTTGATTTTGTTTGAAGAACCATGAGTCTTTGTAACGATGTTCTTAACCCCAGCAAGTTCAATAACTGCACGAGCAGAACCACCAGCAATAACCCCAGTACCTTCAGGAGCAGGCAACAAGAGAATGCTTGTTGATGAGAATTTACCCATGTTTTCATGTGGGATAGTTCCGTTAACAATAGGGATAAGTTTCATGTTTCTTTTAGCAATAGTAGTAGCCTTTTCGATTGATGAAGAAACATCTTTGCTCTTACCAATTCCAAGACCAACTCTGCCTTTTCCGTCACCAACAACAACGAGTGCTGAGAAACGGAGAGTTCTTCCGCCTTTAACAACCTTTGTAACTCTTCTTACGCAAACAACGCGCTTGTCGAATTCACTAGCTTCTTTTCTTGGGGCTCTATCTTTTCTATCCCCTCTGTTTTTGTTAAAAGGTCTTTTACCTTTTGGTGCTTCAACTTCAAGAGTATTTTCAGCACTAACTTGTTCTACAACTTGTTCGTTTTCTGTCATGATTTCCTCCTAAAATTTAAGTCCAGCTTCTCTAGCACCTTCTGCTAAAGCTTGAACGCGACCGATATAGATATATCCACCTCTATCAAAAACAACTTCACTGATATTGTTTGCAAGAGCACGCTTTGCAAGAGTTTCTCCAACAAGTTTAGCTTGTTCAGATTTGCTCTTTCCAGCGAGTGCACTCTTAACTTCTGGGTCAAGAGTTGAGCAAGAGCAAAGAGTTGCACCCTTTGTATCGTCAATGATTTGAGCATAGATTTGGCTCAAACTTCTGTATACGCAAAGACGAGGTCTTTCGCTTGTTCCAGAAACTTTGGTTCTAACTCTTTTATGACGAACAAGTCTTTCTGTGTTTTTATCTGTTTTGTTAATCATTTAGGTTTCTCCTATTTCTTGCCTTTACCGGCTGTTTTTCCGACTTTTCTTACAACTACTTGGTCAGAGTATCTGATTCCATAGCCGTGATATGGTTCAACTGGTCTAATATCTTTGATGTTAGATGCGAATTGACCAACTTTTTGTCTATCAATTCCAGTAATTGTGACTTCTGTAACTGATGGACATACAACTTGAATGTCACTTGGGATTGCAACTTCAACTAGGTGAGATAATCCAAGGTTCATGACAAGTTTGTTTCCATTAACGCTGGCTTTGTAACCTACACCAGAGATAAGGAGTGTTTTCTTAAAACCTTCGCTTACGCCAACAACCATGTTGTGAGCAAGCGCTCTGTAAAGACCATGCATAGCGTTAGACTCTGCAGTTTCTTTTGCAATTTCAAAAGAAAGAGTTTGTCCATCGATTTTTGCAGTGATTACAGCGTTAACTTCTTGAGTTAATGTTCCTTTTGGCCCACTAATAGTAAGAAGTCCATTTTCAAATTTTGCACTTACGCCAGCAGGCATAAGAATATGTTCTTTACCAATTCTAGACATAAATTCCTCCTTACCATACATAAGCGAGAACTTCGCCACCAACTCCAAGTTTTCTTGCTTCTTTATCAGTAACAATACCCTTGTTTGTTGAGATGATTGCGATTCCAAGTCCGCTTATAACTCTTGGAAGTTTATCTTTTTGAGCGTAGATACGAAGACCAGGTTTAGAAATTCTTTTAAGCCCTTGAATAACGCTTTCGCCTTCTTCATCATATTTCAAAACGACTACGATGTTTTTGTGGCCAGCTTCTTCAACTTCTTCGTAACTTACGATATAGCCTTCATTAAGAAGGATTTTTGCGATAGCACGCTTTTCATTTGATGCAGGAATGCTTACATCTTCATGTTTTGCTGAAATAGCATTACGAATTCTAGTGAGCATATCTGCGATTGGATCTGTAACTAACATTTTTTCCTCCTTAATTACCAACTTGCTTTCTTTACACCAGGAATTTCACCCTTATTTGCAAGTTCGCGGAAGCAAATTCTGCAAATTCCGTATTTTCTGAGAACTGCATGTGGTCTTCCACAGAGTGAGCATCTTGTGTATTCTCTGGTTTGATATTTTTGTGTTCTTTTTTGTTTTTCAACTAATGCTTTTTTAGCCATAATGAAACTCCTATTTAGCAAAAGGCAATCCAAGTGCCTTCAAAAGTGCTTTTGCTTCTTCATTGGTTTTTGCAGTTGTTACAAAAGTAATATCAAAACCTCTGATTTTTTCGACTTTTTCATATACGATTTCAGGGAAAATAAGTTGTTCCTTAATTCCCATAGAGTAGTTTCCTCTGCCATCAAATGACTTGTCAGAAATTCCTCTAAAATCTCTTACCTTTGGAAGAGCGATTGCAGTGAGTCTATCAAAGAACTCATACATTCTATCCCCTCTTAAAGTAACTTTTGCACCGATTTTTTGTCCTTCCCTAACTGCGAAGTTAGAAATAGACTTTTTAGCAGTAGTTACAACTGGCTTTTGACCAGCGATAACTGCAAGTTCTTCAACAGCAATGTTGAAACTTTTTGAGTTTGATTTAACTTCACCAAGCCCCATATTGAGTACAATTTTAACGAGTTTTGGAACTTCGTTAACATTTTTGTATCCAAATTCTTTAATGAGGGCAGGAACAACTTCTTTTTTATAGTTTTCTAAAATTCTATTTTGTTCTTTAGCCATGGTTTATTCCTCACTTGTAGCCTTTTTTGCTGTCGACTTTTTTGTTGTTTTTTTCTCGGTAGCAGGTTTTTCTGCTTTCTTTGTTGTTTTCTTTACGAATGCTTTGTCAAGAGAAGCATTGCATTTTTTGCAAGTTCTAACTTTCTTGCCATCAACTTCGCTGTGAGCCACTCTTGTAGCTTTTCCGCAAACTGGGCAAACAACTTGAACATTTGATGCATCAATAGGAGCAGATTTTTTGATGATTCCGCCTTTGTCTTCTTGTGATCTTGGCTTTTGATGTTTGCTTACAACATTGACGTTTTCAACAATAACTCTTCCTTGATCAGCGCTAACAGCGGTAACTTTTCCTGTCTTACCTTTGTCTTTTCCAGCAAGCACAACAACTGTGTCGCCTGTTTTAACTGTCATCTTCATTACGTGCTCCTTTTAAATTACATCTGGTGCAAGAGAAATAATTTTCATATATCCCTTGTCACGAAGTTCTCTTGCGATAGGTCCAAACACACGAGTTCCTTTTGGTTGCTTTTGGTTATCAATAATAACCGCAGCATTATCATCAAATCTAATGTGAGAACCATCTGCTCTTCTAAGGCCTTTTGAAGAACGAACAATAACTGCTTTAACAACATCACCTTTCTTTACTGTTCCGCCAGGGATAGCCTTTTTAACGGCAGCAACAATAATGTCACCGATGTTTCCACTTCTTCTAAAAGAACCGCCAAGTACTCTAATGCACATAATTTCTTTTGCACCAGTGTTATCAGCAACTTTTAATCTTGTTTGTGGTTGAATCATAACTGTTCCTCCTTATTATTTAGCCTTTTCGATGATTTCAACAACTCTGAAATACTTGTCCTTTGAAAGTGGACGAGTTTCCATAATACGAACTGTATCACCAATTCCGCATTCATTGTTTTCATCGTGAGCCTTGAATGTCTTCGACTTTTGAACAACTTTTTTGTAGATAGGACTCTTAACTCTTGAAACGACTTTAACTACAACAGTTTTGTCCATCTTTCCAGCGCTTACAACTTCGCCAATACGAGAGATTCTTGAATTTCTAATTGTTTCCATCGTTTCCTCCTTCGAGCTGTCTTTCTCTTAAAATAGTTTTAATTCTTGCAATATCCTTTTTAACATTGTGAATAGCCATAGGATTTGCAAGGCTTCTTGTAGCATGAGAGAAACGAAGATTAAATAATTCGCTATTAAGTTCTTTCAATTTGGCATTAAGTTCTTCAACTGATAAATATTTAATATCATTAGTTTTCATCTTTCACACCACCTTTTTCGACTTCTTTTTTAATAAATTTAGTTTTGCAAGGAAGTTTGTGTCCTGCAAGTCTAAGTGCTTCTTTTGCTGTATCTTCGCTTACGCCTTCGATTTCAAAAAGCACTCTGCCAGGTTTAACAACTGCAACCCAAAATTCAGGTGAACCTTTACCAGAACCCATACGAGTATCAGCAGGTTTCTTTGTAACTGGCTTGTCTGGGAAGATTTTAATCCAAACCTTACCATCTCTTCTTGTATATCTAGTAAGAGCGATACGAGCAGCTTCAATTTGGTTAGATTTAATCCAGCATGGCTCTGTTGCAATCATTCCATATGTTCCATATGTGAGAGTGTTGCCTTTTGTAGCCTTACCAGTCATTCTACCTCTATGAACTCTTCTTCTTTTAACTCTTTTAGGCATTAACATTATTCTTGTCCTCCTTTTTGGTCAGATGTTCTCTTTCCAAGGATTTCACCTTTGTAAATCCAGCATTTAACACCGATTTTACCAATCATAGTGTAAGCAGCAGCCTCACCATAATCAATGTCAGCTCTAAGAGTATGAAGAGGAACGCTTCCTCTAAATTGTTTTTCAATTTGAGATTTTTCATTTGCTTTTGCAAGAACGCCACTTACTTGAAGTTTGCAGCCCTTTGCACCAGCTTTCATAACTCTTTCCATTGCTTGTTTTAATGCTCTTTTAGCAGCAACACGTTTTTCAAGTTGTTGAGCAATGCTTTCAGCAACAAGTGTTGCGTCAAGGTCTGGTCTTTTAACTTCTTTAACATTTACAAGCAAAAGTTTAACAGGTCTAACTCTTTGAGCGATTTCTTTTTTAATTTCTTCAATTCCTGCACCCTTTGTACCGATAATCATACCAGGTTTAGCAGTGAAGATATTAACAATAAGTTTTCCTTCTGTTCTTTCAATAGTGATGTTTGAAATTGAGCAAGCTTTATATTTCTTGCGAAGGAAAGACTTAACCTCTTGGTCCTCTTTAAGGTTTGCAGCAAAAGTTTGCTTATCGGCATACCAAGTAGAGTTCCAATCTTTATTGATACCTAATCTAAGTCCCACTGGACTAACTTTTTGTCCCATTCTTAGCCTCCTACCACTTCATCAAGCACGAATGTGATGTGTGAAGTCTTTTTGAGTATAACATTTCCAGAACCTTTTGCTCTGCAAGACATTCTTTTGAATTGAGGTCCGCTTGTAACATAAGTTTCTTTAACGAATAAAGTATCAACAGCTTTGCCCATGTTGTTTTCAGCGTTAGCAATTGCACTTTTGAGAACTTTAAGCGCTTCAAACGCACCCTTATCAGGCATATTCTCTAAAATTGCAACGGCTTCTTCTGCTTTCTTTCCACGAACAAGGTCAAGAATGTATGTTACTTTAGATGGACTAATTCTAACATACTTAGCCTCTGCATGAGGGTATTTCTTTGCAGAATTTCTTTTTTCTGCCTTTAATCTAGTTCTTGTAGCCATTGTTTACCTCTATTTACCAGCCTTTGTTGCTGTTGCCGACTTTTTAGTGTGTCCCTTGTAAGTTCTTGTTGGAGCGAATTCTCCAAGTTTGTGTCCTACCATATCTGCTGTGCAATATACAGGGACATGTTTCTTTCCATTGTGCACTGCAAATGTGAATCCTACGAAATCAGGATAGATAGTAGATGATCTTGCCCAAGTCTTAATAGGTCTTTTAACCCCAGAAGCCTGCATTTCTGCAACTTTCTTAACAAGACTTGGATGAACATAAGGTTTTTTAACTGTTTTTGTGTTCATATTATTCTCTCCTAATTAACTCTCTTAACCATCAAGCGGTTAGAGCGATTTTTTCTCTTTCTTGTCTTATATCCAAGAGCAGGTTTGTTCCATGGAGTAACAGGAGAAGCCATACCAACTGGGCTCTTACCTTCACCACCACCATGTTTGTGGTCGTTAGGGTTCATAGCAACACCACGAACTGATGGTCTAACGCCCATGTGTCTCTTTCTTCCTGCTTTACCAAGAGAAACAAGTTCATGGTCGATATTTCCAACTGTTCCAACTGTTGCTCTGCAAGTAAGGAGAACTTTTCTCATTTCACCACTTGGAAGACGAAGAGTTGCATATTTTCCTTCTTTAGCCATAAGTTGAACTTCTGCACCTGCTGAACGAGCAAGTTGCCCACCCTTGTTAGGTTCAAGTTCAATATTGTGAACAAGAGAACCAACTGGGATTGAAGCAAGTGGAAGATTGTTTCCGACTTTGATTTCAACATTTTCTCCACTCATAACAATGTCGCCATCTTTAAGTCCAACAGGGGCGATGATGTATCTCTTTTCGCCATCTGCATAGTTTAAGAGTGCGATGTATGCGGTTCTATTTGGATCGTATTCAATTCCTACAACTGTTGCAGGGATATTGTCTTTATTTCTTTTAAAGTCAATGATACGATATTTTTGTCTGTTTCCACCGCCTTGGTGTCTAACAGTAACCTTTCCTTGAGCATTTCTTCCAGCGTTTTTATCTTTTTTAGCAAGAAGTGATTTCTCAGGAGTTTTTTTAGTAATTTCTTCATAGGAAGAGGTAGTATAAAATCTTCTTCCAGCAGAAGTTGGTCTATGTGTTCTAATTGCCATTATTTACCTCCCTATTAAGATAAACTGTCGAAGAATGCGATTGATTTTGACGCATCAGTAAGAGTAACAATAGCTTTTTTAAAGTCGCTTGTTTTTCCAACTGTTCTTCCAGCCTTGGTGTTTTGAGACTTTTTGTGTCCCTTAACAGTGATTGTGTTAACTTTTGCCACTTGAACTCCAAAAAGTTCTTCAACGGCTTTTTTAATTTCGATTTTGCCAGCATTCTTTGCTACAACAAATGTGTAAGTTTTGTTTTGAATTCCAGCATAACTTTTCTCAGTGAGAAGTGGTCTTATAATGATTTTTTGTGCTTCCATTATTCTGCGTATGCCTCCTCAATAGATTTGATTGCAGATTCAGTAAGAACGATATTTCTGTTTGCAACAACTTCATAAGCATTCAAAGAATCAACAGTTTCGATGTCGAGGCATGGAAGGTTTGCAGTTGCAAGAAGAGCGTTTTTATCGTTTTCTCCATTAACAACTAAAACAGAACCTTGGAATTTGAAAGCATCAACAAATGCTTTAGCCTCTTTTGTTTTAGGATTTTCAAAAGCGAATTTGTCAACAACAACAAGTTCGTTTTGAGCGAGTTTTGTGCTTAATGCACTTAAAAGAGCATATCTCTTCTTTTGTTTGTTAACCTTTTTAGAGAAATCTCTTGGCTTTGGAGCAAATACAACTCCGCCCCCTGTCCATTGTGGACCTTTTGTAGAACCTTGTCTAGCTCTACCAGTCCCTTTTTGACGCCATGGTTTTTTAGCGTGACCTCTTACTTCGCTTCTTGTGAGAGCAGATTTAGTGCCTTGTCTTTGGTTAGCGTTGTAAGCAACTACAACCTCATGAATGAGGGCTTCGTTGTAATCAACCCCAAAGAGTTCGTCAGCAAGGTCAATCTGTCCAACCTCTTGGGCTTGCATATTAAAAACTTTAACTTTTGCCATTTTAGTCTCCTTTAATTGCCTTTAACTGCTTCACGAATAGTTACAACTGCACCTTTAGGTCCAGGAATGCAACCTTTAACGAGAAGAATGTTTCTTTCACTGTCAACCTTAACAATTTCAAGGTTTTGAACAGTAACTCTTTCAACTCCGTAGTGTCCAGGCATATGCTTGTTTTTGAAAACTCTTGATGGAGTTGAGTTTGCACCCATAGAGCCGACTTCTCTATGAACAGGTCCAACACCATGAGTCATTTTAAGTCTGTGTTGATTCCATCTTTGGATAACACCAGTGAAGCCACGACCACGAGTAGTTCCTGTAACGTCTACTTTGTCTCCCTCGGCAAAGATGTCTGCTTTAACTTCTTGACCAAGAGTATATTCGTTTGCATTGTCAAATTTAAGTTCTTTCAAAATTCTGTAAGTATCAATACCGGCTTTTTTGAAAGCACCTGTCATAGGCTTGTTTACTCTTTGAGCCTTTTGCTTGTCGAATGCAACAACAACTGCTTCATATCCATCTTTATCGTTGTTTTTGATTTGAACAACTGGGCATGGACCTGCCTCAACAACTGTAACTGGGATAACCACGCCATCTGGAGTGAAGACTTGTGTCATTCCAAGTTTTTTGCCAATAATTGCTTTTTTCATTGTTATGTCTTCCTCCTATTATAGTTTAATCTTGATATCAACGCCTGCTGGCAAGTCGATCTTCATAAGAGCGTCAACAGCCTTTGCAGATGGTGAGTAGATATCAATTAGTCTTTTGTGAGTTCTTGACTCGAATTGTTCACGACTATCTTTGTATTTGTGTGGTGAACGGATAACGGTTACCACTTCTCTGTCTGTTGGAAGTGGAATTGGGCCAGCGACCTTAGCACCGAACTTTTCAGCAGTATCAATGATTCTTCTGCAAGCTTCATCAATAAGGCTGTGTTCAAAGGCCTTCAATTTAATTCTAATAACTTGTGTTGCCATTAATTAACATACCTCCTGTAATAGCAATTCTAACCTATCGACATTTTGCTCTAACACACGGAACACTCGCCCTAGTGTGTCATGCTGTGGAGCATTAAAAAATGTGATTTATTGGTTAGTCGCTCGCGGTCTTTGCCACGAACTTGTCCACATAAATTCTCTTTGATTGCCGGTAATCAAAGTAACCTTATGTTTCAACCCATTATTCACAGCGATACTATGATAACAAAATTCGCAAAATATGTCAAGGCTTTTAGGAAACTTTTTTAATCTTTTTTTAAGCCCTTACCCCTCTTATAGTAAACCACGCGAAACATTAAATGCCACCTTTATATATTGATTCAAGTTTGCAGTATATTTATTTATTTATATAATAGCACTTTCAAAGATGCCCACCACCAAACCCCATGCATCTATCAATTTAAGGTTTATCTTTACTTCTTTAATCCATTTTGAATAATGCACCATCAAAGTGCACAACTCCAAATTTCTAGGTCTTTTTTATTAATTTAACATTATTGAGTTTAAATAACAAAAAAAATAATTTTAGGCAAATAAGCATACATAAAAAGAGGGAAAATAAGGAATTTTACCGTAAATACGCTTAAAAACACAAAAAAACGAGATTATTTCTCGTTTTTTCACTATTTTTGTTAAATTATGTTTAAAACTTGATAACCGGTTCTCCACTCGTAATCTTTTGCAAGAACATTAAAAGCTTGAGCCTCTCCCATACCACCAAACTTCACCGAACCAAGTTTTTCATACTCTGTTTGACTTAAAAGTCTAAACACTCCATAACAGGTTTCACTTATTGGAATACAAGTAGCCGTTTTACAAGCCGGACATACAATCTCTCCAAAATCAAGATTTAAATATCTTCCAGAAAGAGTTGCTCCACAGGACGAACATTTGTCCGTCATGAAAAAATATCCCATATTGTTTAAAAAATCAAGCAAAAACTTGTCAATTACATAATATTTTGGCAAATTATCATATGCAAGCGACTTCATCGCCCTTACAACCTCTACAAAAAGACGAGGATTAGATTCGGTTGAAAACTTGTCCACAATATCTAAAATTGCACACGCTTCATAATATTTAACAATATCTTTTGAAAGTGTATAAAAACTATCTATCACGTCAACGGCAGTGACTATATTTGTCTTGCCCTCTTCAATTATGTATTCACCAAAACAAAAGATTTCTTTCGCAACCTTTAATTTTGCTTTATCTCCACGCACGCCACGCATCGTGACAGTCATCTTTCCTCTTTCGAGAGTGTAAAGTTTTATTAATTTGTCTTTTTCTTTATAGTTTGTTCCGCCGAGGACAATACCTCTAACTTTTATACTAGCCATTTTTATATTTCAGCCTCGACCTCTTCTCCGTCTTCTTCACGGGCCAGCTCTTTATATTTTACAATGAAAGACTCAAACATTTGCCTTTCATCTAAACTCATTCCTTTATGTTGCGCAATAAATTTTTCACAAATTGCAGTGTAATTAAGTCCTGCAAGCGTTACAGCTCTCATATCCTCTATTTCACCGGTGGACTTTGCCACAATCCACCAGCATTGCCAATCCCAAAACGCGTTCTTAACATCTTCAAAAGTGATACTTCCTTGCATAAGTCCTCCTCTTACAAGTAGTATATACTAAAAATTTTAAAAACTACAAGCATTTTTAAAAAAAATTATCGAAAATTTCACCTTTTTATCTTATCCTTAATTTAAACAAAAAACGACAAAATTCATGTTAAACACGATGTTTGCCGTTAAAAACATGATATTTCCTAATTATTTGTAATATTTTCTCGTTTAATCATTTAGCCACAAAAACCCAAATCGCCACTTCGATTGCCAACAAGTTGTGCCCATTATTTATCCCCATCTTATAAGAATTAATCTTTTCACTTATAATTTAAGTGGGATTTACCACCACTGTCCCGCTTTGATTTAATAATCCTAAAACCCTATTGGCACAATTAAAAATTGGACGTGGATAGTATAATCCAAAATTGCATTGATTAAAATTTAAGTTACAAGGCATACCCCCTCCTTTCCCCTCTAAAACATTATATTGAATATTTTGCAGGTTGTTAATTTAAATTATATTTTTAATACACCAAGGCTAAAATAACGACACAACATTTAACCTAAAAAATTTTTAATGATTTACCAATTCTATTCCCAATTTACTCGCACTCCACCAGTAATTTTTCCCACCATGCTCTTAACAAAAACACCCAGTTTTCACTATCGCATCAAAAAAAGACCGACGCCATGCCAGTCTTTTTTATTTTATTTGATTTACATTTTAACAAATACCTTTTTAGTTATTTTGAATAAAATAAATCTATTTTTTAAATTTTTAAGCAAATTCTCTAAATTTTTGTATATTTTACAAATTCTACCCCATCAACCTCTACTCTTTCAATATTGAAAACAGTCGAGTCGTTGAGGTAATTATTCCCAAATGTTGCGCCGGCATCTGTCGTGTCTGCATCAACAATGTCGCTTCTAATAAAGATATTTGTGATTCTTCCAGACGTATTCCAGCCCGTTGAAAAAAGTGAACTAGCCGATGTTATTTGAGCATAAACCGCAGTGCTTTCAATGTAGAGATTAGTGATATAAGCACCATTAAATGCAGCATTATTTATTGCAGGAGAAGATTCCCTGATATAAACATTAACAGTCTTACCATTTGAAACATCATCTCTAACAGAAGAAAGACCTCTTTGATTGGCGGTACAAGCACCATAGTCTATTTTAACCAAAGATGTACATGCTGCCATCACTTGATCTCCAAGCGAGCAGTTTTGAAGTGGGAAATAAACCTCTGTAATTTGAGAACAGCCATTAAATACTTGTCCAGCGATAGTAGTTAATAATTTATATCCTCTCAAATCTAACACCACATCTCCGTTTTCATTTGTGACATTCCCCTTAAAAGAGGTGCAATTTTCGAACGCCCTTGAAGAAATTGTGGAGATAAGATAAGGGAGTTTAATCGTCGTTAAGTTTGTTGAATTCGCCAATAAATATTCATTAATCGTAAATTTATATTGAATTTTACTTAAATCCACAGAAATTAAATTTGCACACTTATAAAAAGCATACTTGCCTATCGCCGTTACCCCGTAAGACAAATCAGCACTTGCGATACCAGACTCGCTGAAAGCATATTCGCCTATTATAGAAAATTGTTTTCCTGTTGGGAATTTGATATTTCGCATTGAAGTTTTTCCTTGAAATGCATTGTTTTCCACCTTGAAAACATAATAAGTTTCCCCATTATAATTTATACTTTCAGGAATTTCTATGCCAGTCGCACCAGCGTTGTCGGTTGCAAGACCAGTTACAGCAGCACGACTTGTCCCTGGATAAATTGTATATTGAAGCCCGTCAATCTCGACTCCCGCGACTATGCTTGCTGTTAAACAACTTAAAGCATAGAATTTGTTTACTCTTAATCCATCGTCATAACTTGAAGTAAATGATGTCGATTGCGCTATTATCGAGCCATTTTCACTTCCTGCTGCCCAACCAATAAATGTATGGTTAGTTTGATTTGTGTAAGAAATAGTAATATTTTTACCCGGTCTTAACTCATTGTTCCCATCACGGCATATTGCCCCCGTACCATAAGCATAAACCCGCTTATAGTATTCAAGATTGATTTTCACATTTTCTGCAGGCATTTCAAAGGAAACTACTCCATCACTGGTGGTTGTCTCAATATTTCTTCCACTTGCAGTAGTTACCATTAAATTATAATATTTTTCAAGGGAATCACTTTCAGCAGTAAGTGTTAAAGAAACCCCATCTTTATAGTTCGCTTTTTGACAAGACATATTAACCACGCCACCATACTCACTAACAGTGAAGGTATAATCCACCAATTTAAAAGTAACAAAAATTTCTATATCTCCCGCAGGCATGTTAAAAGTAGAGGATTCCTGCAAATTTATAATCGTCTTATTCCCATTTAATAAATAATACGCTTCGTCGACTTCATAGCCAGTTTCTGCATTTATATTTGCGATAGTCAACGCATCTTCGACAGTCGCACTAGAAACTTGTAAAGCACCATTTAAAATCTCAAAACTACCATGTTCAGTGTTTGCCTTTGATACACTATAAACAATCACCTCATATTCTGCATAAACACTTACATCTTGTGCAGGCATAACAAATTCGTAAGTTCCATCAACGCCTTCAATGACATTTTCTTTGCTGTCGCCCCCAACTTTAAAATACACTTTAAGATTATATCCAACTTTATCTTCGACAGTAAATGAAACCACTTCTTTATAAGTCGCACTATCAAATAGATCGGCAATAATTTCAGGGGCATTGTTTGTTATTGAGTAAGAGTTAACTGCATAAATCGCAAATATTTCCACATCCCCAGCAGGCATATTAAATGAATATTGTCCGTCAATAGGTGAAATAATGTGCTCATCATTGTTGTCGCCAACCTTGTAGTACACCTTTCTTAAAGTGTATCCCTCTCTTTGTCTAACAGTAAAAGAAACTTCTTCGCCGTATGTCGCACTATCCACTAATTCTTCTATGTAAGTGCTGGAAGTATTAATACCATATGTATTTATTGAATAAACAGCATAAATGGTTACATTACCCGCAGGCATGTCAAATGAGTATTTGCCCTCAACAAAATTTAAAACATTTTCACCTGCTTTACCATCAATAATGTAATATACTTTTGTCAAAGTATACCCTACTCTATTTTGAACAGTAAATACAACATTTTCGCCGTAACTAGCACTGTCTACCAAATCATCTATATAGATACTAGATGTTTGAATGCTGTAAAAATTTACTCTATAGTTTGCATATATGGTTATATTGCATGCTGGCATATCAAACCCATATAATCCTTCCATGCCTTCGATATTCACTTTTTCACTGGTGTCACTATTAACATAGTAAACTTCCAATAATGTATAACCTTCTCTATCCTGGACGATAAAACTTACACTTTCGCCAAATGTAGCAGCATTCGTTAAATCGTTAATAAATTCACTATTGGAATTAGTTATGCTATAAGATTTGGCAGTATAGGTCGCATAAATCGATATATTCGCTGCCGGCATATCAAATTCATAGCCACTCTCTGTCGCACTTATATTTACTTTTTCATTAGTATCATTATTAATATAATAAACATTGGTTAATGTATAACCTTGTCTCTCTTTAACCGTAAAACTAACAGTCTCTCCATATGTTGCACTCTCTGCCAAATCATCTATAAAACTGCTGTTAGTGTTGACAATAGTATAAAATTTTGTTGAATACAAAACGAAGATTTGGACATTTCCATTTGGCATATCGAATGAGTATGTGCCATCGTCTAAAACTGGTGTGTATTGGGTTTCATCTCCGGCGACAACATAGTACACCTTGAAAACTTCTTTTCCAATCTTATTCTCGACATTAAATGTAACCTTTTCGCCGTAACTAGCACCACTTAAAGGAGAAAGATTTATTATTCCTTCGCCCGAAGTAATGGAATATTCAGTTTTTTCAAACAGAACCTCAACAGCTACATTTTGGCTTGGCATAACAAATGAGTACTTCCCGTTAATTTGATTTAATTTGCTTCCATTTATTAAAACTTCTTGAATTTTATAACCGATATCTGGAGTAATAGAAATAGTAATTTCATCTCCATAATTTGCGACGCTTACATTTTGTCCATTCTTGATAAAGTCAAACGAACCATTGGTAACAGGGCCCTTTGAAAGCTGATACTCAATTTTCTTAAAGGTAACATGTATTTCAATATTTTGTGCTTGCCCTTGAAGGATATACTCTCCATTTGTCAAGGTTATTGCATAGCGAAACTCACTATCTGTTAATGTATAGAAAATCTCATCTAATTCATAGCCTATATCGGGCGTAATGTCACTAATTTTAAGTTTATACTCAACATTCACATTGTCGTCACTTGCGGTGATTTCACTTGCGATGTTATCCTTTATTTTTTCAAGTTTAAAAGTTCCATTCGTTGAAGCGCTCTTTGTAACTGTGTAATCAATGGCAGTATATCTAGCCTCAACAGAAACATCACAAGCAGGCATTACAAAAGTCCCTGAAAGGTTTTCATCAAGTTCAATCTCAAACTCTTCACTCTGTCCATTTACGTCGTAAACAAGATACGCTTTTGCTTTATAACCAGTTTTCACTTTTACGCTAATAGAAACATTTTCTTCATATGTAGCAGATAGTTGAAGGTCAAGTATGTCGTCAGGTGATAAATTAACTATTTCATAATCAATGGCAGAGTATTCAGCAAATATTTTAACATTGCCCGCTGGCATAATAAATTTGTATTGCCAAGCTTCGTTTTCTTCGCGGGTTAAAATATGTTTTTGGATTTCTTCATCTATCGTATAATAAACTTTATTTAATATATATCCAGTCTTTTCCGCCACAGAAATTTTGATTTCATCTTGATAGTTCGCACACGTAAGAGAACCAACTATTGCAATTCCCTCATTTGCTATAATAGTGTAGTCAACTTTTTGATATACTGCTTCCCAGTTGCCAGCGAGTTCTTTTGTAAGTTTAAAAGAATATTCCATTTGCTCGCTCTTCATTTCGCCGTTTAGTTGCCAACCTTTAAAAATATAACCAACAACAGGTTCAGCATTTAAAGTGACTATATCACCAATTTTATATTTGCTACCCTCGCCACTAACAGAATCTGGAAATTCAGTTGTTATTGAAATTGAATAAGGTTTATCTTTGACAAGCACGGCACCAGCAATCGCTCCACCTACACCTAAAAATGCAACGGCTGTGCAAATACCAGCAATTAGACCAATTTTCTTTTTGTTTTTATTTGGCGTTGTGTTTTTCATCTGCCTTACAAGCATATTGTCTTGATTTTCGTTTGTTATCAAATTTTCCTCTTGCCCCGCATTGAGCGAAACGCCAGTTTCCAAGGTTGTCGTTCCCTCACTTGAAAGCTTATTTTTAGTTTCTTCCGCGTTATCACTTTTAATTCTTTGAGAGTGCACTGTTTGTCCTGTTTTTATAGTTTTGTTTTGTGCGTTATTTTTAGATTTTGAAGTTGCTGCATGCTTTGTATCTAATTTCGTATTCTCATCTTTTATCACTTCTCTCTTAACATTACTACGCGTATTTTTAACTGGTTGTTTTTTGTTCCAATTTTTATCCTCCTCGGTCATAATGCCTCCTTAATTATTTTATTTATTTAATTTTACTCTATTTAGACAATTTTTGCAAATGATTAAACTTATTATGTATATTTTAATAATTAAATATGTTTATTTTGCTTTAAACTTACAAAATTGCTTAAATTAACAAATTTTACATGGTATTTTTTTATTCTTATAATTTTTTCGTTTAAATAAAAAGCATACGAACAAATTTTCGCATGCTTTTTAAGTTAAGCAAGAAGGTCCATAAGAGAAATTGTTTTTGTGTCTGCTGAATAAATATAGACAAGTTCCCCATCGCTGTTAATGTATCCCATAAACGCTCTTACAACATATCTTTGTGCCCTGTGAATCACAGAATAATCATACGAGAAGTATCCATTTTCATTAATCTCTCCAACTCGAATTCTTGTAATTCCGCTAGTTTGCATGTTAAGGTCTCCGCCGTCAAACATTTGTTCTAAAATAACAATAAAACCTTTATGATTTACGGTATAGTAACTTTCTACATGTGAATAATCTACAAATTCACCAGTGAGAGTTATATTGCTTTCACTTCCCTCTGTAATAACAAGGTTTACAGATGGCACGGTAACAAGGTGAGCAATAGCCTCCGTTTTCTCATCTCCACATCTCTGGCAAGTGTATTTGATAAGCCCGTCACTATAAATTGTTGGTTGAGTTAGAATTTGTCCCTCATCCCAGTTATGCCCGAGTGCAGGAATTGCATAGCCCAACTTAACAACTTTTTTACAATCTAGACAATAGGTATCACCAGTATAACCTTCGGTTTCACATGATGGCAATTTTACATTTTTAAGTTCGGTGTGTATGTGTTTGCACCTTTCTTCACCACTTACAGTAACCGAATAAATTTTTCTAGATTCGTTTTCAGCATATGTTACAATTTTATAAACATTATTGTTTGCAGGCAAAATGGTTACTGCCGTGCTATTAGGAGCAACAGCAGTTAATGTTTTTCCGTCTGTGTTATACGAAAGCACACTTGGTTCAAATCCCTCTAGGGCTTCATTATCAACCGCAATCCCTCCTAAATCAGTAGAAGTAAGAAGATTTGGCTCGTGCCTGTCAAGAACTCCCATTTCGATCTCGGTTATACCTACACAACGATTTTGCCAGTTTTCAACCTTGGCGGTAAATTCTATTTTTATTGTTGAAGCGCTGAAAGAAACTCCGTTCCCATCACTATCGACAAATTTATATTGAATATGCAATCCGCTTTTAGTTGAATCATTTATATAACTATGTGATTCTTTTTCAAACTCTTCCGCGTTTACTTCTGTAAAAGTTGTATTGTCAGTCGAATATGAAAACTTAATGTTTGCAGGAATCTTGCAATTGCTATCAAGATAGTAGTAAATGTCAGCAAACCCGAATTCTTTAACCTCTGCGAACTCAAAGGTTATCGTGGCTATGCGTGATACATTCTTGTTGTTGTAATTTGTCCATCGTTCCAGTTTTTCCTGTGCACTAACATTACTGCTTGTTGTGTCAAGAACTGGAGACCAAATATTCCCATCTTTAATTGCGTCAAGGCTGTCCGATTGTTTGTCTTCCTCAATATCTTGGGAAAGCACAGTGCTTTCGTCAACATAATCGGTAGGATTATCGAGTGATTCAATAACCCTAACATTACAATATACTGAAAGTTCAATTCCTTGATAAGTCGCTTTGCCAACTACACGAACAATATCCCCAATTCTCGAGAATTTAGTCCTTGGCACGCTGTCCCAAGTGACAGCATATTGCCCAATTACATTTCCTTCTCCATCAAGACCACTGACAGTGGCTGGCAGTTGTGGTGCAATGCCTTGTTCTGTTACAAGTGCGATATTTTGAAGTGCAAAAGGTTGATCCAAAATTGTGAGAGTTGCGGTTACACTAATAGGCTCATACCCCTCAAACGTGATTTCGCCAGTTAAAGTATAATTGCCGGTTGTTTCATATCCGCTTTCAAGGGGTTGCCATGTCACTATACCATTTAGTGACTTCCCGTTAGATAGAATTCCCACCGCCGAAGAATCTAGCATTGGCTTTTGTCCGCTTACCATGACAAAATTGTTTGTGTATGAATAAGAGGTAATTGTCAAGTCTTCGTTAATTACTTGTGCGCTATTGATTGTTATACTTTGACTCGCAAGAGTATCCCCGCTTGTTGTCAAAGTTATTACGCCAGCATTTTTAGTTGAGCGAACAATTACGAGTGCTTTACCTGAAAATGCCTTAATATTTGCAGTTGTCTTACTCGTTAAAACAGATGATTGTTGAAATTTTTCATTTGTTGCTTGATCACCATTGTCAACCCCAACAATTTCACCTTCACCTTCAAGGCTGACATTAATAAGGTTTGATGCTGTCGTGTTTAGATTTCCATCTTTATCAGTAATATCTATTGTTACATACGCCAAACTTTTCCCGTCTGCAAGAATTTGCGTTTTGTTCGAGTAAACATCAAGTTTAAGGTTCTCTTTATCTGGCGTTGAGACTTTTGATTTTCCTACAGTGTTTTCAATAACATTGTCATTTTCATCATAAGCCACAGCGTAGATAGTCCCTTTTGTATATTGAACGTTAAAAATTGAATATAAAGAAAATCCGCCACTTCCCGTACTCGTTGTGCAAAGGCTAGAATTTAATGATTGAGTCAAATAAGTAAAATATTTATGTCCAGCCGCTGTTTCAATCACTTTTCTTGTTGCTGTTGCAACAGCCTCATCACTTCCAGTAACAAAAAGTTTAACTTTTGGTGCGTTTGTATAAAGCCAAACTGGAGTTTTCCCAGAGTTCAATATTTGGTTATCACTATCCCAAGATGTAACAAGATGTAAAGTTGTATCATCTTGCTTCCATTGGCTTCTGTACAAATAGTAGGTATCTTTTTCAAATCCGGCAGTGTCCACAATCCCAAAATAACTTGAATTTGGTGCTGGCCAAGTTTCTGCATTGGAAGGCATTCCAGCCGACGCGGTGTTATTCCATGGAGTTGGTTCACCGATATAATCGAATCCAGTCCATACAAAACTTCCAGCGACATAATCTCTTGTTATAATATCAAACATGGCATTATGTGCGGTTTGTCCCCACTCAACTGCTTGATTATCATAAGAAGACTTATAATAACCTGTTGTGGACATTGTAGAGTAGATTCCACGGCTGGAAATTGCAGATGTGGTTTCGGACCCGTTTATAACCCCGCCATAATATTCATTAAGTGTATCAAATGTTGTTCCAGAAGACCCCTTTGCGTAGTTAAAGCCTACAATTCCACCTGCATTTTGAATGTTTTTGCTTACTTGAGCATTGTTGTTGCTCGAATCGACCGAGCGTGCATTATCACCATTTGTTACCGGTCTTGTTGTATCATAATCCTTTGTCCATTTGATAAGGTCAAGTGATATTTTAGGGAAATTAGCGTTAGAGCCAATTTCATTACCTAACGACCACATTATGATTGACGGATTATTTCTATCACGAGACACAACATTTTTTATAACAAATTGTGCCCATGTCATGCCACTATTCGCACCAAGAATCTTGTTTTCTGCTTCTATATATTTGTTGAAATATTGTGAGAAATCGTATATATTACTATTTTTAGCGGTGCTCCAACCATCAAAGAACTCTTCAATGACTAAAAGCCCAAGTTTATCACATATTTCAATCAGCGTCTTACTTGCTGGGTTATGAGTAACTCTAATAGCATTTGCACCCATGCTTTTCATAATGCTCATTTGCCTATAAATTGCGTCATAATTTGCAACTGCACCCAGAGCACCTTGGTCGTGATGCATACAAACACCATTTAGTTTGACATTTTTGCCATTTAAATTAAAGCCAGTTCCTACATTGAAAGAGTAATATCTAAAACCAAACTCTGTGTCTTGTTTGTCCACAATTTGCCCATTATACACAATTTCGGTGTGAAGTGTATATCTGTAAGGGTTATCTATTGACCAAAGTGTAGGATTATCTACCAATGTCGAAAGACGTTCAGTTATAGACGAGTTTTTCCCGATGGTTACCGTTTTGCTTGCAATAGCGGACACATTTTTGCCAGCACTATCAAGCACGCTTACAAGCACCATAACCTCTTTTGCCTTTTGCGAATCATTTTGCAAAGTAACTTGTGCATCAACTTTGCCATTTCCTAAACTGATTTCAGGTGTAGTTACGGCCGTAGCATTATGAGTAAAATGTACTTTATTGGTTTTTATTAAAGTCACATCTCTATAAATTCCACTTCCAGAATACCAACGACTTGAAGGCGTTTGATGGTCGACTTTAACAGCAATCACATTGTTTGTCTGCCCGTCATAAACAAGTTTGTCTGTTATGTCAAACGCAAAATTGTTATAACCATAATGGTTTTCCCCTACATACTCTCCGTTGACATATACATATGTATCTTTGTATGAGCCATCAAAATTTAGTATAACAGTTTCTTGTCCTTGTTCAGCCTCTTCAAGAGTGAGTGTTTTTCGGTACCAACCCGTGCCACCAAGAAGGTATCCCGATTCAGCCTCACCACTTTGAGTAAACTCTTGATTAATCGAAAAATCATGCGGGAGATTAACATCTGCCCACGAAGAAGTGTCAAAATCAATTTTTTGAGGAGAAAGACTTTCTTCAAGATTTAAAGCAAAACGCCAATCTTCGTTAAGATTTAGTTCCTCTCTGGTTATCGACGCTTCACTTGACGCACTTGCCTTTTCTCGTCCATCTTGTCGAGAAAAAATGGTGCTTATTGGCAACGCTGTCCCTGCCATTATAACCGCCAGCGACAACGCCCAAAGATGTCTATTTGATTTGTTTTTCATTTAACACCTCACTTTTAGGCAAATATAAAATTAATTTGCTTAAATTTAGACTTTCTTATACGTTAATATATATTAATTAAATTAATTACCAAATGCCCCTATGGCATGATTATAACAAAATCTAAAATTTTTGTCTACTTTTTATACGCACTAATGACAAATGCAAATAATAATTTGCTTTCTAACAACTAATTGTTTGTAATTCCTTTCACAACGACCACTTTTTCTTCTACCTAAAGAATTCAACTGTAAATTGGATTAAAATTAATAATATAAAATTGCACATTTTTATTTTGACGACAATAAGCACATAAAAATATTGAACATTGTAAATTTTAACTCGTTTCCATTCCTAGTGAACAAGAAAAGAACTTGCAATCAAAAACTTGTAGCCTTCCACTTCTTTTTAGTATGTTTTGACTAAACTTTTGATACAAACCTGAACACAAGCGAATAAAAAAGACACTAGATATAGTGTTTACTAGTGTCTCTTATGTACTACTGGTGGAAGTTATAAGGTTATGCATTTTATTCTCAAAACTCATTTCGTGTAACCTTGTAGCCTTCCACCTACACTTTGTGTAGTTTTGTTTCATGCATGCATTGCAAGAAACAAAAAAACCGCCAAAGGCGGATTTGTGGTGGAAGTTATAGGGCTCGAACCTATGACCCTCTGCTTGTAAGGCAGATGCTCTCCCAGCTGAGCTAAACTTCCATAGTGTGCAACCGAGGTTACGAGTAATAATATACCAAATTTATTTATATTTGTCAACAAAATTTTCAATATTTTTTAATATTTTTATGAATTTTTTTATAACCACACAAATTAAGTGCAATCTCTTAATTTTGCATCTTTTTATTTTTACTTAAAACAATAAACCAAAATAAAAAAAGGAACACTTTAACCTTATTCGTTCCTTTTCCCATCTTTACATTTACCTATCTTCTTCTTTAAAAATTTCCGCTTTCTCATTTGTCGCCAAAACTTGCGATACTTCTTGACCTTTTTGCTCTTTTAACAATTCAAGAATTTGACCAAGAAGATATTCGGTAGAATTAAGCCTTGCCTTTTCCGCCTCTTCGGCTTTAATTCGCTCCTCTTCTTCCGCTTTCGCTTTCGCCTCTGCTTCGGCAAGTGCTTTCTTTTCTTCAAGATGTGCTTTCCAAGCCTTTTTAAATCTAACCTTGTCTTTTTTCGCTTGTTTTCTAACTTCAAGTTTCTCTGCAATAAGTTCTTTATTTGTCATCTCTTCCGCAGCATCTTTAAACATTTCATTAGCTTTCATAACTGCCTTTAAAACACTGAAGAGAACAAAAGCGATGATAAAGAAATTAATAATTGCGGTAATGAATGCCCCCCAATCAATGTAAATTGATTTAGTAAGATCCACGGTAACTCCGTCTGCTTTATAAACCTTTCGTAAGAAAGTATATGCCTGTTCTAGTCCATTTGTACCACCGATTGACAGAAGTGCATTAATAAGTGGCATAATGATTTTATTTGTTAATGCTGTAACAATCGCACTGAACGCACTACCCACAATAACGCCGACAGCCATATCCACGATATTGCCACGGCTTATAAACTTCTTAAAATCTTGAAAGAACTTTTTCATTTTATCCTCCGTTTTCATTGCGATTTTATCACTTTTTTCCCAAAAATGCAAGTAATTTTTAACCTCTTGTGTGAGATTCAATCTCCTCTAAAAGTGCGATTATACGCTCGTCTCTTTCCATTTGCTCTTTTGCCAACTTTTTTCTTAATTTCTCACCACTTAATTGGTCTTCATGTCCTACGCACTTCAATGTTCCAAAGACATCTTTGACATCATCACAAAGTTTAAAGCCAACAGAATCGCTTATATTTGAAATAAACTTGACAAACCCGTCCGCGATATTTCTAAAAATCTTCATATTCCCCTCTCAAAATATTTTAACACAAAAAGCAGGCAAAATCAATAGTGACCTTGCCTGCTTTAATTCGTTTTTAAATTTAAAAGTATTAAGTTGTTCCACCAGATCTTGGTGTAGTGTTTTCGACAATCTTTTCGAGAAGTGATTGCATCTTTTCGTCTCTTTGTTGTTGAGCCTTTGCAACTTCTTTAGTAAGTTTATCTCCTTCTTTACCTTCAAACGCTTCTGGCGTCTTGAATGTAGATTGCTTAAATGATTTACCGACGTCTTGAAGGTCTTTTGTGAGTTTATCTACGCCCGCAACTTGGAAGCCAGTATTAACTGATTTGGTAAATCCGTCAGCAATGTTTTTACCAATGCTACTCCAAGATAATGAGTCTTTAATAGACTTACCTACCTTTTGCCCAAATCCAGCAATTTCTGCACCTGTAGGTTCAAGCCCTCTTGCAATCGCAGAACCCATACCCAGCAATCCAGAACCTGCCTTGTCTACAACCTTGCGACCATTTCTATCTCTAACAAATTCGCCACTTTCGTCTACTCTGTAAGTCGCTCTTTCGCCGAATGGTGCTTTTAAGATGCCTTTCGCTGCAATACCAATTTCTTCACCAGTCGTCTTTGTTCGCTTATAAGCCCCGTCTTCATAAATCAGTCCATGAGCGTCAACCGTGTGTTGCAAACTATCTGCCGCCTTATCCGCTCTTTTGTGAGCTTTTGCACTGGCAGTTTGAGCTCTCGCCAACCTTGCAGCATCTTTTTCGTAATCATTTTCACTCAATATCTTCTTAAATTCTCTTTCTTCCGCTTCCTTGCCTTTCGCTTCTATCGCCTCGCTACTAAGCCCTGCATTCGTTGCCTTTTCTCTTGCTTGGGCTCCTGCGTCTGCAATTCTGCGTCCAAAAGCCGCACTTTCTGCGTCGCCTTCTTTTTTGCCTCTATAATAATCCAAGACACCTTGGTTTCTTTCTGTTTCTCTTCTTAATGCTTCATCAGCCTCGTCAGCTGCACCAATAGCAGATTCTGCTCTTGCATCTCGCCTTTCTGCTCTTGCAGTGGCTCCTCGGGCTGTAACCATAGTCGCAAAACCTTTGGCTCCCTTTCCAACCACCTTGCCAGCGCCAATTACGCCTTTTGCTCCAACAGCAAGTGCTCCAACGCCAATCTTGCCAGCGCCAATAGCCGTTTTGGCTCCCGAGATCATTGCTTTTTTAGCATTATCTTTTACACCGTCACCAGCAGCAACAGCATCGGATCCACCGACAAATCCATTCACGATATTAATGAAATCTTTTGCCATTTGAAGGCCAACAATTAAAATGACGACGTCCATAATGGCATTTAATACATTAAGCGCAAAATTGTTAGGATCAAAGAAACTTATATTTTGAATATATGGCAGAACCAAAAGTAGCAAGTTCATTCCAAGTATCGCACCGAATACCATAAGGATCAATTGCATGAATTGAGTTCCCCAAGATTTAAATGCTTTGAAATTGTCCATAGGTGCAATACCTAGGAGTGCAGGGAATACAAGGAATAGTGCTGCACCTTTAATAAGTCTCGTTAAGAGTCCAAATACAATGGAAACTAATACTCCAAAACAAGTGGTCACTCCAGCAAACCCTACAATAAAGTTAAATCTCCAAAGGTCGTAGAAAAGCCAAACAACCGAAACGTCCCATTTTGAGAATCCGCTTACTTTATTTAACTTCCAAATATCCATGAGAGCAACTGGGACTCCATCAAGTTCTTGTACCCATGTTTGATATTCAGGTTTATTTTCATCTTTAAACATCAAACAATTTGAAAAAGCATAGTCAACTTGATATGCAGCATAATCCGTGCTTTGGTCACTCGTTTGACCGAAGATTGAACTAGTCAAGTTTTTTAAATCGCCCACAGAGTATGAGCCTGTTCGTATACGGTTTGCGTTATAACCCGCAGCCTTGAAAAGCATTCCACTGAATGGTGTGCTTGTCGTATAATCTCTAGCACCGAAGAAATCGTAATGCGCATAAGTATTTGTGTTTTCGTCATGCTCGAGTTTCGTCGCAACATCACCACCATAGATACCAGTGATTGCACCTTCCCCTGCTGAACCCGCAATGATTCTATCAAGTGTGTCAAGGGCAAATGTTGAAAGTTGCATACCAAGAACAACAACTACAGGAATTACCACGAAAGTAAGAATTGCTTTGATGGCAGTGTATATGTATTTCCAAGGGCTTGTCGCACCAGTGTCTTCGTTGTAATGTGATTTAATAATCGCAATCATTGTGCTGACAACCAGCATAATAAGTCCAAAAATTGCAAGTGACCAAAAGACAGTGTTAAGTGCTTTATAAACTGACGCACTTTGTCCAACCCCTAGAATTCCATAGACAAATTCAGAAAGTGGATCTCTGTGTTGTACAACAGCGTTCGCCCCGCCGGCTGCTGTTGCAGTCCAATAACTATCAAGCCCAGCAAGTTTTCTCACAAGTGCTTGAAGCGCATCTACGCCACTAGCGAGGGCAGCATAAAGATAGTAAATAACTTTTGGAATTACATCAAAAATCGTACCGACTTTGTCCCAAAAGCCCATTTTGTTCAATAAATTCACAAAGACAGCCCCCTTTTCATAGATTATTTATTTACATTATAACAAATAAAAATACAAATATCAACAAAATGCGAAAGAATTTATTTATAAATTATTTCAAAAAGTTTAACAAAATCGTCTAGGCTTAACATTTCTGGACGAAGTGAAAGCATGCTTTCAGGAATTTTATTTATCTTTTCATTGGTTGAGCCAAGCAATTTAATTAGATTGTTTTTAAGAGTTTTTCGTCGCATAGCAAAGCACCCTCCAACCAATGAGTAAAACTTTTCGCCATCAATGCCTGAAAATTTTTCTCTATCAATTTTAATATTGACAATCGCAGAGTCAACGTTTGGAACTGGGTAAAACATGTTTCTTTTAACAATTCGTGTTATTTGTGCATTACCAAAGAATGCAATCATGACAGACAAAACGCCATAATCTTTGTTTCCACTTGGTGCGACAATTCGTTCCGCCACCTCTTTTTGCACCATAATTGTTAGACTTTCAATTTTGTGCGAGCCATTTAAAAACTTAAAAATGATTGGCGTGGTAATGTAGTAAGGTAGGTTTGCAATCATTTTGTATCCACCTTCAAAATCACTTTCAATCTGGGCAAGAGATACCTTCATAACGTCTTCAAAAACAAATTTTACATTTTGAAGATTTAATCCTTCTAGATGGCCTTTTAAAGAAGCATCTATTTCATAACTTACAACATCTTTCGCTCTCTCGCTAATGGCAGAGGTTAAAGTGCCTGCTCCCGCACCGATTTCTAGGACACTATCAGTGTTTGAGACCTCGGCGTCGGTTACTATTGCATTTAAAAGATTTTTATCACTGATAAAATTTTGTCCAAATTTTTTCTTAAATTCATGGTTAAAGTTCATATTTTAAAAAGTCTCCTTGCATTTTCTGTGGTAACTCTCGCAACCTCTTCAACGCTAACACCTTTAATTTGTGCCAAATTTTCAGCAATAAGAGGAATATATTCAGGACTATTTCGTTTGCCCCTAAAAGGTGTAGGCGTAAGATATGGGCAATCCGTCTCCAAGATAATTCTTTCAAGAGGCACGCTTCTTATAACTTCACGAAGCCTCACTGCATTTTTAAAAGTGGAGACTCCACCAACAGAAATATATAATCCAAGTTTTATAAGTTCTTTGGCAACTTCTTCGCTTCCACCAAAGCAATGCATCGTCCCGCCATAAGTGAGAAATTTTCTATTTTCTTTTAAAATTTCAAGCGTATCTCCATAGGCTTCTCTGCAATGAATAACAATAGGTTTCTTCTTATCATAAGCGAGTTTTATTTGCTTTAAAAAGCCCGCCTTTTGTGCATTTTTGTCAGGCATATCGTCAGCATATTGTAAACCAATCTCCCCTATCGCCACAACTTTTTCATCGTCGATTAGCAAGGCAAGTTTGCTCATTTCATCGTCAGTTAATTCGTTTATGTTTTCTGGATAAACTCCAACCGAAGCAAAAACCCCGTCATGATTACGACAAAACTCAACTGCTTCCAGTGAAGAAGGCAAATTAAAACCAGAAGTTATGATATTCTTGACCATGTTCTCTTTTGCCCTCTTCACAACATCTTCTCTATCTTCGTTAAACGCACTATCCGTAAGGTGTGCATGCGTATCTATAAGCATTTTTCTATCCTTTGCTTTTTATTTTAACCAGTTGACCGAAAAATGTCAAATTTATCTATTATTTTTAGCCTTTTTAAGGGTTTCATCATAAAAAATTATAAGAAAAAACAATTTGCACACCTCTCCCGTGAAAATATTTCTAAACAATGCTTAAAAGGAATAGAATATCTCATGAATAGAATTTGGTTTGTTATGATGCTTGGCTCTATCTGTTTTTTATTTTGGAGCGACCCGTCAAGTGTGCTTGGTAGCATGATAGAAGCGTCCAATGGAGCACTTAAACTTTCAATAGAACTTTGTGGTGTCTATGCTGTTTGGCTTGGCATTTTGGAAATTGTAGACGCCAGCGGTCTTGGCGAGAAACTTGCAAAACTATTGAGACCGCTTATAAAAAGACTATTTAAACTTGAAGACCCAGAGGCTGAAAAAATGATTGCCCTTAACATGAGTGCCAACATGCTGGGACTTGGAAATGCGGCAACACCAATGGGCATTTCTGCCATGAAACGCCTTGATGATGGTAAAGGGGTTGCCACGCCCGCAATAATCATGCTTATTGTCATAAATGCAACTTCAATTCAACTTCTACCTTCTACCGTGATTGGTTTGCGTGCATCGGCGGGGTCAACCAGCCCAGGCGATATAATCTTGCCAACATTACTTGCCACACTTTGCACTTTTACGCTAGGCATTTGTTTAGTAAAACTTTTTGGCAAAGTGCATGAGAAAATAAAAGCGAGGAAAAAATGAGCGGTTATATTATTCCAATAATTTTTATCTTGATTTTTTGCTATGCCAAATACAAAAAAGTGCCATGCTATGACACTTTTGTTAAAGGTGCTAAAAAGTCAATACCTCTCGTTGTGGATATCTTCCCATACATTGCGACGATTATGATTGCAGTCGCCCTTCTGCGAATAAGTGGAATAACTGACCTACTCGCCATTGCTCTCTCCCCAGTTTTCAATCTCTTGGGCATTCCAAGCGAACTTGTTGAGCTTGTTTTGTTGCGTCCTTTTACAGGCTCTGGCAGTTACGCACTTTTAAATGATGTGCTTGTTAGGTATGGTGCCGACTCATATATCTCTCGATGTGCCTGCGTGATACTTGGTTGCAGTGAGACCATATTTTATGTCACAACGGTTTATATTTCCCAAACAAAGGTAAAAAAACTTTTGTATGCAATTCCTGTCGCACTTATTTGTTCTCTCGTGGGTTCAGTTGTCGCATGTTTATTATGTAAAATAATTTAATTGTTAATGACGCTCCTCGATTTCAATCGTAAGAAGTCCTCCTGCAATAGTTTGAAGCAACAGCCTTATCTTACGCAAATCGTTTTTACAGTATTTTCTGCCTAAAACAAGTGCTATTGCCCCACCTAACGAAACAATTTCTTCACCACACAAATTCAATCTGTCTTTTTCCATAGAAATATTTATTCAAAAAAATGATATTTGGTTTATTATTTAGATTAAACAATTTATTAAATATTTAAAAAATCGCAACAAAAAACAAATTAAAATTTACATTAAAACAAAATATAGATTTCTATTTTATTTTATTAAATATCATTCTATCCCTTTATTTTAAAGGTGTATATATTTTATGGTATTTTTTATTTTTATTCTTTTGTTTTGCATTTTTAATTATATTTTTGTAGGATTCTTTTATCTTAAATCAAATTCTATTTTATTATAATAAATTTTATTTTCCAAAAATTATTTAAAAATAAAAAAACACAAAATTATCCTTTATTTTAGCAAATTTTTCTTATTTCGCAACAAAAACTTGCAAAAATATTTGACATTTGAGTAGTCAATATAATGCTAATATCATTTTAGTAATTATTCAAGCGTGGTCTAATTAATAAATATTTTACAAGCAAAGATGCCGTTTATAACCTAAAACTCGGCATGGGAAAATGCTAATGTTAACGGGCGACGAAGAAGATATAACGAAAGCATTATCACATCTAACACACAGGCTTTGAATGAACTGGGAAATCTTGAACTTCTTTGCCAAGAACTTGCAAATCATTTTTACCCAGAAAGTTCAAGTGAAAGAAAATAACCTTTTACTTAAATTTCTAGATTTAGAAGCATGCAAATAGTTCTTTATGATTTGATTAATTTAAAACAAAAATTTAAACCTTCACATAAATGTATAGCACTAAAAAAACATATTGAGTAGTCAATATGCTTTTTGTTTACCGTCATTTATTAACGAATTTATAAACTTGGTTATAAATTATTTATTAATTCAATTTCTATTCCTACAACTCCAAATTTATCTATTTTACTTTTCTCATAATATTTTGACATATCGTCAGGGCTTGCATTGTCGTCAGCATGATAGCCTAAAACTCTTTTATCAAAGTGTGAATAAAGTTCCTCGAAATTTTTAAATTTGTGAAGCCCTATAACCCTAGTTGTAATTTGCGAGCCAGTGTCATCACGTTTTACAAAAACGATTTCATCTCCACAATGGAGTAATTGTCTTTTTTCGTCGTAAAGTCGCATTTCTATCTTTTTCATGCCAGATTTAATACTTTCAAATGGCTCGTCATTCAGGCGATAATAGTATGTTTTCATAGGTCTCCTCTAAAAAAATATGTTTTTAAGCATTATTGAACTTGCTTAATCTAAAAAAATAATTTTTTAAACTATTTTCTATTTTCAGCCAATATGAAATTGACTAAATCTTTTGTAGAATTTGGCTTTGCAATTTCTTCTGCTTTTTTAGACATGGAAATAAGTTTGTCAGAATTTTCTAACAATTCTTCTACAATTTTTGGTGCTTGACAAATCTTGTCCATCGCAAGCCCCAGTCGCATGTCAGCAAACAATTTTTTATTTATATCTTCATTAATAATAAGTTTTTCTCTTAAAACAAATGGTATATGCTTATTAATCTGCTCGGTCAACCCCATACCGCCACCGCGTGTAAATACCAAGTCGCTTGCCGAATAATACATATCAAGTTTTGTGCAAAAACCTTCAAGGCGGATATTATTTACATGTTTTTTATTTATGTATTTTTCTATCTTTTTATATTCTTTTTTATTGCGTCCACAAATAGCAACAATTTGAATTTTTTGTTTACACTTTTCAAGTTGTTTTATGAGGGTGTATGCCCCACTCAAACAATTCCCGCCACTATAAAGAACAATCACAAATGCGTTTTCATCAAGTCCAAGCTCTTTTCGCATTTCTAATTTGTCTAATCTTTTAGTATATTTAGGGTCTACAGGTAATCCAAAAGACAAAATTTGTTCATCTTTAAATCCGCGTTCTTTGATTGCGTCGGTCATGTAATCTGCTGGTAAGACAACATAATCGAGTTCACGACTAAATTCCCAGTATGGACACAAGCAATAATCAAAAACTATCCCGTAAGTTTTTATGCCATTCAAATATCCTTGCTTTTTAAGGTAGTCAACAACCGCACCTGCGTTGGTATGTGTACAAATTATGTTGTCAGGCTTATACTCTTGTATTTCTTTCAATATGTAATCCTTGCATTGATTGATTGCCATTTGAACAATCCATGAAGGTTTATTAACAGGCCTTTTCCTCAACTTGTGCCATATGCCTCCATAAATATGCGGTATGCATTTGCTTGCAAATAGAAATAAGTCATTTTGCCTTTTGACTTCTTTCTCACTATATCCATAAAGTTGTATAATTTTGTTATCTTCTCCACGACTATCAAGTTCTGCTTTGATGCCTTTTGATATTTGGTTGTGTCCTTCACCACAAGTCATTGAAATTATTAATGTTTTCATTTGTTTCCTCTATGCTTATATTATCATGTTACTACATGATTGTCAAATTTACCTTTTGTGAGTACTCACTCTTTGCAATCTATATCTATTATAGCGTTGAATCATTATTGGAGGCAGATCGCAAATAAAACTTGCAAGAATAGCCGTTAAAAGAAAAATCCACCACGAACTAATTGAAATAGTACAACCAATCCAAATCGCTAAAAATCCCGCAAAAAAGCAAATATGATGTATGATTTCAGCACTAATGTTGTTTCTTAACGCCCTTTCTACTCCATGCGATAAATTGTCTCTTCTGCCAATAACAAATTGTTTTCTGTTCCAAGCCACAAATTTATCTTTCCACTTTTTAACTCCCAATTTAACTAAAAAACGATATTCTTTTTCTCCTACTTTAAAGCATTTTTTGTTTATATTAAGTTTTTTCTTGAAAAACAATGTAAAAATGCTACCTATTAAAATTCTTATATCAGTGTGAAAAGCAAACATTAACAAGGTTATAAAAATTGAAAATTGAGGCTCTTCATACCCTAGACCTACACAAACAAATAAACTTGCTAAAAAAAGAGCATTTACCACGCTCGCGATTATTATTCCAACTTTCAAAGATTTACTCATATTCCACCTTAAAACGATTATATCATATTCAATGGCAACTTGCAATTTTTATGAATAAGTTTTTTATTTTTCACCCCACTTGAAAAAATTGAATATAAAAATCAAAGAGAGGATTTATGTTTTTTAAGAATCAAAGTGAATCGCAAAATTTGCTATTAAAACTTTTAAATGCCACCCCTAGTGCCATGGCGACAGTAAAGGGAGGAGAAAGTTACCCTGATATTTGTGGGAAGGTGCAGTTTTACAATTTTGACGATGCCTGTGTAGTGACCTGCCTTTTGCACTCATTGCCTAAAACCTCAACAAATTTTTTCGGCTTTCATTTGCACCAAAATGGAGATTGCAGTGAAAATTTTTCTTCTGCTGGCGAACACTATGGCGAGAACGCGCATCCAAACCATAAGGGTGACTTGCCTGTAATATTTTCATGCGATGGAAATGCGTTTTTAGTTACTGCGACAAATCGTTTTAAAGTGAGTGAAATCATCGGTCGTTCGGTTATTATTCACGAATCCCCTGATGATTTCACCTCACAGCCATCTGGCAATTCTGGGAAAAGAATTGCCTGCGGAGTTATCCAAAAGGTTTAGTAAAATTTTCAAAGATATTTATAAATAACAGCCTCGCTTGTATCCTACTTACGACTTTGAAGGTTTTATATTCTTAAATATTTACACAAAAAAGCCCGCTCATGAAGTGATTGCTTATACTCACCTCATTAAAGCGGGTAATTTTTAGTTTTGTTTCGCACCACATTTACTGCAAAAGTTCGCGTTTTCGTCTATTTCAGTGCCACACTCTTGGCAATATTTAACATCTTTTAATCCTTCCTTTACGGCACGGGCAGCTTTCTTAAAGCCCTCGCTTTGAATGTCTGCTTGTGCGGTCGAAATGTCAGTCAAGTCAGCACGATTTTCTTGTTGAATATATCTAGACAACTTAACATTGGCCTTTGATATTTTTGGCAAAAAGCCAAACATCAAGAAGGCGATTGTCAAGAAAAGGCCAAGACTTGTAAAAATGCTTCCAAGAACAAACAATGACGTGTTCCCACCAAAGCCAACTGCTAGAAAGACAATGCCAAGAATTGCAACAGGAATAAAACAAAACCCTAGCACTCTAGAAACCTTGAAATATTTAGGCTCTTGAGCCTGATTGTTTTGATAATTTTTTTCTTCCATTTTTCCACCTCTGCAACATTATACTATTTCTATTTATCTTTGTCAAAGGAAATTTGTATAATGAGTAAACCATGTTAACCTTTGAGAAAGCAAATGAATACACTGAATTAGGAGAAAAGCATGGCTATACTAAACTCGGCACAACTAAATTCGTATATACAAAATAAAGCGGGTGAAAAAGTAAGCGTAACAAGCATAAGCAATACGCAGAGGATAAACAAAGTGGATACAGACATTATAGTAGAGAAACAAGCACAAAAAAATTGGGCTATCCCAAAAGACGAAATTTTAGTAACGACCAAAATCACAAATAACACAGACGTAAACCTTGAAGATTTCCACTTTCAAGACACCCTATCAACGGGAGCAAGTTTTGTCGCAGGTTCTGTCAAGGTCGGTTCGTTGGAGCGTGAAGAACTCGACCCTATTGCAGGATTTGACCTTGTAGCAACCGTCGGCTCTTTGGGTGGAGAATGTGAAATTAGTTACAAAATTTTAATCGATGAATACCCAGAGGTTGATGAAATAACGCTTGCATCAACTATTAATTTTACATTAGATGAAAAACAGTTTGCTTTAACTTCCAACACCGCCCGCATTGCATTGTTAAACAATGAAGTTTACCTACTTAAAACTGCCAGCACTACCGCCGTTAAAAGTGGCGACGAAATCGTTTACACCATTGAAATTACCAACAGTGGAACCATTGACAACACTGACCTTTACTTTGAAGACAAAATCCCAAACGGCACTCAATTTGTTGAAAACAGCGTAAAAGTTAATGGTGTAGAAAAGACAATCTTTGACCCAGCAACTGGATTCGCACTTGAAGACCTTCCTGCCCAAGGCAAAATCACGGTCGAATTCACTGTTAAGGTGTTATAAAGATTTAATCACATTCGCTACATTTATGAAGCAAAATTAATACTTTTACCAAAAAAAAGAATCAAAATTTTTGATTCCTTTTTTAATTCTTTTTTTCATATTTCTTTTTATGGCGTCTTTTATTGAGTAGCCACGCCACCACTACAAAACCAATAGCACCCGCCAATATGACCGCAATAATAATGCCTATTTCAGGTCTGTTTATTACTTCAACAACAACCATTTTGGTTGAAATATTCCCATCATTGTCACAAACACTTACAAAAATATAATACTCTCCTTCTCTTTGAAGATCAAGGTTTGTTTCAATGGAGACTCTTTCATCATCAATTCCGATTTCTCCATCTTCATTATCAATAATTGTAAATAGTTCTGTCGCTTGAAAGTCCGCATTCTTTTTCACTACATATTTTTCACATTGAGATTTTATTTGAGGCTTCCCACCCGATTTGATTCTTTCGACAAAAGTTTTATATTGAAGTTTGTCTTCTTCGTCAAGATATTCATAGGCATTTATTACCTCCGCTTTCTTCTCAACATCAACATAATTTTTATCTAGTTTATCATCGGTAGCAGTGAGTAAATAATCATCAATTATCTTAACAATTTTCCCCTTTCCTTCTTCATAGAGAACTTTTCGTTCATCAAATCCATTTTCACATAGTTTTAAGCCATATTGAGTCACCTCAAACTCAATATCTTGCAACTCTTGCACTTCACCAGAAGATGAATTTGTTGTGTATTCCAAAATTTGATTTTGTGTTAATTGTGAATATACTTTTACGAGTCCGGGACGAAAAGTTGAAACAATAATTGTATAGCCAATTTTGATATCAACATTTGCATTTTCAAGTGGCTGATTGATAAAATATTCACCACCCTTTATTTGCAATGCAGAAATCTCTTCTCTTTGGTCATTTCTTATAATCACTTTTATATATGTTTCGTCTGGCTTGTTTTTCCAGTAATTTGTGAGGTTTCCCATATTGGCAGCGCCAAGCGTTATTTTTGCCTTTGAATAGTTATTGTTAAAATCCAAAGTGTACCCAAGTGTATTGTTTACACCATAAATTCTTATACTTGTTTGATGAGTGATTGTTGAATAATCAGGAAGAACTATGTGAGAATACTTATGCGTTACTTCATTTTCGCCATTACAAATGGTCGCCATGCAAAATGAATTATTATATCCATAAATGGTTGGCATCCTTACTTCATAAGTTCCTGCTTGCAAATTCTTAAATTCAACTTCTGTATTTTTTATTACTGCCATTTTTACAAGATGACTTTGATAGAAAAGTCCCACACTCTCACCTTTTATCTTGCTAAAATCATCTATTTCTATTTTTAAATTTAAGTTTCCTTGAATGTGTTCTTGTCTAACTATTTCTTCATTAACTAGTCCATAATCCAGCGTAATATCATTATTTTGTTTAAATTCTTCAAGGTTTTCATTCCCTACACCGTCAGCGGTAATCACATATGCTGGCAGATTTTTTTCCATAATCTCCCTGCAAGTTTCATTTGAGATTTCCATAGTCCAAGACTTTAAATATGGAATAATATTTGCCCCATATTCATCGGCAAAAAATCTTGCGTATATGTCAGCAACAGAAAATGCGTTTACTCCACTTTCATAAGCTATTTTGCGAAAATACTTAAAAAGTTTGCCATAGGTTACGGAACCCTCAAAATTATCAAGCAAATTTACAATGCAGTACAATTTTTCTTGAGTGTTAGTATATGTGCCATTATCATTATTAAAAATCGTTTTGCCTTCTCTTACTTTTGACTTTCGACTTTCATTCATTTTTTGCTCTGCACTAGAAAGTAAACCAATATAACTATCTGTTTTTTTGTAAAGAGTCCTATCCATTTGAATGTAGTGTGCAAGAATATTGTTCCCTGTTTCATTTAAGTAGAGGCTTCCTTTGCTGTTCGCCCCCTTTCCAAGCGTACCTTGATAACCATGTGCTATTTCATGCAAGGTTCCCCACCCATATTGAAATGCGGCAGATACCGAAGCACTGCTTATTCCTATGAATGTTCCCATATAATAGGCTCCACTACCATACCCTGCATCAGCAACAATTAAACATTTTGTTCTAAAATTTTGGTCAAGGGCATTTTTTGCGTCAAACTCTAAGCCAATCATTTTATCCATTCGGTTTACGACTTCAAGAGTGTACTCCAAAAAATCATCAATACTTCCAATCGGGAATTTAAACGAGCCATTATCATTATAATTTGAGATTTTATCTTTATCAAAATATGGAACGACCACCATCATCGCCTCACCGTCTACAACCCCAAATGAGTTACCGCTTGCAGACCATTTTGTCCCAAATAACTCTTCACTATCTTTATAGTGATAATAATTAAGTTCTTTTACGGTGCTGTCAAAAACAACCTCTATTTTATATGTTTTATCTATCAAGCCACTTTCATTTAATCGTGGCGTGGTTATCAAAGGTACTCCATCATAATTAATATTATTATTAAAATTTTGTAATGTAGTATAGTCGTCTTTACCTGCTTTCACCGAAGCAAAACTGTTTTGACTGCGTGTGTTTGTGAAAAAAGTGATTTTTAAATCTTTCTCGCCTTCAATAAGTTTAACTTTTGCACTACTTCCCTTTGGCAAAAATATACCCATCATTTGGCTATCGCCATTATTGCACCTCTCTGTTCCAACCAAACTCATGTTCCATAAAGAAGGCATTGTATAAATTGTTCTTTCAATTTTGCAAACTCCGTTTTCTTCTGCGTTTACAATCACTGGAACAGAAATTTCAGTGCTGTTACCATGGGAGTCATTAACCTTATATTTGACAGCGTATTCACCTTCGACATTGGCAATAACATTATTTGAAGTGCATTGTATACTTGGCGTCAAATCTCCATCTTCAAAATCCTTTGCAAAGATTCTAAAACGAGCGTCTAACGGATCAAAAACATCAACGACATTTTTATCAATAGTTATTTTTGTCGCACCATAAAAGATTGGAGCGTTAGACTCACTATAAAATGAAACGTATTCCTCCGCTGTGCCTATAAATGGCGAATTATTTAACGCCAACAATCCTCCTCCGCAAAGGACAAAGCATGCAGATATTATTCTCACTATTTTGCTTTTAGACACTTACCCTCCTCATAATTATTGTTTTTAATTATTAAATAATTTGTTAAAGAAAATATAAATTACCTACTTAATTTTGATGTGCGAAAGTCAAGTTGTTTACAACCCTACTCGCCAAGAATTTTTATCACTAATGTGGTAGCCGTATAGACTTAATGGACTAAATCAATTACACATTCCACACCTCTTTTATATTATAACACAAATTGTATTTAATAGCGAGTCCTTTACTAAAACATGTTTAAAGTGCAATCTATAAATTAATCTTTTGTAATCTTTTCTTATTAACATTTTTACGTACAAGGCGGAACTCACGATTTTAAAGCAAGTTTCTTTATTCCTATTTTAGCAAAATTTACCGCAATGGTCGACAGGGAAAAGTATAAATTTAAATAAAATAATAAAAATTTAACAAAATCACTTGCAAAATCGCAAAAAATATGTATAATTGACATTGTCTCAATGAAGAGATATCAATCAAATATGGAGAGATGGCTGAGCGGTCGAAAGCGGCGGTCTTGAAAACCGTTGAGGTTAACAGCCTCCTGGGGTTCGAATCCCTATCTCTCCGCCATTCAATAGTCGTTTGAACTCATCAGAGTTTGAACGACTTTTTTCTTGCTCATTCTCAAAGTTTAGTTCGGTTTTATAAATTATAGTGCCACCATTGTTGTCGTTGTTATTTGGGTCATTATCAGGCTTATTATATATTTCTTCAGTTGGGTTTAGGCTTGTGTTATAAACAATAGTAATTCTATCATCATACAAATTTACTCTTGAAATAAAATTGTTAAAAAAGTCATTTCTATCTCTAACACTATCAAAATCTTTACTTGCATATATTTTTAAGAAATTTACAATATTTTTCTTTTCAAGTGGTTTTAACGAATGGGCTCTTTCTACTGCAATTTTTTCTTCTAAAATTGCTTTATCATTTTCCAATTTTAAAAGTCTTTCTTGTGTTGAATTTGTAAATATTCCTTTTTCAATAGCATCTAGCATTGCTGATATTGACTTTTCTTTTTGTTTTAATTCTTCAGTTAATCTTCCCAAAACAGCATTTTCAGAAATTTCACTATTAAATTTATTTACAACAACATCTGCTATTTGTTCAATTATGTTTGGTTGCAAAACATATTCCTTTGTCTTTTCAAAAACAAAATTTTCTATATCTTCTTTTCTTACATTTCTCTTGTCGCAATCACAAACTTTTCGCTTTTTACCATAGCATTTATAGTATTTATGAATTGCTCCCGTTTTACTTGTTCCAGTTTCAGCTGTCATTAAGTTGCCACAATGCCCACAATATAATTTACCACTTAAAATATAAATATCGTCATCTTCCTTTTTTCTTTGTCTATGTTTGTGTTCATCCATAATTAAATTGCACCTTCTAAAAGTATTTTCATCAATGATTGCTGGAAATATATTCGTGTATTCAACATTGTCCAAAATACATTTACCCATATACTTTGTGTTTCGTAGCATTTTAGAAATTATGTTAATTGAAAACTTTAATCCTTGCTTTGTTTTAAGTCCTTTATTGTTTAAATTTTCAACGATTTGCGTTGTCTTGATACCATTTGCATAGTCATCAAAAATTTGTCTTACAATCTTGCTTTCGGTTTCGTTTATCACATATTTTTTATTCACGACATCATAACCATACAGAATATATCCACCAATATAGTTGCCTTTTAGCAGGCTTTCGTGAATACCTCTTTTAACTTTTTGTGAAAGTTCTGCTGAATAATATTCAGCCATACCTTCCAACACACTTTCCATCAAAACTCCACTTGCATCAGTGGTTATATTTTCTTTGGCAGAAATTACACGAATATTATTCTTTTTTAGTTTTGCTTTGTAATTTGCACTATCATATCTGCTTCGTGCAAACCTGTCTAGTTGGTATACAAGCACATATTCAAACTCTTTCTTTTTGCTATCTTCAATCATTTGCAAAAATGCTGGCCTGTTGTCAGTCATACCAGAAATGGCTCGGTCAATATACTCATTAACAACCACATAATCATTTCTTTTTGCAAACTCATAGCATTCACGAAGTTGTCCTTCTATTGATTGTTCGGTTTGACTATGAGAACTGAATCTTGCATATATTACCACTTTACTTTTCACTTATTGTACTCCTTTTTGAATCGTCACAAACACACATATCACAAACACTTTCACAAGTCCAGCCAAAACATGAATATTCTTTTTTAATTTTCTCTATATCTCCATTATCTCTCAAAAAATTCTTAAGTATATTTTTTAAAAAATAAGCACCTATTTCTAAAGTAGTTTTATCTATTTCAATCTTTGTTATTTTCTCATCTCCATTTAGTAAATTTATTATTTGTATGTTTTTATTCATATAAGATTTCCTTTTCATTGCAATTAGAGGGACAATGAAATTTTTTCTTATTAAATAAATATCTAATTAAAGGTAAACTGGGTTTCCCAGTTGTGTTTTAAAGGGTGTAAAACAAAATGATACAATTTGTTTCTTGGGGCTAAAACACTGTTTCAATTGAAATGCTGAATTTACGCCACTTTTAGCCCCGTTATTTTCATTTTGTTACACCTCTTTTCCTGCTTAAGAAAAATTAAGCATTTTTTCTCTTCCGTTTTCGATCTTCTTACTCATAAACACCTCCTCTATATAAGGGGTATTATAAGTCACTTTTTACATTGAATTTCTTTACCTAAAAAAAGAAAACCTCTGATTTTATCAGAGATTTAGCCATATAAATTATTTTTAAAAATTTAATTTTATTGCCAAATTTTTCAGTCACTTTTTTCTTTTATCGCAAAAAGAGAGGCAATAAATGATGATTTTAACAAAGCTTATATCATTATAGAAGAATATTTTAATGACTTTATATAATTTTCCATAAATATGAAGTTTGGCTTAATTTCATTATCGTCTTTTATAATTGGCAATAATAATTTTGTGTTTCTTATTCTATCTTGGTTATATTTTCTTCCATAAGAATATCTAAAATGCTCTTTATTAATTATTGTTGCTATAAACAACCCTATATAAACATTAAAATTTTTAAATTTTGGATATAATTTTTCAACATGATCAGAATAGGAAAAGTTAAGATTTTGATAAAAACATTTACCACAGGCAGCAGAATCAATTGTTAAACAATTGCCAAATGCAGAATACTCATCATAAAAACCATTTGCTCCATTGTTTTCAGAAGAAGTCGTAATATATGGATAATTTCCATTGGGTAAATGCATTAAATCTGCTTTTGTTTTACTTTTCTTATCTGTTATTATATCGTTATCTTTATATTCTGAACCAACATAAAAAAGAGAATGCAAATCAATAAAGCCCCATAATGTATTGTTTTTATAATTTTCTAAAATTGGTTTATTGCTTATATTATCTATTTGATTTGTATTGAATAAATATGAAACATAGTCTTTTATCGTTTTTTCAAATAAAGAAGGTTTTACATCGGAATAATCAGTAGGTAAATATGCTTCTACACTCCAATCATCTTCCCCCGTTAAATCACGAAGCACCGATGTTTTATTATCATCAATTCTTTCCCTATAATTATTCAGCCACTGTTCCTTAATATTAGACCAATTGTTATCTAAATCCGCTCTACCTTCAATTTTATTTTTTCTAAAACCATCATTTTTCCAATCTGCCAACCATGTCTTCATATTTGTTTCTTTATGTGGAATTTTTGCTGTGAACACCATAATACAAGTTACAGTTCCTACATCAGAATTTATAAATAATTCGGGGTTCATAGACATTACCGCTTTTAGAGTATGTTTTTGTAATAATTTTTTCCTCCAATCATTTTTTTCAAAACAACATCTAATAGGAACAATAGCAATACATGTAGACCCTCTTTCCAAACACTCCAAATTATTATAAATAAACTCTAACTCATTACGGCCTTTAACTTTTATTATTTTACCCGTATCTGAATCTTTTTTCTTATCTTTAGAATATGGGGGGTTTAAAAATCCAATGGTTGGTTTCAATTTTTTTATTTCTTCTGTTTTTTCAAAACAGTCTCCATAAAAGATATTTGATTTTCCATCACCTCTAATCATCATATTAGAACAAGCCAATGCAAACATTTTAGAATCAGCTTCTGTCCCAATAAGTTGATTATTATAAATCATTTCTTTTTTCTTAAAATCATACTCATCAGTAAGAGATAACATTCTTTTCATTGCTGAAATTAAAAATCCACAAGTTCCACAACAATTGTCATAAACAATGCTATTTTCATTAACATTCGCCAAATCTACAAACAGTTCAGTAATATGCATTGGCGTTAAAACAATACCCAAAGATGCATCACCATTTGCATATCTTAGAAATTCGGTATAAAATTTTCCTAAAACATCATAATATTTATAATTTTCTAAAAATCCATCTTTAACTTTTTCTTTTATTTCTGTTATTAAATCTTTTAAAATTGTATTTTTTTGTCCATCAATATTCTCCAATAATGCAAGTTTTTCATTACTGGTTATAAAACCATATGTTGATAGCATATTTGCTTTTTTTGTTCCAGAAATATTATCATTTGATAGAACCCTATTTATTGTTTCAAATAAGTTTTGTGCTAAATCAATTGGTTTTTCATATGAATTATAATACCTAACAAATGTTTGATCTTGAAGAGCAATTAATATTCCACTAATTAACAAAGCACGAGAATCATGAGGAATATCAATACTATGCAATTCTTCATTCAAAGTTCTGGCATAATCAAGTATCTCATGATAAGATTGCCTCTGTTTTATTGTGTCGTTTTTATATAAATCCATAATACCATCAAAAGTATACATTAACTCATTAGATAATAATCTTGCTGATTTTTCTTCCTTTAACTGAAGAAATGTTGATATTTTAAAATCTGATATAGTTTCTCCACTTAGTGCAATACTAACCACATCATATTCTTTAGATAAAAAACTCGAATAAAGCAAAACCCCATCAACAGCATATTTATCGTATATTTGATGATCTTTTGATTCATGATACCTTGTACTTGCTTTTGTTTCACAAATAATAATTAATTGTTTTTCTTTGTTAATGGAAATTATAAAATCAGGATACCCTTTTCCATTTCCTCTTTTTGACGCATTTACTAATAATTTATCAATTTTAAAGTTTTCAGATTTTTCATCTTCTAAATAACAATTTTCATTCGGATTCTTATACACTTTGGTGCTATATTTATATCCGTTATTTTCCAATAGCATTTCAAACAATCTTCTAGAATTCATTTCATTAACTTTCATGGTCGGTCTCCCTTTTTATTGACATTTTACACTTTTTATCTTTAAATTTTATACTTAAATTTTTTACACTTGTTAAAATAACATCATTGTCTTCAACATAAAATGCAACGCTTTCACCACTATTAACATTTAAAATATCCCTAATTGCTTTAGGAATTGTTATTTGACACTTAGAAGACAAGACTGCTTCCTTTAATTTATGCATTTTAATTCTCCGTTTTCTTTACTTTCTTTACTTTTTAAGTATATCAGACCATTTAATAAAAGTCAAATTAATTAAGAAAAATTCATCAATATTTAATTAAATATTTTATTTTTTTATAAAAATAACAAATATTTATACTCAATAATATTTTATATCATTAAGACAAGGCTTTGATTATACCTACTTATGACGCAAGTATTGGCGTCAGTCCCGCCAGACAACCATGAAAAGTCTTTTTATAAAGACTTTTTTTATTTGCATGGATAATGAAATAACAAATAGATGGTTGTTGTTATTATCAGTTTTAATTATTCAAACCAATTTAGGCTTATAGTAAATATCCTATAAAAGAAAAACGCAGAGAGTAACCTCTGCATTTTTTGATTTTTAAAATTTGTAGTGGAATAACTTATTACAAAATGATAACTATAAACAGTATCTTTTTAATTTGAATATTTAACTTGAACTGATTGCACAACTTCTCCATTATCGAAAGAAATACTGAAAACAACCGAATGGTCAATCATAATAATTACTTCACTAGAACGCTTTTTAAATTTAACCGTTGCATCGTCACAAATTATTGAAAATGTACTGTTTATTGGATTTCCGTAATTATCAAAAAATTCAATTTTTATAGAGCAAACCGAACTTTCTGTATAAATAATATCATTCAAGATTGTACAATTTGAGTTTGCAGAAATAGCGGCGTATTTGTCAGCGCTTATCTTAACTTTTATAGTACAAGAGTCTTTTTCGTTCCCTTCTTCTGCAATGATTTTTATATTTGTTTCACCTTGTTTAAGTGCTGTTATGTTATCGCCTTCAATTTCCACAAGTTCAGCCTTGTCAATTTCAAAAGTTATCAAAGCGTCTTTATTTGAAACGGTGTAAAAGTTCTCGAATTTTTGACCTTTAATAATCTCAATATCATGGGCAGTCACTTGTATGGAAACTGTTCTACCACCACCTTGTGTATTTGCTCCACTTGAATGATTAGAATTTTTAGGCACAAAATATACAATCGCCATTATAGCGACTGCAATTACAATTAACGAAATAGAAAATATCATACTCAATTTCTTTTTCACGACATAATTTTATCACAATTCGACACAAAAACCAATACTTTGACGCATTTTTCATAATTTTATTATATTTTTTTATCCACCGCGAGCCTATTTAGTGTTTTTACCACAAATTTACTTATATTTCCCTTTTGAAGCCTCATAAAAAATGCCCGCAATATATGCCTAGCATTCGTGTTCTTTATCCAAAAGTTCCCAAACCGCATTTTGCTCTTTCGTTGTATCAGGGATGTTTAGCCAATACTTAACATACCCATTTCTTCCAAACTTCCCTGCACAAATTGGTAGACACTTTCTATCCTTTACTGTCTTGACCAAGATTTGGGGTCGTTTTTTAGTCCAAATTTAATAGGCCTTTAAAAAACAAGATATAAGGTATTGCTACGGTCGGCATCAGCCACAATCTTTCCGTATATGTTTCTTGGCTCGCGCCCAGTGTGAGAAGAATGGTCTTCAACAGCCATTGCAATCTGCTCAATAACTTCATCGCTATAATACTTTCTCAACGTTTCATCTTCACGAACAATTTTGCCAGACGATATGGCGTGTTCTTTTCTTCCATGTATAATTCCAATATCATGGTAACCCCAACAACATACACAATGTCCGCATCGACATGATGTCCTTCTTTATTCAGCAATTTTGCGTATTTGGTGCAATTTTTAGTAACACTATTAAAATGGTTTACATTATGTCCCTTGTCAAATGTTCTATATTTTGACCTGATTTCTTTTTCAATATAAGCTTTTAATTCTTTATCCATAAAATTCCCCTCCCACTTGCACTTTTTAGACATCATTTTTGAATGCCATAATCTTGGCGGGCACAATATATATTTTGATTATAACACATTTTTTGCAAAGGCAAAGCAATGATTAGTTGCTCTTTTAAAAATAGGATGAATAATTTAATTCATTAACATAAATGATTTTAACGGTTCAAAACTTTAATCCGTTATTTACACAATCTTATACCAAGATTTAATTTTTTATAAAATAATCAACTAAAAATAAAAAAACACTTAACAAACGTGTGTTTATGTGTTACCATAAGTTTATGGATAAATATAATAAAAGTTATGAGGTTTTAAGTCAATCTTACGATCAATTTTACACACCAGCGCAAGATGCAAAATCTTTTGAGTTTTTGACTGGGGAAATCAGTGATGTGGTTTTTTCATGCCCACACGCAGTATCACAATTAAGAGAAGGAAAAGAAAAATGGGCTGATATCAACACTGGGCCATTGGGACTGGCTTTGCATTATCTTGGCTTCTCAGTAATGATAAAAACTAAGAATTGTAACGATGATGCAAATTACGACATGAAGTCTCCATATAAAGACTATCTAAGTGAATATGTGAAGAAAAACAATATTAAATATTTAATAGATTTGCACGGGATGAGTAAAAAAAGAAATGTTTTAATTTCTCTTGGCACTTCATTCGGGGCACATTCAGATAAATCCCTTGAACTTACCAACCAGTTTATTAAAATTGCTAATAAAAATGGATTAAACTCCGAGCAAATTGGCATAGACTTTCCTTTCTCTGGGGCACTAAGAACCGTGTCCGCGCACATAAATAGAAAGAACAAAATCGAAACTCTTCAAGTAGAAATTAATAGTCGTATCTATGAAGATAAAGACCTTACAATAAAGTTGATTAAAACCTTGGATGAATATGCAAGGCTTGCAAGAAATATTAAGACTTTTGTCGCACCTAAGTTAATAACAAAAAAGGTATACGAAAATGATTTGCTTTTCAGCAAGGATAGCAGTGAAGAGGTATTTAAATCTATCAATCTTAACAGCCCAATATTAATCACGGCTCCCCATTCCTGCGCAATGATTAAAGAAGGAAAGGAATGTTATAGAGAAACATTTTCTGGCGCGATTGTTAAGACATTATCTGATAGTTTTAAGTTGAGTTGCTGTTATAAAGTCAAACCTACAACTTATGACTCTAACGAAGAGTATACAAATACCGTCAATCAATTTGTGAAAGACAACAAAATAAAACTTGTTTTGGAGTTTCACATTATGAACCCTAAGCGTTACGAAGACATTTCTATTGTAACAAACCAAGGTTATTCAATCGACCACAATATCGAGTTAATATCAATTCTGTTAAAGTCGTTTATTTTAAACAAATTTGATAAAGTTAGCCTAGATTATCCATTTAACGCTTTTAATTTAAATTCTTCGGTCGCAAGTATTTATAAAAGCACAGGCGTCCCAGCATTGCAGATAATTTTTAATCAAAGACTGTTCAAAAACAAACGAAGCGTAAAACAATTATTAAACGCAGTAACCGAAATTATTAAGAAATTAAATTATTTCGTTTAACAAAACCTATCACTTTCGGCTATAAGGTTAAACACATCAAAAAGCCCACTAGAAACAAGATTCCTAGTGGGCTTTTTAAGCACGAAGACAACACGACCGAAGTATGTGTTTTCTTTTTTGCCAAACACGCTCTCGAATTATCAATATTTTACTTTCAACAATAATTATTCAATAAATATATTCAAATATCTAATATTATCAATCAAAGATTTATTAAAAAGGAAATTCACTTAAAATAGATAAAATTTTCTAATTTTTTCAACAATTTGACGCAAAAATTCACTTTTTAAGTTGTTCCCAATTAAATTCATCTCTTCCAAAATGTCCATAGCAAGCGGTTTGCTTATAAATTGGTTTCAACAAGTCAAGTTCATTTATCATATTAGCAGGGCTAAAGTCAAAGTTCTTTTCTACATATTTATAAATTTCCTCGAGCGGTTTCTTTTCAGTGTTAAAAGTATCAATGTTGATTGCTACTGGACTTGAAAGCCCAATTCCGTATGCCACTTCGATTTCACATTTATCAGCGTATTGGTGAGCAATAATATTTTTTGCAACATATCTTGCATAATAAGCACCAGATCTATCAACCTTGGTCGCATTTTTACTAGAAAAACAACCGCCACCGACTTTTGCTAATCCCCCGTAAGAATCCACAACAATCTTTCGACCGACACAGCCGGAGTCTCCAAATGAGCCCCATATTGTAAACCTTCCGCTGGGATTGATAATGTAATTTGTTCCTTTTGTAAATTTCTTGTATTCTTTCAATACTTCGTCAATAACATTCTCTTTAATTATTTGTTGAATTTCTTCGTGTTTCAATTTTTTATCATGGGAAACAGATACTAAAACAGTTGTGATTTTGCTAGGTAAATTATTAGTATACTCAACGGAAACTTGACTTTTTGCATCAGCAAAAAAATCATTACGGCTTCTTCTAAACGCTTCATACTGACGCATTATTTTATGAGCAATAACGATTGGCAATGGCATATATTCCTTTGTCTCGTTTGTGGCGTACCCATAAACAATTCCTTGATCGTTTGCCCCAAGGACTTCTTTAACAACTGCTTGATTAATATCGGGGCTTTGCTCGCTAATTTCCTTGATAATTTTGAATTTGTTTTTGTAACCTATATCCTTTAAGATATCTCGTGCAATTCTATCATAATCAATTTTTGCTTTGGTTGTCGCCTCTCCATAAATAAACAATTTATCATTTTTTATGGCACACTCCACTGCCATTTGAGAGTTTGGATCCTGCTTTAACGCCTCATCTAAAAAAGCATCTGCAATAACATCGCATGTTTTGTCAGGGTGACCAATGTTGACGCTTTCGCTTGTTAAAATTTTTTTCATGTTATTCCTTCCTTTATTTTTATTTCCATAAGGGGATAAAAAATCCCATCGTCACCGATAGGATTCAAATTCAACATAGTTTCCATCGGTCAGCCATTAGCACCTTGCAAACGCAGGTTGCTGTGTGGTCAAAGGGGCTGTCCCTCGCACACTCTTTATGGATACTAATATTCTATATTTTTTTGTCAGTTTTGTCAACCATAATGTAATAAAACATTAAAATGATTATTCAACGAACAAAAGTGACTTTTTTATTTTGTTTGATAGTTAACCGCTTTATACAAAGACTATTTATTAAGCATCTTTGCTTCATAGCAAGCGGAAGAAACATATTTGCCTTGTTCAAAATCTCTGCCCAAAACCAATACTTTATCTTGATAAACTCTTATGTAATAGCCTTGGGAGCCTCTTAAATACTCTCCCGTAGGTTTGTCGTAACTTGACCATAAATATCCAACAGAGGCAGTATTAAAAATATTTGGCAGATCTTTTGTAGCACCGTGAAAATTTCCTACGCTGTTTAATTCCCAATGACTATGTCCATTGAACATATAAACTTGTGGATATTTTTTCAATATTTCTCTTAAACGAGCATCTTGCATGACGCCATTCCAACCTTGCCCCTTAAAACTGCCCGCAATGGTGTTATAAAGAGATTGATGAAGATATACAAATATTTGTTTATCCGGTTGATTTTCTGTCAACACTTTCAGTCGGTTTTCAAACCAGTCAAGTTGTGCTTCTGTCAAATCCGCATCAACTCCACTTTTATTGTTTGATTCCGAGCCTAAAAATATATGATGAAATCCAGCAATTTCTTTTTCATAATATACAGATTGTACATTAGCGTATTTATAAAAATAATTTATTTGAGTCTTATAAGAGCCACTATACAAATCATGATTCCCAACAGCGTAATAAGTTGCAGGGAGCCCTTCAACACTATTTAATATTTCAGCATTTTTTTGCCACTCGCTTTCCTGCCCTGAATTTGCTATATCTCCAACAACAATCAGTGCACTACTTTGAGGACAAGTTTTAACGACATCTTCGGCCATTAATTTTAAATGCTGTGCATGCAATTCTTTCGCGTCCTGACTTGCAAGATTTGCATCTTTAACAGCGATATGGACGTCAGATACAACTTGAAATTTCGTCAAAGTTTTCCTTGACATATCATATCCAGAATTTTGAGGCAGATCTGTTTGACAGAACCCTTCGCTAATTCCCAATTTATTTACTGAATACGCTCTAATCTTCGTTGCATTTGGTGGAATAATAGTATTTGTTACAAATTGATAATTAAACGGATTTGAACTTACTTTAACTTTAGCCAGTGAAGTCCAATCTTCGAGAATACCACTATCATCAGCCCAGTATAACAACAGTTCCGTTGCATTAAAATTGTTTTCATCAAATTCAACTTTTAAACTTCCATCTGCCAAACCAGAGCCTAAAAAATTTTGTTTATAGGTAATATTTTGGGGTTCTGTTGGACTTGTTAACGGCGTGTTTTCTACTGCGAAATATTCGGTTTTCAATATCTTGTTGGTACCAGCCGTTCCAAACAAAACGGCCTTATATTTTACAGCAGGGAAATTCTTAAACAAATTTCTACTTTCATTAAATCTTGCTGAACGCTGTAAAATATAACTTTGACCTGATAAAAACCCATCTTTATAAACAGGGTATTGACAAATGGGTTCAATCTTTTTTTCGTTGTCCTTTTCTCGGTATATTCCAACCCATTCGTCGCTATCCCCAGAAGCCGTTACAACAATTTCTTCTCCTTGCATGTATTTTGATTTACTAACAACCATACTGCTGTTTTTGTTTGCATTGCAAGAATTGGTAAGCAAGAAAATTGGTATCAGCAATCCTACTACAAGGATTATAGATAAAGATATACAAAATATCTTTTTTACTGAATGTTTCATTAGTCACCTACAATTGTGAATTGGACAGAAGTCTTAATTGTATATCCGCTACTGTTAAATAAAACGAGCTTGTATTCTCCACTAGGCAAATCAAACAATTCGTTACGTTCTGCATTTTGAGTTGCAGTTTTAATATCAACTGCTTGTCCAGATGGAACACAGAGATAATTTGCTGTGTTGGAAGAAACTTCATACCAATAGATTGATTTGCTGTTTGACACATCATCGTTTAAAAGATATAATCCAACCCAATAATACTTACCATCATTTGGACATGTTGCAGTTACCATAATTTTTTCTCCAACATTGTATTCAGTTTTTGTAGTACTGATGGTAGGTTCGCCAGATTCTACTGGTGCATCAATCGTAAATGATGAAGTTGCTTCAATTTCACCTGCAGTGTTAAATAAAACTAATTTGTAATTTCCTGCTGGTAAATTGATATAATCACCACGCAAAGGTGCATTGCTCTCTTGCTGTTTTATGTTGTAAGCGGTTCCCGAAACATGTGTGTTATCTTTAACATAATACCAATAAATAGATACAACATCAGCCGATGGCGTTTCATCTTGAAGATATAATCCAACCCAATAAGTTGATGAACCAGCATTTGTAGGACAAGTAGCCGTCACTAAAATATCCTCACCAAATGCATAAGAAGTTTTGTCTGTTGAAATAGTTCCAGTTTCCGTTGATATCGATGGCACTATTGATATTTCAACAGTTTTTTCGATTGTATATCCACTTGTGTTATAAAGAACAACTTTATAGTTTCCAACTGGAAGATTTACATAGTCACTGCGAGATTTATTGTGAGATTGTTCTTTAATGTTATATGCCGTTCCGCTTGTGTGCAAATCATCTTTTACATAATACCAATAAATTGATTCGACGCTAGTGTCGGTAAGGTCATCTTCTAAAAGGTATAGCCCAACCCACCAAGTTTTGTTGGCAGAGTTTGCTGGTGCAGTCGCGGTTATAAGGATATCTTCGCCTTGTTCAAATTGAGTCTTATTAATCACAAGTCTATTAATATCATCAGCCTCTATTGTTAAAACTGCATAACGGATTTCTATTACTTTATCATCTTTTATAAAGTTTGCTTTAATTTGATAAATTCCAGGTTGGGATTGATTGTTTCCTTCATAATTTACTGTTACACCATTTGGCAAGTTTTCTTCATTTTTTATTAATAATGAATGCGCACCGCCATCTTCTGTTACAGAATCACTAACAAGCTCAACATTTGTTAAATCAACATCAATTTTTGTTGTTGGAAGAACTTTTATAGTCGTTTTATATCTTACATTGTACGAACCATCAGTAAAATAACAAATTGTATAGTTCCCGGCAATAATTGCCCCTTGTTTATTATCCATCTGCTCTTGCAAGCATACGGTTCTTAATTTGCCGTCTTGTTCTGTATTGAATGAATACCAATATAATGAAGGGTCTGTCTCTATGCTTGCATTTTCCTTATAAATTCCAATCCAAGCATCTTTTCCAAGATCTAAATCAATATAAGGCGTAACAAATATCTTTTCATTAACCGCATATTCTTTTTTATTTGTATAAATTTTACTAACTTCAAGAGTCGCCTGTCTTCGTGCAACGATTTCTCCATCTTTCGTAAAAGTTGCTAAAACAGTAGTCGAACCTATTTCACTGCGAGAATTATTTTGTGAATATTCAACCGTAACCCCTGTTGGGAGATTCCCTGAAATTGAAAGAGAATGCACATTCCCATCAAACAAGAATGATTGACTTTCAAATTTTACACCCTGCATGTCAATTTTATCTTCATATTCATAAACTCTATCTGCTGTAACTGGTGTGGCTTTTCCCCAATCAAAATCAAAAACATGATTTGTGTCAAAGATATTCAACAAATCTTCATAAGAGTTGAAACCTTCTCCATACTTTTGCAAATTTTGATTTTTATCAAAATATTCAATATATTTTAAATATTTTTCAGCAACAACTTTTGAATATTGCGTGTCTATGTACTTATAGACCTCATACGCAGGCTTTGCTTCATAAGTTGCATTTTCTTTGTAATCACTTTTAAGAAGTCCAAACAATGCATAGGCGTCTGCCTCTGTTTTGTTGTCAAAAGCACGATAATAACTGAATGATTTAATTGAATCTAATTGCGAAATTTTATAGTATACTGACGCTATGGTTGCAGCTTGTATATTTTCTCCCCCATATGGCTCGCCATTCCAAAAACTTGAAACCCCCGACTCGGTTAAATATACACTACGTGCAGTATTTCCAAATTTTAAGTTATCTTGATTTAAATAGTCATCTAGAAGTTCAAGATTTGAAAATGTAATTTTAGAAGTTGTGTTATAGTCGTTTGTCATTCCAGCATTTATACCGCCAACCATATCTCCAGAGCCAAGAATTGTTTTTGGGTTTTTGTATGTATCTAAATAATAAACGCCGGCCTGAGGAAGGTGATAACCGTAAACATGTGGAGCTAATCCCCAGTTATAGTCTCCTTCCATTTTAGTCTTTACATTAAGCCATTCAATCATTTGTTTTGGAACATATGCTTGAACTTGATCGCCTATAAGAGTATATCCTCGTTGTGCCCATGCTTGGGTTGTTGGGAACGCAACAGTTATATTTTTTGAATATTTTCTTGTTGCCAAATTGCATAAACGCATAAGTCTTGAATACTCTTCCATGTATGTATCTAAACTTGCTTGTTTTGCTGAAATTCTGTTGTAATCCTTCGCGTAATCTATTTCATTGCCAATTACAAAATTGGAAATGTAACCTTTCGCAAAATTATTTTCGCTGTAACGATTTGCTAAAAATTCTATTAACGCAACATAATAATTAAATCCATAACTATTTGATGTGTTGAGTCCCATCATTTTTGTGCCTTGGGTTGAATAAGGTGCATAGGTGAACTTTTGAGGAAATTGCTCTTCATTACTGTTTGGACGAGCAACGATAATTGCTGTTATCTGTGAACCTTGGCTATAGTAATCTTTAATCTCTTTATCCCACTGTTCAACCAAGTTTTTCTTAAAATAATAAGTCTTTCCGTTAGAAACAAACTCTATGTATTTTGCTTTATCTTGTTCACTTATCTCCAAAGGAACTTCCACGCCATCTTCAAATAATTCATTAGGGTGAATTAATGTTTCGATAGGGAAATTAATAACTGTGTGAGATGCACCCAAATCTTTGTAAGTTGAAAAGCCATTCCATTCTGCAAACAAACCTTTTTTAGATTTAATGTTTAAAACAGGTGTTTCGTTATATTTGGCCTCAATTTCGGTTGCATAAATAGGACCTTTTACAATTCTATCTTCATGTACAAGATAATATTTGTTATAAAGGTTGTCATACCCTGCCGATTCTCCCATGTCATCATAGCGGTCAAAACTAATGGTCTTTTCACTTCCAAGAGTATAGTCCCCGATTGTGTAGTTTTCAATATCGTCCAAATCTATGATGTCTTGTGAAAGACCAGCAAAGTTGTCACTTTCCAAATATTGATATGCTTTTAGTGCCACTACTCTGACATTAGATGTTCCAACAAGTTTGCTGTCACTACTTAACTTAATTTCAATAGTGTTACTATTTACAGATGAAATAGCACTAATTTTAGACTGGGCATCATCTGGAATTAAATCCGAATCATCTCCACCTTTTGAAAACCCACATGAGCACGCAAAAGATGAGAGCAGACCTAGAACCGCGACCCCTAAACATAACATAATTTTGGTAAATGCTTTTTTCATAAAAACTCCTTACTTTTATTATTGTTCAAAAAAAATATTAAATGTAATAATTTTAAGTGTAAAAGTAGTATACAATAAATTACAAAAATTGGCAAGTTATTTATAAACGAACCATTATTTTTAAATTTTCTACAATTTTTAGACTGGTGTTAATATTTTTTGAGAGTTTTTTAAATAATTTTTATTTATAGTTACGGATAAAACAAAAATCGCTACCTCGCCCTTCTTATGGACATCGTAGCGGATTTTTTACACTTTTCTAAAATAAAAACCTTTAAGAAAGGATATATGGTGCTCCCAGAAGGACTCGAACCCTCGATAAACGTTCCGAAGACGTTTGTGATATCCACTTCACTATGGGAGCAAATGTTTTTAAGTGAAAGAATTGATTCTAAAACAAGCAACATGTGTTTACTTTAATTTTTATGTTATTTCATATATTAAATTTGCGAGTCTTTCCATATGGTATAAAATGTCAAGTTGGTTGCAATAAAACCTTCAATCACTACTTTTCATTATAAAACAAATGCGTGTAGAATGCAACTTATTTTACTTTTCTTTCATCACAAAACTTGTCTAATTGTCATAAATAAACACAGAAGAGGGTTTTATGGAATATAATGATGACCAAGTTTTAAATTGTTCCACTTATGAAATCATGGCACGTGCATATGCCGAAGCTATGAAAGAAAAAGGCTTTATGTTTGTGCAAGTAGACAATGAGAAAAATAGGGCATTGATAGACGACACTTTTGATACCTTGTCAAAAATTAAAAGTTGTCTCTTCTTTTTAGGTGGTTTTTTGCGTACAAGCAAAATGTATTCACTAAATGAGCGTCAAATCAAGAAACTGGAAGTCATTTTTGACTATGAGATTGCTCACAACAAATATTCGTTTAAACCTGACAAAACCGCCACTCTACTTGAATTTATAGGTCACGAAGCACACTTAATAAAAAACTTGATTGCACTTTCTTCACAATCAAGTTTTGAACATGACATTATTAAAATAATCAATGAGAGATTAGCCTTGTTACAAGATATATTTGCGACTAATTAAGATTTCATTATTTGGATTGTTTTTTCTGTCGCACTATCAATCATATTGCGGAGATTGTAAAACGCTTCTTTACTATAAGGACTGGTTTCATCTTCTTCACTTGCTAGGTCTATAGGAAAAGCGTTAAGGTAATCCTTCGCAAGCACCTTGCAGAGGTTTTTGCCTATCACATACAAGGCATTGTAGTCAGTTATGTCATTTTTGTACACAATAGTATCATAATCTTCGCTATCCATAATATTTGTACAAGCGTATCCAATTAGAAATTGCAATTTTTCTATGGCGAACTCATTACCTCTTGCTGCTGATGCGACCTCCCAGCGAATATACTTCATATAGTTTTCGCCTAATAGGTCTGGTACGCCAGATTTATAGAAATAAGCAACAACATCCATAGCAATAGGATCTTCATTTGCTCCCATAAATTTGACCGCTTGAAACATGGAAGAAAAACTTTCAGGCATTTTTTCTGCACATTCGTTTAACTCCTTTCGATAAGTAGTAAAAGTATCAAAAGCGACTTGATATTCAATATATGGTGGGCGTTTTTTTATTCTATTCATAGCGATTCCCCTTTTTATGTGTTTAGTATAGCATAATTCTATCTTTTTACAAAAGATTTTATTATTTTTTCTCCATTACAATAAGAGCTTCATATTCACCAGTACAAGCAAACATATCAAACAAAAATGCTTTTGTAACTTTAAAATTGGACAACCTCGTCACATCACGGACCATTGTTGCACTATCACAAGAGACATATATCAACTTGTTAGCCTCAAAATTATTGATTGCCTGACATACTTTCTTGTCCATACCCGCTTTTGGAGGGTCAACCACAACACAATCAAATTTTTCATGAATTCTTCCAAGGACTTCTGCACAATCTCCATGCATGTTTAAAAGCCCTTTCAAATTATTTCTTTCTTTAAATTTTTCAGCGTCTTCATGTTCACTTACACCCAGTTCAATGCCAATAACACGTTTGCTTTTGGTCAAAAGTATCCCACTCAAAACACCCGCCCCACTATAACAATTAAGCACATTATCCCCTTGCGATTCTTTCAAAACACGCTCATAAAGTGCGGGCATAATATAATTGTTAACTTGATGGAAAGAAGTGGGTTTAAAAGAGCATTTTAGGCCGCTTTCCTCAATCTCGATTTCTTCAATACCCAGCACATGGATTGTAAAGCCTTTATATGTCTCAAAAATGCCAGATTTTCTTCCTAGAAGTAAGAAAAGTCCTTGAAAATCAACCGTTTTGTCTACTTTTTTATAAAAATTAATTAATAATTGCTCTTTTTCTTCTCTTATTACAATTTCATTAAAAATATCAAATAATTTGTTGCCTTTGATAAAATTTTTGACACTTACAATCGCATCATTGATTTTGCTTGTGACAAGTTTACATGCTTCAATGTCTATAACTTTATCACCGCCACGATATTTGAGCCCAATTTTTTCGTCTTGCACAAATAGTTTGATTTTATTACGATAACCATATCTTTGAGAACTTGGGAATACTTGTATTGAGCCATCGTACCCAACCTTTTTAAGATGCGAAACAAAAAGACTCTTTTTAATTTTGATTTCATTTTCATAACTCATATGCTGATAAGAACAGCCTCCGCACCTGCCAAAATATGGACATGGTGCTGTTTGCCTTAAAGGGCTGGGTGAAATCACCTTACTTAATTTTCCCTTGCAGAAAGATGAGGTTTCTTGCTCCAAATAAAATTCAACCTCTTCCCCTTCTATTACAAAAGGAAGGAAAGTTACCTTTCCCTCTACCCTGCAAACTCCCTCGCCGTCATAGCCATAGCCTGTAACAAGAGAAGTTACTCTTTTATTTTTCATAATATCCTGCCAATTTATTTTCAATATATGAAAGCAATTTGTCTTTGCCGTAAGCACTTTCACTGCTTGTTGGAATAATCGCATCCGCTCTTAAATTTAGTGATTTAGCAAGAACTCCAACCGCTTGACGCACTTTTGTTTTTGCTATTTTGTCCGCTTTCGTTGCAATAATCATAAAAGGTAAGCCGTAATAAACTAAAAAGTTTATCATTTGCTTATCTTGGCTGGTAGGCTCGTGCCTAATGTCTAAAAGTACAAAAGTTGTCAAGAGTTGAGGCGATAACTGAAGGTATTGCCCCATAAGAGATGACCACACATCAAGGTGGCTTTTCTCCACTTTCGCAAAACCATAGCCCGGCAAATCCACAAAACGAAATTGATTGTTTATGTCAAAATAATTTACCATTCGTGTTTTCCCAGGCGTTCCAGAAGTTTTTGCCAACCCCTTTACGCCTGTGAGCACATTGATTAAAGAACTTTTTCCAACATTGCTTCTTCCCACGAAAGCAAATTCAGGAACCCCATCATTCAAAAGGTTATTCGCGTCTATGACGCTTGTTTTATAACTAGCACTTACGATTTTCATATCAGTAGTTTAACACAAAAAATTTTAAAACACAATCAAATAAGCAAAAAACATTTCTTTCATATGTTTTGATATATTCATTTTCGCTATAACAAATTATTTATAGATTTTTTTCAAATATAAATTCTCACAAACAAAAAAGTCTTACTTAATAATTATAGGTAAGACTTTTAATATTAATAATTTTTAAGCTTTTTTGAAAGCGAAAGTAATTTTAACGAAATCAGCATCTGTTAATTTGCTTCCTCTTGCATCTGCGATTATATCAATAAGATCTTTTAAGGTTGTATAGCCTGTCATAGAAATATTGTAATCTTCTGGGGTCGACAATTCATTGATAGTTACTTTGATATTGTCGTCATCAAATACAACTTCACTATTGTTTGCGTCTTTAATAATAAATTTATCATAGCCACCAAACAAACTTTCATAATAGCTGTCTGCAAGGTCTGCACCGTTTTGAGTATCTACAAACTCAAAAGCATACTCCAAGTTGTAAAGTCTTGTTTCTATGCCGTCTTTAACACCATAAACAGAATATGTTGAATCAACGTCTGTGTAAAGATTGATATTAAGATTTTCGTATTCGCTTTCCCAAACTGCAACTGCGTTTATAGAATATGTGTCACTTGAAAGAAGAGCGTTTTCAAGACTAGTTCCGCCAAAAGTATAATCTGTTCCATCAACGTTCACTTCATAAACATTGCCATTGTATTTAAGACCTTTGAATGTGTATCCTGCACGAGTTACACCATAGGCCCCAAATGAACCAGTTACATTTCCAAGTTCATCAACATTTCGAGAATAGTAAATAGTGTTCTTTGCAGAAGAGCCCTCTTTGAATTGAACCTCAACTTGATATGAAACATAATGCTTAATTGCGGTTAAAACGCGATCATGGTTAAGATTGAAAGTGTAAGATTTTTCAGTACTTACGGCATCTTGCCCTTGAGCTTCGCTTTCATTTCCGTCGAACCAACCATTAAATTCAAAGCCAGTTCCTTCCCAAGTAACTGTTACAGCAGTCCCCTGTTTAACTGTGATCTTGTTTGAAGTTTGCTCTTTATTATTTATAAAGATTGCAACTTTTGATGTAGTATGGTCTACAACACTGTTTCCACCATCAAATATTGAAAGAGTTACAGCCTTATTTCCAGCAACGGATAAAGCCACCCCTAAAATAATAAGTGGAACAAGAACTGCGAATGCGCAAATAGATAAAATTTTAACTAATTTCTTGGACATATTTCCCTCCATTATTACTGATATTATAGCACAACGAAAAATATATTTCAATAGCATAATTAAAAATTTTTAGGCTGTAAAGCAAAAATAATTAGTAATTATACCTTAACTTTGTATTATATCATTTAGTTTTTGCAAAAATTAATAAAACATATCAAAAAAAGTAAAAAAATTGCTTTAAAAATGTTGACAAAAATACATAAATGTGATAATCTTTAAGAGCATTCGGGGGATTAGCTCAGCTGGCTAGAGCGCCTGCCTTGCAAGCAGGAGGTCATCGGTTCGATTCCGATATTCTCCACCAGTAGTGTTAGAGAGATACTAGGAAATCAATGGCTAGTATCTCTTTTTTATTGTGTGTTTAAGTTCGCATCAAAAGTTTAGTCAAAAGTCTAGTCAAATTGTTGTCATAAACCTTCATTTTTGAGAAACATTAGATATCAATACTTCTGGTGTCTTTTTTTGTTGCACTTTAGGCTTAATGCCAGGAAAAGTCTATGTAAAGCACGCTCAATCGTTTACATGCAATTAATTCTTCGTAGCCCCAATAACAAAAAGCCCTTTTAAATTAATCTGCTACACTAAAAGGATTAGCAATATAAATGCTTTACTTATAACAAATTTGCATTTTTATATTAACAAAAAAGATGGGAAACCCCATCTTAATTAAAAGTTGTTTTCATCGTAAGTTGTTGAGTCGCTTGCACTATCGTCAGCAAGTTCATCTCGTCCAACTTCTTCATTAATTGAAGATTTGCATGAGTATATGTATTCTATAGCATCTTCAATGTTGGCTTTTAAAATACTATTTTTATACGTTAAATAGTAATTTTGATTTTCAGTGATCTTTTTACTAGAACTCATAGTATTCATTCTATAATCCAAAACGCCACACGCGACATCTATATTCCTAAACGCACATTCACTTAATGCATACTTGTCATAAATATCAAATTTAACGTTTTTAATAAACATTGCAACTTTGTATGTAAATTCATCTCCATTTTTACTGATCTCTTCTAGCTTTTTCATTGCCTGTATTTTTTCAATAACACGCTTCTTTGCGTTCAAGGGACTTTTTGCCTTGGACTCTTTCACAACCAAACCCAGCATCCTTTCAAAGAACACTTCAGGGTCTTCATGATTAGCAATATATTTCGCAATACATTGAGATGCGATTTCAAGTTCACACCTTTCTTTATCTATGCGTTTTAAGTGTTCAACCTCTCTTGCAACGGCTTTTTCAACTACAGAAATTCCACGTTTTAAAGTTTTAAAATTTTTATTTTCCACTCTTCCCTCACATTTACAACGATTTTAGCATATTTTCTAGGTCGTGTCAATAGTGCTAATATCACCAATACACTTGAAAACAAATTGCACTCCATTGATTTCTTTCAACATTAGACTCTGTGTTTTTAAACTAAAAAATAAATAACAACCTTGTTCTAAAAGGTTGTTATTTATTTTAAATTAATTAATTTATCTAAAATCTTTCAGCATCATCGCTGTGCGTCTTCTTTCCCATAAATAAAGATTTGACTTTTATTACAAAATTTTTAAGAGCAACAGAAAGTTTAAATTTGCCTTTATTTTTAAGTTGATCTTCAAGTTCTTGAATTCTTTTATTTAAGTCTTCAACTTCATATCCATGGGCCTCTCTTGAAAGTTGTTCTCTTAAAGTAACAAATTCAACTTCGCTTTTAAGTCTTTCGTTTTGTTCGTTTAAATCACGAATTTGCGCTTGGAATTGAGCACTTTCACCAGCATGACTAGCATCTCTTTGCTCTGCTTTTACTCTGCGTTCTGCAATTTGTGCCTGCATCGTCACAACTTGTCCGCGAAGCCCTAAATTTTCTTGCCTTAACGATTCAATTTGTTGTTTTTGTCTTCTTATGACTTCGCCTTGACCATTGACAGTTCTTATCCTTGCCAAATCAGCAAGTTGGCTGTTTGTAGATTGATTTAAGATATTGGCAAGAATTATTGACATGTTGGCGTCTCTACTTTCGCCATTGATCTCATTTGTAGTTTTAACCTTCTCTGCAATAGAAGATAGTTCCTTTTGACAAGAATTTCTCTCTTCAATGAGACGCTTTATTAAACTGGTAGTTCTTACATTCTTTGCATCTTCTCCATATTCCTTCACAAGAATATCTCTAATTTTTGAAAGTCTTGTTGCAAGGACCTGACACTTACGAGCATATTTCTCGACAGCCCCATCTTTTTCTTCAAGTGCACCAGCAAGCATTGCGGCTTTATCAGCGAGTTCCTTTATTTGATCACAAATACTTTGCAAAGATTCGTTTTCCATGTTTTTCTCCTTGTTAATCGAAAAGAGGGAACCTCTTTTTACTCATTCACATTTTGTGAACTTTGGCTTAAAATATCATTAATTACATAATTTACAACTGATTGCTTGTCAACTGAATTCCCTGTTTTGCTGTAACTAGATTGTAAAACTTCGATTATAGAGCCGTCTGCCCCAAGTTGAACTTTGCAAGCACCTGCTGCGCAAGTTTCACCTATGCTGCGTTTCGCTGTCATAACGTTGTAGTAGATTCCAGTTTCTGCATCGTATCTATTATAAGCTTTAACAACCATTTGAGTCACGCATTGTTGTACAGTTTTAGCATCAAGTTTGCATCCAGGGTTAATCGCTCCCTCGCCTACAACCAAGACTGTTTCTCCTTCCTGTTCAACAAAAGCAGTCATAATAACATCACCTGTTTTAGCATTGTAAGTAAAGGCAACATTTTTAATCGTTCCAGACGCACGTCTGCTAACAATTTCGGCCACTTTTGGACTTACTGCTGAACTATCAAGAACATAATCTTGTTTTTCTTGAATTTTCATATCTTCTAATTGTTGATTTGCTTCATCAAGTCTTTGTTGAGTATCTTCAAGTTCTCGTTGAGTATCAGTCCAGTTGCGTTTTGTATCTTCAAGTTCGCCTTCAAGTCCTTGGCTGTAATTGCCTTGGTCAATAATTGTTTGTCCTTGGGAGTCAATAGTTTCGCCCTGTTGTGCGATTCGATTGTTAAGTCTTGCTTCTTCAATAGAACTTGCTCTTGAATTACCAATAAGTGCTGCTGATACTGCGGTAAGCCCAGCGAGCAATAAGAGCGCTCCTACTTTCAAAGTTGCAGAAGCCTTGTATACAGTAGATTTGAGTACAGATTCAACTTGATTATAAAGTCTACTTGTTGTCTTTGGCTTCTTTGAAGCACTTGCAAGTTCTTCACTTACAGCACCTTCATCAACAAACCAATCTGGATATCTCTCAGCCAAGGCTCTTGTCGTATTTTGAAGTTTTGTTTTGTAGGTATTGTTGCGTCTTGCTTGACGAACTGCCTTTTTAATAGCTTTTGCTCTTTTAACTCCATAACTCACATCGGATGGAACACCGAATTGGTCGCAAAGTTCAGCTTGAATAAGGTTTCTCTTAATTCCATCAATTTTGTCGTTTACAACAGCAAGTTCTCTTTCAAGAACCATAATTCTCTTTTGAGCACGTTCGTAAGAATCTGACATACGAGTTGTTGTTCTTGCTTTCAACTGATTTTGTTTTTGAAGCTCATGAAGTTTTGCTTCGAGTTCATCGCGTTGTTTTTTGCAAGATACATATTCCTCTTCAGTAGCCTTTCTAGATTTAAATTCATCATATGCAACACTTTCAGCATATTCTGCGTCAATTCTTGCTTCTTCAGCTTCTGCGGTTTTATTTTGAAGTTTAACCTTTAATTCATGTACCTCGTCTAAAAGATGACTTTCATCAAGTTTTGTTTTCATGTTGTCACATGTGGCATTAAATGAACCATAAATTGCATCGAGGTTCTCGCTACCTGTTCTGTAAGCAGCCTCAACCTTGTCTTGATATTCTTTTTCAAGTTCTGCAATCAAACCTTCATAGTAGTTAGTAAGATCTTCAACTTTTTTCTTGCTATCCGCATCAAGTTCTTTTACAAAGCCCTCTAAAAAGCCAACTTCACCCCAAAGATATTCAGTTTCTTTGAAAACTTCGTCAAGTTTTATAATGGCAGCATCATACGTTTTCTTTGTTATTCTGCCACTTGCAAGTTCAACACCCAAAGAATTGATTACTTGTTCAACAAAATCAGCCATCTTTTTAACGGCTGTTTCAGCAGTTGTAGGTCTGCCATTAGAAACTTTTTTAGATTTAGTAGTTGCCATTTTTCCCTCCTAAAATGTTTTCTACATTTTTTCGATATTATTATACACCCTCTCCATTTCTTTGTCAATAGGGTATGATTGTAAAATATGGTAATAATTTTGAAAAAAGAGCAAAAATTTTACGATTTTTTTAATCTTCTGGACATTTTTCGTCTAAATAAGTGGCCGTAAGGTCTGCAAGATGTGCCATAAAACAAAGCGGATATTTATAGAAAGTATCACTCATCATATAACCCCCATTTTGCACACGTGCATCAAACTCCCCCATGTGCCAATTAATTGCAAGAGCTTCTTCTCTTGTCAATTTCATGAATCCCGAGATCATGTACACTGATTTTTCCCCATGCCCATAAGGGAGATTATCCTCAACTCTATAATATGGCCTTTGAGTCCAAACGCCATCAATCTTGACGTTCTTAACATCTTCAACGTATGTTCCAATTTTGCAAACATCATGTAATAATCCAATAATTGCTACACTTTCTGGAGAGACTTTTTTATTCCAATCATCTCCATATTCCCCTTGCAAAATTTTGACTAATCTTTTGTATACATTAATGGAATGCTGACAAAGTCCGCCCTTATAAGCAGAATGACGTTTTGTACTTGCAGGACATGTGAAAAAATCACTTTTTTCTAGCCAGTCAAGAAGTTTATCTGCACCATCTCTATCAATATTGTCATAATAAATATCCAAAAATTCATCTCTTGCTTCCATAAAAATTCTCCTATATAAATAGTTTATCAAAAATAATAAAGATTTCAAATTAAATACATTTGTTTTTAAGAAAATATGAGAAAAATAGTAATAAAACATTAAAAAAGACGCTTTTGCGTCTTAATTATAATTATTTAAAATTTTTGATCACCTTTTCTATTAATATTTGAGAGTTCTTCTCGCTTATTTTAATTGCATTAAAATACTCCATTAATAGTTCTTGAACTTTAAGCAATTCTTCCTTTTTAGAAAAAGCCTTAGAATTTTCGACAAGTTGCGTAGATTTTTCAAAAATATCTTTGCTCTGTTTTTCTTGCTCCAAGATATCACTACAAAAAATAGTTAAACTATCAACAATGTCCGCTTCGGCATTATCTTTAATTGCTTTAAGCATATTAAAAGCAAGATCAGTATTATCAGTAATGTTCTCTCTCAACATTTTCATTTCATTGAAAACATCAAGTATGTGTTCGGCATTGTCTAACCCATCAGCCTTATATTCCTCAACTTCTTCTTTTTCACAGCAAGAATCCGCTTCGTGATTATGTTTGTTTTCCATATTTTCTCCTATCTTTCAAATGAAATTGAATAGTTAACTCTTTGTGAATAAAAGCCATTCTTTCTTACTCTATCTATCATTTCATCAATTTCTTGATCATTTACTTTACTCATAGAACGAATTAGTCCTCGTAAATCATTAATAAGCCCACTTTCAACAATATGATAAAGTGCACTTTTGCCATCGTCATCTTCCTTTGTAAGAATTGCACCTTTTTCCAACAAAAGTACCAAAATTTCGTAATAATTAACTTTCAAGAAGTTTTTAATATAATTGCCTTCAAGTTGCGACTCTCTGCCAAATAATATAGTTTCAATAAGAGGAGTCGTCCCAAAAGCGTTGTCATTCACCTTTGCTCCTGCATCTAAAAGAACTTTAACTGTTTCGCTATCGCCATTTCTAACTGCATTAAGAAGAGGCGTCTCAAATATTCCCTTACAGTTCACATTAGCACCAATTTGCGTAAGGATTAAAGCTTCACTTGTGTCTTTATTTTTGCATGCCCTAAGCAAGGTTTCATCTAGTCGTTCCATTTTACCCTCTCTTTTTACTTTTGCTTAATAATTATATCATATTAGCAATATTTAGTCAAGGTAGAGTGTAAATTTATTGGTATAAGACATTTATTTCGTCCTAAAAACAAGGAGAAAAAATGTATTAAAATCTACATTAAAAAAATCTATTTTCTTAAAAAAGCAGAAATTTTTTAAAAAAAAGAATTTTTTATTTCATATGTTGACTTTTATATACTCAATATGTATAATCTATCTTGTTAAAAGGAGAATAATTATGGCAGAAAAGAAAAAATCTCAATCTCAATCAAAATCATCATCAAGTTCAAGAAATCACAGCGTTTGGAGCCTCAACAAAGTTTCAATGTACACTATCTGTGCTGCTGCAATCTTGTATCTTGTTTCAATGATTCTATCATTGTGCGGAGTAAACTTTAAAATTGTTAGTGCTCTTCAAAATGCAGCAACAGCAATCATGATTATCATCGTTTCAATACTTGCTTGGCGCTATGTAAGCAAAAAGCAGGCAGTCTGGAAAGTGTTATATTTTGTTTGCCTTCTCGTAGTTATTGCCGGCATAATTGTACCACTTGTAAAATAAAACAATATTTTCAAATCAAAAACACTTCAATCTCATTTCCTTATAGAAAAAATTGGAGTGTTTTTTATTACAATAAAGTTGCTTTCCTTATAATTTAACAAAAAAAGATATACTTAAATATAAAGTATATCTTTTTTATATGTCATTTTTTATTCCGCACACCAAAGAACATAAAGTGAACTTTCGATTCTTATATCTTCTGGAACAAAAGTCTTTTGGATCGCTTCGCTCGCTCCAAGAAAACAAGCTTTTGCCATATTGGCATTCCCAAAGTTTGTTGATGATTCAAAAGTGCTGACAAATGGAGTGCAACTAACTTTTTCACATCTTATAAGATTGCACCCGCTTGCTTTGGCAATAATCTCGGCTTGGGCTTTTGCATCTTTAAGGCAAGCCTCATACAAAGTTGCCTCTTCGTTACTCGAATCTTTTAAACCGAAAGTGATTCTGCAACTAGGTGCGTTTTCTACCATTGATATTTTTTCAAAGACATCAGCAAATTTTTTAACATCATAAGCAAACACAAGTGTCATTTCTTGCGAGAAAATAAATCCGTCTTTCTCATAGTTTCTTTTGCTATCATCATAAACATTGCTTTCTCTAATGCTAAAAGATTTTGTCTTGCAATCCTTTCTTTCAAATCCCAATTTCTCTAAAAAATCAATAAATTCTTCAACTTCTTTACTCCCGCGTTCAAGAACATCTTTATAGGTTGTTTCTTTTTTATTAAAAGAAAAGAGCAATCTTACTTCATTTGGCGTAAAAGATTTTTCTGCTTTCCCTTCCACATATATTTCCATATAGTCCTCCCAAATATTTAAAGAAATAATTTCTCCTTGATAAATATAATAGGTTGTATAGACGTAAGTCAATCATTTTTTTATATTTATAAAAGACAACTTTTAAATAATCAATATTCTCGATAATAAGATTGCTAAAATATTTGATAGTTAGAGTTTTTTTAATGAAGTAATTATTTGCACCTCTTGCATGCAGATCTACTTTTATTTGTCTATAATTAACATAAACTCTAATTAGTATAAGTATACCAACCTCCACTTATTAAAATAGTATTTATTAATATTATTATTGCTACAAGACGACTACAAGTTTCCCATTGCCACAATCCCCATACCTAATTGCATCTACTTTTAGTCATAGCATATTAATCTCATATAAAAACTATTTATTGATAAATTAGTTTAAAATAACTAATATGGATAATTTAGTTAAAGACATACTTTTAAATTTATTAAAACTTTTAGATGATATAAATTCAATGATATTTTGATAAACCTGTCTTGGGAAGGATGGGTTATGAAGTGATATAAATATGCTTGCTTTCACAAACAAATAGTATTCTTAAATAAACAAAAAACTTATATAAAACAAAAAAGTAGGCACAAGAGCCTACTTTCATGATGATCCAGCAAGTTTTCATTAGAAAAGCCTTGCTTTTCGCATTGTTGCATCCTTGTTTAAATGTACAAAGCAACAATATCTTTCCGAGCCCGGGAAGAGTTCCTTGAAAAGGAACGCAAAGGCAACCTTTGCTAGAAAACTGCAAGTTTTTATAATTGATTGAAGTTTATTGCAACAAAAAAGTAGGCTCACGCGCCTACCTTAATGATAATCCAGCAGTTTTCTATCTTCCCAGGCCGTTACCAGCCAAGTATTTTCGACGATGAAAAGCTTAACTTCTGTGTTCGGTATGTAAACAGGTGGATCCTTTTCGCTATCGCCACTGGATATGGTATAATTACAAGTCAAACTTGGAATTACTGAAATTATAAACTGATTATAAACTTTTGATATCATTTTGTCAAGCGTTTTAATCAATTCTGGTTGAATAAAACCCTGACAACTACATAATACATTAAATTGCTAAGTTTTCCGTGATTAAGCCCTCGAGCTATTAGTATCGGTCAGCTGAATACATTACTGTACTTACACTTCCGACCTATCAACGTTGTAGTCTACAACGGCTCTTACTAACTTATGTTATGGGATATCTAATCTTGAGGTGGGCTTCACGCTTAGATGCTTTCAGCATTTATCCCAACCCTACATCGCTACCCAGCTATGCCACTGGCGTGACAACTGGTGCACCATTGGTAGGTCCATCCCGGTCCTCTCGTACTAGGGACAGCTCCTCTCAAATATCCTACGCCCACGATAGATAGGGACCGAACTGTCTCACGACGTTCTGAACCCAGCTCGCGTGCCACTTTAATCGGCGAACAGCCGAACCCT
>CAKVOP010000003.1 GCA_934793215.1 uncultured Clostridia bacterium | reverse complement strand
GAACTTACCTGACAAGGAATTTCGCTACCTTAGGACCGTTATAGTTACGGCCGCCGTTCACTGGGGCTTAAATTCAACGCTTCGCTTGCGCTAACATCTCCTCTTAACCTTCCAGCACCGGGCAGGCGTCAGCTCCTATACTTCATCTTGCGATTTAGCAGAAACCTGTGTTTTTGGTAAACAGTCGCTTGGGACAATTCACTGCGACCGACATTGCTGCCGGCACCCCTTTTCCCGAAGTTACGGGGTCATTTTGCCGAGTTCCTTAACAAGGGTTATCCCGCTCGTCTTATGATTCTCTCATCGTCTACCTGTGTCGGTTTGCGGTACGGGCACCTAATACTATCTAGCAGCTTTTCTCGCCAGTGTGAATTCATGGACTTCGTTACTAATTTTCACTCCCCATCATCACCTAGGGTGCACTCAAACGGTACTTCACTCATTTGACCCCTCATGATTTAGACGCGTATTTCCATCAACGCGCATCCACTATCCTACTGTGTCACTGCATCGACTCTTAATCGTATTTTGGTGGTACTGGAATATCTACCAGTTGTCCATCGCCTACGCCTTTCGGCCTCGGCTTAGATCCCGACTTACCCTGGGAGGACAAGCCTTCCCCAGGAAACCTAAGACTTTCGACGGCATAGATTCTCGCTATGCTCTCGCTACTCATGCCGGCATTCTCTCTTGTTTGCAGTCCACGACCCCTTACGATATCGCTTCTGCCCACAAACATTGCTCCTCTACCAATCCAAGTTAACCTTGAATTCCTAAACTTCGGTGTATGGTTTTAGCCCCGTTGAATTTTCGGCGCATTATCACTCGACCAGTGAGCTATTACGCACTCTTTTAATGAGTGGCTGCTTCTGAGCCAACATCCTGGTTGTCTAAGCAATCTCACATCCTTTTCCACTTAACCATTACTTTGGGACCTTAGTTGTAGATCTCGGCTGTTTCCGTTTTGACAATGAAACTTATCTCACACTGTCTGACTCCCTGTGAACAATTGGCTGGTATTCGAATTTTGATAAGGTTTGGTAACCCGCGAAGGCCCCTAGCCTATTCAGTGATCTACCCCCAGCAATCTATATACAGAGGCTAGCCCTAAAGCTATTTCGAGGAGAACCAGCTATAACCAGATTCGATTGGCGTTTCACCTCTAACCACAAGTCATCCCCGGACGTTTCAACGGACGTGGGTTCGGTCCTCCACGGAGTGTTACCTCCGCTTCAACCTGCTCATGGTTAGGTCATCTGGTTTCGGGTCTACGATACGCAACTTAATATTTCGCCCATTTCGGACTCGCTTTCGCTTCGGCTCCGCGCCTTAAACGCTTAACCTTGCTACGCACCGTAACTCGCCGGCCCATTCTACAAAAGGTACAAGATCAAACTATTGTCTCATGACAAGTCGTTCTCTCTCTGCTTGTAAGCATACAGTTTCAGGTTCTCTTTCACTCCCCTCCCGGGGTTCTTTTCACCGTTCCCTCACGGTACTATTCGCTATCGGTCACTAGGTCGTATTTAGCCTTATGAGATGGTCCTCACATCTTCGCACGGGATTTCACGTGTCCTGTGTTACTCTGGAACTCGCTAGACGATCATTTGATTTCGGTTACGGGACTATTACCCTGTATCGTATTGTTTTCCAACAATCTTCACCTATCATTTGACCTATCACATCGCGGTCCTAAACCCCAAGCAAATTTCTTCGCTTGGTTTGGGCTCTTGCAGTTTCGCTCGCCACTACTCCCACAATCGTTTTTTTACTTTCTTTTCCTCTACTTACTTAGTTGTTTCGGTTCAGTAGGTTCCCCACATAACATTATGTATTCATGTTATGTTACTACAACATGACTTGTAGTGTGTTTCCACATTCGGAAATCGACGGATAACAGATTATTTGCATCTCCCCGTCGCTTATCGCAGCTTATCACGTCCTTCATCGGCGCCTAGTGCCAAGGCATCCCCTATATGCTCTTTGTAGCTTAATCATTTATTAAAAAATGAATTGGATAATCTTAGCATTTTCGCTAATCTTAAATTTAAAATTAAGACTCACATTTTTTCTTGTTATTCATTTACTCGACGTAAATTGAATTATTGCAAAGATATTCGTATTACACTGTTATGATATAACTTTTCGTTACTCGATAATAAGCATAATATTTGAATATTTGTTTGCTCGTTTTACATTCTGTAAAACTTTGTATTATGTAGTTGTCAAGGTTCTATGTTCACTTTGGGCAACCAGCCCCGTTCAGGTGAACATGAGTATAATATCACATGTGCTAGAATAATGTCAACACTTTTTTCAAAAAAAAATAAAAATTTTTTAACTTTTTTTAGATTTTTTTTAATTTTCGCCTACACCTTTCCTAGTGTTCGTTCTTTCGATGTCAAAAAAGGCGTTTCCCCCTTTATTTATGGGCTATTTTTACATTTTTAAAAGACAAAAATTTTTTAAATTTTCTCCAAAACGACAATTTTTTGTGTCTTAAAAAAGAAAATTTTTTGTGTTTATCACTGCCTTTCAATATTTATAACATTATGATTGCACCATGTGTTAATCTATAGTTTCATAATAAAAATATTTCAAGTATCACTTCCTTGTTGATTAACTATATAGCCAACGAAAGCCCCCTTTTCAAAAATCAAATTTGCACAGACTTTTATTTTTTATTCAAAGGTAATAACACGCATGATTTGTTACACATACATTTCGTCAATCTCAATCAAAACCCATCGGACATGTTTTATTTTCGTCGCTTATAAATGGCAGTATTATAGAATATAATATATTATATTAAATATAACAATATTATAAATATAAAGAGGCGAGAACAGAATCTTAAAACTCCAACTTACTTAAACTCGCCTCTTGTTTGTTAAAGTTGAGCAAAATTTTAAAATGAGTTGCAAGAAGAATTAGGTTGTGATAAGATAACTATATAAAATGAAACTTTTTTTAAAATGGAGAGATAAAATGGATAATACACAAATACTTAAAAATTTCATATTGGCCGATGACGCCCGTGAAGCATTTTACGATGTTTGTCGTCAAGACGGAAACTTTAAAATATGGCTTACTAGCATTATTCCAGAAATTACAACCTGCAAAATACCGCAAAACAATCCGTGGCATATTTACAATGTTATGGACCACATTTTATATTCGATCGAAGCGATAAATAAATTATCTTATCATTTGCCAGAAAAGGAAAGATTAATTCTTGCTATGACAATGTTTTTACATGATATTGGCAAGCCTCAATGTCACTTGCGAAGAATGAAAAATGGCAAATTAATTGATAGTTTCTTTCACCATAACGAAGCCAGTGCAAAAATTGCTCACAGAGTTCTACCAAAACTAGGATTTAACGTCTCTGAAGCCTTAAACATTGAGTGCCTAGTTTTAAAGCATGATATATTTATGTTTATTGAAGAAGGGAAAACGACAAATCCTTATCATGAATCACTTTCAAAATCGCTTATGTTGAGGGAAATCGCATTTTTTGATGACAAAGGACTTGATGGGTTTGACTGCATGCAAGAACTTCTTTATGTTGGTGAAGCCGATAATCTCGCACAAAACCCCAACATGACAAAGGGTTCTTTACAGCTTATACATTCCATGCAAAACATGCTGAATCTTTTACGAGAGGAAAGCGAAAAGGAATAATGAATTACGACCAATATTTCAAAAAACAAAATATAAACTTTTCAGGCAAAACCGTTGCCATTATTGGCTCAACGGGGGCGATAGGAAGTGCCACTGCTTTGTTTATCGCACAAAATAACGGGAACTTGATACTGTTGGACAGAAACGCACAAAAGTCACAAGTATTAAGAGAAAAAATTTACCAGCATTATCCTCAATCATTCACACAAACATTTGAAACAGATTTTTCTTCGCTACAAAGCATAGCCAAAAGTGCGAATAACCTTAAATCTTGTAAACTCGATTTACTGATTTTAAACGCAGGAGTTTTTAATCTTCCTCACAAAAAAGGTGTATTAGGCCTAGACAAAGTTTTTGAGATAAACTTCTTAATTCCTTTTCTATACGTTTCAATCATACTGCCAACTTTAAAAGCAAACCATACCAAAGTTGTCATAGTGGGAAGCATCGCTTATAAAAAAGCGAAATTTAATAAACTTGACGTCGATTACAGCAACGAGAAAAATAATATCAAAATCTATGGAAATTCAAAACGATTTTTAATGTTCACGCTTGCCAAACTCTTTGAAAGGGAAAACATCAAATACTCAATTTGTCATCCCGGTATCGTTCAAACCAGTCTCACCACTCATTATCATAAATCTATAAATTGGCTTGTAAAAGGCTTAATGAAATGCATTTTTCACTCGCCTAAAAAAGCCAGTCTCACAACCCTTTATGCTATTTGTCATAACTGTAAGAATGGCCAATGGGTGTCGCCACATATCTTTAATATTTGGGGCAAGCCTAAAATAAAGCCATTTTCTCTTGTAAATGACGAAGCATTGAAAATGCTCGACTGGATTGAGACCTTTTTGAAACAAAATAAAAACACCATTTAAATAAAATGGTGTTTTTTGTTGAACCATAAAAATTGAGAAATATGTTCTGTCTTTTAGTTATGTTTATAATTGACAATCTTAAAATCTTTATAACAATTTGCAAAGACTTTAAAATTGAATATATTTTAAAACTTATGGTTTAATCTTTCTTTAACTTCCTCTTCGCCTAAAATATTCATTATGGAAAACAAAGTGGGTGATATCTTCGAACCTGTAATTGCAACACGAATAAACTCACACGCTTTTGCCACATTACCTTTGTAAGCTTCTGGATTCGCCTTATAGAGCTTGTTGTCCGTTGCATAGCCCAGACTTCCAGCCAACTCTTTTACATTTGCAAACCATTCTTCATTTGATTGAGCTGGTTTGTAAACTTTTGCGTATGCAGCCAAAAATTCGTTTGCTTTATCTTTATCCTCTTCGTCTAGATCAAAGTTCGTAGGTTTATTAAAGATATAGTTAAAGTTTTCTTTCATTTGTTCATAGCAATAAATGTCTTTTCGTGGCTTTGGTGTACCATCTCTATCCATAGCACAAAGAGCAATGTATTTATCCTTATCATTTTCAAGGACTTTTGCAAATTCACTATCATATTCTTTTGCCCATTTAAGCCAAGCATCATAAAGGTCTTTGCCACTTTTGAGTGCTATAACATTCTTTGAAATATCATTTAATTTGATATTATCAAATATTGGAGCAACTGTGGTTATATCATTAATCCCAAATTTAAAATCTTTCCAAGAAAGTGTCGGATTATTTTTTCTCCAAATTTCAAATCCTGAATTAATCATATTTAATAAATATTCAAGCACACTTTCAATAGGATAACCATGCTCAATAAAATACATTAAATTTGCTTCTAGATCTTTACGTTTCGAAATTTTTCTACGATTGCCTTTTTCATTTAACTTGTATATAAGAGGGTTATGACAATATTTTATAGGTGCAAATCCAAGAGCCTCAAAAAGTTCAAGATGTGCTGGGGTTGAAGAAATATATTCTTCCCCTCTCACGACAATAGTTGTTCCCATAAGAGTGTCGTCGATTGCATGTGCAAAAGCGTATACTGGCACACCATCGCTTTTAATAAGAACATAATCTTTCGCATTAGCTTTTGCTTCTAGTTCGCCTTTTATAAGGTCATAAAATTTTAGCCTTTCTGTTCCATTGTTTTTAGTTTTAAGTCTTAAAGCAAACTTTTCTCCGTTATCTATATGTTTTTTGACTTCTTCATAACTCAAATCGCGACAAGGATCATATTCTTTTTCGTCATCTTCCTTAAACTTGGTTTCACGTTGTTTTAAAACATCTTCCTTTCCTTCAGTACCCTTGCAAAAACATGGAAATGCTTTGCCATTTTCAACTAGTTTTTTTGCAAATACCTTATATATGTCAATTCTTTGACTTTGCACATAAGGCCCATAGTTACCAATGTCTTTTCCATCAAGTGTTTGATATTCATTTGGTTGTATTCCAAAAGCATCAAGTGCTGAATAAAGCACTTCTTTTGCTCCCACAACTAATCTTTTCGCATCAGTATCTTCAAGCCTTAAGAAGAATATGCCGTCTGTGTTTTTAGCAAGATTATAACTTATAAACGCTTGGAAAAAGTTTCCAATATGCATGTAGCCAGTTGGGCTTGGGGCGAAACGAGTAACCATTTGTCCTTCTTTGAGATCTCTCTTTGGGTACATTTTAAAAATATCTTCTGGCGTTTTAGTGACCTCTGGATAAATAAGGTCAGCAATTTCTTTGCTCATAATTTCTCCTTAAATTAATAGTTGTTTATTGTTGTTAAATATGTTGATAAGATGCCACCATTTGCAAAGTAAGAATTAAGTTGAACATAATCAAACTCTTTTGTCTCACCAGTTCTATAGTAGGCAGCAAGTGAACCATTGTACTCTCGTTCCAGTTCATAGAGCGAGAAATTTTTAAGTGCTTGACTTACAATGGCACGCTCATTTTCAAGTGCGGTTGAAATATTTAAAAATTTTTCTTTGTTTTCCTCTGCAATATTATAAGTTGTACGCAAAGCATAAGTCGCAATATTTTTAAGTGTCGCTTTAGCACTGACTAAAAGTTCATTATCTAATTCTTCGCCTCTTGCACTTACAAAAATCAAGTCCTTTATGTCCGCAAGAGCCCTGATGAGTTCATTGTCATAGCGAAGTTGCCATTGTAATTGACTTGCAATAGCATTCTCTGCTTCGTCTTCGCTTGAAAATTGATAATTTTTATCGCACGCAGACAAAAGTTCTCTTGCAAGAGCACAAGCTGCTCCCACATACCCCTTTGTCTCTTCTTTATATCTTGCATAAAAGCCATTATAAATATCAATATTTGCGTTGCCTTCAAGCACAACAAACCTTTCACGAGCTCCCTTGAACTCGTTGTATGCCTTCTCAAAAGAATCGTATGCTTTTTTTACATCAGCAAGTTTGTTTGCACTAATATTTTCAAGGCTTGGATTATATTTTATTATTTTATCCAATGAAACAGCAAAAATGGCGTTATAAACTTGTCCATCTTCGACAAGCATTCCTGAATCATTTTTGTATGCTAGGTTTTTTATTTTGTAGCCATTAAACCCTGTTTCTAAAATATCACCATTTTCATATGCACTTTCATCTGCTTGAATTTCTGTTATTATTGCATTGATTTGCTCATAAGGGTTTATTCTGTTTTCTCCGCACGCAAACATCGCAAGGCATGGAACTAAAACAAGCACGGCAACAATAAAAGTCAAAAATCTACTTTTCCTCATTCTAGTCACCTCCCAAATATTTAGCCACAGATTTTGCATCATTGCTAGCATCTTCACCCAGTTCAAATGTTCCGCTTTCATTTACAGTTTGAAGTAAATTTTCAAATTTGTTTTCGCCAAGATAAGCAATTACAGTTTGATAGTTGTCATAGACAGAACTATCAAAATAATAATTTTCGCCCCTCACTGCATCTTTTACATGTTTGGTCACAAACTTATCAAAATTGGTTGCAAGACCACCGTAGTTAAATTCATAAGAAGATGTTTCAGTGTGCATTTTGTCAGTTTCTACAAGGTCGTTAATTTTATTGATAAGAATATCAATATATGCATTCACTGCTTCCATGTTTGTTTTTGTGGCTGGGTTTATTGAAACAGATTCTTTAAAGCACCCGTCATAAATACGCTTTAATGCATCAAAAGCGTCTCTATAATTTTTAACATAGTTTAAGAAGCCTTTTCTGTATTCTAGCCATGTATTTCTCAAATATGTCTCTTTTGAATCGGTTAACTTTGTTGCGTCCGTAATAAGTTTGTTGAGTTTTTTACTTTCACTATTTGCCTTTTCAATGGCAGATTTCGCTTTGCCATTGTAATTTTTATAAGTGCGGTTGCTTGTTGCAAACTTTATATAATCGTTATAATAGCGAGCAATTTCATTTAGTGAGTCGGCAATACCCTCTATGGCATCTATCTCATCAGCGTAAATACTAACTCGAGAGTTGGCATTTATTCTAACTGTAAATGAATGGTAATTCGCCCTACTATCGCTATCGCAAAGCAACATAGATTCTTTTGTGTCAATAAGCGTGTCAACAAGGCTTGACTTGTTTGTTGGAACAAAGAAAATTATAAGCCCCACCACGATTGCCACAAAAAGCAAGCATGCCGTGATTTTTATAAATTTGTTTGCACCTTTCTTTTTCTTATCGTCAGCCATTTTACCTCCTTAAACATCAAATATTCCGTCGTCACTTGCAACAAGTGTACTTTCAATTTGGTCAGCAGAAATTTTCTCTTTCTTTTGAACTGCGACTTTTTCGCCCGGATTGACAAAGGTTGTGTATTCTCCAATCCATCTAAGTTTTACAGTTCCCGTGCGTCCATTTCTGTGCTTTGCAATAATAAGTTCAACTGTGCCCGGTTCGTCTTGTTGAGGAATATCATTGTATTTTTCTGGGTTGTAAAGGAACAGAACTATGTCGGCATCTTGCTCAATCGCACCGGAATCTCTAAGGTCACTTAACACAGGTTTGTGGTCGGGACGGCTTGCCTTCTCGACATCACGGCTAAGTTGTGATAAGACGATGATAGGAACATTTAATTCCTTTGCCGTGATTTTAAGGTTTCTTGAAATATCACTAACCTCATTTTGACGGTTCTCGTTTTTCTTGTTTGATCCTGACGACATAAGTTGAATATAGTCAATCATAATTAAGTCAATATCTTCTTTAGCCTTTAATCGTCTGCACTTTGTAAGTACATCGGCCGGTGTTGTAAGCGATGAATCGTCTACATATAGTCCACTTTGTTCAAGTTTTTTTGTGGCAGTCCAAATTCTCTTCCATTCCTCCGCGTCCATCGTCCCATTCAACGCTTTCGCCATGCTTACCTTTGCAAGAGAGCAAATCGCTCTTTGCATAAGCTGTTCTCTACTCATTTCGAGAGAGAATATCGCACACTTTTTGTTATGCTGTGTTGCAGCGTTTACAAGAATATTCATAGAAAAAGAGGTTTTACCAACACCCGGTCTTGCAGCAAGCAATATAAGGTCACTGTTTTGGAGTCCGTTTGTGATTTGGTCAAATTCAGTAAAACCTGTTGGAATTCCCTTTAAAGAAGTTGGATCTTTCGCGATTTGGTCAAATTTGTCAATGACATGCTTAATTGCTCCGTTTGGCGCACCAACATGCTCAAGTGCAGAGCGTTGTTGTTTCTCTGCGATATCAAATATTTCCTTTTCGGCGAATTGCAAAGATTTATCTTTGTCTTCATTTTCATAAGCATCTTCAATAATTCTTTGCCCAGAAGAAATGAGTTTTCTTCTTATTGAATCTGCTTTCACAATATCACAATAATATTTAAAGTTCGCCGCAGATGGGACTGCATTAGTAAGTGTTGTTATGTATGTGAGACCTCCAACCTTGTCAAGAAGTTTGTCTTTGTCAAGTTGGTCTGACAGTGTGATAAAATCAACTGGAATAGATTTTTGATAAATCTTTATCATGACAGAAAAGATGCTTCTATGCGTTTCTGTATAGAAGTCCTCTTCTTTCATAATCCCCAAAATATCTGCTTGTGCACTTACATCAATAAGAATGCACCCAAGCACAGACTGCTCCGCCTCAATATTGTGTGGCATTATTTTGTAGTCTGCCATAACTCCCTCCTACTCATGTGAAAATGGGTCTTTTTTGCCCGATTTTTCAAGTTTTTCTTTCTTCTTTTTATCAATTTTATCACACAAAAACAAAAAGAGCAAGTATATAAGTGCAGTAAAAACTATAACGATAAAGCCAGCAAGCACTTCATTTATTTTTGTGTATTTAAACAAAAGAAAGCAGATGAATGCATCAAAAATGAAAATTCCAAGAATAAACCATAAAAGCCTTTTGCTTTTAATCTTTAAATCCCTCTTTTCATTTTGTTGCATATCTGCCTCCCTTATTAAACTTCACCGCGAAGAATTTTACCTCTTTCGCGAAGTCTTAAGTTGTGGTCAAGAATAATTTTTCTTATTCTCAAACTCTTTGGTGTAACTTCCAAGATTTCGTCATCAGCAAGAAATTCGATATCATCTTCAAGACTCATTTTCTTTGGTGGAACTAGTCTTAAAGCATCATCAGCACCTGATGAACGGCAGTTTGAAAGGTGTTTCCTTTTGCAAACATTAACCACAAGGTCATCGCCTTTGGGGTTGAGACCAACAACCATTCCTGCGTAAACAGGAGTTCCTGCGTCTATAAAGAGTTCGCCTCTTTCTTGTGCATTGAAAAGTCCATAAACAATCGCATCGCCCGTTTCGTGAGCAATAAGTGAACCAAACTCTCTTCTCTTAATTGCACCTTTCCAAGGTTCATAATCATAGAAAATTGAACTGATAACGCCTTCTCCACGTGTATCTGTCAAAAGTTCACTTTTGAAGCCAAAAAGTCCACGAGATGGAATCAAGAATTCCATTTTCATACGATTTCCATGAGGAGTCATTTGAACGAGTTCGCCCTTTCTAACTCCCATTTTTTGCATTACAACGCCTGTGCAATCTTCTGGAACATCAAGATAAAGTCTATCAATAGGTTCACACTTAACTCCGTCAATTTCTTTAATTAAAACTTTAGGCATTGATACTTGAAATTCATAACCATCTCTTCTCATATTTTCAATAAGAATCGAAAGGTGCATTTCACCTCTACCACAAACTCTAAATTGCTCGGCAGTTGCACCATCTTGCACACGAAGAGATAAGTCTTTAACCGCTTCTTTGTAAAGTCTTTCACGAAGGTGACGGCTTGTAACAAATTTACCTTCTTTTCCGGCAAATGGACTGTCATTAACCATAAAAGTCATTTCGACACTTGGCTCTGCGATTTTGACAAACTCAACTGGCTCAATAACCTCACTATCACAAATAGTATCACCGATTTGAATTCCTTCAAGTCCAGCCACGCATACGATTTCTCCAAGTTTTGCGCTTTCGACTGGGACCTTTTTTAGTCCTTCAAAAACAAACAAACTTACAATTTTACTTCTAACTTTTTTGTTTTCGTCGTGATAGTTGCAAAGCACAACACTTTGACCAACTTTAAGTGAACCTCTTGAAATTTTTCCTACTGCAAGTTTGCCAACATAGTCATTATGTTCGGCAGAAGAAACAAGCATTTGTGCAGGGCCTTCATCGTCGCCTTCTGGTGCAGGAATATACTCAACAATTTTCTCGAAAAGAGGTTTCATGTCAGTACCCTTTTCATCAGGGTTAGTACTTGCAATTCCCGCTCTTGCTGACGCAAAAATGAATGGAGAGTTGAGTTGCTCTTCATTTGCGTCAAGCTCGAGGAAAAGTTCAAGGACTTCATCTACGACCTCATTAACTCTCGCATCGGGCCTATCTATCTTGTTTACAACAACGATAACTTTAAGTTTTAGTGCAAGTGCCTTTTCAAGAACAAATCTTGTTTGAGGCATTGGTCCTTCATATGCATCAACCACCAAAAGAACACCATCAACCATTTTAAGAACTCTTTCAACTTCTCCTCCAAAGTCAGCGTGTCCAGGAGTATCAATAATATTGATTTTTGTATCACCATAAAGGCAAGAGCAATTCTTTGATAAAATTGTAATTCCTCTTTCTCTTTCAAGTGCATTTGAGTCCATAACTCTATCTTCTATAACTTGGTTGTCACGGAAAACACTTCCTTGTTTTAAAAGTTCATTAACAAGACTTGTTTTGCCGTGGTCGACATGGGCAATAATCGCAATATTTCTAATTTTCTCGTTTTTCATAAAAATCTTTCCTTTTAACCTTTTAATTTTAGCACAATGACCACAAAATTTCAAGTAACCTAGGAAAGATTATTATTAGATAATTAAAAAATATTATAATTTATAAGATATCTCTAATAGGATAGCCACTTCTTTTTTATCATCAAATATTTTTACTAGAACCAACAATGTTAAAGAATGTTGTCTTTATTTTTTTCTTTATACACAAGTTTTAGCCGTTTTTCTTTTCTTAATTGATGAAAAACTATTCCCGCACAAGGAATGGTTGTAAATAAAATTGCAAGAAGTTGCCAAAGTCCATAGTTAACTTCATATTGCCAAAGTTTAATGGTTGCCCCATCGAGCAATGATTCTTCTTTTATCCAAATATGATGATTAAGCCCATTTGAAACTACTTGTTTTGAAGAGTCACTTTTAAGATGATAATATGAAGTAGCGTAATCATAAACATAGCAAGGTTTATAGGCCGTTTTCTCAATGTTTTCAAAAGATAAATTATTTAAAGCGCTTAAATATGCATCTCTATATTTCAACCCCACATTTTTCCCTGTGGAAAGTTTCTCTCCAAATACAAACGCCATAGTTCTTATTTCCTTTTTTATAAGAAAAAGTTTATTATCGTCTTGTTTGGGACTATCTTCACTTTGCCCTGAATTTGAAGAGGAATTATAATACTTCCATGCAGAAAGAGAATTGTATGTGATTTGGAAACCAATATTCCCTTCCTTTAATGCCACTTGCGAAAGTAAAACTCCTCTGTTTATTGCATATTCTTGCACTGGATTTTGAGTATATTTAATTGCTAGTGAAATCAAAAATTCGCTTCTTATCTTTTCTACATTTTCTTTTAGCCTATTTTTAAATATAGCAACCTCTTTTCGCGGATAAGTTGAAAGTCTTGCCTCATCAAAGCCAAATTCAACTTCCATAACAACTTTTTCATCGCCAGCCAGGCAAGAGAGTGCAATGTAGTCGCTTTTTAACTGAACTTCTTGACTTTTGCACGCAGGAAGAAAAAATAAAGAGAACAGAATTAGTCCTAAAAATATAATTTTTTTCATAGTCTAATCTATTCTCTTTATCTTTATTTAATGATTTTTAAATAATTTTATTATGCATAAAGTCACTTTGTCTTTTAAAGTTAATAAGTCAGTTTTGCCTTGTAACTTCCTGTCGCATCACTATATTCAATAGCCAAAATAACTCCATTAAATCCGGACACACCGCTTAAAATATTTGTTTGTGCTGAAAGGGCTTTCAGCGTACGAGAAGAGCTTGAACCAAAGCAATTTTCTATCGTTATAGAACTAGCTATATCTGTTCCCTCAAATTTCAATGTTGTGCTTGCGCAAACTGTGTTATTTATGCTTCCTCCAGAAATCGAATATATTATCCCGCCAGCCGATAGCGTCCCAGCAGATGTCTTTGCAAATTCACCATTAAAGTAGCATGCGTTTATGCTTCCAGCGATTTGCTTCTCAACCAATCCCCCGCCATAAACATTTGAATTTGCTGTTGCGTTAACAGTAAAACTGCTTTCAACTCCGCAAAGACTTATTGCACCATTTATTAAGTTCGTGAGTACAATGCCGCCGAGGTGAATATTTGTACCTTTACTTAAAAGAGTAAAACTTTTACTATTTAAAACTGTGCATTTTTCAATACGCTTTTCATTTGTTAGCGAGATTCCAGCGTAAGCAAAAGAAGTTTGCTTAATTTGAATATTTAACGCTGTTGAGTTTGTACATTGAGAAATTTCTCCTCGGTTTACACCCACGATTCCAGAAACGAACATCGCATTGCCACTTGAAAGAACAGCATTTTGTGCCATCTCAAAGTTTTGACTTGTAACATTTGTTATTTTCCCATAGTTGACAAGTGTAAGTGGGCTTATCACGCTTGTTTGTGGAGCATTCGCGAACTGAAGTGAGGTTTCAATGAATAAGTTTTTAACTGTACCGGTTTGCGAAATGCTTTCAAACAATGCACAACCTTTACTGATTGTATAAGGAGTTGACGAATTGCCGACCAAAATTGAAATAGCGTCAATTGAAAGTTCCTGGTCACAGATGAGAGTTATTGTTTTGCCATTTCCATCAAGTGTACCATTGAAACCTTTAATAAGGAATTGCCCATTGGAAGAGAGTTCACTTTGTTTAAGTATTAGATTTTGTTCTAGCATGAAGTAAACATTTCCTTTGGCATCATTTCTGCTCGCAATATTTAAGAATTGGTCTTTGCTAGCAATAACATAAGGGTTAGAAATTGTACCATTTCCTCTTTGGAACATATCAAGTTTAAAAGTGCCTTCAACGGTATATGTTCTACTGAACGTATATTTCTTTCCGTCCTCATCACAATGACGAGCACTTATTTTAAAACTCTCAATAGTCCCCATGCCGACTGGGAAATAATACTTTGTTTTCACAGTGGCAATCTCTTTGCTCTTATCCGCATAAGTAAGTTCAACATAGTATTCAAACTCGCCCTCGCGATTATCAAGCCATTTCCAATTAAATCTTTGAGCGTCTGGGTCAAATGATGGGCTTAATTGGCATTCTCCTCTGTTGTTATAAATTGTAGTCGCGGAAATATCGAAATTAACTGCAGTCGAATTTATAAGGTTTTTCGAGGTAGTTTCAGTCGCCATAGAAACCATTTCAAGACTTGTCCAGTTGTCAATTATGATGCTTGATTTTTCAGGTGTAAGCGTTTCAAACACATTCTCTTGGTTAGGCGTGCTGTATGCCACTGCTACTTTATAGCATGTGCGGTCACCATTGACACTGCTCGTGAAATATTTTGATAGGTCAAGAACAGTTGCATAATTGTTGTTGGTATCCTTTTTAAAGACGATTTCATATCTATTTTCACTGATTTCAGGAAGTTTATAAACCTCGTTAATTTCGTAAGGTTTAGATAATAGTGCTCCGCCACCGTCTAGTTTTTCAGCATCTGGTTCATAAGCATAAATAGTTAAGTTATAAGTGTAACCTTCTTCAAGTCCATTGAGTTGTTCACCTGTGAAAGGCGTAAAGATCGTTTCCTTTGTTTTTAAATTAATACTTGTGTCACCTTCAAGACGATATGTTTTGCCGTCACGCTTTGCATCAATAAGGAAGCCTCCGGAATTCAATTTGAAATTGATTTTACCATCTTTTATTTTTACCCCTGTAACTGCCTTTGCACGCACGCTCTTACGCTCTACGCTTATTCCTTTCAAAACGACAGTTCTATCATTAAAGCGAGATTCGTTTTTGATTGAATAAAATTCTCCATCAACTGTTTGAATAGTTCCTTCTTGCGAGGAATCCGCCTTCTGTCCCACTATTGGCGAAACGCTTACATTGTAATATGTATAGTCAAATTTATCTAGAGTGTCTAAAAGTAGATCTGTCGAAAGACTTGTAGAAGAAGTGTAAAGTATTTGTGGCTGCTTTGGCGTTGTATCAGTATCACTTGAAGATGTAGAGTAATAATCAATCTTTACTTCATACAATACAGTTCCGTCTGTTTGAGCACTGCATTCGGTCCATTTTAGATTTCCTTCTACAATGGAAAGTTTGACGCTATTTAGCATTTTAGCATCATATGACTTTTCTGCCGAAGAAAAGACAAGTGTTTGCTGACTAATATGGTTTAAAATATATTCGGCTTTTTGTGCTTCCTCCCCCTCAAGAGCTTGTGGAGATGAGAATGCAGCACTGTTGCCTTGAAGAGCAAATGTAAACTTGTTTGCCCTTGTCTCGCCGTCTGCTTTTCCCGGCTGATACGAAATTCCATTCGTTGCAAGGTCTTCAAATTTATCAAGACCATTTATGTAAGTGTAGTTGTTGTTTGCCATATTATTGGTTATTGACAAAGTCATATCACCTGAATATGCAAGGTCACTAGTTGCAAGTTTTATATTAAAGATATTTTCCGCCGTCGATACAACAGGAGCGTTAAGTTGGAATGCCTCTTTAATCATATATCGAGCACTTTCAATATAGACCTTGTTAGAAATTATTTCGCCAGGGAACGATAAAATAAAGTAGTCATACTCCCCAATATAAGGAAGGCTTACCTTGCCAGTAAAAGTTTTCTGCTGTTGCATTAGACCTTTTTGTTGATATCTTAAAAGAATCTTATTTGTAAGTGAATGGTTTTCACCCAAACTGATTTCACCATTGTTGAAACTTATGTTTTCACCTTTTAATTCACGATAGCAAAGTGTAAATTTTCCACTCTTCGACAAAGAATTTTCGCTGCTTTCGAAAATATCACAATCAAGCTCAGCCTCTGTTTGAAGCACGATGATATCTTTTTCTTTCAAAACCTTTCTAATGCTGTTTAATGAAAGGCTAAATCCGCTCGTGTATTCTCCTAAAATTTCACTAATGTCTTTTCCGTCACAAAGTGCAACCCATTTACTTGCCCCATTGAGGCTTACATAGATAGTAGGTGCAACTGTTTTCCCATTTTGTCTTATATGTAAAGCAAAATTTTCTGCCCCTCCTTGTGGAGCGATGTTTGCTTTGTAAAGGTTTGTGTCACTATCATAAATGAGTTCAATGGCTGGAGCAGGATTAATCTTGATTTGAGTAGAAGAAGCATATACAGAATCAACATTGCCACTTTCGCCACCTAGTTGACAAACTGTAACTCGATAATCACCTGCTGGTATAGCCCGGCCAATGTCGTCAAATAGAATATCTCCCAGTCCAATTCCTTTATTTGACTTTGTTAGGTCATCTAAAAACTTTTGGACTTGTTCTGTTTTGGTGACAGCGGTGCTGTTTGCGAGATATTCCATAACACCAAAGAATGTTTTTGTAACATCTTCCCCTAGGCTAGCATTATCTATTTCAAAATCAGGAATCAAGTTTTTGAGTGCAATACTAACAGTGTATTCTTCTCCTGTTATGTTACCATTATTGAGTTTGGCGAAAGTCAATTTGCCCACGCCATCGCCAAGCCCTACATTTTCACCTATTGCAGAGAAATAATAAGGTTGGGTAAAAATAGTTTGGGAAATAAATTCGATAAATTTTTGTTCAGTCAATTCGCCTTTTGCATAAGCTATGGCTTTAAGAGCAAGAGGGGAAGACTTAAAGGTTTCATCATTAAATTTAAGAGCTCCATTTTTAACATCTAAACTTGTAGGTGAAGTATACTTAATTGTTTTAACCTCTCCCGCTGAATTTGAAGAAATCATGTTGTCGGTTTTGCAGGCAACCTTTACCGATATGGTATATTCAACCCCTTCTGTAAGTCCAATAGTCCTTAAATCAAGGCTCTTGGTCGTGATATATTTTTTGTAATGGTTTGCTCCGTCGTTATAGGCAAAATCTACCACATACAAAACTGCGACATTTTTTCTTGAAGTTTTATTTGTAAAGCCAAAACGCAAAATGCTGTCTTTTACTTGCAAATAATCGGTGGCGGTGGCTTCAGTTTCAATAGGATTAAGTTTTACCACACTGACTTTTTTCTCGTTGTTTTGTTTTACAAATCCATTTTCTTCACTTATGCGTGAAATCTTAAAATCAAAATCTCCATATTCTATTTGCGTTAAATTTAGGCAAGCGTCAAGTTCCATAGCATAACAGAGGAAATAATTATCACCCTTGCTTTGACTAAAGGTCATATTTGTTTTGCTTCCGCCGTCAAGCGTATAGTTTACATAGCCTTGATTAATTGGCAATAAAAATGGGATTCCCGCAGTCGAGATAGTCAAAATCTCGCCATTTATGTTAAGTCTAAACTTTTTAGAAAGTTCATCTTTCTTTTCTATAACAAGATATGTTTTCTCTGTATTTTCGCTCTTTACAAGGTAGTACTTATCTTGTGTTCCAATGGCAAATTTTGCACTCTTCCAATCAGCATCAACGCTTCCATTCTTTCTCACAGTCAAATCAATTTGATACTCTCCATCGATGCTTAAATTGAAAACATCAGCTATTTCTATCAAAGAAATACTAAATTCGTTTGTTCTCTCTGTGCTAGTCAAGTTGAGTGTTTTTTCCACCCCACCAACTTTTCCAGTGAACACAATATCTTTATTTTCACTAACAACTGCAATAAGATTTCCATTTTCATCGACTTTAAGACTTTCAATTCCTTGAAGTTTTGTGCCAGTGATTGTAAAAATTTGTGATGATGGCATTACTTTACCTTCGTCGTCGTAACAGATTGCATCTAGTGTATAATCCCCGTAGCCGTCTTTCCAAATTGAAAAATCATTTGCCGAGAATTCAACTCCTCTTTGGACAAGTTTTACCTCTTTTTGTCCATTTATTGTGAGCATAACAAGATACTTGATATTTGCATTATAAATGTTTGAACCAGCGACGAAATTGTTGTTGTCGTTTAATACGATTTCACCCTTTACACTCATTTTCAAACTTGTCACTTGTGATAGTCTTGAAACTTCTACAGCACTAGTGTCACTTTCAATATATCCTTCACTTATAACGCTAAATCTAGTTTCATATTTGCCAGCACTTGCGTAGTAATTTTGATCTATCGTAAGGATATAATTATCCCCCTCTTTTGCAAGAGCCATCACACTTGTCTTATCCCCCGCGCCTAATACAACTTCGTTTTGCACTGCTGGAAGATAAGTTCCATTCGAAAGGATAAAATTGTTTATTTTGAACTTAACGTCGCTTATACCTGTCCACTTATCGGCAAAAACAATTTTGACCTTTGATTCACTCTTTTGCTCAAAAGCATTGCCTTCATTTTCGTATATAACACTCGCTTCACCTTGAATAGTGGCGAGTTTTGTTATTGAAAGAGTGTCGCTTTGACTCTCTCCATAATACCCTACACCATTTGCAGATAAACTATATCCCCCTGAAAGACTTGCTTTCACGCTTATACTTGTTTGTCCCGCCAAAAGGCTTATATTTAAAAGTGATTGAATATCCGAAATGCTTATTTCATTTGTAAGCAATTTATATTCCCATTTGTCATTTCCACTAGCAACGCAAACAGTATAAATTAATTTATTTTCACTTATACCATTTTGTCCTAATGACAAATCTTGCCAAGAAAGTTTGTTTTCTTTTTTAGTTAAGATAGGTTTAGCAAATTCTTTAAAAGAAAATTTGTTGATGTCACTATCTAAATAATATTTGTTTTCACTGTCTTTCCCAACAAAAGAAATATTGAATTCTTCGTCGCCGTCAAGAATCTTTGTAACACTGGTTTCACCAATTGAATAAGACATTTCATCGCCATTGTTAAGCACTTTCAATGTGTTGGTCGCATCAGGCAAAAGAATTGTCACTTTACCTTCGCTTGACAGGGATACCTCTTTTGCAGAAGCCAACTTTTTGATAAAAATTTCATTTGAAAATTTAGAACCAAGATATTTTTCGTTGTTGCTCTTAATCTTTATTGTCGCTCCGTCCAAAAGATTAAGTGAGCGAAGAGCATCGTTATTTAAAGATGTAGAAAGAGAAGTAAGTCCAGTTAAGACAGGAACTCCGTTTGCATAAATATCATAAGTCGAGCCCTCTTCCACTTGCGTCCAAGAAAGGGTTTTTGATGCTTTGTCAAAAGTAAGTTCACTGGCAGACAACTTATTTAAAACAAGTTTTTGTCCACCAGAAATTGATGTTCCATTGAACGATGAAAGAAGATAGTTTTCTCCCTCCGCTTGTGCGTCGTTAATAACGCTATAAAGTTCAATCTCATAGTAGTTTGCATTTTCGTATGCAGTTGCAAGAGCAGGATATGCGAGCATCAACAGATTTAACCTTGCTTGCAAATCCATCTCTGTGTCTGTCGAATTTAGTGGCAAACCTTTGTAGTAAGTTGTACCATTTTCACCTATAAGGTAAAGCGTTGCATAGTAATCTGTAGCCTTTTCACTCCCAACAAAAGTTATTTTGCCACCGCGATATTCCATATTTTTTGGAGCATCTATTCTTTCAAAGGTTTTTTCAAGAATGTCACTATCAATGTAGTATGAGTTAAGTCCTTCATCTCTTGCAATATACCCAACCTTGAAATCAAAGTTAACGCCTCTTTCTGGCTTGAACAATTCGATAGAATAACCATTATCTTCAAGTTCCTGTCCATTGACAAAATACTTGACTGCTTTTGCATTGCTTTCGCTTGCAACAGTTAATGTTTCACCCGTCTTTTTCCCAAATGCATCAAAGTTTTCTACAACCGTGAACGATGGAGTGGAAAGTTTTGTTATGGAAATGTTGGCCAAAGCAGAGTCTTCATAAATTTCATTTCCGTATTTTGTCCCGCCAACCGCTTTCACAGCAACTGAATATGTCTTTGCATCAGCAAATGTACTTGCTGGGAAAGTGTAAATCGCATCAGCGTCGTCATCGGCAAGGTCAAGTCTTCCATTAAGCACCCCGTCAACATAAATTTCATATCCGCCACCAAATTGGACTCTTTGAAGAAGGAGGCTTCCTGTATTTTTATCGTATGTGATGGTTGGAGTATCTATCTTTTGAGAAACCGCAAAATCCGCTTCAAAATATCTGCTTGGATCTGCAAAATCAGCATCAAGATATTGGTTTTCATCACTTGATTTTGTATAAATGCGGATCTTGTAGTATCCTCCTGTTAAGTTCTCGGTTGTTTTATTCCCAGAATATATGGTGTTTGTAAATATTGGCATTGCACCATTTGGAAGAGTATAGTCTTTCCCCGTGCGGAAAATTTCATAATAGTATGTATCGGTTTCATCAGCCTTGTTAAATGCAAATGCTCCATTAGTTTGAGTTTCACTTGCACTAACAACGCTTAAAAGTTTAATCTCTTTTATCGCAGAGCTTTCAACACCAGTAATCTTCCCATTTTCTTGTCTTATTGCTGTAATTTTAATAACATAAGAATTGTTTGCGTTTGGCTCAATGTTTTTGAGTGTAGGCAAAGATAATATAGTCTTGTCTCCGTTCGCGTCGATGCTAAACTTGTTTTCATTGAGAACATGACCGTTTACCTCTACTATGTAATCCGTCGCACCTAGAATGTGGTTAAATTTAAACTTGTTTGCACCCTCTTCAATATAGTGATTAATCTCGCCCAGTTCATTCAATACTTTAAATGAGCATTCTGTGGCGGTTGAATTAATAACATTTGCAGTGCTTTCGCCACCACTTGTGTATTCTTTAATTTGCCCATCAACTATGGTTGGTAACGCTGTTATTTTAATTGAATGGTCACCAGAAGAAAGATTGAATGGCGCAAGGCTTAAACTATAAATATTTTCCCCTTCTTCAAGGCTTATAATTTGAGTGTGCCCTTCGCACTCCAATTTGTAGCGTTTGACATAAGGTGCCCCCTCAAATGTCAAAATGGCACTATTGTTTTCTATTTTCATGTCTACAACTGGACTAGAAAGTTTAGCAAAACTTACAACATCGGTTAAAGAAGAGTTCAACCCTCTTTCATTGGCTTTTGCAAAAGCCTGTATTTTGTATATACCAGATGAAAAACCGTCAAGCACATTTGAAATATCGGTGGCGGAAGATAACAATTTCCCGTCTTTATCTTTTACAACATAAACAATCTCATCATTTGCATTCGCTTTTTCAAGAGCAATGTGTCCACTTGTTAGGTTTTCATCGCTATTTAAATAACTTAACACTGGTTTAGAAAGTCTTGTAATGGTTTTGATAGTTTCGCTTGCCTCTGCAAAGCCGTCTTTGTCCTTCGCGACAATTTTTATTTCAATAGTCTGCCCTTCACGCACACTTATACCATTTGCAGAGTAATCAAGTTCATAATTAGCATTGTCAAGGTTTTCTTTTATTAAGAATCCTTCAATATAAATGTCATAAACTGCATTTGCTTTCTCTCCCCAAACAAGGGTCGCCGTTTCCCCCGTGAAGTCCGTGCTATTTTCAACCTTGAAGTTCTCAATTTCGCCCATTGAGCCAAAATTAACTTCAAATTCTTGACAAAAATCACTGTTATCTATGTATTTTGACATTTCATCATCATTTTGCCCGTCTGGTTTTGTACTGCCAGTGATGGGATCAAACTTTCCATCTCGATCAGCACTAATTTTAACTTTGTAAGAGCCTTTTTGTTTAAAAGTATATTCATTTTTCCCAAGGACTTCAGCCATTGAGTTACTGGTCGTGATAGGATTCGTCTCTCCGCCAGGCCTAACCTTTTCTGTGTAAGCAACCACATATTTGTTTGCATATACTTCTTCTCCGTCAATAGTTACAAAAGATTTGTCCCATTTGAGAGTGCCAGTTTCTTGCGAAAATACAAAATTTTTTGGAAGAGCCATTTTATATTTTACAACAACCTTGCATGACGCAATCGTTTTGCCTTTGATTCGTGCCTCGATTATTGCCGAGCCGGAATTTTTTGCGACAAAAACTCCACCATTAGTTTTATCAATGATGTTTTGTGAAGAACTTACAAGTTCAACCTCACTCTTTTGTCCCCCTTTCAAAGTTAGGTCTTGCAAAAAGTCATGGTTTTCGTCAATAGAGAGTATGTATTCTTTTTTGTCAAAATCCCCCTGCCTTGAAGGCGTGGCGTTACAACCAGCAATGGTTAGAGTAGAACAAAGCATGAATATTGCACCAGCAAAAATTTTCTTATTCATATAATCCTCTTCCTTTAATATTTCCATAATAACATTTTTTTAATCTTTTACAAAGCAAAAGGAGAAGATTTTTAATATATAAATATATTAATTTTTAAATTCTATTTCTTTTTGAAATAAAAAAACTTTTATAACTTTATTTCTCACAACGTTTTCATTCCCTTATTTTTAAGGCTAATAAATGAATCAAAATTTAATAATTTGTTTTAAATTGCTTAAATATAAAAAAATTTAAAATAAAGACTTGAAATTTTATAAAATATTATGATATTAGAAAAAAATCAACATATTGTTTTCGATTTTTAATTAAAAAAAGATGTTTTTTCTTGATTTTAATTTAAATTATGATTGAAATTTTGTCAAAATTATATTTCTAATTTCTTATCGTTCATTGCTTTGCGTTTAGAGCTTGCACATCGCTCAAATGAGCACAAATACAGCACCCCTATTAAATAGTTTTGTGCAGAAATTATTTTATTGTAAGTTGTAAGAAAGTGGCGAAGATAAATTCATATCCAGTACACATTTATTTAATTGGGGAAAGACAATTTTTGTTTCATAAATATAATAGAAACTTTTTTCAAATTGTTCGCTTCAGTTTTGTAATCGTCTAGTAAAGACAATTAACAAACAATGCAACTATTATAATTTATTCTTACAAACTCTTTATCACTTTTTGGCAAAAAAAGATTGTCTTTAAGACAATCTCTTTACTGGCTCCCCAGGTAGGATTCGAACCTACGGCCTATCGGTTAACAGCCGAGCGCTCCACCACTGAGCTACTGGGGAATATTAAATTTTTTGTGGCACTCGGCAGTCAACCTTATCGGTTTAACTCCGTTTCACTTCGTACGCACTTCGTTGGCGTTCAGCCCCGCACTCCACCACTGAATTATTGAGGAATACTAATTAGCAAGCATCTTTAAAATGATTGCAATGAAATAATACCAAAAAAAATTTATTTTGTCAATAAAATTTTAGTAGATTTTCTAAAAAATTTAAAAATTTTATTTCTATTTCAATTTGTAACCATTTCTATAAGCAAACCTAGTAATAAAACGGGAACAGGATTGTTTGTCTCATAACTCGTCGTTCACTTTTTGTTCCCATTTTGTTTTTTGTAATATCATTGGCACACCTTTTTTGGTGCTGTGTTATAGACTTAATTCTAAACCATAAAAATAGTTTGCTCTGTTATTCTATCATTTTCATTCTTTATACGATCAAGTTCTGCCTTTTTAGCGTGAAGCACAGTGCTTGTCACAACCACAAAAACTATAAGGAAGACAAATCCACCCCAAATAAGCCACTTTTTAATTTTGTTTTTCTTTTTTTCTTCCACTTTTCTTCCTTAAAAAGAGTTTTTTCTTAACATTCTCAATGCTAGTATAGCATTTTGACGCTATGGTTGTCCATAGAATTTTAGATAAAAATCTTTCAAGAGCAAGTGAAAGTAAAAAAATTAAAATAACATAAAGTCTAAATTGCCCATAGTTTACCTTCAAATTGGTGAATAAAAGCAGTGCACACGAGATGATTACCGCCAAAAAGTCGAAAAAATGGCGAGAATACTTCTGTCCACCAATTAGCGACGCCAGCAGTCTTCCTATATCAACAATTACTCCACTTGCAAGCCCTACTAAAAAGATTGCTAGAATTGTAAGTGGCTGATTTAAGGTGGGATATAGCATTATTTAAAAATTCTCTTTAATAGTGAAGGTTTCTTTCCCGTTGCCAAACCAAATTTTAACATTGTAAATTTCCCAGCAAAAACGACTTGCCCTTCTTCTAAATTCAACTTTTTAACCTCAATATCTGTTCCGCTAACCAAAATTCCACCTTCATTTGTTTCAACGACTGCTTGTGTTGGGCTGGAAGAAACAACCTTTGTCGCACCAGAGATTTCCATACAATCACCATTTATTACTAAATTTTTAACCATAAACTCTCCTCTATCTATTTATATTTTATTTTTAAATCAAAAATGATAGTTTTTTAAAAAGAAATGTTGTATTATTGGTTTATGGAAAAATTAATATTTAAAGCGGATAAAAAAGATAAAATCGCTAATATTTTGTGTGATAAAGGATTCTCTTATCAGTCAGTCAACAAACTTTTAAGGCAAAAAGATATACGTATTGATGATTTTAGAATCAAAGAAAACATAATGGTTGACAAGGATAGTGAAATCACTGTGTTTTACGACTTGTCAATGATTGAAGAGAAAAAGTTCGATATTATATTTGAGGATCAAAATATCATCATCGTAAACAAGCCCAGCGGAATTGAAATTGAAGGAAAAGGTGGACTTGCCGACAAACTATCTGCTCTTGCTGTACATAGGCTCGACCGCAACACAACAGGACTTACAATATTGGCAAAAAACAAGATAAGTTTGGAATCACTTATTCAAGGTTTTTCAAGTGGGAATATAGAAAAGAAATATTTGACAGAAGTTGTTGGTAAGACAAACTTTAAAAACTTCGTATTTAAGGCCTTTCTAGTAAAAGATGCCGAAAAAAGCCTTGTCAAAATTTACGAGAAAGCCATTAAAAATAGTATGGAAATTGCCACCATTTTTAACACAATCAAATCTTCTTCCTCGTCCTCTCTGGTTGAAGCGACCTTGCTCACAGGAAAAACCCACCAAATAAGAGCCAGCCTTGCATATTTAGGGCACCCAATAATCGGCGATGGAAAATACGGCAAGAATGAAGACAACAAAAAATTTAAGGCAAAAACTCAACGGTTGCATTCTTATCACTTAAAATTTTTAAACCTATCATCTCCACTATCTTATCTCAATGGTCAAGAGTTCTCTTGTTTTCCACCATTTGTAAATGTGGATAACTTAAATTAATTGTGGATAAGTGGTACGAAAATGTGGATAAGTCGACATTTTGTGGATAACTTTTTATAAATATTGCAATTTTTTGTCGTTTTTTGACTAAAAACAACCCGCCATTGAGACGGGTTGTCTTTTTTTATGATTGTGAATTCGCCTGTCGAAGCCCATTATTTTTTAACCATAGCCGAAAAACAAGCAGTCTCTCACGCTTGAGATAATTGCATAAGAATTTTAATTCTAACGAGCGATAAAGCCGACTTGTTTACCGAAACTTAACATATTAAAATTTAATAAACGAAAACAGACAAGTTTGTTTACTAGCCTTGAATAGAGCCCACTGTACGAGGGAATATCTCAACATCGCGAATGTTTGAAACGCCTGTAAGGTACATTACAAGTCTTTCAAACCCGACGCCATATCCAGAGTGAACACAAGCGCCATAACGTCGAGTGTCAAGATACCATGAATATTCTCCCATGTTAAGACCAAGTTCATTCATTCGCTTAACAAGTCTGTCGTAACGTTCTTCTCTTTGGCTTCCTCCAATAAGTTCGCCAATTCCAGGGACAAGAAGATCGACTGCGGCAACAGTTTTGCCATCATCATTTTGACGCATATAGAAAGCCTTAATATCTTTTGGATAGTTTTTCAAGAAAACTGGTTTTTTATAAACTTGCTCGGTAAGATATCTTTCATGTTCGCTTTGAAGGTCAATGCCCCACTCAACTGGAAAAACAAATTCTACTGGTGCTTTTTTAAGAATCTCTATGGCATCAGTGTAATCTAGACGAACAAACTCGTGACTAACGACATTTTGTAATCTTTCAAGAAGACCTGTATCTACAAATTTATTCAAGAATTCAAGTTCGCTTGGGCACTCTTTCATAACATACGAGATAACATATTTGATGAGTTCTTCCTCGTTGTCCATAAGTCCGTCAAGGTCAACAAAGCACATTTCGGGTTCCATCATCCAAAATTCGGCTGCATGACGAGAAGTGTTTGAGTTTTCAGCACGGAATGTTGGCCCAAAGGTGTATGTTTTGCCAAAGGCATGAGTAAGAGGCTCTTCATGAAGTTGTCCTGAAACTGTCAATGACACCTTTTTACCAAAGAAATCTTGACTATAATCTACCTTCCCGTCTACTCTTGGTGGATTTTCAAGGTCAAGAGTCGTTACTTGGAACATATCTCCTGCACCCTCGCAATCATTTGCTGTGATAATTGGCGTGTGAATATAAACGAAGTTACGCTCGTTAAAAAATTTGTGGATAGCGAATGCCGCGGTTGAACGAATTCTAAATACGGCATTAAATAGGTTTCCGCGTGCACGAATTGTTGGAATAGAACGTAAAAACTCGATTGTGTGACGCTTCTTTTGGAGAGGATAGTCACTTTCGCAAGATCCAAGAATTGCGACCTCCGTTGCAGAAATTTCAAAAGGTTGTTGAGCATTAGGCGTTAAAACAACTTTTCCGCAAACACGGAAAGAAGTGCCCACATTTTCTTTAACAATGTCGTTGTAATTGGCAATTTTTTCTCTTTCAACAACTATTTGCACGCTTTTGAAAAAGCCGTCATTAAGCTCGATAAAAGCGATATTCTTTGAATCACGTATTGTTCTTGCCCAACCAGAAAGAGAAACCTCCTGTCCGTCAAGAGTTTGGTATATCTTATATAAATCTTTTATTTCAGTTCTTTTCATAATCCCTCCTTTATGGTGTCAAGCGGTCTGGCCCGCGGAAGATAAACATTGCCTCTTTAATGCTTGCAAGTTCAAGCAAATTCATAGTTATTCTGTCAAGTCCAAGGCCAAACCCACCATGAGGCATACAGCCATACTTAAAGAATTCAAGATAGAAAGCAACGTCTTTATCAAGTCCTTTTTCTTCGGCCTGTTTTTTTAGAATGTCATATCTATGTTCTCTTTGAGCACCTGTTGTGATTTCGACGCCTTTCCATATTAAGTCATATCCTTGTGGAATTCCATCTTTTCTCATATGATAGAAGGCTCTCTTTCTTGCACCATAATCGGTAACAAATAAGAATTCGTGCCCATAAGCATCACGAGCAAAATCTTTGCAAAGTTTTTCTGCTTCGGTTGAAAGGTCGTCCTTTTCATCTTCTGGGACAACTAGTCCATATCGCGTTTCAAGTTCTTTATAAAGGTCTGCCAGGCGAATTCTTGGGAATGGAAGAGATGGAACAACTACATCAACACCAAAAATTTCCTTTATGTCGTCACCATATTTTTCTTTCACACGTTTAAGAGCATAAGTTAAAAGTTCCTCTTCCAGTTTCATAACATCTTCAAAAGAGTCAATCCCACTAAATTCAATATCAAAACCCGTAAATTCGGTTGCGTGTTTTCTTGAATGTGATTTTTCAGCACGGAAAACTGGCCCACATTCAAAAATTCTTCCAAATCCTGCACTCATTGCCATTTGTTTATAAAATTGTGGACTTTGAGCAAGATACGCTTTTGTGTCAAAGTATTTTACCTCAAACACTTCGCTTCCACTTTCACTTGCAGTTCCAATAAGTTTTGGAGAATGAATCTCTATGAAATCTTTATCAACTAAAAATTCTCTCATAGCGTTTGTAAAAAGAGTTTGAACCTTAAACATTAAAAGGTTCTTCTCTTGTCTTAAGTCAAGCCAACGATAATCAATTCTTTGGTCAATACTGCTTTCAGGTCCTATTGGATATGCTTCGCTCGTAGAAGTAATTCTTGCACTTTCGGCAAGCACTTCTTGTCCTCCCATTTTTACATATTCACTTTTAACAAGTTCGCCTTCAACTTCAACAGTTGCTCCTGTAAGAAGATGGGCGAATACTTCGCCAACTTCTGGGTGAGCGGTTTTGTCAACAGTAACTTGAATTTTCCCAGAAAAGTCTCTCAAAACAACAAATTGCATGCTTTTCTTATCACGCACGGTTTCAACTATGCCTTGGAACTTAACTTTTCCCTCTTTTAAATTTGAAATATGTGTCATTTTTCCTCCTATTTTTCGCAATAAGGACAAACAAAAACGCCCTAATGCGATATAAATCACATTAGGACGAATATTTGTATCCGCGGTGCCACCTAATTTGCTTAAAAAGCCTCTCGATATTTTGTTTTTGCTCAAAAGTGTTTTTCGCTTTGCTTTGCAGGGCAATTCCCACCGACATGCCTCTCTGTACTGCAAGTGGGCAAAGTTACTCTCTTTCTCATCGCATTAAACTGGGATTAGTATATACCCCGCGTTTTATTTTGTCAAGCAAACTTCGCTATGCAAGAGAACAAATTTAAACTTATTTAAAAATTTATCCCGCCTTTCACTACGAATTCTTAACCATTTTATAGTAACCGTCCACAAGTTCTCCCGTCGAATAGTTTGCGTTTGTCTGTCCACCAGCAATGATAGACTCTAAAACATAAACTTCTGTTGTTAGGTTTTTACCAGAAAATACCTGTGTTGGTGTAAAGTTTGCCCATACGCTGATACTATCAATGTAAATTTTTTCAAGATGTGCACAACCAGCAAACGCACCCGCACCAAGTGAAACTACACTTGTTGGAATTTTAACACTAGTCAGCACTTCGCTTGTTGAATTTGCAATGTCTTGGAAAGCGTAGTCTCCAATTTCAGTAACCGAATCTGGAATATCAACGCTTGCAAGCATTTTGCAGTTTTGGAAAGCGGAAGCACCAATTTTGGTCACACACGAAGGAATTGTAACTTTAATCATATTGTTTTCATAATGAGCAAAGTTAGCCATAATTTCGCTGTAGCCACTTTCCGGCAATTTAAGTTCGTAATATTCATCAGTTGCAGTTTCTGCTTTCAATCCGGCAGGACTATAATAACCTGCGAGCATTTTGTTGCCACCTCTTGTGAGCCAGATAAATTCGCCAGCCTTTGCATCAAACACCGAATTTGAGTCAGTGTTTTCTTCAACCACTGTTCTAACACAAGATTCACCGTAACTTGCTGTTGAAATTTTAGCAAAAGTTCTTGTGATACCCATTTCTCTTTCGGTTGTTGGTTGAGAATAAATTTGTGTATACCCATTTGGTCGATTTATTCTGCTTACAGCGGTAATAAGGTTATTCTTTACGCCACTATTTTGAGAAAGGTTAACAATCCCAATAAGGTGACCTGCTGTTGGGCGAGTTTTATAGTAATCAAAAGTAGCAAAGATATCTTCACTTAAATTCTCAACGCTCTCTGGGATAGTAAGAGTAAGAAGTCTGTCAGTTCCGGTAAAAGCCTTGCTATTGATTGTAGTTATTGAACTTGGAAGAACTATACTTTCCACCCTTTTCATCTCTTGAAATGTGCTCGCCTCAATAGTTGTGACATTTGTGAGGTGACTTAAATCAAGCGATTTGATAGAATTCATTGCATAGAATGCAGAACCGCCAATCGTCTCCACACTTTCTGGAATATTAATTTCAGTGGCATTTCCACAACCTTGAAATACTCCATCGCCGAGTACTTTAAGTTCGCTGGCAGAAGACATGTTTATTGTTTTAAGATTTTTGCAACCATTAAACGACCTAGCGCCAAGTGATGAAACTCCACTTCCTATCACTAAATTTTCAATAGATGCACCTTTGAATGCTTGTGTGTATACGGCATAACGAGAATGCTGTTCATTTAAATCCGCATTTAAGTTATCACGACTGATTGTAACATCGTTACTTTTGCCAAAATAGTAAAGAACATAAGGCACTTCGACATTACTATCTTCTTTAATAACATAATAAGCAAAATTTTGCCCCACTTTGATTTTTGATTCGTCGACTATACTTACTGAAATTCCAGCCGGCAAACCAGAATTTTGCGAAAGCCCAAGTCGTCCAATGTCTGTCTGTGACACATAGTCTCCACCAAACTTAACAAGTTCAATTAAGTTTTTAGCATCGGCAAAAGCGTTATCTTTGATTTCACCATATTTTGGCAATTCAATGGTTAATAACGAATCGGTTGACTTAAACGCATTTGATTCAATAACAATCTTATTTCCACTGTTTCCTTTTGGCAATTTAGCAGTTCTTAAATTTATTGCACTTTCGAATGCTCCATAGCCAACAAGATTAAGATTTTCGCACATGCTTAAATCAATTTGAGCGATACCACTGGTAAAGAATGCATCGGCCTCGATTCTTTCAAGAGAAGTTGGAGCGAGGAATGTCGTCAAACTATAAGTAGGGGTTGTAAACTCATTAAAGTCAACATAGAAACAACCATATGGCACTGCTTTGAGTTGTGTCGCCTTTGAGAAATCCGCTCTTGTTAGATTTTGACAAGTTCTAAAAGCATATGCACCAATCTCTGTCACTGTTTCTGGCAAAGACACCTCGGTAATTTTAGTACCCATAAATGCACCTGTGCCAATATATTTGAGATTTGTCGCATTTGAAAAATCAATATTTTCAACATCTGTATCTTGGAATGCCCCATTTACGCAGTGGGACCCAAAGCCACGCTTTGTGAAACTATCTGCATCACGGATTGCAACCACCTTGTAAACCCTATCATTGTTTTCTGGTACTGTGACAGTCGCAGGAATTAAAACTGTTGTCTTATCGGTAGCCGTCACATCAAAGCCCATAATTGTGGCTTCACCCGCTTCATAATCAAGAGAGTAGTAAAGTCCGTTCTCGGTTACGCTGGTAATGATGGATTTGAACGTAGCAGTTATTGTTATATTTCCAGCGGGCATATCAAACTTATATTCCCCGTCAGTAAGTAAAATGTTTATTTTTGTGGCCTGACCGTCTATCTGGTAATATAGTTCATTTATAATGTAATTTTCATTTGGTGAAATACTTACAGTAAGCACATCTTCAATAGTTGCACTTCCAGCACCCTCGCCATTTTTTAAAACAGCGAAAGAGCCATTTTCTGTAGGTGATTTGGTGATAGTATAGTGAATGATATTGTATTCCGCAACCACAGCAATATCTCTATTAGGCATTTCAAAAGAATAAATTCCGTGCTCGCCAGTTTCGGCGATAAGAGTTTCCACATCATCAATTAAGTAGTAAACTTTTGAAATGGCGTATCCATTTCTATCTAGAACTTTGAAAGAAACCTCATCACCAATATCAGCGCCCGCATCTAGATTTTTGATAAAATCAGGGGTGCGATTTTCAATGGCGTGCGTTTTGCTGTTGTAAATAACATTAATTGTCACATTTTCTGCTGGCATTGTAAAAGAATAAACATCATTGTTTGATGGAATGTCAGTTTCGACGCCATTTTCGTTTCCTACAAAATAAACTCTTTCTATAACATATCTTGGGCGAGAAGCAACTTTAAACGAAACAGTGCTATTAAACTGTGCTGTTGTAGGAAGAGACAAAATATATTGTGCGTTTTCTTCATTTTTTAAAACATTATAAGTCCTTGCAGTGTATTCGCCAATAATGGTAACATTTCCTGCTGGCATATCAAATGAATAAATTCCGTTTTCTGCAATAACTTCATGTTGAATAGCAGAGTCACCAACAGTGTAATACACCTTTAAAGTATATTCTTTAGGATCTTTTGCACTTACGCCAAAAGTTACAGTTTCGCCAAAAAGTACATTTTCACTAGACAAGTTAATTATATTATCTCCCGCTGTTACTGTGAAAGCACGTTTTTCAAATTCTACGATAAATTTAACTGGGCAAGCTTGCATTTCGAAAATATACTCACCATCACTATTAATAGTAATTTCGGTTGGATTTTCATCTCCTTCAACCAAATAACTTACCTTTTTAATTTTATAGCCTTCGTCAGCAAATGGGATAATTAAAAGAGTATCCCCCTTATTTGCCGAAGAGACAATGTTTTCGCCCTTTCTTATTTCAAAGGAACCGTTTTGTACGTCTGCTTTTTCAATCCTGTAATCAATCAGGTCATAGTCAATGCCAATTTTAACTCCACTACCAGGCATACTGAAAACATACTTGCCTTCAACTTGCGAAATATAATGCTTGGCATCTTCCCCCGTTTTTTGGTAGTATGGACGTGCCAATTCCCCTTCGCTTGTTTTATCTGCCACCACAAAAGAAATTACATCATCAATGCTTGCGTTTGTTGAAGAATCACCATTCACCTCTATGCCAGAAATATCTTCTTGATTTTCTTGCACTACTTCAATAGAATAGTTTTCCTTAACATATCGTGCCTCATATTTCCCTTGCGTGGCCTCTGAAAGAATGAATTCATAACTCATTCCGGTCGCACCTTCAATTTTCCCGTCGTTAAAATACCAGCCGTCAAAAGAATATCCTTCAACCCTGTTTGCGACTAAAACAATTCTGTCACCTTTCTTGTAAGAAAGTTCGCCATTCTCAACTACTTCACCATTGATAGTAACAACGCCTGTGCTGTCCACTATTATGTCAAGAAAAGTTGGCTTTGAAAGTGCAATTCCTGTTGCCACTCCCGCAACCGCCAAAGCACCAGCAGTTAAAGCACCTATAATAATGCCTTTTCTCTTACTTTTATTTTTTACGCTTTCGGCTTCGAGTTTTTCCTCTTCTTTTAAAATTTTGTCATTATTCATGGGGCTTACCTCCTAAAATAATTTATTATTCTCCCTTATTATAAACTTTTCGAAAATTTTCTCCAAATATTTTTTACTTTTTTGTGCATTTCTTATGTACAAACGACCAAAGATAATCACCAAAAAGCATTTATTAAGGCAAAAAACAAGTTCTAGATTATTATTTATAAAAAATAAGGATATATTCAATCGCATCAGTCCATGCCCCATATTTAATTGTTTCACTGAATTAACAACTGCAAATCATCTATTTCCAATAAGACTATTGGTTTTGTTATAGTATCAAGTTGATTTTTACCCTTGCGACCTTTAGTCTTTATCTTTAAAATTTTTCATCTTAAAAAAAAATACAATTCACAAGGAACTGTATTTTTAATTTATTTTTGGCTTTCAAGTTGTTGTTGAGTAATACTTTGATTATGTTCGATTGGATCCCACTTGACTTTTTGAAACATTGCGACCAATGATGATGGCATAGCCACAAACATGTCAAAAAGAGGAGAAGTAAACATTGCCAAAATCTTTTTACCCGCAGATGCACGAATTCGTTTCCAATTTGCAATTATAGTAAGAGCGTTGTTTGCAAAAGTTCCAAGATAGGTAGTCAATAACGCTATAAGCACGGGCGATAAGAAATATATCACGCTTGCTATGGCACTTCCATGCACAACATTCAAAATCCTTGTTATTAAGTCCAAAATGTTTGTAGCGACGAAAGATAAAATGTAATAAACCGATACTGGGAAGAACCTCGAAAAATAATACTCATAATAAGAAAAATCAAGTGTTCTTAAAAACGACGAGAAAAGTGAATGATGAAAAAGACTTAACCCCATAAGACTGCCTTTTGCCCATCTTTTTCTTTGTTTCCAAGCCTGTTTATACTTGATAGGTTGCTCATCAAAAAATTCAGCATTTTCGCAAAAGCCAATATAAACACCTTTTATTGTGTTAAAAGCAGAAAATTCAAGGTCTTCGGTTAACGTTGTATGTTTCCAGCCATCTTTAAAGGTAAGCACATCTTTACTAAAATAAAAACCTGTCCCTGACACATGTGCAGAAAGACGCATCTTCATTTTAGGTCTGTGAACAAATACTGCCTCTTTCATGAAGGATAATGATGCCCCTGAACTTATCCAACTTGAAGAAAAGTTTTTAGAATTTCTGTAACTCGTACAAATTTTAACACCACTATCAAGTGCCTTATTCATTTCTTTTATGTAATTTTTAGTCAATATGTTATCTGCGTCAAACACTAATGTTGCATCTGGCTGATAATCTGGATAATCTTCATTTATGTGTTTAAAAAGAAAATTTAACGCGAAGCCTTTCCCAATTTTTTCCTTATCTTGTCTCTCGTAAACTATGCACCCTTTGTCTCTACATATTTGAGCGGTTTTATCATTTTCACTGCAATTATCTGCACATACAAATATATGGAGTTTGTCTTGAGGATAGTCATTTGATTTAATGCTATCAATTAAGTTCCCTATGACCTTTTCTTCATTCCTACCACATATAACGATTGCAAAAGTATGGTTGGTTTTTGCTTCTGGATAGGTTTTCTTTTTGGAAAATAATCCAATAATAATAAATACGACTTGATAGGCATATAAAACACCAAACAAAGTACTTAAAATTATCAAGACTAAATATGCAATATTCATTTTTCACCTTTTTTCTATGCTATACCATATTAATAATGTTCCCTTTAGTCAACAGCACGAACTTTCAAAGCTTATATGGTTTAACAATTCACTTTTTTCAGTATAACACAAACATTTCCTTATTGCAAGATATTTTCTGGGAAAGTAGTGATATTAAATTCAGGGAATTGCCTCCTCATCTGGTGATAAATATAATTTAAGTTCTATAAAAACCGATGACGGTAAAGTCATCGGTCAATCGCTTTTTAAAGTTTTAAGATTCTTTCTGCTTTTTAAGAGGCAAGATTACTCCATTATCCTTAATTAAAACTTCCCCTTTATAAATTTCTACACGCATTTTGTTGCCAAAATTGTTGCATTTACATTTTATAGTGTATGTCGTATCTTTCATTTGCACGACATAGGTTTCACCGTGAATAAGTTGTGGCATCACCTGCGAAACAACAACTTTGTCGTCAACCAAAATTTTTAGACGACTTCCCTTATTTTTAAGTTGCAGTTTACCCTCTTCCATTTCAAAGGTATAACTTTTTATAGTAATTAAATAAGTAACCAGTATAAAAATTGCGAGAAGGCAAACAAGCACAATGCTTGCAATTAACATACTAGCCTCACTGTGGGAATTGCACAATAGGTGCAGTAATCATAGGACCAATTTGAGAATGCGTTGTAACAACTGACATTATTGATGCAATATGACTTGCAAGCACTCTTGAAACAGCACTTTCTTTGAAAAATTCTACTGGATCTTCAAGTGCATCATACTCTGCTGTATTAATTAATACCTCCACTCCAAGGGCAAGAGTAATTGAAAAAATGCATGCTGGCTCTGGGTCAACATTTCTTTGCAAAATCACTTTAACGGCATCAGGGCGAAGTCTTTCTACTCTCATTTCGTCCCATACTCTCATATTAATTGAAGCACCTGGTTGTGGTTCATCTAATCTTTTGTAATCCAATTTTTCAATAATTGGCTTAAAATTCATGTTTCTAATAACATTTGCCATAAATCATTTCTCCTTTATTTACAGCATATCACAAAATTTAATTTTTAACAAGCGTTTCCAGCATTTTGCAGATATTTTGCGTTTATTGTGTTCCTTTTGGCGAATTCAAGTTTGCTCATTTCCACCAATATTGAAATTGCCTCTTGTGCTGGGATATCTCTTTCTCCATTATATACTCTCTCATCAAAATATTCATTCATGGCAAGAAAACCTTTTCTTGATTTGGCGTCTTTTAATGATGCCCTTATTCTTTTGTCCACTTTGTCGGCAGTGCTATTATCACTTTCTGCAACTTCTTTATATATCTCCGTGATAAAATTTTGATATCCATTTTCTTTTTTACAACACTTTTCAACAACTTCCCTTATGTAATCAAAACCAAGCAAGCTTGGTGAAAAGGCGCATTTTAAAAGTATGTGCGTTACTGATTGATTTAGTATTAAATTTTCCATGTTCATAACCCCTCCTTTGCCAGATTATAACACAAATTTGTTGTTTTGTAAATAATTTTTCAAAAATATTTAAAAATTTTTACAAATTTGTCGACAAACTTTTATATTGACAACAACCTTAAACTTTGTTAACATATTTTTAAGAGAGGGAGATATGGGAGAATTTTATCGATACGTTTATGACAAAGAAGGCAACATTATACTAGACAAAAACGGGAAGCCTGTAGTTAGAGTTGCTGGGTGCGTTGACACTACGCCAAAAGAAAGCATTTGGCACTACCGAAAGAGGATTGAGCGAGAAAGACAGGAGGCGGAAAGACTTAAAGCACTTGAAAAGAAGAAAAAGGCAGAAGAGCGAAAAAGAAAACGCGAACTCAAACTTGCCCAGCAAGGGAAAAAGCCCTTCCCACAAATAAATGAAGAACCATTAACCGCAGAAGAGGCCGAGACACTTATGCCGAAATTTAATTCTCGCATACAATTTAATGATTCAGGCATGCCAATCACAATGCAAAATGGGTATTCAAGCGAAGATTGCGACTTGATAAACGCACAAAACGGCATTTACGGCTATTACGAAAATGAGTAATTTAGGTTTAACCTTTCAGCCAATTTAGGTTTTAAACATTTGAACTATTTGATTTGTCACCACATGATACTAAAAAAGCTACATCTCGTAGCCTTTTTTATTTTAATCATGATGAAGGCGTATACGATCTACTAAAGTGGAGACTTTAAAAATATTGCATTAAATACTCTAAATATTTCTAAATGTCGATTTAATATCAACAACTGACGGCGATCTTTGATAATGTTTTGAAAAGTCCATGTTCTTTCCCACGCACATAAATTTCTGCTGTCGAATCTCCGCACGCCGTCAAACCATACAAATTTATTTATAGAAAGGAAAACAATGTTTAAACAATATTACGAATCCCCAGTGGGCAGACTTGTTATGGGAAGCGACGGCGTTGCACTAACCGACCTTTGTTTTGTCAGTTCTTCTCATGCGGAAAAAGTAGGTATGTACGAAGAAAGTCCCCTACCCGTATTTGACCAAACGAAAAAATGGCTTGATATATATTTTAGTGGGAAAGCACCCGAGTTTACTCCACCAATTAAACTACAAGACTTGTCGCCTTTTAGAAAACAAGTTGTCAATATTATTTCTCGCATCCCTTACGGGAAAACCATGACTTATGGCGAAATAGCACAAAAAGTTGCCAGCGAAAGGGAAATTATCAAGATGTCAGCACAAGCAGTCGGCTCTGGTGCCAAAAACAATCCAATTTGCCTTATAATCCCCTGCCACAGAGTCGTCGGCTCAAACAATAAACTTGTCGGCTATAATGGCGGCCTTGATAAAAAAATTGCACTTTTAAAACTTGAAAAAATCATTTAACTAATTTGTTGAAAGAAAAGCCCTCACTACTATTAAAGGCACAAGCACAAAAATAATTTGGTGTAATGTGCAAAAATTTGCTTAAAGATTAATTGTTGTGGTAAAATAATTATGTAAAAGGAGAAATTTTGTGAAAAATTTGATTGTATCCTTTCCATATGCCTATTGCTATATTTATTAAATTATTGGAAGGGTTTAACGGGGAATTTATGTATTTGTAAATAATTATTCTAACGCTCCACAATTCATGAAAAATTCGACACAGAACCCAAAGGCGGCTTGATCATAAGATTGATTTCGAGCAATCTTAATGTTAATTAATCAGCCAAGAGCACATAGAGCATACAAACGATTCATAATGTTTTTAATAATTTTATTTTACAAATATGTTTTAAATATGATATATTGTTATTAATAACCAAAGGAGGGTAAAAAAATGTTAAAGAAAAATTTGTTTTTAAAAATTACAACACTAATGCTTTTTGTTCTTGCACCTGTTCTATTTTTGTTTTCAGCATGCGGAAATAAGGCTCCAAAATATTACTATTTCACAGTTGATGCTCTTCCAGCTCATATCGAAGAAATATCCGTTTTAAACACAACTGGTGGCTATGGTTCAGATAGTAAAGGAAAATTCTTGACAGATGGCGACATCGCTGAAATTAGATTTTTTATTGAAGAAGGATACAACCTTGGAACTTTGAAAGTTTTAAGCAATGGTGAAGAACTCACTATTACTGAAGAGGGCGAATATGCCTATAAAGTAACTTTCAAACCTACCAAAGATTTTACAATCACATTTGCTGGGGCTGTTGCGCCAAAAGTTGCAAACATTAGTCTTGCAGTTGGAGATATGTCGTATCTAAGCTATCATGACAGAATTATGGTTGAAATTGACAGATATAATTTATTTGGACTTGAAAAAGGAAAGATGAGTTTTGCAGAATTTAAAAATATTGGAAGTTCATTTGCTCAAATAAACTATGATATGCCAATTACAGTTTCAGTTTATACAGTTGGAACATATGATTTTGCAATTCAAAAACAAAATAGTGTTCGCATTCATAATGCTGACGGCAATACTGGAATTGGCTATAAAGAGCAGGTTGAAAAGATTATTGATGAAGAAAACCAAAAATACGGTTATAAACACACAATCAGATTTTCACAAAATAACACAATTACAATTCATGACGAAGTTAAAGAAGAATATATAGTTGATTTTGTTCATGACTGGGATAAGGTTTCAATGAATAAAGATTTATTCACTCTTTCAGTGAATGGCGAAACTCGTGCCGAAACTTCAGGAGATGAATATATTCAAGGTGTTATCAAGTTCTCAGATTTCACAGGAACAAAACTTCCAAAACTTAAAATTGATTTCCTAAAATATGCAGATGAAAATTATAAAAACTTTTATGATAATTTAACTTTTGATCTTGCTGGAACACAAGCGCAAAGAAGTGCAGATGGCTCATACGTTGAGATTGAATTTGATAAATATTATAATTATAACTTTGAACACGAATGTTATATTGTTTCAACAAATGCACTAGAACTTTTGAAAACGATGGATAGGGTTACAGAAAAAAGTTCTCGCATTGTTGATAAAATTGAAATGAATGGAACTGAAAATTCTTCACAACATGGTTCTATTGAAATTTCCAAGTTGATTCAAGACAAGTGTGTTGGAAGATCAATTGAAGGAAGTGTGTATTTCTTAAAAAATGAATATTTAACTTTCACAATTAATTTTTATAGTGAAGTTGATTATGAATTTGTTCGCATTGGAGAAGTTGTTGTAAGGGTTAACAGCACTTGGAACTCAGATGTTGTTGTAACAAAAGAACAATATGAATTTGATGGTGAAACAAAAGCAAGTAGATTTACAATCACAGTGAGAGCAAATATTCCAACTGAAAAAATAGAATTCTTTACAAGCAATCCAGATGTATAATTTGTAAAATATAACAAAAAAAATAGAGAGAACATTCTCTCTATTTTTTTGTGTTGTTTTGTTGTTTTTAAAAACAACATTTCAAAATTTTGAGTGGAATTTATAATTTTAAGGCACTCGTTTTTATCAAAATTAAAGTTTAGTCAAAGCCATAAATGCTCGTAAATAAAGGGGTTTAGCCACTTTTGAATAAAAAAATGAGAGCGAATTTCGCTCTCAAATTTGGTAGAGATGAGTGGACTCGTTATGAGAGCATCGCTCGAATGGCCGAGCCTTGGCTCCGACTCCGCCCACCTTAGAAGGCACACCTCTCGTGGGCCTTCAGCCCGTTAAGTGTGGTGCCTTGCGAAAATGCCTCCGCATTTTCTAACAGGAACACCCTGATGCAAAGTTTCACTTTGCGTGTTGTAAAACAACACAAAGGTGGGGGCATTTAAAATTAAAAAACAGCCCGTAACAGACTGCTTCCTTTGGTAGAGATGAGTGGACTCGAACCACCGACCCCCACCTTATCAGGGTGGTGCTCTAACCAGCTGAGCTACATCTCTATATAATATTGTTGCATTCTTTACCAAGTTTGCACAATTTATTATACACACAAGGTTTGAGTCTGTCAACAATATTCTCAAAATTTTTTTATTTTTGTTAAAATTTTACTTTTTTGGGGCTTTTGTTTATTGAAAAGCATTTTCAAGGCACTAAATCCTACAAATACATTTTCGTGATGAATGTTATTATTCCTTCACGCGTTGTTAAAAATCAATGCTTTTTATTTCCATGCACTAGGGCAAACCCTATTCTCTTTAAACCAATCGCTATCTTTAAGTGGTTTATCAGATCCCGAAAACTCCATTTTCGTTTGACTTCCATTAAACGAGATAACTATGTTCCCGTTTAATGGAACGCCTCGCTCTTTATCTTTGCCGTCTTCCTCATAAATTTCAACAAGACCAGTGACATACACCTGTTTAGTAAAAGGAGCGACATTGTCAATAAAGGTTTGCGTTGGGAATGTATTTGAATTGTACTCTTTTGTATATTCCTTGCTTCCAGCGACACAACAAACAGCGACAATTTCTGGCTTTATTTGATTTAAAAGAGTTAATGAAGATGATGTTTTTGAGCCGTGGTGTCCCGCCTTGTATAGTTTACATTGAGGCAAAGGATTGCCTTGTTCGTTGTAAAACTCTACCAACTTTTTCTCTCCATCTTCTTCAAGGTCACCGGTAAATAAATAATGATTGTCCCCTTGACTAAATAGAAGGCATACTGAATTATCATTTTCGCTTGGGGCTTTGTGTTCATAATAGTAGTTGTAGAGAATTTCCATTTTCACGCCACCTGAAAGTTCGTATACTCGCTCTGCCCCACCCTCATTGTTATAACATTGTAAAGCAGTAAAATGCTTTGCTCCGTTTTCAACTTCTTTATCTCGTGCCAAATAATAGTTTGTGAGAATTTTTGTATCTGTGGCTTTATCCGTTTTAGGGAAATCAATTATTATTCCTGTGTCGTAGTGGTCAAATATTCCCTCATAAGAACTTGTTGAAGGAAATGCCGCGATATGATCTTGATCCGAATGCGTTGCAATCACATATTCAAGCTTGCCATCAGTCACAAATTGGTCAACATAATTTATTATAGTTGGAGCAGAATTTGAACGAGAGCCAGCGTCTATCAAAATGTCATCGTCTCCGCACTTGATATAAATACTATCTCCAGTGTTCCCGTTTCCTAGATGTAAAAAATGAAACGAAATTTCTCCGTCCACAAATTTATCACTTTCTGGCATTGAAGCATAATATTCAGTCACAACTCCGCTTGCGAAGCCTAGGCAAGCGACCAAAATGCAGGCAATCACTTTTAAAAATGTTTTCATGCGCCTACCTCCTCGACTGTAACATATCGGTAACGCACTACATTTTTAAATCTAAAATCATCGACGCTGTACTTGACATAATATCTTCCCGCCACAGAAGTATCTACATTGCTTTCTATAATAATTTGTGCACTTTTATCCTTCCCAAAAGAAACAACCTTTGCACCTTTCTCTTGGTAATCTTCTCCAACAATTAAAACTATTTCCTTTTCGCCAATTAGCGTAAATTCATCATTTTTAGTGATTTGGCGTAAAGTAAAATATCCTCCCGCTCCAAACAATAAAAAAACAACCAAAAGAGCAGTCAAAAACACTGGCTTTTTTTTACTTTTTTTGTTCTTTTCTTTCTGTCCCCCACTTAAAGAATAAACGCTTTGACTTTTCTTTGTTGAGGAGCTTGATTTTTTACGATTCGTTTTCTTTTGCGTAGCCATATAACCTCTTAATCATTATATCATAAGATTGACATTCTTGACAACCAGTCAATTAAAAAAGAGCAAACTTGATGTACAAAATTTGCTCTATTTTTGTTTTATTAATTAATCGAAATTATTTTAAAATTCCCATGCTACTACTCCTCTTGCTTTGAAAGCCTATATAAAAGTTGCCTCAACACGGGTTTTAACTTCTATTCCCCCAACATAACTACTACCATTTTCAACATACTCTCGGTATAGACAATTAGAATAATATACGCTTTCTTCTCTTATATCTATAAGTTGCAAATCATCTCCCAAAAGTTTTGACGCTTTAGTTTTCGCATTTTCAAGAGCGTCGCTTAAAAGCAAAGTATATTCTTCTTCAATATTTGAAACTTCATAACAAATGGAAGAAACTTCATCTACTCCATTTTCTAAAATTGCAGAAATAATTTCATCTGTTTTAGATAAGTCTTCTACGAAAAATGAAAAAGACAAGTTGCCATGACAGCCTTGACTATGACATTCTCTGCAAGGACGACTGTAAAAAGACTCTATTGTGATTTTGCTCTTATCGCAACCATGTGCAACGAGAGCCTCGACTGCTTTGTCAAACATTTTAAACGCCTCATCTTTGGCTTCGGTGCAATCTTTACCAAAGCCCTTTGCTTGAGCGTAAACTTGTGCACGGTCGGGCGTCAATGTCTTTGTTGCTTCTCCTACAACACAAAGTTTTGTTTGATCGGCATAATATTCAATCAAATTGGAATTTTCAGAAAGTGAAGTCTCCGTTAATTCAATTTGATTTTCTACTTCTTCACCACCTTCACTTGCCAACTCGTTTTCGATGCTTCTTTCCTCTGCAAAGGCAAACATTTGCTTCGCTGGAACTGGATTTTGAGGCTTGAATGGCACATTTGGCACAATCGCCAGCATCAAAACAAATACAGCACAAATAGCTAAAAACTTTTTCATATTAACCTCCGCTTTTAGATTTTCCAAGTATATTAAAAATATTTCTGTTTGACAAAAAAACTCAATTAAAGACAAAACAAACAAAAAATCCTTCATTTTTGAAAGATTTAGTTTAATTGCACATATTTTAGGATTTTTACAGTTTGTCATTGAAATTTTTAAAAAGCAGTGTTATAATATTTTTAAGGAGAAAATATGCAAAAATATATTTGTAGGTTAAATGATTTTAAAGGCATCGATCTCGCTAATGAAATAATTTCTAGAATTCCAGCCAGCGTGCGTCAAGAACTCAACTTTATGATCGATATTGACTTTGTTTCAAATAGTGACCAAATTGAAAATATAAATGCCAATATGCCACTAGTGGACTTTTTAAATAATCCAAACATAAAAGTTCTTCGCTCAACTAGACTTTTAAATCCACAAAAGCCAGAAGAAAAGATGTTTATGACATTGCCAAATGGAGAGCCATTAGACGATGACTTACCAAAAGATTATATTGATTATTTAAGAGAAACAAACCTTGTCATTTTCGACACCGAAACAAATGAAGAGTATTATGTTGAAACAACAGGTCATCTCGCGGCAGTTGCCGAAACCATAAATGAAGCAAGACGTGCTAGGAGAGCAATAAAAAATGGTAAAAATTTGCCATTGGACGCAGAATTCATTGCCGACCATATAAACGCTCACATCTTGGGTGCGGATTATGGCAGATATCGTTCAGAATATTACTTTGATATTGTAGGACTTTATGGCTGTGATTGGTGCGTGCCTGGAGGAGATAAAGTTGACAAGGAAATGAATGAACTTCTTGACTGGTACAATAATCATTCTCAAGGGCTTCACCCAATCATAAGAGCGGCTATATTACATGCGGAATTTGTTCGCATTCACCCTTTTGCTGACGGAAACGGAAGAACCGCAAGACTTCTTTCAAATTACGAACTTGTCAAAAATGGCTATCCAACCATTACAATAAAAGCCAAAAATAGACAGGCTTATGTTGACGCTTTGAATGAGGCAATTATAAACGGTGACATAACAAATCTTGTTGAACTGTTTGCCAAAAGAATGATTTCTCGCCAAAGATTGTATCACAAAAAATTGCTTGAATATGACCTTGACAGAGAAATGGAAAATGAATAATAAAAAATTTGGGACAAATATACACAAGATTCATAAATAAAAAAGTAGGCGTTCTCCTACTTTTTTTGTTATTAAATTATCTTACGTGCCGTCATTAATTTCACATTTGGTATTATTCAGTCAAGCCTTCTTGTCTTTTGTCAGCCTACCATAAAATGACTTTGCCTGTTGCAAGTGCATATGTTATTATTGCGATATCTAGGGCATACATCAACATTGCACATATTCCGTTTACTCTTTGCCATGGATTGCCTACTTTTACCGCTTGAAGATTGCAATTTTGCAAAAATATAGTGCCTAGCGAATACGCCATTAGAGTCAAACATAGCCATTGCCATTGCTCCTCATTATGGAAGTATGCGTACAAAACAATGCATGCAATTCCAACGCAACAGCCCATAATGCCCATAAAGCGTGCCAAAACCATTCGCCTTTTTAGCACTCTTGAATAATCGTCCATTTTTTGTGCGTAACTTGACATAATGTCCACCTCTGTCATAATTTTAAAAAATATCTTTCATAATGTCAAACAATTTAGAAATTTGGTATAAAATTTTCATCAGCACTCGCAATTTCTTGAAGATAGCCCTTGTTGAGCCCAAGTTTTTCGGCGTGTGCTAAAACTGATTTATATTCGAGTGGTACGAGTTTTCGGTTAAGATCATTTTGTCCATGAGGCGTAAACTGACTCATCACACTTATATATGGATCAGTTATTTCATTTCTAATCGTTTCAAGCACTTTAAAACTGTCTTTTGCTTGTCCTGGCAAGACAAGGTGTCGAATAAGTACACCTTCTTGTAAGATTCCATCACTAGTAAAAATGTTTTTAGGCTTTATGTCACGCATCTTTTTGATTGCTTTTTTTGCAACTTCAAAATAATCTTTTGCCCCTGACAAACGTAGCGACAAATCTTGTGAAAAGTATTTAAAATCTGGAAGAAACACATTAACAACACTGGAGAGTCGTTCTATCGTTTCTTCATTTTCGTAACCACTTGAATTCCACACAATGGGCACTTCCCATTGCTCCTCGCCCAAAGCATCAATTAGAGCCGAAGCAAAATGAGTTGGTGTTATTAAATCAATAGAAGAAAAGCGGGAAAGATCATAACTTTTTAAAAGTGCTTTAAATTCTTCTGCCGAATAATCGTTTCCTTTTGAGTCATGAGAAATATCGTAGTTTTGGCAAAAGGAACACCTTAAATTGCAACCAGAAAAGAAGATGGCAAGACAACCTTTCTCTCCACTTATGCAAGGCTCTTCCCACATAAAGTTTTCAATAATCTTTGCAATCCTAATTTTGTCACTTTCTTGACAGAACCCTCTATCTTTTGTTCTATCCACGCCACATCTTCTTGGACAATCATAACATTTCATGCAGATATTTTAGCATAAAAAAGAAAAAATACCACCTTTTTATAATAGGTTTAAAACATTTTCTCTTTTATCACATGTTATTTTTCGTCGTTTGCCCAATTGGGTTAAAAACATTTCTCCCGTTATAGGCGAGAAAGATACATAATTTTTGTCCGCTTTAAAACCTTTGGCTATCACAGTGCCATGTGCGTTTAAATTAAAACAGTTTCTTACAATAATTTTTGTACTCGTGTTTTTAAGCACTTTCCCACATTCGCTGTGTACAACTTTTGCATCTAGTGCCGTCATAAAATTTAAATCTGCATAAGAGAGCGTTTTTAATGTGCGTGATTGCCCAATAGTAGGATTTATTTGATAAATTCCATCAACATCTGTGAAAATTTCGTATTCTTCCGCTTTTGTCGCTTTGGCGAAAATTGCCCCACTCAAATCTCCTCCTCCACGGGAAAGGAGTTTAATTTGTCCGTTTTCATCGCTACCATAAAAGCCTCCCGTGACAAACCTTTTTGTTAAAGAGAACTGATTTTTTATAGCGTTTTTAGTTCTCTTAAAATCAATTTTGTTTTCTTTAAAAAACAACAAAGTTTCACTGGGAACGTATGGAAGGTTTAATTTTTCAGCGAACATTCTCGCCGTCAAGTCTTCTCCCCGTGAAACAAGAAAGTCTCGCGACAGGTTAACATAGAATGTTTTCACAATCCTATCAATTTCTTTATCTTCATTCAGTTTTATTCCTAGCAACTTTTTTAGATTGCCAAATTTTTCTTTTACCTTTTTTAGATCGAGGTTATGACTTGTTAAGTATTCGTTATATGATTCTATCAGCAAATCTGTAACTTTTTTGTCACCTTTTTGTGTCGCACCAATCGCGGAAAAAACCAATATCTGTCGATCATTATCTTTTGCTAGGTTTATAATATTTTTAATAGCACTCGCACAAGCGACGCTACTTCCTCCAAATTTACTTATCTTCACGCTTTAAAAGTTCCTCAAAAATTTGGACTGCATTCTGTGACGCACCTTTTCTCAAATTATCACTTGTTACAAACATAGAAAATGTATTTTTCCCTTGACCGTCTTTCCTAACTCTACCAACGATAACATAATCCTGCCCTCTTACATCTTTTGGCATAGGCAAATTATCTCCAACAAATCTTACACCTTCGCTTCCAGCGAGAAGCGATTCAATTTCAAAAACGCTTGCCTTGCGTTTTGTTTCAAAATTTATAGCGAGACTATGACCGATCGTTATTGGCACTCTAACGCATGTCGCAGATACTTTAAGGTGCGGACAGTGCAAAATTTTTCTCGACTCAAATATCATTTTATTTTCTTCCGTGCTGTTTCCTTTTTCATCAAGGCTACCAATGCAAGGAATGAGGTTGTTTTTTATGACAAAAGGGAGTTTTTTAAGTTTTTCGCTTTTTGTAACCTTATAGTCATCAAGCCCATCTTTTCCAGCCCCAGATACCGCTTGGAAAGTGGTGTATATAACCCTTTTCAATCCAAACTTTTCTCTAATTCTATAAAGTGCCATCACTCCTGCCGAAGTCGAGCAATTTGGACTTGTAAGCAACTTTCCTTTTATGTCGAAAGCGTTAATTTCAGGTATAATAAGTGGATAATCTTTTCTAAAATAAGAAGATTGGTCAATGACAGTCGTCCCCACACTGACAAGCGCTGGAGCCAATACCGACGATATTGCCTCTCTCGTGCAAAGAAAGGCATAATCGAACCCTTCTTTTACGCACTCTTTCGCATCTAATGGTTTAACCCCATATCGCCTTTTGCCTATTTTTATAGATTCATGTGCCGAATGGGCATACAAATGAAAATCAAAGTCTGTGAGCCTTCTTTGATTTAAAATTTTAATAAGGTTGCGTCCTACTATTCCAGAAGCACCAATAATCGCAATTTTTTTCATAAAATCTCCATTAAAATTTTATGCAAAAAACAATAAACTTGACAAAATATGCTTTTGTGATTAAAATAATAAAGAAAAAATCATTTTTAGGAGGTGCTTTATGAAAAATACCTTTGACGATAAAGATTTTTACGGAGAAATTGCAAGAAAACTTGATGAGGAGCGTGACCTTAATCAGCTAGAACTTGAAATACTTTTTAGAGGGCTTCGAGGCGATGATGAATTGAAAATTTGCGTCCTTTACTTATTTGAAAATGAAAGCGTATTAGATGGCCGAATTATCCCATGGCTTAAAAGAGGTCTCAATGACTATTTCCTTTTTTCGCCTATTTGGAATATAAACGGCGTTTGCGGATTTAAGGTTGAAGAGCGAAACAGCCAATTTGAGGACAAAATAAAACTGCTCGCCTGCTCACTACATAAGAAATTAGATAAAGAAAGAGAATAAATTATTAAATTCAACTATAAAAACACTCAATCCTTTATTTAATCGTGCCTTTTTTAATTTGAAGGTATAAAGTTGCTAGCATAATGATACTATTGTTTCAATTCATAACTTTCACAAAAAACATCAGTTGTTTTTTCTATAATAAAATTAAGCAAAAAAACTCCCACCTCTTGAATTTTTAGAGTTGAGAGTTTTTTTTGATGAAAGGCTTGTTTTTACTTTTTATTCTCATTCTTTTTAATAAAATTGTCAGGGACAACGATATCAACACCTTCTTTAATCATTTTTAGATGAAAATTGCCTTTGCATATTTTTTCGCCGTCTAAATTGATAACCGTATCCGCTTCTGTTTCAATATTAAACTCATCTAAAAGTAAATGGGTGTAATTCTTGTTTGATTTTTCTTTTATTCCAAATAAGAAAAGTTTCACAACTCCCCAAAAGCCTATTCCACCCACATTTTTTCTTTTATTGCGGATAAGAACCACATCTATTAGACCGTCATTTAATTTTGCTCTTCTGTTTATAGGAAGACCTGCCACATTTTTAGAATTCAATATCATAATAAGCGAGCATTTTTTATTTAATTCTTGACCGTCATATGTCAATTTAATATTAAAAGCTGGAGTCGAAAAAAGTTTCTTTAAGGCATGAAAACCGTAGGCAAGTTTTCCAATGCGTTTTTTGCTTTCTTGCGTGGTCGCATAACTTGTTTCAGTGAAAAGACCCGCACAGCATACATAAATGCCATACCTATCATTAACCTTAATTGCATCATGTGCAAAAGTCGAGCCATTAAGTATATTTTTAACCGCACCTTTTATTGTCCTAGGAATTTTAAGAGAGTGAGCAACATCATTGACCGTTCCAGCAGGGATAAGCCCCAGTTTTGGTTTTTTGTTTAAATGACAAATTCCGTTTACTGCTTCATTGAGAGTGCCGTCACCGCCCGCCACAACAAATAAATCTACACTTTCCCCTTTCTCAAGGATAACATCATAAATATGCCCTGGATATTGCGATAAAACAAGTTCCACATCATATTTAGTGCCTAGTTTTTCAATAATTTCTTTTTCATGTTTGGCCACTTTCCCCTTGCCACTATGAGGATTATAAGCAAAAATACACTTTTCCATATTTTTATATTATCACAATATGCCGAATAATTCAAAATATTTTACCTTTATGCCTATATTTGTTGCTAAAAAATTTTTTGTTTTATTAATTTTGTGTTATATTAACATTATGAAAAATGAGAAAATTAAATCAAAACAAACCCGCGAGGTGTTAAAATTTTTACTTACTGCACTTGCCGTCGCAGTTATTGGCTTTGTAGGCGGTTGTGCTTTCAAAACTTTTTTTGAGTCACAAGACATTATTCCAACAGGAATGAGTGGTTTTGCACTAATCATTCATAACTTGATTTTTCAAGCGGGGCTAAACATTCCAACAGCAGTAATATATTTAGTATTAAATTCAATTGTATTTTTACTTGCACTTAAAAGTTTTGGTTGGAAATTCTTGGTGCTGTCTGGCGTAGGAATGGGGTCTTACACTCTCGCCATGCAATTTGGGCTTATAAATACAATAGTTGCCACTCCCGACAAACTACTTTTCGCGATTGTCGGCGGAATACTTTCTGGACTTTGTGTAGGACTTGCCTTAAGACTGGGAGGATCAACTGGGGGAAGTGATGTTTTGGGGGCATTAGTAAATCACAAGTTCCCTAAAATTAAGACAGGTTATTGCATTCTGGGATTTAATATTTTGGTTTTAATTTTATCCGTTGCCACATCAGGCATTCAAACTGGATTGTACGCAGTTCTAGTATCTCTAATTAGTTCTCTTGCCACAAATTTTGTGCTAGACAGTGCAAAAAGTGTTGTTGCTTACCACATTGTTTGCGACAAAGGCGACGAAATTGCACATGCCATCATGGCCAAATATCATCGTGGTGTAACAGAGATAAATGTCCGTGGAGCATATTCACTAGCAGATAAAAAAATGCTTTTAGTACTTATTCCTTCTTCACAAGCAGTGGAAATGAAAAAGCTAGTCTCTTCTATTGATGAAAAAGCCTTTGTTTTCTCTTCGCTTGTCACTGAAACGATAGGACAAGGCAATTTTATGAAAGAAAAGTCTGCTCTTCAAAACAAAATTGCACAAATGAAAAATCCCTTACTTAAAACACAAACAAAGTTTAAATACAAAGAAAAAATCAAATCTTTAAAACTAAAAAGAAAACAAAAGACTTTAAAAATGTCAAGATTTTAATTACATGTAAACAAGCCAGTATTGACAACTCGCTTGTTTTTTTGTATATTATTTGATATATAAAGGAGATTAAAATGGGTCTTACACCAATAAAAAACAAAAGAGACAAATGGGGATACAAAGACGAAAACGGAAAGATTGTTATTCCTTGTATATATGAAAGCGTAACGACATTTAACTGTTCAATAGCTTTAGTTTTAAAAAACAACGAATGGAGATTAATTGACGAAGAAGGCAATTTAATTCCAAAAAGCAAATATGATTATGTCGAAGAATATAGAGATGGGTATTCTCGTGTTTTAAGGAATAAACATTGGGGATTTACAGATATGGAAGGAAAAGAGGTTATTCCTTGCCGATATGACTATGTAGAATCTTTCGTAGATGGACTAGCAAAAGTAAAAAACAAAGGGAAATTTGGACTTATAAACACAAATGGAGAGTTGGTTTTACCTTGCCGATATGATACTATTGAAAGATTTTCTGAAGGAATTGCTGTCGTTCGCCAAAAGAACCATTTTGGATATATTAACAATCAAGGCAAGCAAATCACTCCTTGCATATACGACCTCGCAAGCGACTTCTTATGTGGAATGGGAAGAGTTAAAAGATCAAATAAATATGGTTTAATAGGAAAAGACGGAAATGAACTCGCACCATGTGTTTATGATGTTGTCATTGACTGCGATGGGTTTGCTTATGTAAATAAAAATGGCAAATGGGGTTATTTAAATTGTGAAGGCGAAGAAATAATCCCTTGCAAGTTTAAAGGAATGCAAACATTTTTCGAGGGAAAAATTTGTGTTTGTGCAGATGACAAATGGGGCGTAATAGATGACAGGGGCAATCAAATTGTTCCTTTCATATATGACTCTCCAGAAGAAGCAAGTGCAACCATACCTTTTGATAACGAAGATGAAAGAGAATAGGCAGGAGTTTTATGATTTATATATTTAAAAACAAATATTAACATTAAACGAACTTAAAAAGAGTTTATATTGCCAAATATGAGATAATAAGGTCAGTTCAAAATTTTTATAAATTTTTACCAAAAAAGACAAGGTGTAGTCCACTTTGTCTTTTTTGCTGTTTGCTATAAATGCACCAATCTTTTTATTTCGCTCTTACAGGCCTTTGCATTGTTGAGCCTGTTTCACTATAAATCATAGTGTTAAAATTTCATTTATTTAATTTCGAGTTCGTCAAGGACAGCCTTAATTTCTTTCATAGCCTTGTCCATTTGCTCTTTTGTATGAGTTGCGGTGTAACTTGTTCTTAAAAGAGCCATTCCTGGTGGTGTGGCTGGTGTTACTACTGGATTTACATAAACTCCTCTCTCAAGAAGTAGTTTGCAAGCCATAAACGCCTTTGCATCATCATAAGTGTAAATTGGGATAATTGGAGTGGTACTTTCAATAATATTTACTCCCAATTTTTTTAGTCCATTTCTCATATAGTTTGAAATTTCGCGAAGACGAGCAACCCTTTCTGGTTCTCTCTCAAGAATTTTCAAACTTGCCATTGCACATGCCACAGAAGCAGGGGTAATACTTGCCGAGAAAATATAAGGACGAGAAGTATGCTTTACATACTCAACCACTCTTGCGTCTGCTGCCATGTATCCGCCAAGAGAAGCAAGCGATTTTGAGAATGTTCCCATAATGATATCAACCTCATCTTCAAGTCCAAAATGTTCGCCCGTACCACGACCATTTGCACCGAGCACCCCAAGCCCATGTGCGTCATCGACCATAATTCTGGCACCATATTTCTTCTTGAGTGCAACTATTTCAGGAAGTTTACAGATTTCTCCACTCATAGAAAAAACACCGTCAGTTACGATCAATATTCCTTTATCTTCTGGAACTTCTTTAAGTTTTCTTTCAAGGTCTTCCATATTTGAATGCTCATAGCGAACCATCTTCGCATAACTGAGTCTGCATGCATCATAAATAGAAGCGTGATTTTCTTTATCACACAAAATATAGTCATTTCTTCCAGCAATAGCAGAAATAATTCCAAGATTGCTTTGAAATCCAGTTGAAAAAGTAACGCAAGCTTCTTTGTGCAAAAATTTAGCAAGTTCGTTTTCAAGTTCAACATGCTTGTCTAGTGTTCCATTCAAGAATCTCGAACCACTGCACCCTGTTCCGTATTTTTGAAGTGCTTCAACTCCTGCCTTAATTACTTCTGGGTGTGAAGTGAGTCCAAGGTAGTTGTTTGAGCCAATCATAATAGTCTCACGACCTTCCATTTGAACCACTGTGTCCTGACCAGATGTCAACTGATGAAAATATGGGTATACTCCCGATTCCTTTACTGTGTCATACATTTGATGCTCTCTTGTCTTTTTAAAAATATCCATTTTTCTAACTCCTTAACCATATATTTTTTTAACTATAGAATTTATAAATTTTGTTGAAACAATTCTTGTTAAAAACACTTCAAACTTGCTCATAAAGCCGACCGTTTTTCGCAAAGGTGGTCGTTTACTTTTTAGAACCTTTGAAATGACTTTTGCAACTGTATCTGGGCTTTTGCCATGTTGCTCATCATGAGCCATTCTGCCAACTGATTTTTTCATTCTGCCATTATAAGTTGAATCTTGCTTTTCGTCGACAATTCTTGCCTTTGTAAAACCCGTTTTGGTATCTCCGGGAAGCACCGCTGTCACCTTTATGTTATCTTGTTTAACCTCTCCCGCAAGGGCCCTTGAAAATATCTCAACACCCGCTTTTGTCGCAGAATAACATGCTTGAAATGGAAGTGGCACAATTCCACCAACAGAAGAAATGTTGATTATATTTCCCCCGCCCGCACGTTGAAGATACGGAATGATTTTCCCAGAAAGGGATATGACTGCGGTAAGATTGGTGTTTACAATTGCCTCAACATTTTCCTTTTTGGTGTCTGCAATAGCTCCGGCTATCCCAAATCCCGCGTTATTTATAAGTGCGTCTATTCTTCCCTCTCTCTTTTCAATTTCATCAAACAGACTTACCATTCTGCTTTCGTCATTCACATCTCCAACAAGACATGAAAATTTGTCACTAGAAAATTCATTTCGGCTTATGCCATAAACTTTGTTTCCTTCTTTTGCAAGCCTCAATGCAGTGGCTAGTCCTATACCACTACTAGCACCTGTGATAACTATAACTTTGCTTTTTCTCTCTTTCATGTAAGGCATTATACTATACTTTATTCAAAAAAACAAACATTTTCACAAAAATGCAAAAATTTTCTTTATAAACGCTACAGGCCTTTATTTGAAAGGGTTATAGCCATTTTATTACGCCTAAATACAACACTTTGTTTTTTGCATAAATAACGCTATATGTCTTTGTTTTAGGCGGATATAGCAAATATAGTAAATATTTGTACTATTCAAAAAAAATTTTATGTATATATTGTTGTTTTTTGGCAATAATCTTAAAGAGGAGGAAATATGAAACTTAAGGATAGCCAAACTTATGTTAACCTTGCCAGGGCATTTGTAAGCGAATGTAGTGCAAGAACGAGGTACGAATTTGTAGAATACGGGTTTAGAATGAATGGTTATGAAGCAATTGCTCAACTGGTGGACAAGATTGCTTATCAAGAATTTAATCACGCGAGAGTCATCTACATGAAAATACAAGACGCAGAGGTGAAACAAGTTGATAACATTGATATATCATTAGGTTTGCCTTTTAAGGAAAAATGGGATTTACTTAACAATCTCAAACTGCTTGCAGAAGACGAAAACGATGAGGCTGACGCCTACGCCGATTTTGAACAGACTGCCCGCGATGAGGGGTTTGTTGAAATCGCTAACATGTTTGCCATGATAAGAGAGGTTGAAATACGACACGCAGAAGTATTCAAAGAATTGCATAGACAAATGAAAGATAAAACCTTGTACAAACGCGCAAAAGAAGTTGCGTGGATTTGTCCAACTTGTGGATATGTAAGTTTTGATAAAGAAGCTTGGGAGGAATGTCCTCTTTGCCATGCAAAACAAGGCTATTGCACATTAAACCTTTCTCCCGACCTCCGCTTTTAAAATAAAAACGGGTTATAGTTGCTGTTAAGAAGTCCACATCAAAAAAATAAAACCACTTTATATGATGGTTTTATTTTTTTTGTTTTAACCTGATTTTTAATTATCTTTTTTATCGGTACAACTTTTGACATCAAGCGTGCCCAATGCATTGCATCTATCAACCAAATATTGCGTTATGTCCTCTCTACAAGAAAATGTAGATTTTAAAGCACTAAATAAAATGGGCTCATCGAAAATGTAAACTCTTTCTTTTTTCTTGAAATAAGATACATAAATCTGCACATCATATCCTTGCTTGTAAAGTGTCTGGGCCAAGACAATAAACCCAGCATAAAACCCTTGAATATGCGCCATATAACCATCTGGAGACTTCTCTGGGAAAATGACCAAGTTTTCTTTTTCCTCAACAATTGATTTTATGCTCTCATTGATAGTTGTTTTAAATCTTGCATCTTGATAGGTTGAAATAAGGTTTAGTCCTTTATAGAATAAGTTTGTAAGAGGACTTGCGAGCAGACAAAACAGTCGTGCCAGGTGTAAATTCCAATGTTTCTTTTCGTGATAGTAAACTTGCGTTTGATATTTATATAGTTTCTTTATTCCAGAATTCATCTCTGCCGTTCCCCACATTCTTACTGGAAATTCAGCATAGATTTCAAGTGCCATCGGTGCATCTGTCCCTTCATGATTACTTAAAATAATACTACCCTCACTCGGCTTGTCTCCTAAAAAAATAAACTTCGTCTTTTTATAGCGAATCTTCATTATTTGCTTTAACCCTCTATACCAAGCTTTGCGTTTTTGTTTAAACTTTTTCTTTTTCAACTTTTCTTCCCCACTTTTCGACAAGTTTCGTCATAAAAGAATGATAACATAATTCGTTCCTAAAATCAACACATAAGCAAGTGCTTCAAGCAATGATTAAATTTCTTGATTCAGCGTCAATTCAAAGATTTACATCAAACAGTTTAATCGCTTTAACTTCAAATAATTTTCTTAATACAAGTAATCCAGAAAAATAATGAATTGTACCATTCAAAATATAAAAATTTAAGCAAACCGCCTTCTTTAATGAAAAAAAGATTGACAAATACTTAACTTATGTGTTATTCTCTAACCATCGGCATGGGGAGATACTCAAGAGGTCGAAGAGGCGGCCCTGCTAAGGCTGTAGGTCGGGTAACCGGCGCGAGGGTTCAAATCCCTCTCTTCCCGCCAATAAAATTCCAAAGCGAAATGATCGCTTTGGAATTTTTGTTTTTAGAGAAATGATGAAAATAGAAATTGCTTGTTTAATTTTTTATGAAATCAATTTATTTGATAAAAAAAGCATATTCCTTATGAAAACGCTTTTAATTATATAAAAAAATGATATAATGAAAACATGAATGAAGTTGAAGAGTATAGGATTGTTTGTCAAAAGTTAGAAGAAGAGCATAATTTTTATCATGAATTCTGGAAGCATTATATCGCGTTAGAACAAAAATTTGTTGAGACTGACAAATTTGTGTCAATCGATAGTGAAAATTATGGCACTTTTTCTATAGAATTTGAATTTCTACTAGGAGCTATTTGTAACGAAATCAATGTGGTAATGCAAAGGCTTGTAAGAGAATATGATCAAAATTACAAATGCAATACCATTAAAGACTTTCTAAAGTTTATGTTTCGAATTAAAGATCCATTTAATCTTAAACTTGTGAACCTAGAACTATATAATTTGAATTTCTTCCCTTGGGGAGAAGTGGAAACAAATAAAAATAACGAGATAACAAATTATCCCACTTGGTGGAACGCCTACAACGACCTAAAGCATCATCGCATAACTCGAAAGATGATTGATGGCAAAATAACTGTGATAAACAACTTTAAAAAAGCGAATCTTAAAAATGTTTTAACTGCACTCTCTGCTTTATATCTATTAGAAATGAAATGCATAGATAAGATAAGAGAAAAATACACAAATATCTTCGAAAAAGAAAACATTGACGATGAATATCTAACTTATCCTGAAAAATCAATCTTTTCAATTTCACTACAACCTGAAGAATGCATTGCCCCTGATAGCAATAAAACAGAAGCAACAACTATTTTCTAATAGGAAGAATATTTTTTGAACAGGGAGTAGTTTAACATATTCAATTAAAAGTAGCATCCAACCTTGTTGCATAGCGAAGAACTGCGAAAATACAGACGCTTTCTTTTCTTTGCTTTGAAGAATTTTGTTTTTATGATATAATGAAACTGAACAAAGGAGTAAATAATATGAAAACTGAAATTGAATGCAGACTTTTAAATGTCGATGTTGCCCAATTTATTAAAAAACTAAAAGACAAAAATGCTGATTTTGTAGGCGATTGGGTTCAAATAAGAAACTGCTATGATTTCACTCCCGTAAAACCAAATAGTTGGATAAGACTTCGTACTAATGGGGTAGAAACGACATTAACTATAAAAGAAATAGCCAATTCAAAAATCGATGGAACAAAAGAATGCGAAATTATGGTGTCCGATTTTAATACAACCGACGAAATGTTAAATAAACTTGGATATTTTGCAAGAAGCATGCAAGAAAATCGAAGAATTCGATATGTGTTAGATGATGTTGAAATTGATATTGATTTTTGGCCACTCATTCCCGCCTATGTAGAATTTGAAGGGAAAAGTGAAGAGGCAATTAAAAACTTGTGCAAAAATATCGACGTAGACTTTGAAAGCCTTGTATCGATTGATGTTGAACGAATTTACGCCCACTATGGAATAAATTTTAGTTCTCTCCCACCAATAATAACTCTCGAAGATAGCGTCAAGAACTTAAAATTTAATACATGATTTACAAAATTTTATGTATTGCAAACAAAAAAGAGCCAAAAATTTCGTGGCTCTTTTTTTTCAACTTACAATTTTCCACAAAAAGACTTTTACAATGGTTTATTTCTATTTATAGCGGTTTAGTTATGACAAATTAAGTTTTTTGTGGTGATTTTAAGTTTGAGTTTGATTCCACATATTTTTAAGAAATACGTATTACTGTAAGAGTCGCACTTGCGCCCCCGCTTGCCTCAAGTCGTTTTGCATTGATTATAACTGGCACAAGAGATATTGCATTGCCTTCATCTAGATTCATCACAAAGTACCCACTTGATGTCGACTCCTCGCTTAAAGGTCTTGAAGTATAAGCTATCGTCTTTCCATCTATTGCTATTGATATGCCATCAGTACCAGCAGCAGAAGATGCTCTATTTACATAAAAGGTTACTATATATGTTCCTGTAACTGGCACTGTGATTGAAGTGCCACCAATAATAAGCCCATTATTTGTCAATATAGTAGACATCGTTATAGGGTTGCCGATGACTAAATCCTGTCCCGCCATAGACAATATCGTTGCATTTTGATTTGATATGACTCCTGGCTCCCCTTGGGGACCAGTAGCACCTTGCTTGCCATCAGCCCCAGTTTCACCCTTTTCACCACGTTCACCAGTATCCCCCTTTGGCCCTATTTCGCCTTGGGGCCCTTTCTCGCCCGCATCTCCTTTCTCGCCTCTTTCACCCGGTTCACCCATGTCTCCCTTTGGGCCTGTCACCCCTGTAGGTCCGGCAGCACCAGTTGCTCCTTTCGGGCCAATCTCTCCGCGCTCTCCTTGGGGCCCAACAGCACCCGTTGAACCCGTGGCTCCAGTCGCTCCGCGGAATAACGGCGTAACAATATATTGATAATATTGATGATTTAATTCCGCCATATCGTTTTGATTATTAGACCGCGAATTATGGCAAACCCATCTACAAACCATAAATAATACTCCTATATTATATTCCAATCTAATACATTTTACTTCTAGGGAATATCAAATGACACAATTTTAATTTTTATATTTTCTCATTTACTTTATGCCAACAATTAAACTGTTTTTATCAAAAAAAAATTAAAAATTCTTTTTTAAAGTATTGACAAATAGATGAAAAAACATATAATTAAATTATCGATCTCGTATGTCCATTCCAGATTGATATAAATTGGGAATATTTGCAAAAATCTTCTTATGAATGGCAATAACGCAACCAATATTTCTTTGCTGTGTTTATTGTTGTTAGTATAAGGAGGTTTTTTTACAGCAATTTTTAATTTAGGAGGAACATATGAAAGTATTAATTGGGACAAAGAACCCTGGAAAAATTAAAGGTGCGTTAGAAGCACTAGAAGGTTATTTTAAAGATATTGATATTGAAGGAGTAAGTGCTGCATCAAATGTTAGCGAGCAACCTGTCAACGACGAGACATACCAAGGCGCGTTAAATCGCGTAAAAAACACAATTAAATATGCCAAAGAACACAATATTGATGCAGATTTGTTTATGGCTGTTGAGTCAGGATTAGTATACAATTTTGGTCATTGGTTTATAACAAATGTTTCAGTTATCAGTGATAAAAATGGCAACTTTAGTTTTGGCACAAGTGCGAGTTTCCCCGTGCCAGAAAAATATGTAAAGGACATAAAAGAAAAGACTCTTGGAACTGTTATGGATACAATTTTCCACGAAACCGATTTAAGAAGTTATACTGGCGGTATTGGTCTCTTGACGCACGAAAAGATTACTAGAATCGACCTCAACGCTCAAGCCTTTACCATGGCGTTAACCCAATTTATTAATGGTAAAATATGGCAAGTGGACAAACCATTTACAGCTGACGAACGCACAAGTAGATGATGTTTATCTTCCAGTTTTGTTGATAAACAAATGGGAGTGTGCATTAAAATCTTATTAAACAAAGCTGTTTTTTAAGAAAACTTATACATTTTAAAATAAAAAATACATTAACAATTTGCTGTTAATGTATTTTTTATCCATACACATTTATTTATTAAAACTATCCTTTAATGAAATAGTTGAGTTGAAAATATAATTATCTTCAGTTGAATCTTTATCAAGCGTATAGTAACCTTTTCTCATAAACTGGAATTTATCATATGGCTTTGCCGAAAGCAAAAATCTCTCTGCAAGCGCCTTCGTTTCTACGAGTGAATTAGGCTCCAAAACTTCGTTTATACTAACACCAGATTCAAGTGCTTTGCTTGGCCACAAATATTCTTTTTTAGTCAAATTTTTGAAGTTTCTTATTGTGCACTCAAACGCATTATCTTTTGCAACAAAGTGGATTGTTCCTTTAACCTTAATCCCGCTGTTGTCTTGCCCGCTTTTCGTCCCTGGAATATATTCGCATTCAAGGTGATCAATGTTTCCTTCTTTATCAAAAATAACATCGTTACATTTAATTATATAGGCACCTTTGAGACGCACCATTCCGCCTTTTACGAGACGATTATACTTTGGAGGTGGATCAAGAGCAAAGTCGTCTTTTTCAATGTAGATTTCCTTGCCAAACAACCCTTCGTGTTTACCAGAATTTTCGTCATTTGGATTATTATCAACTTCTATTCTTTCAGTTTTGCCTTCTTCCCAATTAGTAATTACAACCTTCAAAGGATCCAAAACAACCATTGCTCTCGTAGCAACATTGTTTAGGTCTTCACGAATAAAGTGCTCAAGGCTTGAAAATGGTATGGTACTTTCACTTGCAACAACCCCCAAACTTCTAATAAAGTTTTTAACGCCATTAGCAGTGTATCCCCTTCTTTTCATTCCCACAATGGTAAGAAATCTAGGGTCGTCCCAGCCAAGAACTTCGCCAGCATTTACCAAGGCTTTAAGATAACGCTTCCCAAGAAGCACATTTTCAAGGTTTAATGTTGAAAATTCTCTTTGCTTTGGAGCAAATGGTTTTCCCCACCCATGTTCGATAAACCATTCATAAACCTCTCTGTGAACTCTAAAAGTTATATCACAGAGACTGTATGTTACACCCTCTAGGGCGTCTTCCATTGGATGAGCAAAGTCATAGATTGGATAAATGCACCATTTGTCGCCAGTTTTATAGTGATGCTCGCGCGAAATTTTGTACATAATAGGGTCACGCATTAAAATATTGGGGTGAGACATGTCTATCTTCGCACGGAGAGTAAGTGAACCATCTGGGAATTTGCCCGCTTTCATTTCTCTAAAAAGTTTTAAACTCTCTTCCCTTGGTCTGTCTCTATATGGGCTATTTTGTCCTGGCTCTGTAAGGGTCCCTTTCATTTTAAGTTGTTCTTCTTGTGTAAGTTCGTCAACATATGCATCACCATTCATAATCATTTTTTCGGCGATTTCATAAATCTTGTCAAAATACGCTTCACTTGCAAAAATCATCGCTTTTGGAGTATATCCAAGCCATTTAAGGTCAGCAAGATAACTATCGGCGAATTCACCTTGTTCTCTGCTTGGGTTTGTGTCGTCCATACGAAGGTATGTGTACCCCCCAAACTTTATTGCGGTTTCAAAATCAATCATCCACGCCTTGCAATGCCCAATGTGCCAATACCCGCTTGGTTCAGGTGGACAACGAGTTATAACCTCTTTGCTTCTGCCTGCTTTTAAGTCTTCATAAATCTCGTCTTCAATAAAATTTGTAGGTGTGATGTTGTCTAAATTTATCATATTTTACTCCCATAAAAAATTATACATATATATTTGCACTATTTAAACAAAAAGTCAAGAAAATGAAACATTTTTCAGTAAATAAGGATTAATGTCGAATTCTGTCGAATGATTTTTTCAAATTTATAACAATTAAGTTCGCAAATTTGTTTGACACCTTTGTAATTTTTATGGTATATATTTAGTATACTATGGAGATAGTAAATATAGTTAAAATTTTAAAGGAGGAGAAATGAAAGATTTTAATTCAAAATTCAAGAAATTTTCAGCAGTACTTTGTGGCGTAGGTATTATGTGTTCAGGATTTGCACTTGCTGGTTGTGGTGAAAGCGACAAACACGCAGGAAAAATCGAAGTTATTGGTACAGAAACAACATATGTTGACACTTGGGCTGATGCAGTAAAGGCTTTAAATGATGGCGTAACACTTAAACTTCATAAAAATGTCGTACTTGGCGAGACATTTGATGTGCCTTATACAATCACTATTGATGGAATGGGGAAATATTCAATCACAGCAGACAAAACTGTAGGAGAAGATTTTGCTCAACTTATCCGCATTAAAACAACAGAAAGAAAGATTTTAACACTTAAAGATGTTAAGGTTGACGCAAACAAGAAAGGCAGAGCTGTTCGCGTTGACAACAACAACGGACTTGTTGTAGACGGAGCAACAATCACTGGTGGTTATATGGAAGACTCTTACGCAACTGGTGTTTATGTTACACGTGCAGGAACTTTCAAAATGACAAGCGGTCAAATCACAGGAAATGAAATCGGCGGAACAAAGTATGCTGACAAATATTATGCAGTTTATTCACAAGACCTTTGGGTTGGAGCAAACGCTAGTGGTGAACTCAACTCAACAATCACTGGTGGAAAAATTGGATACATGTTTGTAAATGCGAACTCTTATTCTGGAACTAACCCTGGAAAATTTGTAATGGAAAATGGTCACATCGAAAATGTTTGGGTTGAATATGGTAACGGATACGGTGCAACATTCGAATATAAAGCTGGACAAATCGACACATTAAGAGTATCAAAAACAACAGAGGGGGAATTTGAAACTGTAACTCCTGTAGCTGGAACAACTTATCTCGGCGGAACAAGCTACAAAGCTTAACTAGTTTGTTTTTAATAATTCAAAGTAAAAAAATCGCAGGTTTAACTGCGATTTTTTATACTATTTATACGATTTTTATATTGCATTTTCATTTAAATTTTCAAATTCCCATTCACCATTCTTATTAACCATGTAGAACAGTATATTATTTGAATTTGCCTTTATTTTCACGCTATATTTATCATTATCAATTCTTGTGAGAACATATTTAGTTTTGGCTGACCCCTCTTTTATTTTAATTTCTAGGCTCTCAGCACCACCATCATTTTCCCATTCAATTTCTGTTGTTTTAACTTTACCATTTAGTTTTGTTGTATAAGCATATTCAATCTCATTGTCTTCAACTTCCTGCTCAATTACAACGTAACTGGTAAGTTTTGTCAAATCAATTTCTTCCACTGCATCTGTCCCTTCGGCATAAAGGTTGTCAGTTGAAAATATAATCATTAGTTCACTTTCAAGCTCTACAACGCCTTTCTCATCTTCGCTTTCAATAGTTCGAGAACCCACAACGTTGTATGTTAATAAACTATCCCCTTCTCCAACATTTACTATTCCATACAAGAAAGTAGATGTTTCTGTTTCGATTTTATCCTCATCAATCTCTTCATTCGTTCCCTCTTTAACTTCGTTGTACAACATTGTATAAACAATATTATCTACTGTAAGAGACAAACTCTTAGAGTATATTCCAAAACTTGTTTCCCCTTCGACAATCTCACTTTCTTTTGGATTAATCTTATTACTCAAAAGCCCATCAAACATTCCAACATATTCCTTTAATGTGTCTTTTACCTCGTCACTGACTGCATTATCAAGGGCAAGCGTCATTGCTTTATTTTGTTGAAAATAATTCGAGGCGGTTACCATGCCCATTGAGTAGATATCTTTCACATATTGTTTCCCGTTACTTTTGTCTCCACATCCTACAAAGGCGAATGCCGACAATGCTAGCACACCAGCAATAGCACATGAAGCTAAACCTTTATTTATTTTTTTCATTTCCCCTCCTTAATTAATCATAACATATATTATTACTCTTTGGCAAATATATCTACAATAAAAATGTATTTTCGTTAAAGCGACAAAGTTTTGCAAAAAGGTCTATTTCTCATGCGAAAAATATTATTTCAAGTTGAAAAATACCACTTTTACGCGACTAAACTTTCGTTTTGACACCTTTCACTTTTTTTCGACAAAAATCAACAATACTCGCCCATGCCTCACACCTTAATTATTTTCATAACATGACGAAAAGTGGTATCTTAAACTTGTCAAAATAAAAAGGAGAAAAATATGGAAAACAAAATCAAAACAATTTATATAGCAGACGGCGACGAAAGTAGCACACTTGTAAAACACTTTGAAGGAAACGAACACTATAAAATAGTTGGCTCATCAAACGCCGGAGAAAACGTTGTAAAAGAAGTCACTTCTTTAAGCCCCGATTTCCTCGTAATGGAAGTATTGCTTTCTGGAATGGACGGATTTAAAGTACTTGATGAACTCAAAACTCAAATGGGTGAAAGAATGCCAAAAGTTATTTTTCTTTCAAGCATTTCACATAGTGGATTTGTTTCCAAAGCAATCAAAGAAGGTGCAAGTTACTTTATGGTAAAGCCTGTTTCACCAGAAATTTTGGAGGAAAGGCTTGACGACCTAGATGGAACGAATGAAGTGGCAAGTGATAAGGGCGACAAACAGTTAGATGAAAAAATTTCAAACATCTTTATAAGTATTGGGATTCCTGCTCACATTAAGGGTTATCAGTTCCTTCGAGAAGCGGTAAAACTAGCCGTTGAAGAGCCTGAAATTATTGGCTCCATAACAAAAAAACTTTACCCTACTATTGCTGAAAAGTTTGAAACTAGTTCATCAAAAGTCGAAAGAGGTATGCGTCATGCCATTGAAGTTGCATGGAACAGAGGCAAAATAGAAAACATCAATTCTCTATTTGGCTTAAAAATTTATTCTAGCAACGAAAAGCCAACTAATGGCGAACTTATCGCTTTGATTGCAGATAAAATGATAATGGAAGGCTAAAACAGACCGAAAACTCTTTATTTCTATCCGCAAATATGCTAAAATGCTTGCGGAGGTAAAATGTTAAGGTTTATAAATTTAAAAGAAGATGGCTACACTGTCGAATACGCTCTTGCCGTGCTAGAAATTGAAATTGAGAGTGCAAAGCGTGAGGGAATTTGTGCAATGAAATTGCTCCACGGATATGGTTCTCACGGCAAAGGAGGAGTTATAGCACAGGCAGTAAAAAAACAACTTGCATTGTGGAAACGACAAGGGTTCATTGTGGATTATTTCGGCGGAGACCATTGGGATATCTTTGACCCTAAAACACAAACAATTTTAAACCTTGACAAAGGCATATATAATGACGAAGATTTAGGCCATGCAAATCCCGGGATAAGTATTATTCAACTAAAAAAGACTGGTTATTAAAACCAGTCTTTTTTTAACTAAAAATTATCCATTTTCTCTTTCGGTTGAGATATTACCCCAAAGGCGGTCATAACGTTCTTGAAGACCATTCTTATCAAGAATTTGTCCCCTATCAGGAGATATTGCTCTAACATCGTCAATACCTTTTTCGGCACAAAGACCTGTTCCAAGGACGAGTGCGGAAGCATAATTCTTTTGATCTACCCAAACAACTTTTCTGCTCATATCAACCACTTTTGCGTGCTTACCTCTCAAAGTTAATTCGTCGGCAAGATAATTTGCACTTTTAAGAGTATCGGCTTCAAATAATGGCACAATTTTACTTTCACGAGGATTCAAGAATGGAATTCTTGCTATAAAATAAAGATTTGCTCTTGTGATTCCATCTGGTGCGATAACCTCAATTTCTCTTGCGACATGTTTTGGAAGATGTTTTGCTGCAAGTTCAAGGCTGTCCATATAGTCTTCTCCATATACGCTGATGGCAAACAATCCCTCACGGTTTATTTTGCGTATACAGATCTCTTTTTCTTTGTAGTTAAGCAAAGTTGCAACGCTTTTAATATTTTCTTTGTTTCCTTCAAAAATTCTAAATATCATAAAATCTCCTTATCTTTTATTATTGTAGCACAAAAATAAGTTTTGTCAAGAAAAAACAAAAAGACTTGAATTTTTTCAAGCCTTTTCATTAATTTAAAGTTTAAGAAGCGTGACCTATTTAACTAACTTTCTTAAACAAAAAGCAATTAAACGGTTTATTTAGTTTTGCTAATTAAAGTAAAGTTTCCCTCTTTGTCTACACGATACATATAGTAGTTTGTGTCCTTTTCTTCGTCTCCTTGGTTTTCAAGTTGAGCGAAGTAGTAAATATACTCCCCGTCGTATCCGCATTGTCCAGAAATGATTGCAGTCATTGAAACAAGAGTTTGTTTTTCTTTCGTTAGAACACTTACTCTTGAAATAGAAGTTGCATTTGAATAATAGATATATTCACCGTCAGTAAACAATACATCTGTATATTCCCCACTTCCAAGAACATATTGAGCATCTTTCTCAAAATCTGACTTATACATGACTGATTTACTTGTGTCACCAATGAACATGTATCCATCAGCTACTGCACTCACCTTGTTGACTTTTGTTGTTGAATGGAACACTTTGCCACTTGCAAAGCTGGTTGATTGTCTACCGATGTTTTTGTAATATACTTCATTTATTGCATCTTGTGAACGAGAATAGAAAACTTCATCTCCCACTCTTCCATTAAGTGTGATTGTTGCACCAGAAACTCCATTATCTAGGTTGTCAAGTTCATCTCCATTAAGACTAACAGCCTTTACACAATCAGTCGCTTCTGTAAAATCCTCTGCATCAACAGTATAGATTACATTTTTTATTGTTGAGTCTCCGTCGCAAAGCACAACACTTTCAGCGTTTTGAACAATCTTTTTCGCCTTTTCACAGTTGTCGCCAATTTTGATTGAATAAACATCTGTTTTACTATCGCTTGCGGGTGCGGTGATTAAATAATAGAAGTTGTCACCATCTTTGACAGCTTTTAAAATACTGTTGTCGTCATGCTTAAAAGTTCCAAGTTCTTCCTGTCCGTCACCATTAAACTTTACGCGGAAAAGTGAAACCTGCGAATAGTCATTTTCTGCATCTTTGGTTTTGTGTGTGTTGGCACTTGTAAAATAAAGGTAAGAACCTAGCGCAAACATATTTTGATTTTTATAGCCTACAAGTTTATTTGAAACTGTTTCAATCCCTTTGGGGCTTGTATTTTGTTTGTCTTTAACATCTTTGGCATAATCAAATGTCGATGAAATCTTTATCCTTGAAAGGCTTGTTAATTTAGATGATGCACCATAGTCAAAATCTTCAACAGTGATATCTGTAAAACCGTTTGCGTAGTAAAGGTAGTCACCAACAACTGCAACCTGTCCCTCAAAATAGGCAATATCATCAAAATAGATTGCCTTTCCATTAACATAGACATCACTCACTGTCGCACATCCTGTAAGAATTAATGCCACACAAAACACGAATGAGCAAAGCGAAACTAAATATTTTTTCATGTTTTCTCCATTTTTCGTTTTATATTCTACACTATACAAAAATTTTTGTCAATTAATAATATTTATTTTTGACACCTAATGCTTTTGTTAAACCTCTGCAATAAGCACTAATTGATTTTTAGTTTCATCACAAGAAGTTAAGTAGTATTCCACCCCATTCTTTTCATAATGAAGGAGAGGATTTTTATAGCCATGCAAATGCCCATAAACCACTTTTTTTACGCCGAATTTTTCAATCAACGCCGAAAACTCGCTGTCTTCTTTTTCGAAATTCATAGGGGGATAATGCATCATGCAAATTAACATGTCTCCTTCTTGCATGATTTTCTTCCCCGCCGATAAAGTCATTTCAAGCCTTAAGACTTCTCTGTCATAAATTTTTTTATCCTCATCAGTTCGAGTAGCACCATTTTCAAGAACCTGCCAACCTCGTGTACCACAAATAACTACCCCATCTAATCTTATCGCATCGTTTTGAATTGCCATCATTTTATAGGGCAAAATAGCTCTAACCGCAGAGATCGATTTCCACCAGTAATCATGGTTTCCACGGATGATAATCTTGTGTCCCGGCAAACCTTTCAAAAGGTTAAAGTCACTTATGGCATCTTCAAGTCTCATTGCCCACGAAAAATCGCCAGCAAGTAAGACTATATCTTCCTCCCCAACTTTTTCTCTCCACTCGGCAAAAATTTTATCTAAATACCCTTCCCAAACAGGCCCAAAAATGTCCATTGGCTTGGGATTGTTGACCGAAAGATGCAAATCGCTTATGGCAAAAATCTTCATTACAGGCTTTTTAAAACCTCTTGAACCATACGCATATCGCATTTCCCATTGTAGTTTAACTTAAAATGTTTCATAACACTTGGAATGCTTTTGTCTTCAAGCGACAAAATAATTTCTTTTATTTCTTCACTAGAAAGCATTTTTGGAAGATAGGCACTCGCGATTTCGATTTGACGCTTAATTTTTCCCTCTTCTTCGTGATTGCCTACTTTTGCGTAGTTTTCTCCCTCTTCGGTAAGCTCTTTAATAGTTTTTTGAAGAATATTTGAAACATCAGCATCATTGATTTCTTCGCCCTTTTCTCTTTTCTTGATTGTTTCAAGCATGATTTTATTCATAATAACAGAATAAATGCTTCTTGCTACAGCATCTTTATCTTTCATTGCTTGAATATTAGCTTTTTTTATTTCATCTACTAACATAATAAATCTCCTTAACATAATTATAAGATTTTTGCACCATTTTTCAAAGCGTTTCGCCCCTTTTTAAGCTAATAATTTGTCAAAAGAGCCAAAAATTTATCTATTTCTCTTGACAATGGCGACATTTTTTAATATAATCACTTATGTCTTTAAAATATGGCAGCATAGCTCAGCTGGCTAGAGCGCAAGATTCATACTCTTGAGGTCACTGGTTCGATCCCAGTTGCTGCTACCATAAAAGCCTAAACAATCGCGTTTAGGCTTTTTTCTTTTTCAACAAAATTTTGTGCAGTAATGTTTACTCAACACAAATATAAAATAAAATCAGGCAGTGGTCTAATTGTTCCCTTTTTTCGAAACATCGTATTCATAAACTACATTATTATAAAAATCTCTAAGTTCTATTCTGTCCAGTTCTTCAAATGGCGGGTCAACTCGAACTTTGTTTTTGTTATAAAATTCTCGTATATCTAAATTTTTTAAAAGTTTATTTCTATCTAAAACATCGGTAGAGGTCGCAACTTCTTCTTGTCCGTCTTTAAATGCATAAAGTAAAATACAATTATCAAAAAACACTTTTAAGATGTCTATATATTTATCTAAATAAGAGTAGATTTCATTTTCTGGTATCTTTGTTATATCTTCAAACTCATCTCCCTCATCAATAAAACAAGTCCCGTCTAAGTAAATCATTGTTTTCTCGATACGCAAAAAAATGCAAAAATCAGACTTTGAATAAATATAAACTGCAAACATTTTTTCGTCATTTTTTACTATATCGAACTTTAAATTCTTATTAACAAGAAAGTCCTTTAAAAAATAATTGCCATATTTCTCATATATAGTGTTTGATTTATTCATATATTTTATCCCCATACCAAATTTGGAAGTCTTTTTATGCATTACTCATTTGATAAAACCATTTACTCGACACAATCTCATTTAAGCTTTTTTCTTTTCAACATAATTTTATTCAAAAACATTTTTTCTGCGCAGTTGTAGCGTAAACTTAGGCAAGCATTTAGTTGTCTTCTTTCTTCGAAACATCGTATTCATAAACTACATTATTATAAAAATCTTTAAGTTCTATTCTGTCCAGCTCTTCAAATGGCGGGTCAACTCGAACTTTGTTTTTGTTATAGAATTCTCGTATATCCAAATTTTTTAAAAGTTTATTTCTATCTAAAACATCGGTAGAGGTCGCAACTTCTTCTTGTCCGTCTTTATAACAAAACATGAAAACACCTCCTTCTATTATTGCAGATATTTTCTTAAACTCCTCATCAATTAAATCATAAATCTTTTGAGGGTCAACCGTATTTATATCATCAAATTCTATTCCGTCATCACAAACATTAATTCCATCGAAAACCGCCATATTATTAAATAGACCAAAGAAATAACAAAAACTTGGCAAACTCGTTCCTATTTCTATATGCATAATACCATCCACCGGTATTGTAACTTTTATCTTTAAACCTCTATATTTTTTAAACTTATCTAAATAATAATTTGCAAATTTGTCATAAAGTTTTCTATTCATAGTTTATCCCCATACCAAATATGTAGGCTTCTTGATGCATTATGCATATGATTATATCCGTTCACTCCACCATATCCATAAGGATATATATCTCCGTCTTTAATCCATGCACCTGTCACTGACGCCAGCGTTACCGCATAGGACTTTTTAATTAATTTTCCGTTTTCTATTTCAAGCAATTCCGCGTTTGGAGTGCTTATTAAAAATGGTGAATGCGTGGCTATAATAAACTGACATTTCCCCGTTTTTGCAAGCTTATTTAAAATTGAAATTAAAGATAATTGTTTTTCTGGCGATAATGCTGCCTCTGGCTCGTCTAAAATAAACAACCCTTCTTTTACTTTGTTTTCAAAAAATGACATAAAAGATTCTCCATGAGACTGCTGTTGAAGGCTTTTCCCTCCATAAGCCGAAAGCACGCTTTTATCATTAAGTAAATCCAAATTGTTTGCAAACTCGAAAAAAGTTTCCGCCCTAAAAAAGAATCCTCTATTCTGTATAAAACTCCAAGATAACTTCATGTTTTTCGACAAATCAAAGTTATCAGCAGAAAGATTCCTGAAATTATGATTTCTATTTCCCCCCAATGTGTTAAACCCTATCGTTTTTGCTAGTGACTCCAATAAGGTGCTTTTCCCCGTTCCGTTTTCACCAACAATAAAAGTAATCGGTTTATTAAAAACTATTTTTAGTCCATTAACAAATAATGATAAAGAATATGGATAAGTTTTTTCATTATCCACATTTTTTATCTCCAATTCTTTTAAAAAAACTGTCATCACTTGTATACTATCAAAACAATTGTCATTTGTCAAATAAACACAAGCCTTGCAACAATTAATTTCCCGTTTTTCATTCCCCCATCAATAATTTGAGTTGCTTTTCAAGTTCGTTACATTTGACCTCGTCCATTTCGGGAGTTCCAGCCAAACGATAATTAATGCCAAGAGTTTTGTATTTGCTTTCCCCGAGAGTTTTATATGGCAAAAGTTCAATTTTCTCTATATTCTTAACATTCTTTAAAAATTTTGCAAGTTTACACATGTGTTTTTCATCATCATTTAAGTTTGGAACAACAACTTGTCTTATCCATAACTTATTACCCAGTTTTTGACATGTTTCTAAAAAGTTATTAAAATTCGACATGTCTCTGCCAGTTATAGTGCGATATTCTTCTTCGTCTACCGCTTTTACGTCGAGAATCACAAGGTCTACCCACTGCAATATTTTCTCATAATTGCCCTCGCCAACGCCAGAAGTATCAAGGGTTGTGTGGATATTTTTTTCTTTACATAATTTTAGGCATTCAAGCAAAAATTCACTCTGTAAAAGTGGTTCACCGCCAGAGAATGTAACCCCTCCGTCTTTGCCAAAATAGGGTTTATATCGTTCAATTTTAGTTATAATTTCTTTTGGCGTAACTTTATATCCGCCGTTCATTGCCCATGTTTCAGGATTATGGCAATACAAACACCTCAATGAGCAACCTTGCATAAAAATAACATACCTAACCCCTGGCCCGTCTACTGTGCCCAAACTTTCTTCGCTACTTAAATAACCATAAATCTTACTTTGCATGTTTCACCTAAATTTTTTCATGGAAAGTTCTAGCAATAACTTCAAGTTGATGGGCTTTTGAAAGTTTAACGAAATTTACGGCATATCCAGACACTCTTATTGTCAATGTTGGATATTTTTCAGGATTATTCATCGCGTCTATGAGTTTTTCTCTATCAAGAACATTTACATTAATGTGTTGAGCTCCTTGAATGAAATATCCGTCCAGTATAGAAACGAGATTTTTAATTCTTGACTTTTCATCTTTACCTAGTGCTTTGGGCACGATTGAGAACGTGTTTGAAATTCCGTCTTGACAGCAACCCTCATATGGAATTTTTGCCACGCTGTTAAGCGAACATAACGCACCCGAAACATCGCGTCCATGCATTGGGTTTGCCCCCGGCGCAAAAGGTTCTCCCCTTTTTCTGCCGTCAGGAGTTGAGCCTGTCTTTTTGCCATACATAACATTAGATGTTATTGTCAAAACAGAAAGAGTATGTTTTGCCCCTCTATAAAGTGGGTGCGATTTCAATGCTTTTATAAAGTGTTTTAAAATTTCGACCGCTATTTTGTCAACACGGTCGTCATCATTGCCGAATTTAGGATAGTCTCCTTCAATCTCAAAGTCTTGTGCGACATAATTTTGTTCAACCATTTTACGAATTGGTTTTACTTGAGCATACTTAATCGCCGAAAGAGAATCTGTCGCAACAGAGAGCCCGGCGACCCCAAACGCCATAAGTCTTTCCACAAAAGTGTCATGCAGTGCCATTTGCCCAGCCTCGTATGCGTACTTATCGTGCATAAAGTGGATAATATTCATCGCATCAACATAAGTCTTCGCAACCTTATCAAGCATCGCGAAATATTCTTTTTTGACTTTATCGTAAGACAAAATTTCATCTTGGTCAGGCTCTAAACCGTCTACCACCTTTTCACCTTTTAATTCGTCTATACCACCATTTATTGCATATAGAAGACTCTTTGCAAGATTGCATCTCGCACCAAAGAATTGCATTTGTTTTCCTATCTGCATGGCCGAAACACAGCAAGCGATCGCATAATCATGCCCATATATTGGTCGCATTGCATCGTCGCTCTCATATTGAATTGAATCGGTTAAAATTGAAATTTTGGCCGCATAATCTTTGAAGTTTTTAGGAAGAGAGTTTGACCAAAGTATAGTAAGGTTTGGCTCTGGGCTTGAATTTAAATTAATAAGACTATGCAGAAATCTAAAAGAATTCTTGGTCACGAGGCTGTGATTTTCATCAAGCATGCCCCCTATGCTTTCTGTCACCCAAGTTGGATCTCCGGCAAAAATCTCATCGTAATCAGGCGTTCGTAAATGCCTAACGAGGCGTAGTTTTATTGTAAATTGGTCAACAAGTTCTTGCGCCTCTTCTTCCGTCAAAATTTCTTCTTTAAGGTCTCTGGTTATGTAGATATCAAGGAAAGTACTAACACGCCCCAAGCTCATTGCCGCACCATTATTTTCTTTGACTGCCGAAAGATATCCAAAATATGTCCACTGGAAAGCTTCTTTGGCATTAACCGCAGGACGCGAAATGTCAAACCCGTAACTTTTAGCCATATCTTTCATTTTTTCTAGAGCACGGATTTGTTCGCTAACCTCTTCTCTTAATCTCATTGACTCTTCGCCTGATATTTCAATGGCAAGCAAATCTTTTTTCTTCTCACTTATAAGCTTGTCTGCTCCATAGAGAGCCACCCTTCGATAGTCACCTATTATTCTTCCTCTGCCATAGGCGTCTGGCAAGCCAGTAATAAGCCCATTTCTGCGAGCAAGTCGTATTTCTTGTGTGTAACAATCAAACACACCATCATTATGCGTTTTCCTTATTCCACTATCAAAAATTTCTTGCATACGGACGTCCATTTTTTTGCCATATTGAGCAAGTGCTTGCTCTGCCATTCTTATACCACCAAAAGGATTAACTATGCGTTTTAAAGGCTTGTCTGTTTGAAGCCCTACAATAACCTCATTTCTTTTATCAATATACCCGGCGGGGAAATTGTTTATGCCTGAAACGCGAGTCAAGTCAACATCTAATAAACGCTTTTTACGTTCTTTGGAAAGTAACTTTTCACATCTACTCCAAACTTTGGAGGTCTTTTTGCTTACACCACAAAGAAAAGCGTCGTTCCCTTTGTATTCGGTATAGTTTGCGTCGATAAAGTTTGATACATTTATTTCTTCTTGCCATAAGCCCCTTTTAAAATTATGCCAAGCAGGTAAAGCAACACTTTTTCTTTTGTTCATGTCAATCTCCTTTACATATTAATGATATCAAATATTATATAATAATGCAATTATTTAACGCAACCATTTTCAACCGCCTGTTTGTATAAGATAAGTTTTTGCTTATCAAAGGTCTACTAAAATAATAATTTAAAAATATCTTAAAGAGGCATTCGCAAAATGCCCAATCTAAAAAATATGTTTTACATTGTTTATTCGACCTTCTTTCGACCATGCCTAACAATCTAGAACTGGAAAACAGCAACTTAATGAGAAGCGTTTTTGTGAGATTTCTGTTAAAGTATGGACTTCTTTAACAAAAAATCCCAACCATAAGGTTAGAATTGATTTTACCTCTAACGCTGGTTGAGATTTTTTACGCTAGAAACCTTGCTGACAACAATAAATTTAAGCATGCAAGAGTTTCTTACTATCTTTTATTAAGTTCTGCAAGACGATTAATGAGCGTCTCAATTTGACTATTGATTGAAGAGAACTCTTCGACTTTGCCTTCGTGTTGAGCATTGATTGCTTGTGCTTGAAGGTCTTCGACTTGTCTTAAAATGTCTGCCCTTTCTTCCTCAATTTTACTTAATGTTGCTTTTTCTATGGCTTCATCAAGTTGGTCACTAATAATTGATTTCATGTTTTTGAGTTTTGCCTCTTCCTCGTGGATAAGTTGATTAATTCTAGCAAGAGAATCTATTTCTTTTGCAGAAGCATCACTTTTTCTTGGGCGTCCACGCTTCTTGGCTGGTGCAGAGTCCTCTGTTTTTGGTGCTTTAACCACGCTTTTTCTTCTTGGTTTCTTTTTGTCAGCACCGTCAGTTGCAGTTTTCTTAACAGGTGAAACCTTTTTAGCCGTTTTCTTTGCTGAAGACTTTGGTTTTTCCTCTGTCTCGACAGGAGTTGCATCAGTTTTTCTAGGACGACCACGCTTCTTCGCTGGTGCTACGACTGGTGCTTCGGCCTTTCTAGGACGACCGCGTTTCTTTTTCTCTTGTGGTATAGTTTCTTCTTTAACTTCTTTTCTTGGACGTCCACGCTTCTTGGCTGGCTTATTAAGATCTTCGCTATCTTTTGTTTGAGTTTCTTCTTGAGCCACAACAGTTTGATCTTCTGTGTCAGGTGCGTTGTTTTCTGCTTGCTCTTCTTGCTCTGCAAAAAGGTCATCAAAGCCAAACATTGTACTTGCTTCTGGCTTTTCTTCAACCTTATTTTCAACTACACTTTCTGTCTTAATCTCTTCGTCTGGCGTCTCTTCTGTTGCAAGAGGAGCATTTTCGCCTTGCACATCTTGCGATTGAGTTTGAGTTGAAGGCCCAAAGAGTTCATCAAAATCCATACTTTCAACAGTTGCATTATCAGGAATTTGTTCTTGCATCACATTATTTTCAACAGATGTTTTAGTCTCTTGTGAAGATGCATCGTTGTCATTGAGAACTTCGCTTACAGCCTCTTTAGGAGATTGAGCTGTTTCAACATTTTCCTCTTTTTTCTCTTCTTTGACTTCTTCTGGATTTTCCTCAACAAACATTCCAAATTGTTCTACTTGTTTTTCTTCAAGTTCTTTTTGTAGTCTTGCTTCGACCTCTTCTGGACTTTCGTCGTGAGAAATAAGTTCGCCTAATGAGTTATAGACATGTCCGTTTTTATCATGGAAAAAGCCATTCTCGTCATGATAAGCACCATCTTTATCTACAAATACGCCGTCTACATACTTTCCCTCTTTCAGTTTTATTTTTTGTTTATATTTTGGATCATAAGACGCAAGTCTACTTCTCAAAATACCATTTTCATCAAGAAGGTGTTTAATTTGAGTTTGAACCGCAACAAGTTCGTCTTCGCACTTATCTTTTTCGCCAATAAGTGCTTGTTTTTCGTCTGCCACTTTTTTATCAGCAAATACATAGGCATTTTGCATAACTTTTTCAAAGAATGTTTGATACTCGCTACTCATTCCGCTTGTGGCATCTTCCATGCTCTTTGCAAGCTCGGCGTTAAGTCTTTCAACTTCTTTGTCTAGTTCCGCTTTCGAATCGTTGTATCTACCTTCTTCTTGGTCATAATCCTTTTGGAAGTCTGCTTGTTTGGCGATTTCTTTATCTTGTTGTTGCTTTAAAAGTTGTGCCTCAATTCTACTTGTTGTTGCCGCTTGTTTCTCAATGAGAGATTTTATATTTTCCTTTGAAACTTGAATTTTTCTTTGAAGGTCTATTTGAATATTTTCATAGTTTCTACGAAGTGTGTCTTTTTGAGTTTCTACTTGTGCAATTTGAGAAAGAATTTTTGTCTTTTTATTGATAAATTTTTCACTTTCTCTCATCGCTCTGTTAAGAAGAAGGGTGCCATCTACGCCAACATTTTCAAAATTATATTCGACGTATTTGACATCGTTTGCTCTTGCTTCGTCAAACTCTTTCTTTGCTTGGCGTGCTCTTTCCTCATAGTATTCACGAAGGTGAGCATTTCCTTTTTCAATTTCTTTAGGCGTAAAGAGAAGATTGAAATCTATGTAAGGTGGGAGTTCTGCACAAGCATTTTGAATAAATCTAATAAAGAGGTGATGAAGGTGATAAATTTCATCAAGATTTGCCGCTCTAGTTCCTCTTATAACAAGGACTGCTGTTACTCCCAAAAGCAAAACAAGTGCTGGGAATAGTAACGAAAATGCAACAGTTTGAACTGTAAGCGTAGAAGTTGCGGCTTGAACAGCAAAGCCAACAACAGCACCAAAAAATGCCCAAACATAAGTAAGGATTGAAAGGTTTTTAACATTGTTTGCCCAACTGCTTGTTTGAAGAGGTTTTTTAATTAAGTTTTCTTCGGTCAAATATTCTTTTGGCCCACCATCTCTGTATAGAATAAATTGTTGCCAATAATATACAAGGCGTTTTGGCCCTGTTTTGACAAGGGCATTAAATCTTTTTATATTCCCCTCGTTTATTGTTCTAACTCTAAAAAGCCAAGTATTTAATTTGTCTAAACATCTTCTCAATCTTGCCTCATAAGAGAATGCAGATTTAATTGCAAAAAACGCTATGAACAAAAGTTCAACTCCAGCAACAATGCCTAGAACTCCCCAAAATCCAAGGGCGGAAGTGAGGTCAACCAAAAATGCTTTGATAGATTCTTCTGCACTAGATAATAATGAAATCATTTCTTTCTCCTTTATTTTCGATTTTAGTATAACACAGAAAACATTTTTTTACCAACAAAAATAGTGATTTTTCGCAATATTTTTTATTATTTTTTTCTAATTAATTTAAAATTTATTTTTAATAAATTTATTACTTTATTCCTTTTAATTATTTTTTTGACATTTTTAATGTGTTTTTACTAAATTATAAGTTAATCGAACAAAAAAAGAGGGATTATCCCTCTATTTTTATAAGTTTTGCATCTTTTAAGGACAGAATATATTTTTCATCTATTTTCTTGCCAAAAGCTTTTTCAAGAGCTTTTTCATACAATTTTATTTGACAAAAATATTTTTGAATTATTTTTTCGCTATTTTTTTGTGAAGTGTATTTATAGTCAATTAATATGTTTTTCTCACCCATACTAAATAGGTCGACAATCCCCTGCACAATAACCTTGTCTTCACTTTCCCCCAGACCAAGTTCGTTTAACGAACAGAACATAATAAACTCCCGTTCTTTGATTGGTTTTTGGTTGCCAACAATTTTCTTTATCACCAAGATGTCTTCAAACAACAAATTTTTATTAATCTTTTCGTAGCGTCCGTCAGCAAGATCATCTTTTGTGAGAAGCCTGTCAACATCTTCAATACTTTCTATTTCTTCAACCGGAAGAATTTTTAGTGCCTCGTGATAAGCATTTCCACTTTCTATTGCATCATCACGACTTTGCGAATCACCCAAGAACTCCGTTGATGGTTGTTTCTTCACTGTCATTTCTTCCATAAGTGAAGTTGCAGAATTCTTATATCTTTTATTAGCATTTGAGTCAGGATAGACAAAGTTGATATATTCGTTAATTTCATCAATGCTCGCGACCTCGTTCCTGCTTTGTTCATTACGCACTATAATTGGCTTTTCCTCCACGCTGTCAATAAGCGAAAAAGTTACATTTTCTTTTTCTACTTTCCCTTCCTCAAAAACTTGACTTGCAAAATTTTCACCAAAGGCATTAAGGGCTAGAGATAAATAAGATTTATTTAAGTATAATTTCTTCAAATTATCCCCAGCAAGCGTTCCAGTCAAGACCAAGTGGTTTTGAGCCCTTGTCAAAGCAACATACAAAATCATAAGTTCGTCTATATATTCTTTTTTCTGTTTAGACAGTTTGTTTGCAATCTTTGCGAGAGACGATAATTTTAAATTATTGTCAAAATCATAAAGATTTGTCCCAATCCCAAATTCTTGCGAAAAATTAATTGGCGAAATATCGGCCTTACCCATATTCTCACCACAACCAGCCAAAATGACAATGGGAAATTCTAGTCCCTTTGTAGCATGGATTGTGGTCAATGTGATAGCCTTCGAACTACCAGTGCCACCTCCCATAGGCTTTTTCTCATCAAGAACATCAAGAAGTTTTTGAGGGTTAAAGTCGTAGTCACCACTCTTAATAATTTTGAAAAGATTTAATAATGCACTTTTCGTTTCCGCACCACTAGCGAGAGAGTTAAGGTACACCGAATAATAATTTTCATCTAAAAGTTTTTTCAGAGCCTCACCAAGTCCAACTATATCCATATCATTTTTAAACTTTTTGAGTTTGTTAAAAAATGAAACAACTTTTTCACTTTGCGACGAAAGAACATTTGCCATGAATGACTTTTCTTTCGTTGCTTTAAATAAGGTAAGTTCGTCAGCTGAAAATCCCCCCGCCGCACTTGCCATTGCCGAGGCAAGAGAAACTTCATCATCAAGCGCAAGTGCGATACGCACAAAACTTATAATGGACGCAATTTCTCCATTCTCTAAAAGTGGTTTAGAATAATCCGCCACCACCTCATATCCCATATTTTCAAGATAAGAAGCAAGACGCTCCATAAGAGGGCCTCTCTTTCTAAACAATACCACAATGTCACTTTCACTTACATTTCTAAATTCTTTTTTCTTCGCGTCATAGATTCTTCCAGATAAATATTTTTCTATATGAGATGCAATAGTCATAATTTCAAGCAAGTTTTTCTCGTCATATTTTAACGTGTCATTTTTAACGCTGTAAATCCCTTGTGCCACCTCTGTTTCTTCTTTATCAGGCGTTATAATGCTGACTTCGACAGGTTTAAAACCATCATCTTTAAACTCTGTAAGTCCTTTAAGTTTGCTTGTTTTGGTATAGTTTATTCCCACACTTTCTTCTGTCATGAAATGTTCGAATATTGTGTTAACAAATTGCAAAATATGGTCATTAGAGCGGAAATTTCCATTTAAGAAGAGTGCATCAGCGTCCTCGCTAGCAGAAAATGTTTCAATGTCGTTTTTCATGATTTCCATGCTTGCATTTCTAAAACCATATATCCCCTGCTTTGGGTCGCCGACCGCGATGAAACGCCCTTTCCCCGCAACTTGTTTAACAAAACTTTCTTGTAAAGGATTGGTGTCCTGATATTCATCAATAAAAATGTAAGCATATCTATCTTGCAAGTCTTTTAATATGTCTTCATTTTGCAAAAGCAGCTGTGCATTTCTTTCAAGGTCCGAAAAGTCAAGTGCTCTTCTTTGTGTTTTTAAAAGAATGTGATTCTTTTTGTACTGATTAAACAGTTTTACAAGAGTTTTGGCTGTAAAATTATTTCTTTCTTGTTCGGCAAAAGTATCATTAAAAATATCATAGGTCGACACAAGTTTTTGAAGACTAGCGAAACGCTCCTTTGCACGCCAAAGCATTTCTTTTTCGTATTCAAATGCTGTTTTTTTTGTGGGCATTCTTCCAATGTCTATTTGAGATAAGACTTTGCAGTTTGATTCAAAATTTTCACCCAAATCAGTCTTCAAAGCACCAAAAAGATTGTCACCATATAAGCAGTAATTCTCTTCCATTTCATGATAGTTTGATCTTGACAACAGACGTAGACATTCTTGCAATTCATTTTCGAGGTAATCATTTAAAAACTTTTCCGCACGCCCCAAAAAACTTGCGTAATTATTTATAAACGCATCAGCTAGTGCGTCCCCTTCTTTTTGACTTTCAAGGTACCCTGCCAACGCCTCAACACATTGAAGCATAAGGTCTTTATTTTTCTTAAAAGCATTATAAAATGCATCAAAGTCGGCATCATTGCTTTGTGACAGCATTTCAAACGCATCTTTGAATGCTCGATTTTTAAGTGCCCATGATTCTTTTTCGTCAAGCACAATAAAATTTTGTGCCACAGGCACTACCCCCGTGTATCTTTTTAAAAGTCTTTCACAAAAAGCATGTATTGTGGAAATATCAGCAAGTGAGATTTCGTCAAGTTGTTCTGTTAAAAAGTCGCTTCTGTCACACTCCAAAATTGCGTTTGCAAGCCTCGACTTCATTTCTCCCGCTGCCGCCTTGGTAAAAGTAAGAACAAGCATTTTTGAAAGTGGTATATGGTTTTCTCGCAATAGTTGTTTTAGATATTCAATCACAACAAAAGTCTTTCCACTTCCCGCAGAAGCCGAAACTATTAAATTTTTCTTGTTAGATTCAAGTATAGCCTTTTGCTCTTCTGTCAAATTCGGCTTTTTACTTTCATTAATCAATTTATTTCTCCTCACTAAAACTTACTTTCCCGTTTGTTAAGCGCTCGCCATTTTCACTGTTATACAGACACAATCCGCGATAGGAGCACCTTTCGCACGCACCCAAACTTGGTTTTGGCTCAATATATCCCTCTTTAATTTCTTCTAGTCCACGAGAAGCTACATTTAACGCATAACTTTGATAAAGAGAAAAGTCTTCGCTTGCAACTGCTCTTCCTTTATAAGCTCCCTTTTTAGGGTTCGTGGATTTTTCTATGGATACGATTGTACTTTTACCTTCCGCGTCAATGTCGTAGTCTAAAAGCGGAATAAAAGTTTCGTCATTTCGAGCAAGCCCCTTTAAAAGTTTTCTATCTTCCTCGCTCGATCCATAATCAAACTTGGCATTAAAATAGAAAACACCCCCAGCAGTTAAGCCGGTTTCTTTTTCTATTGCGTCAGCGTACAAAAACAGCTGAAGTTTATTTCCATAATAAAGTTCTTTAAGAATATCTTTTGTTTTGCCTGTTTTGTAGTCCACAATCTTGAAATAGCCTTTGCCTGCATCAACTCTGTCCGCACGGCCTTTTAAAGAAAGCGAAGAAAGATTGATTTGGGAAACAGCTTTTTCTGGTGCTAGTGGGGTAAGAAAACTATGGCTTAACTCCCTTGCGACATCTTTTAAAAATGAAACAAGATAAGACTTCAAATACTTTTTAATTTGCTTTTTGTCTTCACACTCATCAAGTTTTTCTTGTAATTCAAGAGAAGATAAAACGATATCAAAATGTTCACTCACAAATTCTTTAATTTCTTCTTCGCATTTTAATGCGTCCGTCGCCCTCGCCGACAAAAGGTTTGCGTATTTCTCCACAAAAATTTCAGCCATTTTATGACAAATATTCCCAATCTCTGCTGGTGAAAAATCTTTTTGCTTTTTATCCTTTATGTTGAGTCCATATCTTACATAATGCTTGAAAGGGCAACTGAAATATGTTTCAAGTTGACTGGCAGAGAATCGGTTATCTGGGAAAAACAACCTTTCTTTGTCAACATTTAAAGATACGCGGTTTAATTTCCCGTCAAAAGGAAGTTCAATACTAATTGAGAGTTTCTCTTTATCTTCTGCCGAAAGCAAGGCATAATTTTCTTGAATAAACTTGGCTTTGTTGCCCGCTTGCAGTTTTCTTCCCGAAAGGGATAGACTGCCTGCTTCCAAAAAAGAAGAAAGTTTTTCTGCTCGCTGTGAAAAAATCTCATTTAAACTTGTTAGATATGAAGGCAGTTCGTTTTTCTTTCCCTCCTCATTAAGCGTTTGATATGTCACAATCAGTTTTTCTTTTGCGGTCGATAACAGCGAAAAGAGTTTGAAGCGGTTTCTTCTGTTTATCATGCGCAAGCTTGGGGATATCTCTTTTTTAACATTTTCTTTTAATTCGTCATCACTCAAAAGTCCGCTTTCACTTACTTGGCATGGCAAATCTTGTCCACCTAAAATAAACACAATCTTCTTTTCGTCCATGCTAGAACTAGTCGCATCACCCACAGAAAGCCCATCAATGTATGTAGGGGCCGACGAAAGGTCCGTCATCTTTAAAAGACTCAAAAGTCTTAACACAAATTCGTCCGCACTTATCAAAGAGTCATATTTTTCTAATAGGTCAAGACATTCTTCTATTAGGTCAAAGGCTTGAACATTTATGCTTTCTTCTTTAAGATACTCGTCTTCCTTTTCATTCCAAAAATTATCAAAGTCGTCTTTAACAGAGGAAAGAAACTTTTTGACAAGAGATGAGTAGTCTTTAACAGATTCGCAAGCGTCAAAATTTTCAAAAAACCAGTTGTATTTAAAATCTTTACTTAAATAGACCTTGTACGCACGCTTTCCAGAGACCTCTTTTACAAGCACTTTTTGCACAAGAATTTCACTTTTTAATATAGGATTAGTAAAAAGTGAAACAAGGTGCTCTTTTTGATAGCCCTGCCCCGCCACCGCAAAAAGCGATTCAAGTGCACGTGCAACAAGTGTTTTATCAGCAGACATTGGGCTGTCGACGAAGTAAACAAATTTAAATAAATCAAACTCACGATTTATTGCAGTTTGATATTTATTTAAGTCGCTTACAAAAATTGCAATGTCGCTATACTTATAGCCTTTATTTAAAAGATAAAAGACTGTCTTTGCAACAAAATCAACTTCTTCTTCGATTCCGCCCGCCCCTAACAGTGTATAAAAGCCGTTATTCTCCATTTTGACTTTTTCATAACTCATTACTCCGCGAAGCAAAGAATTTTTAACTGACGAAAAACTCTCGACTTTCTGCTTCACGCTTACAGTCACACCATTTGCACTTGCGAGCCTTATCAGTTTTTCTTTAATATCTTTTTCATAAAGGTAATCATTTCCAATAGATAGAGGGCTTGCACACGCAAAAGATACGCTCTGTGAAAATTTTACAAGTCTGTCAAGCAATTTATATCCCTCTGCTGTAAACGCCTCAAAAAATCCAAAGTAATAATGCTTGTCTTTTAAGGATTTGTCACTGGCAAAACGGCTGGCAAGCAAAAGTTTGCCATTGGCGTCCAATCTGCCCCCCAAAAATTCGTTATACTTGTCATAAACAAGCTTAATATCGTGATATTTACCTCCAGAAAGCCCTTGTGCATCGATTGCTAGTTCTCCACTTTCCACGCATGAGCTTTTAAGTTGGCTTATGAGTTTGCTCATTTCTTGACAAAACCCAAAATCCCCTCTTTTAAAAACTTTAAAGTCTTCAGCAACTTCATCTATTGCCTTTTGAGTAAGTAAAAGGCTCTCTCCTTCGCTTACAACTTCGCACTTAACCCCCATTTCAGTCAATATCTCATGTGCAAGTTTTGTAAGACCTAGAACGCGAACATTAAAAAGGCTATCCCCTAAAAGGTCGAGAATGGCTTTCTCTGCTTGAAGAGAATATTTGTCTGGCACTACAACAATATGCTCTTGTGAAAAATCGCTCTTGTCAATCGAGCGGAGCATATCTTTTGTGGCGTCCAAAATGGTTGCATTTGTAAATAAAGACATTTTCATAAAAACATTTTATCATAAATCAACAAAAAATAAAAGAAAGTTTGCTTTAATTTGCAAACTCTTCTTGTCTAGGCGTTATCTTTTTTACTTAATTTGTATTTTTCGTTTAAAACTCTTGCTTTCAAACAACTTTGGCGTCTCGCCCCTTGCAATAATTTTTCGTTTTCTTTTTTTATTGAGGCAAAGTCTTCTTTTACCCTTTCTATTTCACGTTCTCTTTCTCCAAGAAGTACTATCATTTTGCGTAGTTCTCCGTTGGCCCTCTCTTCCCTTTCTTTCGCTCTGGCGTCCGCTTCTTCTTGTGCGGAGCGTTTTACAAGCCTTACAAGTCCAGCGAAGAGTGCTTGAATTTCAGCATCAGTAATAGATGTCTGCCTTTTTGTAAAGCGGATAATATTATCAGGTTTGGTTTCAACTTTCTTTCTAGAAAGGGCTCTAAACTTGTTTTGATATCGTAGCATTTTCGCACCATCATTGTTCGCAAGTGTAAGGCAAGCCTTTCTTACGCTCATGCCAGACGAAACCATACATTTTACCTTTTGATAAAATGTATTTTCCTCTTCTTTTGAAAAATACTCTCTGCTTGTTTTCGCGTGCCTCAACAAATCTATATTTAGTCTTTCAAGACGCTCGCTGTCGTTTTTCAGCCTTTCTATCTCTCCATAGTAATAATTTCGCACGCTTCCGCTTGCACGCTTGTATCTCTTTGCGTGGGCATCAAAAGCATTTTTTAAACTTTTCCCTCTTGTTACGCTTTCTTCAACCTCACCAAATAAGGCCTTTACCTCGCTATCTTTCCAAATACCTTTCATTTTTTCACCTCACCCCAATTTTTACCCCCACTTACCATCTTTAAACACGTGCTTTTATCATTTTTTGAGGAATTATGACGCAAATTACAGCATAACAATAATTATGCAAAATATTGAAGTTTATACTCCTTTTGATTGCCTTATTGTCAATGGCGAGCGTCAACAATTTCTTTCTCAAAATGAGCATCTTATCATAGAAGAAGCACAGCAAATTTTTGTTTATCCTGTCAGCAAAGCTCCCTTTTATTCTTTCGTGCTTGACACATCACAGCCCTCACCTTTCTATAAAAGCATATCACGCGGAGACAAGACGCTAATCTTTTTGTTAGACGGACTTCTTTCAAATTCTTATGAACTTTACACTTTTACAAGCCATGGCAAAACATGTCAAGTTAAGGCTGGAAGCGAGAAAGTTGTATTTGCGTGCGACAAAATAGAGCGTGAAGTCATTCTACCTTTTCCAATTCAAAAATATGATGCCAAATGTGAAGAACATATTGTTTATGTTTTTTGTGAAGGCACAAACCACTCTTTTCTCGTCGCGTTCAATTTGCTAAACAAGCATGCAAAAATATTTTCCGGCTATACAATCTCTTTAAAAGACCACGGTTTCATGGTAGAAAATGAAGACTCACTCACGGAGTACTTAATTGATAAAGATGGCATAAGTCGAAAAACAATAAAGACCGCGTCTAATTGTGGCATCTCAAGCGTAAACTTCTTTGCTTGTTTAAAGGAAGGTGATTATATCTCTGCATACAACATGATTTCTTCATCACTGCAAGAAAATCTTTCACAAAATGATTTTAAAAAATTTTTTGGGCAAATCTCATACTTTTTCCCTTTGTCACAAACAAAAATTTTCGCGTTGTCAAATACTCAACCTAAACTTTACACTTTAACCATCGCAGACAACAAAATAACTGATATTGATGATGAGTAAAAATGTGACAAACAAAACTATAAAAACAGAATTTATGTATAGCAAAAAAGCAGGCTTTTCTAGCCTGCTTTTTTTAAGCGATTTTAATCGTAAAGTCAAATTTGAATGTGCACCAAGTACTAAACCGCCTTCTTTTTGGCGTTGTATTTTTTATTTAATTTTTGTTGGCGTATCCAAGTTTTCATCACCATTTTTTTAGGAAGGAGATGGACAAGTCTTACTTGACTTCTTGCGATAAATCCATATATTGACATTTCTTTACGCTTGCGAGTATCTTTGATTGCCTTTGCAATAACCTTTTCAGGCTGATACATAACAACATATTTGGAAACAACTTCGTTTTTCGCATTAGTTTTTAATGCTCTATCAAAAAATGCAGTTTTTGTCCAGAATGGGCATACTGTCGTGACAGAAATCCCACTAGCTTTAAGCTCTTGGTTTAGCGCACGAGAATAACTTATTACAAACGCTTTTGTCGCTCCATAGGTGGCAATGTATGGAATAGGTTGAAATCCTGCAACAGAAGCAATATTTACAATTCTTCCGCCCTTTTGCATATATGGAAGCGTAAGTTCAGTCATTTTAAGAAGTGCTTTGCAGTTAAGGTCAATCATGTTGGCAGAGGCATTCACATCAATCTCGTCAAATCGCCCAAACTTGCCAAACCCAGACGCGTTTACAAGCCAGTCAACTACCACCTCTTCACTTTTTAAAAGGGAAACATACTTGTCAAAACTTTCTTCTTTTGTAAGGTCAAAGGCTAATGGTTTAAAAGGAGTTTTAATTTCTTCTTTTACTTTTTCAAGCAGGTTCTTTTCAAGTGCAATGCCCCATAGTTCATCAAATTGTCCGTCAAGTTGTCTTACAAATTCGCGCCCCATTCCAGAAGACGCACCTGTGATAACTGCAATGTGTTTCATATTTTACTCCTTTACTTTCTTTTTTCTTTCGACAGTCTCGTTGTACCCCTCGGTAAGAAGTTTGTCTCCAATTCGAGTAACTACACTTCCTACAATAAATACAATCATGAATATTACGGCCAAAACCCATGCAGTCATGGACTCGTCAGTTTTCGCGTCCATGAAAAGCACTATAAAAGTTATGAAAGACGCTAAAAACCCAGCAATTCCGACAGCAAGCACAGAGCCTCCAATAGCAAGGTAAGTTGTTTTGATACGCCTTTGCACTTTTTCGTCATGGTGGGTTAACACCTTGTTGTTGATTTTTGCGATATATCGTTCCATAAATTCCTCTCTTAAAAAGAGGATAACACATTTCCTCAAATTTGACAAGTTTTTTATTAAAAATGTATTGCCCCCGCTTTACATTTTAAAAAACAAAATATAACCAATTATTCCATTCCAATTAAAGAATCAGTTATAATAAAATATATTAAGTTTCTGGTTTAAATTAATTTCTCATAGAGACATTTTATTAATAAAAATGCCACCAGTTTTTGAAATACCTTAAAGCGAATTTGCTTTAGGGGTTTTCTAAATTTACTAATGACATTTAATGACTTCACATACAAAATTAAATAAAAAGGGTTACTTTTGGCATAAAACGGTTTTTATGAAATCTACCTGCTTTGCCATTTCTTCTTTTTCAAGATTGTTACGCTCTTCTGGGGTCATTTCACTTTCATATTTGCCAGACGTCTTGTCATAACAAAGCGAAGATAAAGGAACTCCCTTTTTCATTACATTGCTTGGTTTATTTATAAAATGATGAATTGGCTTGAAGGTTTGAGTATGTAACTTCCCGTTGAAATCAATAATTGCGAGAGCAACATTATAATGCCCCTCGCTTTCTCCACCTACTTCATTTAATTTAGCAATGAAAACATCTAACATTTCCTGGTCCGTCAGTTCTCGTCCAGTGAATCTTCTCACCAAAACCCCAGGTTGATCTTCTGGTTTAAACCTATCGATGACGAGTCCGCTATCGTTTGCAATCACAGGCAAACCCGTAATTCTATGATACGCTTCCGCCTTTAAAATAGCATTACCTATTTCATCTTGTGCTGTTTCTTCTACCTGTTCATCAATGCGAATATCTCTCAAACTCGTAGTTGACATTCCCAAAGAATCGCATACTTGTTTGTAAATAGCAATCTTTCCAGCGTTTGTAGATGCGATAAGAACTTTCTGTTTTTTGCTTATTATTTCACAATTTTTAACAAACCATATTTCAGCAATGGGTTCAGCAAAAGTCGCAGGACTTTCGCTAATTCTTTTTGCATAGATATCAACTGCCTCTTTGGGATTTTCAAAAACATGCACACAATTTGGGTTTTCTTCTTGGCGCCTCTTTATCCTTTCAATCACCGTTTCTTTATCATCTATAAAATTGACTACAACGAATTTGGGCTGAATGTCTTCTAAAAGATCATACACCGCCTTTCTTTCACTCAATCTTGCATTTGTTGCGTCAACCACAACTTCATCAAATTGGTCAAGTTGTGATAAAATCTCTTCATGAAAATACTCAAAAACAATTTTGTTATCATCACTTGAATATGTTTTACCAATTATTCCTTTGTTTGCAAGTTCTTGGCGAACGCTATCTAGTTCAACCACCTTTGCCTTTGCTAACTCCTTCTTTGCGGACGTAGACTTCCCTGCTCCCGGAAGACCAATTAAAAGATAGACTGTTTTCATTTTTCTCTCCTTTTGTACACCCCTAAAAAGAATAATCGTCTCTCGCTATAAACTAATTTTGAATTCGATTATTTTTTTGAGGGCATCTAACATTTTCATTATAGGTCTCATATTGTCAAAAGTCAAGAACAGGGCACTCTGCACAGAAGTAAACTTCGAGCGTAATCTTATGTCGCTTGTTTGCAATGCATTTTCCTATTGTCATTTTTTAAATATTGCGTTCTTGAGAGGATAATCGCATACAACCCATTTACAACCATAGTCATCAAAAACAAAAAATACAAAGCGAAACCAGCTTTTAGTTTTGAACAGCAAAAAACAATACTCGAAGGGCCGGATAAACAGGAATTTAAACCGATAATATTATTTTTTTTAGTGACAGGACTTAGGAAGAATGAACTAGACTTTAAAAGCATCGAAAACTGTATCGACAAAAACAATGTCCTTAAAACAATCCATCTTAAAGGAAGGGATAGAGAAAGGAGATATAAATACATTAAATTAACTGATGATGCCAAAAGGCCTGTAACAGATAATTTAGATTTATTTCATAAGTATACTAATCGAAAAATAGCCGACCGCTTTAAGTCCTTTCTAACCAACTTGAATATAAGCGGAATTATAGTCAACTGCAGACATACATTTGCAACTAACTGCTTTTATTTTGGGAAAAACCCATTGATTATTTCAAGAGAAATGGGCCACTCTACAAGCCAAATCACTAAAGATAATTACATAGACATTGATTACAATTTAAACAAGGAAAAAATACTTAAATTATATGATAATTTATACACCTAATTTTACACATTTTTACACATTTTTTACACAACTTTTTTTGCTAAATTTGTGTTTTTAAGGGTGTTTTTGAGGGTTTTGGGCACTTTTTGAAGAGTGAAAATTTAAGCAAAAAAAATGGCTATAAGTCCCTAAAATAGGGGCTCACAGCCATTTGGTGCGGATAACAGGAGTTGAACCTGCACCCTTTCGGACTGGAACCTAAATCCAGCGCGTCTGCCATTCCGCCATATCCGCAAATAACATAAATTGAGTTTATAATAAGGTTTTAAGTTTAAATACCATAGCAGCAAACACTAGTTTCTCCAAAGATATAAAAGTTTGACAGTAAGATGCCAATGTTTGTGTATCTTTTATAAGATTCTGGGCTGTTTCTCCGCTTTTAAACTTTCGTATGTAACAGCCCAATCACATACTTGCAACCTTATAATACTTGACATTATAATTGAAAAGAGTTGAAAAATCAAGCATTTATTCTTTATCTTTTTTATTTCTACAAACCAAGATTTAAATTTTTATTATTTGGGACAGTTGGGTATAAACGGCCAAGAGTATGTTTCCCATAATTTGCTTAAAATCTTTGATTTTTCTGTAAATTTATTAAAAATACGATAAAATTCAATCATTTATCCAGAATTTTGGGGCTACTTTTCTCTCAAGCCCTCTTCAAAAGTTCTCTCCTCGTAAAATTTACGACTCGAATTATTCAGTTTTTCTTTTATTAAAATTGATATCCTGTCTTGCGAAGTTCCTCTTGCAAAGTATATGTTTCTTATTGCCTTCACAAACTTTTCTCTACTAATTTTTGTTGGATTCTGTAATAATTTATCTAAATTAATATTCCCTAGACGGCTTGTCACACGCGATTTAGTTATATTTCTATAAGTTTGCAAAAGATCCAATTTGTCTTCCACAAAATCTACTTCTGCATAGGTCCGTTTAAAATATTCATTGACTTCAACGACAGCATAATCTATCCCTGAAAGTTGATCATTTTCTGCCATATCAAAAGTAGGATCACAAATATAGACTCCCTTTATTTGATAAATAGGATCAAAAATTAACACCTTACAAGCACAATGAAAGGCATTTTCAAAATTAAAGCCATTTTCTTCTTGAACTATAATAGATTCTGTCACAGCAGGGATAGCACATAATTTTAAAAGTTCACACATAAACTTTGCACAACCACTACAATCCATATGCCCGCTCAACAATCCGCCATAAATGCTTTTAGAAGCAACAGGATTGGTGTCGTTCTCGTAATGTTGACTAGAAACAATTTCATGCACTAACAAGCATTTTTCAAATGGCGTCAAAAGCCTCTTTCCTCGGTATGTTTCAACCGTCATAGTATTGATTCTTTCTGCCAAAAATGTAACATAATTACTAACTCTTGCAACATCTTCAACACTGTATCCGCCATAAACAAAAAGATTTTTGTTATATACTTTTTGTATATATTTTTCTGCTTTTAAAATCTTCATTACTTCCTTTGGTGAAAATATCCCATAATAAAATTCACTAGCACTGGCATTCAATGAAGGAACTACGATAACATTTTTCATTGAAGTACTGTTACAAATTTTATCAATCCGTGATTCGACATTAAGGTCGTGTTTTGAAACTAAAACTCCCTCAAAATTGCCCAACTTTTCAGCCAACGGCATAGAGTCAAAGTTGAATTTTTTTTCGGCATTTTCTTCCATGTTGCCCCCTAATACGAAAATATTTTATCATAATTAAAGAGTTTTTTCAACATTTTATGTCAAAATAGACCGATTTCCCCTTCTTTGACTAGTCTGTGTCCATTTCCTCAATATTCTGTTAGTTTGAAAGCTAGTAAAGTCACAAAAAAACATTTAACCCTTTGAAGGTTAAACATTTTTTGCTAAAAAATTAGACATTTAAGTTAAATAATAAATGTAAAAGACAAAAACTGTAAATTGAAAATAATTATTGATAACTAAACAAATTTAAAATAAAAGAAAATGCCTTATTCCCTTATTTTAAAGGGAATAAAATAGTTAACTTATTATTAAAAAATTAACAAGCGCCATTTTCAGCGAGCATTTTATTTCTTATTTCATTATACTTTTCAATAGTTTCAAATAAGTATCTTTCACGACCGCGTTCATCAAGATTCATAAATTTTGTTTCGTCCATTAATTTCTTAATAGGGTTATGAATATCTTGCCCACTTCTTACTAGTTCTCTTACCTTTTGATCAAACTTTTCATCATTTTTAGAAATAATTTTTACATTTGCGTTTGAGTATGTATCTCTTAAATTCTTATTAATCATTCTATTTTTGGCTCTCATAGCCAAGGTCTTTAAAATATCATTTTTCATGATTATTCTCCTTTATTTTTATATTTTTCAAATAATTTCTTATGTATTTTTTCGTCTTTATTTTTAGCGCTTTAAGACATTTTTATTATACTATTTTTCTTCAAAATATAAAAATGAATTTTTTTGTATTTTTGTTGTAAAAAGTTGTTTTTTGTTGTTTTTTGTAGGTTTTCATCTAGAATTTTATCGAATTTTGACTTATTTATTTCTTATTTTAGTTTAATTATATAATGCAATTTTTTAAAAATATTTTTATTCTATAAATGTACTATTGCAAAAAAATTATCTATGTTACTTAATAGATAATTTTCATTTATGGATTTGTTTAATTTAGGCTAAACTCTTTCAATTTCGTCCGCACGACATATTCTTTTAATTTCTTCTACGATTTGCTCCAACTTGTTCATATTAATCTCATCTTTCCCATTTACGGAAGATACAAGTCCCTCAACACTAATCGCATTCGTAGCTGTTGCTTCATACTGTCCGCTCGCTATAAAGGCATCGTTAAGTTGACTATTGGTCGCTTTAAGAAATCCATCCTTATACTCTTCTGGTAACTTCAATTCAAAAACATGCACAAAATTAGATAACAACATTTTTATTTTTTCAAAGCCCATATAATCAAAATTTATATTTTCGTATACCATGTCCGGTTCTTCTTTTAAAAGAATTTGCAAAAGTGATTTGTACTTTTCTTCAAGTGAAATACCAAAAGTTCCGCCCATGTCAATAATACAAGGCTCCTTAATCTTTTTTAAAACCTCTTCAAGAAGCATTGTCTCAAATTGTTTGTTATAAACACGATAGCCTAAATCCCCAAATTTATTTCGGTATCTTCTTGCGACATTTCCGTCAAAACCGAAGTCTTCAAAATTTTTGATTTTAGGAAAGTTCTCTCTAACAGACAATAAAAACTTTGCTTTTTTGATTTCAAAAGAGTCAGTTTCATTATCTATAATAAAACGATACATGTCTGCACTATGGAGAAATCTCATTGTATCAAGATGAACAACCTTCATTCCAGTAGCGTTTTCAAGGGCACAAGAAATAAGAGTCTTTCCACTACCCACTGGCCCATTTAAAATTATCGATTCTTTAAAGACCTTTGCCCTGTTATTTCTTTCTAATTTTTTTCTTTCAATTTTATCTTTTGTCAATATAGACATAGCACACTCCAATAGTTATGATTTTATAACTTTTGTCAACCCAAACCCTTTTATTTTTGTTTTAAATGTATTATAACACACATTTTAAACAAATTCAAGAGGTATCAATTTGCTCATCTTATCCTTGTATATCGTGACTTTGGTTATATTACCATAACTGATAAAATCTTTAATTTTTATTTTGAATCGAATATTGGTTCGTTCTATCCATTTAAAATTCTTGGCTTAAAATCTCAAAATACGCCTTTGGGTGATTGCAAACAGGACAAACTTCTGGGGCTTTGTCTCCAACATAAATATGTCCACAGTTTCTACATATCCAAACCTTTTTATCTGTCTTATTAAAGACTTTGCCTTCTCTAACAAGTTTTGCCAATCTTCTATATCTTTCTTCGTGTCTTTTTTCTATTTCACCAACAGCTTTGAATTTATAGGCAAGTTCATCGAATCCTTCTTCCTTTGCCTCTCGAGACATTCTTTCATACATTTCAGTCCATTCACCATGTTCGCCACTTGCAGCATCAAGCAGGTTCTCTAATGTATCTGGCACTGTTCCTTCATGAAGTGCCTTAAACCATAATTTTGCATGTTCCTTTTCATTGTTAGCAGTCTCTTCAAATATAGCACCTATCTGTTCGTAGCCTTCTTTTTTTGCTTTTGAAGCGTAAAATGTATACTTATTCCTTGCTTGGCTTTCTCCCGCAAACGCTTCTAATAAATTTTTCTCGGTTTTTGTTCCTTTGAGTTCTTTCATACCTTTCTCCTTTTTTGTGTTAGAGATTATCTTTTATCTCTATTTATAGTATATCAAAATGATAAACTTATGGCAATAAATTTCTAATAAATGGTTTTATGATATAAGATATATTAAACTTCGAGGTCAGTTAATAACACTCTAAATAAATTATTACAAAAAAGGTTCATTTTATTAGACGCACATTTTATAAAATAAAGTAGTGTAAATCAAGCAAAACTATTTACCATATCTTTTTATTTATCATAAGAGTTCATGTGTAAGAAACATTATTTACACACTCAAAGAAAATCTTCAATTAATTGATAATTAATTTATATAACAAGTCCTAAAATAACACGAATCTGTTGTTTCAGCATTAATGCAGTTTCACCTCGAAAATGTTTCACATGAAACATTTTCGTATTAAAAATTTAAAATTTTTATCTTTTTTTCACCAATTTTTGTTAGCACTTGCCATATTTATTTACTTTCACGCGATAAAATGTTTCACATGAAACATTTTATCGCATTATAACTGCTTGATTTATTTAGACAAAAGTATTTTCTCTCGCTAAAAGCAAGTTGAAGATTCCTTCTTAAAACAAATATTGTTTCACGTGAAACTTTTTATCTTCGTATATCCCGATGACGATTTCTACGCAATAAAGTCTTGTTACATCAAAAGCAAACCCCTTAATTCCCTTTCATAAAAAGAATATTTAGTTTATAACTCTAAAATACTTTTTAAACTAATGAAATTATTAATGGCAAGCATAATATTGACAAAAAAAATCACGAGAAAATCGTGATTTTTTGTTTGCACCTATCATTTTGCATGTCTTTTATTGTAATTCCTCAAATCTTCAAGGGTTATTTCTTTCTTTTTCAAAAGCTCAATCATCTCCGCAAGCCTATCTAAATCATCTCTTGTATAATAGTCAATATAGATTCGACCTTTGTTATCGTTTCCAATAGCAGAGACTTTTGTAGCAAAAACTCGTTGCATGTCATTGATAAGCTCTTTAAGCTCAAGTGATTGCTCGTTCACCTTAACTTTCTTTTCTCTATCAGGGTTAAGGTAAGCCTTTACCGCTTTTTCTAAGTCTCTTACCGACAACTTCCCATCAACAGCCTTTTTAGCAAGTCGAAGTTGCTCATTAACATCATCAATTACAACCAAACTTCTAGCATGCCCGCTTGAAAGTTTGCCGTCTTCTACCATTTTTATTACATCAGGATAGAGAGACAGCAATCTTAAAGTATTTGCAACATTTGAGCGACTTTTCCCAATTCGGTCAGAAACCACTTCTTGAGTAAGGTTATATTCGTCCATAAGTTGCTTGATAGCTCTTGCCGCTTCAATAGGATTTAAATCTTCGCGTTGCAAGTTTTCAATAATTGATATTTCTTTGACCTGTTTTTCTGTATAGTTTTTAATGACAACAGGAACTTTTTCAAGACCAGCTTGCTTTGATGCTCGCCATCTTCTTTCGCCTGCAATAATCATATACCCATCGTTCTCTTTATTAACAACAAGTGGTTGAATCACTCCATGAGTTTTAATTGAACTTGCAAGTTCTCTTAATGCTTCCTCATCGAAATGTTTTCTAGGCTGATTTGGGTTAGGATAAATTTTATTAATTTCAAGTTCTGTAACACCATCAGCAGTGGTTTTTCTTTCGGTTTGATTAGTTATAATATTATTACTTTCGTCTTCGTAAAAGCCGAAAAGCGACTCAAGCCCTCTTCCAAGTCCTTTCTTTTTATCCATTTTTTACCTCCCTCAATTTTATCTTTGTATCTTTTGTAAGCGGTGTATATTTTACCTTGTTTCTATCAAGAAATTCTTCTGCAAGAGACAAATATGCTTCCGCCCCTTTTGAAGATGGTTCATAAAGAAGTATTGGTTCTCCATGACTTGGAGCTTCTGCAAGCCTTATATTTCTAGGGATATATGTAAAGAAAACTTTTTTCCCAAAGAATTTGAGAATTTCATCGCTTACTTGCGAAGTTAAGTTTGAACGTTTGTCTTTCATTGTCATAACCACACCTTCAACATCTATACTAGGATTAAGGTGAAATTTGATAAGTCGTATAGTGTTCATTAATTGAGTTATTCCCATAAGTGGATAATATTCACACTGCATTGGAATAATCACGCTGTCGCAAGCTGTTAATGCATTGACCGTAATTAATCCCAAAGATGGTGGACAGTCAATCATTATAAAATCATAACTATCTTTTATTTGATCTAATATCCCTTTTATAATCTTTTCCCTCTGCGGCATTTGAACCATTTCAATTTCAGCTCCCGCGAGATCCACAGTAGAAGGAATTATATCAAGACCTTCAAGCAAAGTTGGCAATATCACCTCTTCAACCTGTGTGTCACCGGAAATCAAATCATAGATTGTTTTCATAGTATTTTCTTTATCTATTCCAAGCCCGCTTGTCGCATTCCCTTGAGGGTCAAGATCGAGAACTAGAACGCGTTTCCCCATCGCTGCAACATAAGAAGCCAGATTGATGCAAGTGGTTGTTTTTCCAACGCCACCCTTTTGATTTGCAAATGCTATAATTTTACCCATACATAACCTCGTAAAAATATTTGTCTATTTATATAATAACATAAAACAAAGACTTTTTTAAGCATTTTTTGCTAAATTTTTAACATTTTTAATGTTTTTCTTCTTTATTTGAAATTATTGCAGAGAAATAAAATATTTTATTTGAAATTATGGGCAAAAAAGAGTATACTCTTTGTGATATGTTAGACTATTCAACAAGCAAGTTTAACTAAATTTTCACAAAAAACTGATTATAAAATTAAACACATATTTAATCAGCAATACTGAGATTATCGAAATGTTAAATACGGAGAAACTTATGGAAAATTATGATGCGATTGTAATTGGTGCGGGACATGCAGGCTGTGAAGCCGCACTTGCACTTGCTAGAACAGGAAACAAAACACTGCTTTTGACTCTTTCACTTGATGCCGTGGCTTTTTTGGCGTGCAATCCATCAATAGGCGGAACGGCAAAAGGGCAACTTGTTTGTGAAATTGACGCGCTGGGCGGAGAAATGGGTGTTAATGCAGACAAGACACTTTTACAATTAAGAATGCTTAATCAGGGTAAAGGGCCTGCAGTACAAAGTTTAAGAGCACAAGCCGACAAGATCGAATACCATAATGAAATGAAAAAGACTATTGAAGAAACTCCAAATCTATTCTTAAGACAGGGAGAAGTGGTTGAAATCAAAGATGAAGGTGAGTTCAAATCAGTAGAAACTGCAGTAGGCCAAGTTTACTGTGCGAAGACTGTAGTTTTTGCTACTGGAGTGTATCTTAAAAGCAGAATTATTGTAGGAAACTGGACAAAGAATTGTGGACCAAATGGATTTTCAAATGCAGAAAAACTATCCGCCAGTTTATCCAACCTTGGCATAAAACTCCTTCGATTTAAAACTGGAACCCCAGCCAGAATAAATGGCAGAAGCATTGATTATTCCAACCTAGAAATGCAAGAGGGTGAAGAAAATATTCAAAACTTTTCTTTTATAACAAAGAAAAAGCGTAAAAATCGTGCCGTTTGCTATTTAACATACACAAACGAAAAAACACACCAAATAATTCGAGAAAATCTAGATAAAGCACCCGTCTTTTCGGGATTGATTAAAGGAATAGGCCCAAGATATTGTCCTTCAATCGAAACAAAAATTGTTCGATTCGCCGACAAAGAAAGGCATCAACTTTTCTTGGAACCAGAATCTTTACAAACCAAAGAAGTTTACATTCAAGGATTTTCAACCTCTATGCCCGCAGACATTCAAGAACAAATGATTCACTCTGTCGCAGGACTTGAAAACGCTGAAATCATGCGCGATTCCTATGCCATTGAATATGATTGCATCGAGCCAACACAACTACTTCCAACGCTAGAATTAAAGACTCATAAAGGGTTATTCTTTGCCGGACAAATAAATGGCACTTCTGGTTACGAGGAGGCTGCAGCACAAGGCATTATTGCAGGAATCAATGCAAACTTATATCTTAAAGGCAAAGAGCAACTTGTTCTCAAAAGAAGTGACGGATATATAGGGGTTTTAATAGACGACATAGTAACAAAAGGGACTAGCGAACCTTACAGAATGATGACAAGCCGTGCTGAATATAGACTGTTTTTGAGAAGCGATAACGCCGATTTAAGATTGACCGAGATAGGCCGTAAGATAGGACTTGTCGATAACAAACGTTGGAAAATTTTCTTGAAAAAGAAGGAAAATTTAATAAAAATTGGCGAACTTTTAACCCATAAGTTTAAAATTGAAGAAATTAAAGATTTATATCTAGAAAATGGCGAGACTTTGCCAAAAGAAAGCGTTACAGTCAAAGACATGCTAAAAAGAAGCAATATTGACGCATTTAAAATAAATCAAAAACTGCATATTTTCGATGAATTTAGTTTTGAAGTTATAAACGAACTCAACATTACAACGAAGTATGAGGGCTATTTAAAACAACAAGAAGAAGAAATCGAAAAATTTAAAAAGAACGAAGAAACACTTATTCCGGCAGATTTCGATTACAAAAAATATCACGGATTAAGACTTGAAGCGATTGAAAAGTTGTCTCAAATAAGACCTCTTAATATAGGTCAAGCATCTAGAATTTCAGGAGTTTCGCCAGCCGATATTGCAGTGTTAAGCGTTCTGGTTCATAAAGAAAATGCAAATAATAAATAAATCAACACTAGAAAAAAGGGGAATTATGCACGACCTTATTCAAGAAAAATTTAAAAAATATGGTTTCAATTTAAATGAAAAACAGATAGACGCATTTTCAGCCTATTACGCATTTTTAGTGCAAGAAAACGAAAAATACAACCTTACTGCCATAACAGAAAAGGAAGATGTTGTGATCAAGCACTTTATAGATAGCGTTTTGCCCGAAAAGCATATTCCAAAGAATGCAAGCGTTATTGATGTGGGCACAGGAGCAGGTTTTCCTGGTGTTCCGCTTAAAATAATAAGACCAGACATCAAACTTACGCTTGTAGATAGTTTACAAAAGAGAATCAATTTTCTAAATGCTCTTGCTACAAAACTTGGGCTTCAAAATGTGGAGACTTTTCATTCACGAAGTGAAGATTTTGCACAAACACATCGCGAAAAATACGATGTTGCACTGTCTCGTGCCGTCGCATCTTTGCCAACTCTTTGCGAGTATCTTTTGCCACTTGTTAAAGTCGGAGGTAAAGCTCTCATGTATAAAGGTGAACGCTTGGCAGAGGAACTTTCTCTAGGAAAAAAAGCAATTATTTTGCTTGGCGGAAAAGAGGGGGAAACTTATAATTATACACTTGAAGAAGCAGAAAACGCACAACGATTTGTACTTGAGATTTGCAAGGTAAAGCCAACCAACAAGATTTATCCAAGAGGTAAAAATCTGCCTAAAACCAAGCCACTTACTTGACTGCAACAGACATATTTCATTGTCCAATTTATTATTTAACAAAACGAAAAATATCTAACTAAATGTTAGATATTTTTTTAATGTACCAATTTCTTACAGCCCAAAAGACATCGTTTTTTCACAAAACAACCTTTACATAAATATGTTTGTAAGACTGCGTCATCACATTAATAAACACTTAATAGTGCTATTCATAAAATAATCAGTAATTTTAGTGAGTCCCATTACGCTCAAACAACAGAAATAGTCAATTAGAATATTTATAATTTGTATGCAGAAAAGATATTTTTTTAAACCTATAATACAAAAAATCATATAAGCCTTAATTTGTTCACACTTATTTTCCAAGACAAAATTTAGAAAAAATAAGGTCAATTATTTGCTCATTTTCGCTTTCGCCGGTTATCTTTCCTAGGTTATTCCAAAGTTTTTTTATAAGCATTGCGATTATATCCATACTTTCATTATGAGACGAATCTATTTCTTTAAGTGCATTTTTGCATTCTTGAAGTGCAGATATTTGTCTTTCGTTAATGACTACCAATTTGCTATAATCAATCTCTTCATTGATTACTTGGTTGTATATTTTATCTTTTAAAGAATTTATATTTTCTTCTTTTAGTGCAGATATTTCAATTTCGCATTCATAATGCGGTAAAACCCTCTTTTTATCTGCCTTGTTGACAACTATAATAACATTCTGTTTTTCGTTAAGAAGAGCCCTTATCTCTCTATCTTGCTCACTTTCTTCGCGAGAACCATCAAGCACAAACAAAATTTCATCTGCTTCATCAAGTGCCTTTTTGGACCTTTCTATGCCGATTTTTTCGACCTTGTCTTCGCTATTTCTAATACCCGCAGTATCAATGAAATTTATCTTTATTCCTCGGTAGTTTATACTTTCATTAAGCACATCTCTGGTTGTTCCTGCAACATCTGTCACGATGGCACGATCTTGACCTAGAAGAGCGTTTAAAAGGCTAGATTTGCCCACATTTGGGCTCCCAACGATGGCAACTGAAATACCACTTGAAATGTAACGTGCATTCTTTGAGTCCTCCAAGAATTCGTCTATACTAATCTTTACACTCTCTAAATTTCTAAATATTTTTTCTTTTGCAGACTTTTCAAAATCTTCTTCTGGATAGTCAAGTGTTGCTTCAATTTCAGCGATGCTTTCAGTAAGCGACTCTTGCAAAGCACGTATTTTTTTCTTTAATCTGCCTTCCGCCTGTCCAAGAGTGGCTTTAAGTTCTCCTTCGCTTTCGGCGTTGATCTCTCCTATAATACTTTCCGCTTCGTCCAAACTCACCTTTCCATTTTCAAAAGCACGCTTGGTAAATTCTCCTGCTTCGGCGAGTCTCGCTCCACAATTTATAAGTCTTGAAAGTGCCTTTTGAGTTAAAAGAGAGCCACCATGTAACTGAAACTCAATCATATCTTCGCCAGTGTAAGAAAAAGGTCCCGCAAAAAACACCATAAGACACCTTTCTTTCGTCTCGTCACCTAAATCAAACGATCCTAGATACAAGTGGCGTGGTTCTAAAATTGCAAAGTCCGCTTTGCATGAAAAGACTTTTGAAGCAACTTCTTTACAGCCTTTGCCACTCATTCTAACTATTGATATTGCCCCTTTGCCAAGAGGGGTCGAAATAGCACATATAATATCATTCATGACCTTATTATAACACACGCACGCTGAAATTAAAAGTGGTTTGTTTGTTTTCGTCGAATGAATTGTTTGAAACTGACGATATGTAAATTCCATGTCGCCAATATTTCAATAAATATTTTAAGTAAAGATAAAAATTAGTTGGCATAAAAAAATCAGCAATCATGCTGATTTTAAATTTTGTTGTTCATTTGTCTTTTTTTTACAACAACTATTTGTTTAATCTCTTGTAATATTAATTAAAGTGAAATCGTTATCAAGATTGTCTTCAATAAATTCTGGTCTAAATTCAATGTTGTTTTTTAGCTCTTCTTTTGTAACCCATTTAAACTCTAAATGTTGAATTTTGCCTTTATCTAGTTCTTCTCTTTCATAGTCATGAGTTATAACGTCAGCTGCATTTTTAGCCTCTACTAAATAATAGAAACCAAGTTCATGGAATGGCTTTCCATCTTCCCTTTTGAAAAAGTTTTGATTTACCGCAATTAATTTTTTGATTTTTATTTCGTAGTCGAGTTCTTCTCTCATCTCTCTCAAAACGGCGTGATCTGTGTCTTCATCAAGTTCAACGTGTCCGCCCGGCAAGCAATAAAAGCGGTTTCCATTGATTTTTACAACCAAGTATTTGCCGTCATGCTCCAAAATCCCGCAAACCCTAAATTTAAAATTTCCTTCTTCGTTATTGATTTTAATATCCATATTTCACCTCCTACCTCATTTTAGATTAACACGCACTTTCACAACTTGTCAATATTTTAAAACAAGAACTTGCAAGTTTAGTCTCGACAAGTTTTTATTTTTTTCAAAAACAAAGTTCTTTTTACGTTATTTTAGTTATCCTTAATAACTTAAAAAAAGATGGCTTTATGTAACCATCTTTTTTAATTTTATTCTTCGCCCTGTGGGAATATTATAACATATCTATGAGGTTCTGTTCCCTTACTATGTGTTGATACTCTGCTATCGTTTTGAAGGGCAGTGTGAATAATTCTTCTATCTGCTGGGTTCATTGGATCAAGTCTAGCATATCTGCCAGTAGAGGCAACCTTGTTTGCCATGCGGTAAGCAAGTGCTGTCAGGCTTTCCTTTCTTTTTTCTCTATATCCGCCAATATCTAAAAGAATTTTCTTCTCTGTCTTTCCAGCAACAGTTTGAAGAAGTCTGCTTATTGCATAAAAGGTCTCTCCGCGGTGACCAATCATATCTCCAAGGTCTTCGCCGTCAACCACATAAGTGATATAATCTCCGTCTTCCTCTGTGCTGATTTCCACAGTCTTACCAGCAGTTTCAAAAAAGCCTTTTAAGAATGCAACCGGGTCAAGAATCTTCTCTTCCCTTGCCTTTCGTTCTTTCTTCTCAATTTTGGCTTCTTCTTTTTCTGCTTTAGCCAATTCTTTTTCTACCTTTTTCTCGGTTTTCTCGAGAGCTTTTTCGGCCTTCTTCTCTTCTTTTGAAGTTTCAACAGAAGTCTCTTCTATTTCTTCGACCCTCTCTTCAACTTCTTCAATAGCCTTTCTTCGCTCTGCTTTCTTTTCGTATTTTTCAATCACGTCAGGCGAAATTGAAACAACAACTTTTGCCTTTTTAAAAAGTCCGCCTTCACTTATAATTTTGATATCAACATCTTCTCTTGGGGCTTTAAGTTCCAAAAGGGCATTTTCTATTGCCTTTTCAATGTTTTTTCCTGTTCCCTCTGCTGTTAACATATTTTCCTCCCTAAATTAAAATTTTCTTGCGTAATCAACTGTTACAATTTCTTCTTTTTTCTTATTCTCTTTCTTATCAAGAATTTTATCAATAATCATAAGTTGAAGAGGAGATAAGATTGTCGATACAATCTGTCCTGTAAGCATGTAAATTGCGAATACGCTGTTGTAAAGAAGTGCAAAAAGTCCAAGGATAACTGGCATAATGATAAGCATTGCCTTACTTGTTTTTGGAGCAGGTAAGCCCTTCTTTTTGTATTTAATTTTATTGTAAAGAGAATTAATATAGATTGAAAGCATCGAGAATAATACGCAAAGAACTGGGATTAAAAATAGTCCATTGCCTTTATCTTTAATCTCTTTAAGGCTTGGCATAAAGGCATTATAAATTGCCTCTTCTCCATCTTGAATGTTCTTCTTTCCAATAGCATTTTTTATTTGGCCGTAAGAAACAATTTGTTTGCTTGTTGGAGAATCTGGTTGCCAAATGTTTTGAATCCAAAGGAATGAATCCTTTGTGCTTTCATATGTGCTTGATATAAGGTTCATAGCAACGCTTTGAACGGCACTAGAAAGATATACATCGTCATAAATTTGATTTCCATCTTTGTCAAGCACTGGATTTCCTTCGCTGTCAACTCTTAAAGTGTGGCTTAAAAGAATATCTTTCGTTTTGTCATAATTTCCGTCTTCGTCAACTGGGAAAATTTTGTGAATAATTTCAAGTGCAACAGTGTTTGAAGGTGTTACTACTTCGTTTTCTCCTGCTGTTGCGGGTGGAGTTGTAACTGTGAAATCAGTTTTATATTCAATCTCTTCTAAAATGGTGTCTGTTCCACCTCTCTTTACAAGTTGAATATATTTTTTTGTTGTGCCATCTGTTTCTTCTTTTTCAACAATTCTGTATTCTAGACTACTGTTATCTTTAAAAATTTCCGCTCTTATTTCGCGTTCGTTTTCAGATGTAGATGAGTCATCTACGCCGAGATACTCATTTGTAACACTAATCGTGTTTATGTAGTCGTATTTGAGTTTGTCGTAGCCTGATGCCATCTTGTATCCAGCCATGGCATTAAGTCCAGAAAATAATGTAAAGAATATCACAAGGTTAAGCACTAAAACCACTAATGTCATGATACAACCGCCGTAGTATCCTTTCCCCATATGCTTTCTGTAAAGTTCGTTTTGTTTCTGCTGTAAAACCTGTGGTTGGCTCGCATATTTTGCCTTCAATTTTTCAATTTCAGGTTGCATTTCTGCTTGTGATGCTGCCATTTTCTGTTGAGAATACTTACTGAAAGTTTCAACAATCGCCCATACAACTCTAATTACAACAGTGAGAAGAATGATTGCAAGCACATAATTCTTGGTTGCTCCCTCGAACGCCTGAATAATAGAAATCCACATTCCCTTTGGCTGACTAACAGAGAGTAAGTTGCTTAAATTAGCCATTTTATTTCTCCTTTAATATTGTTAGGAACTGGGTCGTAACCGCACTCCTTATTTTTAGGATTGCAACGCACTAGGCGTTTTGAAGTTAAAGAAATGCCTTTAAAAAATCCAAATTTATAAACCGCCTCTATTGCATAGGAGGAACATGTTGGGTAAAACCTGCATGTGTGGGGGATAAGAGGTGAAATCACCGCCTTATAAATATAGACGGGGATTAAGCATATAAATCTTAAAATCTTCTTAATAACTTTCATTTTGTAAACAACGATTTGACTTGCTTTTCAATTTCGTCATAACCAAGATCGCATGCCCCAAATTTAGCCTGCAAAACATAGTTGTGAAATTCTTTTGGAAGAGAGTTTTTTCGCACGATTTCTCGAAGTCTGCGTTTTAAAAGATTACGCTTGTTTGCTTTACCCTCTTTCTTTGAAATTGAATAGCCTATTTTATAAGTCTTAAATTTACTATTTATAATAAAAAGGTTGAAATTCTTTGATTTAACCTTTTCTCCTTTCTTATAAATATAATTAAATTGTCTATTTTTCTTTAACCTATGGTCTGACCTTTCTTTTGCATTAAGCAGATAATTTTTTTCTTCCACGATTTCTTCTTCTCTTTAAAACATTTCTTCCGCCATTGGTTCTCATTCTTTCTCTAAAACCGTGAACTTTGCTTCTTTGTCTTTTCTTTGGTTGATAAGTTCTTTTCATGTTTGCCTCCTTTTTATTAGTAACTACTAAATTATAATAAATAATTCTATCTTTGTCAATTATAATCTTAACATTATACCTTTTAAAAAAGAGATATACCCATTGTAATAAATAAAAACCCCGACTTTTGTCGAGGTTTTAAGTTGAATTTATGTAGAAGAATATCTTTCATTCTCTACTAATATGGGAGCGTTAGTGTAACTTACTCTCACCGCCAACACTATTTACAACTATTGATTTTATGAGCGAGTCCAGTTGTATGATACATAGTCTGTTTTTAATAATGTTGCGTTGGCAGAAAAATCTGTGGTTGAAATTGTTGGTGTGACGGTGGTATCTCCACTCGTCACCATCCAACCAGAAGGATTTTCAAAAACTATTGAATTTAAAACTGAACAATCCTTAAATGCATTTGCTTCTATTCTAGAAACTTTGGCAGGAATAGTTATATTTGTGATTCCAGAGCATTGGAATGCGCAGCCAGCTATTTTAGCAACACTTGCTGAAATAGCAATGCTTGCCAACTTGTCACACTTGTAAAAAGTACCAAAAGGAATATTTTTTAAATTTTCTGGTAGTTTAACTGATGCTAGATTGGAGCAAAATGAAAAGATATCCGAAGAATCTAGATTTGTATCATCAGGTAAGATAATTTTCTCTAAATTAGAGCAATATCTAAACGCCCTGTATCGAATGTTTGTAATTGTATTAGGAATTGAAACACTTTTCATCTTGGTGAAGTTTTCAAAAGCGTTTGCTCCTATTGTCGTTACTGTATAAGTTTCACCAACAGTTCCACCACTAGAAGAATCGTTGCAAACTATTTTATCTGGAATTACAATAGAGGTTTGTGTGTTGTCAGCACCTTTGACAGATGCTGTCTTTGCATTGTTGTCGTAAGTAAACGTCAATTTCCCAGTATAATCTGTATCTTTTGGTGTTGAACGCGTCCAAGTGGCATCAGTATTTGCAGTTGTTGCTTTTATTGCATTTAATTCTGAATTTGTAACATCTAATTTCTCATCGCCAAGTGTCCAACCAGCCATGTTTTCAAATATAACTTGTTTAGTTGTGGCTTGCCATAAAAATCTTCCACCAATTCTATTAACACTCGCAGGTATAGTTAGCGATTGAACTGAACTCTTGCTTAAAAAATAAGTTCCAATCGTATTTAACGATTTTGGCAATGTTAAAGATGTAAGTTTGGAGGTGTAAGTGAGCACTGCATTTCCAATAATAGTCAATCCTTTTGGAATACTGATTTTAGCAAGATTTGAACATCTTGCAAAACCATAGTCCCCTATTGTGGTGAGTGTGGAAGGCAGTTTAACTGATGTTAAAGATGTGTAATCTTTGAATGCATTGTTTTCAATTTTGGTTACTGTATATTCTTTTCCGTTTTTGAGAATCTTGTCTGGGACATCGAGGCTTGTAATAGTCGTGTCGCCTGCATTTGTAACAGATACTGTTTTATTTGTTTCGTTAAGAACATTGAAGGTCATAGCGTCTGCATACACTGATTCATCTACTGCCACGCGTTCATTTGTGAGATTTAAAGCAAGAGCAAAATTACCATTAACTTTAATGTTTTTGTTTTCAACATTCAAAGTTATATCGATTGTTTGTGTTTCACCGCCCTTGACAACCATATTTGAAAAGTTTGTTACTTGTTTCTGCTCTTGTATTCTAGTAACGATTGTATTTGCAGATGAGATATTATCGTCAAATGTAATCCAAAAGTCACGGTTATTACTTAAATTTTCTATGTTCACTTTGATGACGATCTCATTATTTTCATCAAAGTCAAGAGTCATATTTTTCCAAGCATTTGGAGTGGTGAATGAAGTGACTGTTCTATCAATCTTAATGTCTGGCAGATTGTTTTCTGTTTTTGTACCTGTAACAATACCAGTTATATTTGCATTAATTCCTGTGGCAGTAAAGGTGATACTTCCTCCAAAATCAACATTTGCTGATTTGAGTGCAAGAGCAACGCCAAGCACAATCCAACTTGACAAAAACAAAAACGAAATTATGTAGCGAGTAATTGTGCTCAAAAACTTGTTTTTAGTTTTTTTCTCCATCGTATCCCCTTTTAAATAGATTTCGTAGTTTAACCATTAAATATACTAGATATATTTAAAGATATACATTTCTTAACACATTATAGAAAAAATCGACCCGATAAGTCAACTTTTTACTAGGGTTTTCAACATAATTTGACATTATTCTTTACAGAACTTTTAGAAGTACATTGCTATAATTCCTTAAATAAAAAAAAACATGCTAAATCTTACATGCTTTAATTTTGTCTTTACTTTTGGCTTAACATTTTATTTTTCAATCTTAGACTAATCCAACAATTTTTGATTATTTCCCGCTACTGCCCCAGCCCTTATCTCCACGATTTGAAGAAATTTTTGATAATTCCTCGTAAGAGATAACCTTTTCATTCATTTTTTCAACTCTATGTACAATCGCTTGTGCAATCGCTTTCTTTGTCGAATAATACAATCCTCCCATTAAGTTTGGATATTTTTCAATCAATGCATCATCATCTAAATTTGAAAAAATAATTGCGAAGTTACGAGAATTTGTAATTGCAATTTTTATTTCACCGCGATAACCACTATCTATAACTCCTGCACTTTTTTTGATGCCTTTACTTCCAGTCGAAGAGCGTTCTTCAATTTGAAGATAAAACTCTTCACTGCTTGCCCATGCCACTCCGGTTGGAATTAATTTTGTTTCATGTGGTTCAATCAAAATATAATCGTCATCGAAACATGCATACATATCATATCCTGCGTTTTCACTTTCTCTTGTTGGAATAATTGCATTTTCTTTCATCTTTGCCCAATAAAGATTTCTTTCATTTTCAAAATAGTTCATTATTTTCTCCTTGCAATTATTTTAGCATATTCATGAAAAATTTCAAAATTTTAAACCACTTTTTTAACTTTTTTCTTAAATTTATTATTTTTTAAATAATTTCTATAAAACTTTATAAAATTGTGTATTTTTCTATTTATTTTAATTTCCTTGTTTTAAACGTAAAAAAATTGTTTTTTCCTATTAAAAATAGTTTTAACTATAAAAATTGCTAAATATCAATAAAATTTATTTTTAATTTTATAACTATAAATAAAAAACATATTGATAAGGGCTCAATATGTTTTTTTACTTTTTTTATTTTTTAACCGATGACTCTTACTGGTAGAATGAGGTACAAGAACTCATCTTCTTCCGTAGGAACAATTACACAGGGTGTTGAAGGCTTGTTAAAGCAGATTTTAACAAACTCATTTGTATTAACTCTTAAACTTTCAAGAAAATATCTTGGATTAAAAGAAATTACAAGGTCTTTACCAGAAACATTAACAGGAATGTTTTCTTTAATGTTACCCAGTTCACTATTGGAAGTAATGCAAAGATTGCTTTCTTTAATATCAAACTTAACAAAATTGTTATTACTTGTTCTTGAAAGGAGTGTTGCTCTTTCAAGAGCCTCTTCAAATTGCTCTTTATTTACAATAACAAAAGTTTCATAGTTTGCAGGTATGATTTGTTTATAATTAATATAATCACCTTCCAAAAGTCTTGAAGTAACTTTTGTATCTCCAAGGTCTACCATAATTGTGTAATTATCAATGTAAATATTGATGATTTCATCACTATCTTCTATAAGTTTTGCAAGTTCGCTTAAACTTCTTGAAGGAACAACTATTGATTTAGTTATATTGGATTCAATATGTTTAGTAACTCTTGCAAGTCTATATCCATCAAGTGCAACCGCATTAAGTTCGTTATTATTAATATCGAAAAGTACACCCTTTAAGATTGGTCTTGAATCATCAAGTGCAACCGAAAAAATTGATTTATTTATGCAAGTTCTAAAATCTTTCTTTGAAATTCCAAAAAATTCGTGTGTATCAACTCTCTTGAAGCCAGGATACTCAATAGGGTTGTAGCATTGAATCATACTTTCGCTGTCTTCATATCGTATTGTAAGTTGGTTTTTCTCATTTAATTCAAGTTCAATTTGTGAATTAGTAAGTTTTTTGACGAATTCTGTTATAAATCTTCCAGGGACAACTGTTTCACCTTCGACCTTAACATCAGCTTTAATTTTCTTTTCAATTGAAAGTTCGGTATCAGTAGCGGAAAGCGTTAAAGTTTCGTCTTCTGCAACGATTTTGATTCCTTCTAAGATAGGATTTGTAATTTTGTTTGAAATGGCTTTGCTTACTCTTAGGAACGCTTCGCTAAGTTCAAGCCCTTGGCAATTTACTATCATTTGCTTGCTCCTTAATCTTGCTCATAGTGTAACACACTTTAATTCAATAAGCAAGCATTTTTGCCAAAAAAAAGTGACAAATTTTTACATTCAAAACATGCTATTATTATATTAATATATTTTTAAAAAAAATTAATAAATTCTGCGAGATTATAAAAATAAATAATGCTCAAAAAATGCGAATTTTAATAAATAATATATATTTAATAAAATAATTTTTTTATGCAAAAAAAGATAATATTAAAATAAAATATAAATCGCTCTATCCCTTTGTTTTAGGGGTGTAGAGCGATTTTAAAGCATTATTTAATATATAAAATTTAATAAGAAAATAATACGCGGGCGAAGTTAAAAATTAATTAATTTTAATTGATAAAATAATAATAGTAATAATAACTTTTGTGCAAATGTGGATAACTTTTTTTAAGGCCAATATTTAGGATTTTTTTTCAAATTTTTCTCGATTAAACACTATATATAGATTGTGCAAATGTGGATAACTTGTGGATGAAAAATTTTATTTATCCACCTATCAACATTTTACGAATTTCACTGATGAAAGTTTGTATCTTTGGAGAGGTCTTAATGTCGTCTGAAATTTTGTCGCGAGAGTGCATGATTGTGGTGTGGTCACGTCCTCCAAAAATTTTTCCTATGCTTACAAGAGGCATTTCGAGCATCTCATTAATAAGATAGATTGCTATCATTCTTGGTTCAACAACCTCTTTGCTTTTCTTTTTTCCAATAATGTCTTGGCGAGTTATGTTAAAATACAAACAAACCTTGTCAATAATTGTGTCAGCAGTCAATGAGTCGCTAGACTCTGTTTCGTATTCATTATCAAAAGCTTCGTTTGCTTCTTCCATGCTTGCCGAAGTTTTGTTGTGAAGAGTTGCAAGATAGTAGACCTTTGTAAGCATTCCTTCGAGTTCCCTTATGTTTGAAACATTTTTTTCCGCTATAAAAGTGATAACATCATCATCAATCACATATTTTTCAAGTTGGCACTTTTTTCGCATGATTGCAATTCGGGTTTCAAAGTCAGGAGATTGAATATCTTGAATAAGTCCACAAGTAAAACGAGATTTTAATCTATCTGCTAGAGTTTCAATATCTTTAGGTGGACGATCAGAAGCAATGATAATTTGCTTATTATTTTGGTACAATTCGTTAAAAGTATGGAAAAATTCTTCTTGTGTTGATGTTTTTTTAGCAATAAATTGAATATCATCGACCATTAAAACGTCTAAATTACGATATTTTTGTCTAAATTCAAGCACAGATTTGTTTTTAGATGCCGAACTTAAAGATTCAATATAGTCGTTTGCAAAATTTTCACATGTTACATAAGTTATGTTAAGAGAAGGGTTATACTCTTTAATGTAGTTTCCTATTGCGTGTAAAAGGTGAGTTTTTCCAAGACCAACACCGCCATAAATAAATAAGGGATTAAATTTTTCACCTGGGTGTTCGGCAACCGCTCTTGCTGCGGCGTAAACAAACTGGTTACTTTTACCGACTACAAAGTTATCGAAAGTGTATTTTTCGTTAAAGGGGTTTTTTACAACTTCTACTTCTTTTGCTTTTGGTTTTTCTCCGTTAAGTTTTATGTATTCGATGGCTTCATTTTGGTCAAGAACCTCAATTTCTGTGTCTGCACCAAAAATGTCGTTCACAGCGGAAGACAACTTATCAAAGTAGTTTCTCATTATTTGATTTTTGGCTGAAAGTGAATTTGTTGAAATAACAAGTTTTTTCCCATCTACAAAATCAAGTGCCTTGAGTGGTTTAAACCACATAACAAAAGATACATTTGAAACAGTAAGTTCAAGTTTTTCAAGAACAGCTTGCCATAAAGAATTTAAGTCTTGCATTTTTCACCTCTATTATATATATAATTATATATTTATCTAAACGATAAGTCAATAAAGAGTGTCGAAATAATTTTAAAAAATTTAATACTTCCAGAATTTGCAGTTTTTATAAAAAATAAGCATAAAAAGTGCAAAATTTTGCTGTTTTAGTGGAAATTATCTTTAAATTATGTTATTATAATAATGTGATTATAAAAAATTTAACCCTCAAAGATTATCGCTCACACGAAGATAAATACTTTGAGTTTGACCCCAAATTTAATGTATTGTTAGGTAAAAATGCACAAGGAAAAACCAATATTCTTGAAGCAATCTTTTTTGCAGTCATTGGGAAAAGTTTTAAAACCTCCAAAGAAAAAGAGGTTATATCTTGGGGAAAATCTACTGCGTATATAAAGGCAGAATTTCAAAAAAAGTATAGAGAAACTAAAATTGAACTATTCTTTAATGAAAATCATAAAAAAACTATAAAAATTGATGACATTCCAATAAAAAAAATTGGAGAACTTATGGGCACTTCAAATGCAGTGTTTTTTTCGCCAGATGAATTGAAACTTGTAAAAGAAAGTCCAGAAGAGCGTAGACGCTTTATGAATATTGACATATCACAAACAAATAAGAGGTATTTTTATCTTATAGGTCGTTATGAAAAAGTGCTCGCAAACAGAAACAAACTTTTAAAAACAAGCAAAGATATATCTTCTTTAAAGGAAACCATTGATATATGGGATAGAGCACTCTGTGACCTTGCTGGAAAAATTGCAAACGAAAGAAAAAAGTTTATAGATGAATTATCACCTCTTGCTCTCCTTGCACACTCTTATATTTCAGGTGGAAAAGAAGAACTGGTTATAAAATACGCCTCTTCGTTTGAAGATAATTATGAAGAAAAAATGTTAAAAGCGTTGCAAAAAAATCTTGAAAAAGATTATAGACTTGGATTTACATCTGTCGGCGTTCATAGAGATGATTTAGATATTTTTCTAAATGGAGTTGAAGTAAAAAATTTTGGTAGTCAAGGTCAACAAAGAACAGTAGCACTATCACTTAAACTTGCAGAACTTGAAATTATAAAAAATCGTGTAGGTGAATACCCAATATTACTTTTAGATGATGTGTTTAGTGAACTCGATAGAGAGAGAAGAAAAAAACTTTTAAATTTTACAAGCAAAACTCAAACTATAATTACTTGCACCGATTTTGATGAAGTAAGTGATGCAAAAATATTTAATATTGTTAAAAATTAATGGGTGATATTATTAATATATTAATTAAAAAGAATTAAAAAAATAAGTAAAATATTTTATAAAATTATTCAATTAAAACAGCATTTTAATACAAATTTGCTGTTTTTTTATGTTTTTTTATGATTTTTATTTTATTTTTTAGTATTTTTTACGCTTTTTTAAAAATTTTAATAAAAAATAGACGCACTATGTTAAATAATAAATATTTTTTTCACAGAAATTTAGGAATAAAAAATATTTTATTAAAAATAAGTAAAAATTTGAAAAATAACAAAAAAAATAGTGAAAATAATGTAATTTTATTAAAATTTATTTTAAAAATATATAAAATATTTTGAAAATCTGCTTAAATTTGCTAAATAATTTAAAAATTATTAAAATGATACAATTATAAAAAAAATAAATAGCAAAATTGCTATTTATTTAAAAATATTTTTTGGTAATTAAGTCCCATTGCCGTTTTCATTTTATTCAATGTTTCTTTTGCTACCGCTGATGCTTGCTTACTGTTTTCAAAAAGCATTTCGTAAATTTCGTTTATGTGTTCGTGACAGTATGCTCTTCTTTCACGCATTGGAGTTAAAAGTTCTTCAATAATATTGTAGAGAAAGTTTTTAACTTTTACATCTCCAAGTCCGCCTCTTTGATAATGCTCTTTAAGTTCATCAAGATTTTTATACTCTGGAAGATATTTCTCAAAGTGCTCATCTTTGCAAAAAGCATCAAGATATGCAAAAACAACATTCCCTTCAATTTTTCCAGGGTCAGTGATTTTGATGTGATCAGGATCAGTGTAAGCTGACATAATTTTTTGTTTTACAGTTTTTGAGTCATCGCAAAGATAAATTGCATTACCTGCTGATTTTGACATTTTTATTTTTCCATCTAACCCCGGAAGCCTTGCACAGAGTTTAGTTTCTGGAAGAAATGCTTTTGGCTCGGCAAAAATTTCTTCCGTAGGTTTATATGTGTAGTTAAAAGATGAGATTATCTCTCTTGTTTGTTCAATCATTGGAAGTTGGTCGTCACCTACTGGCACAATTGTTGTTCCAAACGCTAAAATATCAGCTGCTTGTGAAACAGGATAGTTTATAAAACCAATGGGAACAGAATTCTCAAAACCGCGTTGCTTAAGTTCTTCTTTGATTGTTGGATTTCTTTGAAGTCTTGAAAGCGTTACGAGATTCATAAAATAAGTTGTAATTTCTGGAAGTTCTGGCACAAGAGATTGGATAAAAATATTGACTTTTTTGGGATCAATTCCTGCCGAGATATAGTCTATAGCAACTTGAATAATGTTGTTTTTAACTTTATCTACATTGTCATGGTTGTCAGTTAACGCTTGGGTATCGGCAATCATGATATAAAATTTATCAAAATTGCCTTCGTTTTGAAGTTTAACTCTGTTTTGGAGTGAACCCACATAATGTCCTATATGAAGATTCCCTGTTGGCCTATCGCCGGTTAAAATAATATTTTGCATAATTTTATCCTCTTTTGAGTTAATTTTAATGATTTATTTAACTTTTGTCAATGTTTTAAGCATTTTATTGAGTGTTTTAAATGATATTGTTTGGATAAATGTCAATCTTGTAAAAATTTATCAAAATTGCCTAATGAAAAGACTTGTTTCTTAACGATTAAATTCAAAAGGATAAACTTATTTTAAATGATGCGAAAGCATAATGTGAGGTTAGTTATGTATAATAACATATATATATTTGTTTGGTGAAAAAAAATGAATGTTGTATAATAATGTTGAAATTATTGCCTTAAAATTCCAAATCTCTTATAGTAGGAGGTACCAATGTTTAAGAAAAAACTTGCTAGTCTTGTTTTAGTTGCAATCTCTGCCTTTACGATGGGTGGAGTATTTTTAGTGAGTCAAAATGTAAATGATATCTCTTTAACAGTGCGTCCTACACAAGAGGTAAAATGTGTGGATAAAAATTACGATTTTGATGCTAAAAGTTTAGATTTAAATTTTAATGCTGATGATTCGCAAAGCGAAATAACAACATATTCACTTGAAATAGAGAGAGGAGAACATATTGAAAGTGTAAGTGTAATAACAGAAACTGGTGAAGAAATTAATGTCGGCGAAAGTGGAAAGTGGTCAGTTGAAATAGGTAAGCAAGCAGTGGCTACTGTTGTTAGCAAAAAGGGGTATGTATTTAACGAAAAAACAACCCCTGTTATTACTGGAAGTGGACAAGTTCAAATTCAAGAATTAAAAGACGAACGAACGATTGTTTTGAACTGGTTTGATTTCACTGGAAATGCCAAAATAAGCGTATCTCCCACTGAAAGAGAGAATAACTTAACAATAAAAACAAACGACGTTTTTGAAAGCGTAAAGATTGATAACGGCGAAGATTTTTCACTTGATACGGACGTACATTTTATTATTAAAACTGGGGAATCAAAAGCCCTTGCTTTCACCCTTAAATATGGATATAAAAACCCTTCAATCACAGGAATTGAAGAGTCTCTTATTTTATCGTCATCGATTCAATGGCTTGACGAGGAAAAGGTGTATACTTTAATAGTTGAGATTGGAAGAATTGATGAAGATAAACAGATTTCACTGAAAGCAGATCAAAGGCAATACACATTTAATCTCTCAATAATTTCAGGAATGGAGTCGTTTGCTTCATTGAGTGAACCGATTAGTCAAACAGTAAATTTTGGGGAAGTCTTAAATTTAAATGTAAGCGTAAAAGACGCATCTTACGGGTTTGTATACTGGAAAATTAATGACCAAATATTAAGTACGAATGCAAACGAACAAAAGATTGTCGACGCTTCTTTGAAAGAAATTCTTGAAAGCAAGATTCATGAAGAAGATGACAATGATTTTTCAGTGGTTGCAACTATTAAAGAGGTGGCTACCGAGATTAATCTTCTAAACGAAGGTTATGGAGAAATTGAATTTAACTACATTGATGTTGAAGACAATATGACTGAAAAATTGCTGACAATAGAAGAAAACCAATCTCTTTCAAAGTTGCTTAAACTTGATGAACAAATAATTGTTTCTTTAATGGCAAAAAAAGGATATCATTTTAAGGGACTTAAAATAAATGATGAATACATAAACTTTGAAGTCAATGATTACGGAGTTATCTACGAAAACGGGAAAATCAGTTTTATAATTGCAAAATCAATTCAAAAAGTACAATTTGTTTTTGAGCCAGATGAATTTAATTTATCGGTGAAAGCGGTTGTCGAAGTTTATGGGGCATCAAGCACTCCAACTGGTGACGGCGGTCAAGTTTATCTTTGTGATGAAAAAGGAAATAAACTTGATAATTATGAAAATGAAAGCGTTGCAATTGGCTATGATTTTTTAACTAGAACCCATACCGATGCCACTGTTTATCTTTTGGTTGAATCTAAAAAAGGATATATTCCAACTTTGACGGCTCAAAATGCACAAGTCACAAGTCAAAAAGTCAATGGCAAAAATGTTTACGCTGTTTCAAAGATTCAATCTATTTCAAGCGTTCTCTGCACTTTTACTGCAAGGTCAAATGCTATTTCAATAAAGTATGTTCTTGACAACACAACTACAATTGCCAAAGCTGGCAAATTTGAAGCAAGCACCTCATCTAATCTTGTAAATTCTCAAATAAACAATGCATACGCGATAGCACTCAATGCTCTCACAGGTGCGGAGGTTTTGGTAACTGGATATACAAATATCAATTACGCATTGCAGACTGAAAATGGTAGACCAAAGGCAAAGATTGTATATGCAAGCGGGCGAAATGACAATGAAAATTTTATTGTTGGGGCAGTTAGACAAAGCAACCATTCAAAAACGGGGTTTACAAGTAACTTCACTATAAATATCTACAATATTAATGAAGATGCAACAATTTACATATATGTTTTGCCAAAGGTCTATAATTTAAAACTTTTTGTAGATGAAAATGAGAGTGTGGAAATAGAAAATGGTATAACTTTTGGTGAAAGCATAGCCCTAAATCTTTTAACCGAGCAACAAAAAGGTTTGGCGTTTAAACAGAAAGCTGGTTATGATTTTACTGGTTACTACACTATGCAACTAGGACAAGGCACAAAATATATAACTGCTGATGGAAGAGCTTCTAAAATTTGGAGTGAGTCAGGTTATTCTTTTAATGGTGATTTATACACAGCAAATGCCAACTTTAATCCGGAAACAAACACCTTTACATTGTTTGCGTTCTGGCAATATAGAAAAGCTCTTATAAATTTTGATTTTCTACCTTCAAATCTAAAAACCAATGAATTTAGCCAATTCCAAATTGCAGATTTTGTGTCGAAGAAGAGTTTTAACGATGCTTATGGATCGGTAGGCGAAAACAATAAATTTTACGCCGAAATCATGAGCGGAAAGTCGCTTACTTTTTCATCTGTTTCTGTTAATGGATATGTTTTTGAAAAGTGGATAATTGCTTATAATGCCGAGATTAAGGAATTTGCAAGTCAAGAGGTAAACTTCTCTTTTAACGACCTATCATATACCGTCACGGCCGTTTATAGACCAACCTATTCGCTTACTGTTTTTTGTCAAAATAACCAAAAAACAGAAGGTGGCAGTGCCTACATGGTTCAAGATGGGCAAGAACTTAACGGAAATAGTTTTTCAAGCGAAAAATCAATAAGAATTGTTGCTCAAAAAGAAGAAGGATATGACTTTTTATATTTTGAAAATACTCAAAGTGGAAGAAAATACTACGCAGAACTTGTAAATGGCAATTACTACTTTACTCTTGGCTTGCAAACAAGTCCGCTCACTTTAAGAGCTGTTTTCAAAGGACAAAATGTGGTTACAAACATTGATGTGAATGAAATTGCTCTTTATCACAACCTCATAGGAGTTTATGTAAACAATGTCAAAAAAATATTGTCTTCAAACAAACTCTCTTCTGGCGTATGCGTGGGTGACGAAATAATGATTAGATTGCAAAAGAAAGTTGGTTATGGCATTGAAACGGACTTTGAAAAATTTTCAAAAACGGTTAGTTTGGTAAGTAGTGAAAATGTTGAAAGATATACTTATCTCTATAAAGTGGCATATAAAGATTTGATTATTGACGAAAATGGACTTTCTCTTTCTGCTACATTCAGTGCTCCACAAGAAAGCGTCAACATAACGCTTGTCAATGGAGTTTTAGAAAACGGAGAATTTGTTTCGCAAAGTATTGGTGGAAAAGCGGTTTTATTTAGAAAAGGTGTGGCAGAAGAAAAAATCGTTGGAACAAAACAGTTCGAGGCGTCTTTCAGTGAGAGTTATACGCTTGAACTAACGCCTTTTGATAATTACAAACTTTTTTGTTTTATGGTAAATGATGTAAAAACAGATTTTTCTCGTTACATGAAAGAAAATAAATTGATTATGAGTAAAACTTTCATGGAGAATTTTCGAAATCAAAGACAGGTTACCATAAAAATTTGCTTTAAGATAATGTTGTGGGCTGATGAAGAGTCTCGAAGCAGTGCATTAGAAGGCGGAGGTACAAAAGAGAACCCATATCTTGTTACAAACGCTAGCGATTTTGGCTTTATTTCTTATGCCGTAAATTTCAACCTTTCAAACGAAAGAGGGGTAAAGTATTGCGATGCTTATTACAAGGTTACAAATAATATAAATTTTGAAGGAAAGTTTTACTCTCCAATAGGTCAACAGAATGCATTTAACGGATATTTTGATCTAGGAAAATACTATTTTTCAAATATTTTGCTCGATAAAAGTTATACAAAGCCAACCACATCATACAGAGGATTATTCCTAAACTTAACTGACAATGCAGTTATAAAACAAGATAATTCAAAAACGACTCTTATTTCTGGCATTTTGATAGGCGTGGCGGTTGGCGCACTCGCAATAGTTGGCATATGCTCTTTAATTAAAAAGAGAAGTGAAAGTTATTTCAATGGAGTCTATTAATTTTTTGAGCATTGGTTAAATTTGATTTTTATTGAAAAGTCAAGGCTTTTAAACGATAAAACATAAAAATTTAATGGTGGGTTTAAGTATCCTTGACACAAAAAATTCTTGACAAAGGGCGTAAAAGAATATATAATTATAATCAAGCAGTATATTACTGTCCTTGTTTTTCGCGGGAAACGGAAAACCATTTTAGTCCAAAAGGAGGTATAGCATGAATAAGTATGAACTTATCTACATCATTTCTAGCGATGTTGCAGAAGACGCTCGTGAAGCACTCATTAAGAAATTTTCTTCTTATGTTGAAGAGCACAAAGGCACTGTCGAAGGAATTGACAAGTGGGGTATGAAAAAACTTGCTTATCCAATCAACTTTAAAAACGAAGGATTTTATGTTGTTATGAACTTAACTATGAATCCAGAAGAAGTTGACGCGATGGCAAAACTTATGAACATTACTGAAGGTATTGTTCGCCAAATGTTCGTTAGAAAATAATCTAACCTAAGGAGTATTTATGAATAAAGTTGTATTAATTGGTAACCTTGCAAGAGACCCTGAAATCACCACTACAAACAGTGGCGTTTCGGTTTGCAGATTTTCTCTTGCAGTACAAAGAAGATTCTCATCACAAGACGGCGGAAACACCGCAGATTTCTTCAACATTGTTGTTTGGAGAGGACTTGCTGAAAACTGCCATAAGTTTTTGAGAAAAGGTTCTAAATGTGCAGTAAGCGGAAGAATTCAAAACTCTTCTTATGAAGCACAAGATGGAACAAAGAGATACACAACTGAAATCGTTGCGGAAGACGTTGAGTTCCTTGGCAGTAAACCAGCAGACGGAACTGACTTACAAACCGCATCTAAATCATCAAACGATGCAAGCGCAGAACTTGAACCTATTGATGACGATAGTTTACCATTTTAATTAAAAGGAGATTAACCATGGCTGAAGCAGTTAAAACTGAAGAAAAGGTTGTGAAGAAATTTCGCAAACCTGCAAAGAAAAAAGTTTGTGCTTTCTGCGTAGCAGGTGAAAGGACTATTGATTACAAAGATGTTGCTAAAATCAGAAAATATATTACTGAAAAAGGCAAAATTCTTCCAAGACGCCAAACAGGCGTTTGCGCTTATCACCAACGCGAACTTTGCACAGCAATCAAAAGAGCAAGAAATGTTGCTCTTCTTCCATATGTTGGAGACTAAGTCAAACTTTTGACTTTAAATAAAAATTTAATAGGAGGCAAATTATGCAAAAAGATATTCATCCAGATTATCATGAAGTTACCGTAGTTTGTGCTTGTGGAAACACTTTTAAAACAAAGTCAAATGTTAAAGGCGACACTTTAAGCATTGATATTTGCAACAAATGTCACCCATTCTTCACTGGAAAGAAAAAGGTTGTTGATGCAAGCGGTAATGTTGAAAAGTTCAACAAGAAATACGGCTTAAACTAAAACAAGAAGTTTCAAAAAAGACGCAAAAATATGCGTTTTTTTTGTTTGGGGGCAAGTCAATGGCTTTGCGACTTACTATATATAACTTTAAGTGTGCGTCTAAATCTTAAATCAGGTGTTGGTTCTTAAATAAAAACACAAAAATTAAAACATGAGTCTTTAAATGTTGTGAGAAGTTTCGACATATATTGACAAGAGAAAATTGTTGTGATAAAATATCCCCATGAAAATGTATAGATATGTATCAAAGAAAGAACTAGAACTTATGGAAACAGCACCTGAACAAATTGGGCGTGAATTTTCTAATCAAAAATCATGCAATACTTTTTATTATGAAAAGGGGCAGAGATACCTTCATTTTTTCAAAAATAAGAGAGATGTTGATTTAATTCGTTCTAGTTACAAAGGAAGTGGTGAAAAATATTATATTTGTACCTACAATGCACCTTCCATTTATCTTTTCTTCCATTTGGGAAAGGGGTATTATCAAAGTGCTAACGGAAGAGCCAAAACAAGTGCAACAGAATTTGCAATTCAATCAAGATACTTTAATCCCGATTGGCTTTGCAAAGTAGAAGAGGATAATGGGCAAGAACTTGGAGAGTGATTCTTAATTGAGAGAAAGCAAATAGGGAGTTTTTTATCCCTATTTTTTGTATCATAACCTTTTATCACTAGCTTTAATTAACTTTTGAAATAAGAATTATTTATATAAATTGAATTATATAATTTAAGTAAGAATAAAAATTAATTTTCCAAATTCATTGATTTAATAATTTATATTTTGTCAAAAATTGGGTATGGACAAAATTTATATTCCGCTAGTTAATGGAGTGGGGATTTATGATAAAGATAAGTTATGTGTTGCTATTGTAGACGAACAAGGTAACAAGCGAGTCGGTGGGCGAAACATAAATCCAAAGTCAAAAGTTTGGAATAAGCCATTTCTTCGAGGTATTGGCTATTTTTGGTATTATATTATATTTCTTGTAATGAGTCTTGACTTATCGCAAGAAATGGCTGTAGTCTGTTCCAGTCATTGTCAAAAAGTAAGAAAGATAAATGCATCTTCCCTGATAATTGGTGTTATTTCATGTATTCTCTTTTCATTTTTAATTGGTTTGTCTTGTTTTGGCATTTTACCGAGAGAGATGATAGAAAAATTCGTAGATAAAAGAAATGTGATTTTATCAAACTTTATGATAGCCCTTTTCAGGGTAACATTACTGGTTATTATTTTGTTTTTAATTAAATTTATCCCTTCGTTCTCGTCGCTTTTTGCATTTAATCGTGAGGCATCGACCAAAGGTGGTAGAGAAAATATAAGGCAAGTCAGTCCTCTAAATTTTTTAAATCTTACCCTAAACACTTTTTTATTTACAATTTTTGTGGTATCATTGATTGGGCAAAGAATCAATATTTTTATAGGATTTTTCATAAATCTGTTAATTTTTTTGTTAATTTTAAGTCTTACTTATGAAATTTTAAGACTTTGCGATAAAACCAAGAGTGCTTTTGTAAAGGATTTATGCCTCATAAGCAATTTGTTAGTTTTATCTAAACCCGGGCTTACACAAAAAGAGGTTATGAAAGTGGCAGAACTAGAAATCAAAAATCAAGATTTCGTCAAGGAAGAAAAGGGGAGGGTTTCCATGTCCTGCGTTTTTGCTGAAATACAAAACAAACTTCTTTCGAAAGATAAATACGAACCTAGTGATGCGGAGTGGATAGTTGCGACCATATTAGGCAAAAATAGAGCAGAAATCAAATTAATACGAAGTGTAAGCGATAAACAGTATAGAGATATTATGCGAGCGGTTGATAGACGGGCGAAGGGAGAACCGCTATCTAGTATCTTTGGATTTGTAGATTTCTATGGTTTGAGGCTTGAAGTAAATAAAAAGGTTCTGTCTCCACGTATGGAAACGGAGATTTTGGTAGAATTAGCTATTAAGAAAATTAAAGAAAACAATTATAAGACAGCACTTGACCTTTGTACTGGATCAGGTGCGATTGGAATTTGTCTTGCTAAATTTACCAGCGTACAGGTGACGGGCATTGATATTTCAAATCAAGCACTTTTGGTCGCAGAGGCAAACGCGACAAAAAATGGCGTAAAAATAGAATTTTTGCAATCCGATTTATTTAATGAATTGAAAAAACGAAAGAAATATGATATAATTGTGTCAAATCCGCCATATATCAAAAGTCAAGACATTTTGTCGTTAGATGAAGAGGTTAAAAAATATGACCCAAGGCTTGCACTAGACGGCGGGGAAGATGGTCTCGACTTTTATAAAACAATCATCAAAGAAGCACCAATGCATTTAAACAAGGGTGGAATTTTAATGTTTGAACTTGGGATAAATCAATTTAAAGATGTTCAAACGCTTATGAAGAATGAAGGGTATGAAGAGATTGAGATTGTGAAAGATTATAATAAAATTGAAAGGATAATTTATGGTAGAATACGCTAATGAAATGCTAGAAAAAACTGGAAAGGCGAAAGCAAGATTTGATGAATTAACCGAGCTTGTTATGAAACCAGAAGTAATAGCAGACAATAGAGAATGGAAAAAACTTGTTAAAGAGAGAGCGTCTCTTGAAGATATAGCTACTTGTTATGATGAACTCAAATCGCTTTGTGATGAAATGGAAATTTGTCAGGCAGAACACGACAAAGAAACAGACCATGAAATGAAAGCGATGTTTTATGACGAAATAGGTTCACTCAAAACAAAGATTGAAGATAAAGTGGAAGAAGCAAAAATTCTTCTTCTTCCAAAAGATGAAAATGATGATAGCAATGTAATTATTGAAATAAGACAAGCAGCAGGAGGAGAAGAATCTGCACTTTTCTGCACTGAACTTTATCGTATGTATTCAATGTATGCTGAAAACAAACGCTGGAAAGTGGAAGTTATAGATTTAAACGAAACAGAACTTGGCGGTATAAAAGAAATCACTTTTATGGTTAAAGGTAAAGGGGCATATTCAAGATTAAAATTCGAAAGCGGAGTACACAGAGTTCAAAGAGTCCCAGAAACCGAAAGCCAAGGTAGAATTCACACCTCAACATCAACAGTTGCAGTTCTTCCAGAAATTGAAGAAGTTGAATTCGAAATTGAAGATAAAGATATAAGAATAGATACTTATCGTTCTTCTGGTGCAGGCGGACAACACATCAACAAAACAGATTCCGCTATAAGGATAACCCACCTTCCAACTGGAATTGTTGTTTCTTGCCAAGATGAAAGAAGTCAAACTAAAAATAAAGAAAGAGCAATGAGTATTCTTCGCTCAAAACTTTATGACTACTATCAGGGGCAAATTGAAAGTGAGTACAAGGAAAACAGAAGAAGTCAGGTGGGAACTGGGGATAGAAGTGAAAGAGTTCGTACATACAACTATCCACAGGGCAGAGTGACGGATCACAGAGTAAATGTAACTTCTTACAATTTGGAAGGAGTGTTAAATGGTGACATCGACCAGTTTATTGATGCACTTATCATTAAAGATAGAGCAGATAAACTTGCAAATGCGTAACAATAAAAAAGCATGGGAATCCATGCTTTTTATTGTTTATCGTAAGTTAAAACTTGTTTTATGTAAATAAAGACGATCATTTCTTGTTTGATTAGTTTTAAATTCTTGTTAATGACAATAAAGTACATAAAATCAAGAATTCTCTTCTTCGTCAAAAGTGCATTCTCGTGCATAAGCAAGTTCAAGGTCGTAGTCTCGCTCGGCACTACTTTCTCTATATAGATAACCCGCATACTTATCCATATAATCTTTAAAAAGTTGTTCGCTTACATATTGACGGCTGTTTGGATTGTCTCCAAATTTAAGAGATATTTTTAAACACTTCTCTTGAAATGGCTTTATCCATTCTTCAAATTTTTTATATGTAGGCTTTTTTACTGGAATAGGGTGCACCTTTTCGTATGCTTTTGCAATCGCCTTGGCATGGACGTAAATCACATTTTCTTCATGCCAATACTTTTCTAAAAATTGCCCCCATCGCATTCTGTTGTATATTAAATTGAGTGCATCTTCGTTGTTATATTTCATAATACTCCTATTTCTCTCTAACTTGAACCTTAACTTTAACTGAAACTGTAGGGTGTAATTTTACAATAACCTCATAATCTCCAATAGATTTGATTGTTTCTTTAAGTTCAATTTTCCTTTTATCCACATTGTATCCACATTTTGCTAGTTCGTCTGCAATTTCTTTCGCAGATATAGAGCCAAAAGTTTTGCCATTTTCTCCACATTTAATGGTAAGACAAACTTTTTGTTCTTTCAACTCTTCTCCAAGCTTAACGGCGTCTTGTCTTTGCATTTCTTTATGAAAATCATTCGCCTCTTGACGATTTTTGTTTTCACTTAATGTTGCATTGTCTGCCTTTTTTGCTTTTCCCGTTTTAAGCAAGAAGTTGTTTGCGTAGCCGTCAGATACTTCTTTGATTTCGCCCTTTTTGCCAGTTCCCCTTACGTCAGCAAGTAAAACTACCTTCATAATTCCTCCTTATTTAAGATAATTGTATTATTTTAATGCATAAAAGTCAAGATTTTTGTTAATAAAAGAGGCAAAGGAAGGAGTTTTATGGATATTCGTTGCAGAAAAAATTTGTGTAGATTTAACGACCGATTTGTTTGCAAAGCAAAAGAGATTTTGGTAACAAAGCGTGTGACATGTTCTACTTTTGAAAAAGATGAAAACAAAAAAAATGTTCAAGATGTAACAAAACATTTGTTTGAAAGAGAACCGTGTTATGCACCTCAACGAGATAGTAAGGCATTAACAATAAATTGTAAAGCAGACTGTCTTTTCAATCACAACGGCAAATGTGTTTCAAACGGAATAACTATAAATTCAATCGAAGAGTGCCCATATTGCATAAGTTTTTTAAAGAATTAGTTAATTTTTATTGAATGGGGTTTAGTTTATTAAAATTGTGGGGAAAAAAGAAAAACTCACATTCATTTAAAATTCTTTTACAATAAAAACGCTTATATCAAAATAAATATAAGCGTTTTTATGTTGTAAGTTTTTATGAATATAATTGATACACTTTTTAATTATTCTTTAATAGGGGGCTCGCTAAAATTGAAAGGCTTTTTATTTTTGATCATTCCATCTTTTTAAAGTAGGGAATAGTTTTTGGCAATATTCTTTCATTTCTGCATTAGTCATTCCTGCCTGTGCACCAAACTGCGAACACATTTCTATGTATTCGTTCATAGTGACTTTGTCTATAAATTCACCATTTGTATAACAAAATTTACAGTAATCTTGATTTACGCTACCATCCTTGTTTGTTCCTAAAAGGGACGTCCTTCATTGGCATTCCGCAACTTTGACAAATTTTATCCATTCTCATGCTCCTTTTTGATAGTATAGCATAATTCAATTTTTATGCAAACATATTGAGGGGAAACGCTTTTTAAAATAATTTTTACCAATGTTTTTCAATTTGGCAAAAAGCCTTGATATTTAATCGCGTTTGTTTTATACTTTTAATATGAAAAAGAAAAAAATGCTTGACCCGAAAGTTGATTTTGGGCGAGAAATTAATAATTTGATTCGCGGAGGAAATGGTGACGACGAAACAATCGCCACAGATGTCGCTCGCTTTACGGCTAATGAAGAGGCCTCAAACAAGCAGGGTGTAACCGTGGAGAAAAAACTTGAATTAAATCAACAAGAAGACGGTAAACCCGCAGAAAGAAAAGACGTTACGGCAAATGCTGACATTGAGCCAAAAGGGGAAAGTAGTGACGGCCAAGACGCAAAGTTAAATGCTTTAACTGGCGAGCAAGTAGTGGAGAATGGAAAAGAAAAAGCACAAAACGCTTCTGCAACCAGTCTCGATGCTAGCACAAAAGTAGAAAAGGGAGATAAAAAAGAGGACGCATTGCTACCTTTTGTGACCTATGGCGGTGATGTAACAATAAAAGAAAACGATAATATATTTTATTATAAAACTAGATACCGCTTTTTGACCGCGACCTTTAAACTTGTTGGAAAGTTTGACTCAAAAGGAAGATATATTGTTGCTGATGATGTGAAACGAGAGTTAATAAAAATCGTAAAAGAGATCGAATCAGTAAGTGAAGATGAATACAAAGCAAGCATTTCATATTTCGGCAAAGAATTTCGCTTTGTTGTAAAAATGGTGGCTTTGGAGGACGGTAAATCAAAAGCGACACTTTACCTTGAAGAATATGTGGGCAAGGCGTTAAAGGAAGAATATATTGTTACTAAAATTGCCGACTATGTCGATAAGAATGATGATGAATTTAGAATCAAAGTTCGTAAAGTCTTCTCTTTAAGTGATGTGGCACTAGTCATTAATGAATTTGAGGTGCCAAACTTAACAGTTATAATGCAAAATGCTCTTGATATAGATTTGGTGGTTGGGGATCTTTTTGATATAGCAAGCCAAATCTACCTTTTAAGGTTGTTAAAATTGCTTGAAGAGACGCCCGAGGGTAGAGAGATAATTGCAAAGTACAAATCTCTACTTGACGGAAGTGAAAACAATTTTGAACGAAAATTTACATACCTTCGTATGATTTTGGAACGCGTCATTGATGACAATGGTGGATTTGAGAATTTAAAGTTAAAAAAGGAAGATAAGAAGAAACTGACAGATGATTTGCTTCTTTCAATACAAAACCTTAAAAAGCAAGCAAAGGACCAAGGAACACCAGTCGTAGAGGCACAGAATAAAGTGGCTGATAAAAAAGCTCCCGCACCAAAAGCGCCGGCCAAGAAGCCAGCCAAAAAACCAGAGAAAAAAGGTAAAAAGCCGAAAAAGCCAGAAAAAAAGAAAGCGAAGAAAGCTGAAAAAGCAAAGGACGGTTCTCCAATAGTTTTTTACATCGATGGAGATAAAACGGAGCCTTCCAAAACCGCGGGTAAAAGTGGAAGCGATAAACCAAGCGGCGAAGGAAAGAAGCCAGAAACAAAAACTCCAGCTCCAACCAAGGGCACACCTGAAACAATGGAAAAAACCTTGGATTTTGATATTGATGTAACCGATGGAAAGAAATCGACAGCCTTTGAATTTGAAGAGCTTGAATTGGAAAGAGAGTAAGCAAACAGCGAAAATTAAAACAAAAAAGAGCACTAATACTGGTGCTCTTTTTAAATTATGGAAAACGCGAAGAACAATGCGTTTTTTATTAAATTATGCTAGAAATAGACCTAAAATAAAAGTGCTTTTTCTATATAATCTAGATTTATCTTTCATTTCCGTTGTCGCCACTTGTTGGGGGAACTAGGCGGTAGTTTTCGCGGAAAGAAGGTAAACTTTTGAGATGTTCAAGGAATATTGATCCTGCTTTAAGGCAAGATGTTTGGTTTGCAGTTCCATTTAATGCATCTTTAAGCATTGAGAAAAGGTCAAAGATACAAATTTCGTCAGATTGATCAACTTCGCATAAGAGGGCTACTGAAAATTTTGTACTTCCTGTTAATCTTGCATTTGGAAGTTTTTGCCAGTTTTCCCAGTGAGAACTACTGCAAAGATAGTTCATTGTTTTGAATAAAGGGGAATCTTCCCATTTTTCAAAGTCTTCTGCTGACGAATTGTTGATTTTTGTAACCAATGATTTCAAATTCGTAACATACTCACTGCTATCAAGCCCTGATTGAATTAAAAGTTCTGGACTAACACAAGGGTGCTTGCCACTCATAATTTGATTGTAAAGGGCTGTAATTTGTGTTTTGTCTTTGTCTTTAAAAGCACGGCGATAATGGGATAAATATGCAAGCAAATGTCCCATGACAATTTTGATGTTTTTTGATTGGTCGTATTTATCAATTTTATAGGACAAACCTTTAACATGTGGGTACTCATTCTTTCTTAAAATATATGGGTTGTTTGTAACAAAGTCCATTCATTCCTCCTTGTCTCTTGCCAACATTTTAACACATTTATTTTGCTTTGTAAATAGGCAATTTTTATTTTTGTTAATTTTTATGCGTTTTTTATACACTTTTTGCCTTAAATTGTATATATTTTGTCGTTTAGATTAATCTAAAACTATGAATCGATCGGTTGGGAAAGGCGCTATGGTTTTAGTGATAAGCGGGTTAATCTGCAAACTTTTTGGTGCTTTTTTTCGATTACCTCTTACAAATGTTTTAGGAATTGAAGGCATAGCGATATTTCAAATGGTTATGAGCCTATATTCACTTGCCGTTATATTTGTCTCAAACGGAATAACAAGTTCGCTTTCAAAACTGGTCTCTTCCGCAAGAGCGAAAGGTGAAACGGTAAAAACGGGAGACTATCTCAAAATCGCTGTCAAATATGTTCTTTGCGTTGGACTATCTTTGGGGGCAATTTTAGCAATTTTTTCAAAAAGAATTGCTATTGTCCAAGGGTTTAGAGGTGGGAGTAGTTACCTTCTCATGCTCCTACTTTTGCCGTGTGGCGGGCTAATTGGAGTTTATCGCGGGGTTATTCAAGGACATGAAAATATGTCTCCAACTGCGATAAGCCAGATGATCGAACAAGTTACAAGATTTGCGTTTGGGCTATCTTTTGCGTACTTGCTAGGTAAAAGAGGTGTAAACGCTGGTGTCTTTGGAGCATTTCTTGGGATCAGTATAAGTGAACTTCTTGCTTTTGTATATCTGCAGTATGCACTCACAAAAAGAATGAAAATTCATTATAGTAACGCGGTTGTAAAAAGAGAGTTCTTTTCTGCCGTTTTGCCTCTTTCTTTCAGTAGTGCTGTTATTCCGCTAACGCATGCCGTTGAAAGTCTGGTTATTTTGCCTCTTCTTGCGATTGCTGGATTTGAAAGGATCATTGCACAAAAACTATATGGGCTTCAAACGGGCATGGTTGGAACGGTTTTAAGTTTCCCTCTTCTTGTCTCGCTGGCTGTTGGAATGGCACTTTTGCCAAAAGTATCTTATCTTTCTTCACAAGGTTCAAAAGACGAAGAAAAATATACAATTTCACGTGCCTTTTCGCTTATGTGGACTTTTTTAGTTCCACTTGTTCTAGGTGTCTGTGCAATATCAAAAGAGTTCTATTTGCTTGTTTATCCGTCTGTTATCAAAGATTTTCTTCCGCTTTCAAGGGGGTTAACATTTGTTACGGCGGTTGCCACTTTAATGGCGGGAGTAATGCAGTTTCTTTTTTCAATATTGCAAGCAAAAGGGCTGTTTAAGCATGCACTATGTTTTTCTCTCGTAGGTGGTGGCGTAAAAATTCTTACCCTTGTGATTTTTGCAAGGATAAGCACTATTGGAATATATGCAATTCCAATTTCAAATGCGCTTTTAAATGCGACTATTTCTATTTGTGCAATGGTAAAACTTTATTCTTCTGTAAAAGTTGACTTTTTCAATTTATTTCTTCCTCTTGCAGGCGGAATTGTCATGTTTTTATCGGTAGAACTTATGATAAGTGCACTGGGCGGACTGGTGGGAATCATTCTTGCCATTATTGCCGGTGGCGGAGTTTACGCTGTTTTAACATTACCTTTATGGCTCGAATTTATAAAACCACTTCTTGAAAGGTTTAAAAAAGATAAAAAGCGTTTGGAAAACTGAAAAAATATTGCTATCATATACTTATGAAAATTGAGAATATAGATTTTAATAACAATTTGCTTTTGGCTCCTATGGCGGGGGTGAGTGATGTAGGCTTTAGGGCTATTGCGTCTTCTTTTGGCGCAGACGCTACTTATAGCGAAATGTTGTCTTGTAGAGCTATGCTCCATAACCCTAAAAAGACGGAACTTATGACTATTATTTCACCAGAGGAAAAAATAAAAATTGGACAGATTTTTGGACATGAAAGTGAAATTATGAAAGAGTCTCTTTCTTTGCCAATGCTTGAAAAATACGACATTATTGATATAAACATGGGTTGCCCTGCTCCAAAAATCGTAAAAAATGGAGAGGGCAGTGCACTTATGAAAGATTTACCTCTCGCGAGCAAAATTATTTCTGCTTGTGTGAATGAATCAAAGAGGCCTGTCACTGTTAAATTTCGACTAGGTTTTGAAAAAGAAAACTATCTTGATTTTGGAAGAATGTGCGAGGAATCTGGTGCAAAAGCGGTTTGCTTGCATGGTAGACTTGCATCGCAAGGTTACAGCGGAAAAGCAAATCTTGATGCAATTGCGTCTCTTAAAAGTGCAATTCATATTCCCGTAATAGGAAATGGTGACGTGGTAGACCTGGCTTCATATAATGCCATGCTTTCAACGGGAGTGGACGGCGTTATGATTGGAAGGGGTGCACAAGGGAAACCTTGGATTTTTAGCGAACTTTTGGGGAAGAATGAAGATATCAATATATATGAAGTTGCCAAAAAGCACGTTGAAATTTTAAGACAATATTATGAGGAAAGTTGGCTTACACTATATATGCGCAAGCACTTTTTGTGGTATGTGTCCTCTGTACCATGTGCAAGTGAGATAAGACTTGCTCTTGCTACAAGTCCAAGCGTAGATGAAAGCCTACAAATTTTGCAAGATTTATTTTCAAGCACACGCAAATGATTTTGAAATTTTCTTTAAATTGTGTAAACTTTTGTTAGGAGGAGTTATGAAACGAACTATAAAAGACCTCGCTGGACTCAAAGGGAAAGTAGTCCTTTTGAGAGTTGACTTTAATGTGCCTATGGACGACAACGGCAGAATTATGGATTATACAAGAATTCTTGCTGAACTTCCAACAATAAGATACTTATCACAACAAGGAGCAAGAATAGTTTTGTTAAGTCACCTTGGTAGACCAAATGGATTTGAACTTAAAAAGTCACTTTGGCCAGTAGCACTTTTCTTAATGAAAAAACTCACCTGTAATGTAGATTTTTGCAACAAGGTTATTGGACAAGAAGTTAAAGACAGAATTGCAGTTTTAAAGGACGGCAATGTGCTTTTGCTTGAAAATGTTCGTTTTTATGAGGAGGAAACTTCAAACGACAAGAATTTTGCACGCGAGATTGCATCGTATGGAGATATATATGTAAATGACGCATTTGCTTCTGCTCATAGAGAAAATGTGACAACCTACGGACTCGCGACAATACTGCCAAACGCAACGGGGTTGTTGATGGAGAGAGAACTTAAGGAACTTTCGTCGTTGCTGACCGAACCTGAAAGACCTTTTGTCGCAATTATTGGTGGGGCAAAAGTTAAAGATAAACTTCCAGTATTAAGTGCACTTATAGACAAAGCGGACACACTTATAATTGGTGGAGCTATGGCATACACATTTTTGAAAGCGAAAGGCGAAACGATAGGTGCAAGCATTTGTGATGAAGCAAGTGTGCCAAAAGCAAAAGAAATTCTAAACAAGGCCTACGAACAAGGGAAGAAAATCCTGCTTCCTGTTGACCATGTTTGTATGAAAAAAAGAGACAAATCTAATAATATTTATCAGGTAAGGAAACTGGCGGGTGACATGGTTGGGTATGATATTGGCGACGAAACGGCAAAACTATATGCTCGTGCTATAAAGGGTGCAAAAACAGTTTTCTGGAATGGACCAGTTGGAAAATTCGAAGATGCACAATTTGCTGATGGAACCATGGCTGTCGCAAAAGCGGTCGCTTCTTGTAAAGGACACACTGTTGTGGGGGGAGGAGACACGGTGTCTGCAATAAATCAACTTGGCCTTTCCCATAAAATAGATTACATTTCGACGGGTGGCGGAGCAACGCTTGAATTTATAGAAAAAGGGTCGCTTCCTTGCGTTGATGTGTTACAGGAGAGAAGTATATGAAAATTTATTCAAATTTCAAAATGAACAAGACTTCAAGTGAAATTAAAAGGTATTTTTATGAGTTTGTTCCTCTTGCAGAAAAATTTAAACATGAATTTACTTTTATGATTCCTTTTACTAGTCTTGAACTTGGCAAGTTTTTAACAGAGGGTACTAATATAAAAATTGGAGCACAAAATCTTTGTGAAGACGAGGTCGGTGAAAATACAGGGGAAATTTCCGCGAGTATGCTTAAAGATGTTGGAGCCCAAAGTGTGCTAGTTGGACATTATGAGAGAAGAACGAAATATAAAGAAACCAGTCGCGTTCTCAACAAAAAGATAAAACTTGCACTTAAAAATGGATTAGAAGTTATTCTTTGCGTAGGAGAAACTCAAACAGAGAGAAACACATTGAAAGGACGCGAAAGTTTGCAAACTCAAATCGAGGAAGCGCTTAAAGGACTTTATGAAAACGAGCTTGACAACATCGTGATTGCTTATGAGCCTGTTTGGGCGGTCGGCACAGGCACGACGCCAACGGCAAAGGAGATTGAGAAGGCTGCCAATGCAATAAGAAAAGTTATAGCAGATGATTTTTCGGTTGAAGCGGGCGAAAAAATCAATGTCGTTTATGGTGGAAGTTTGAATGAAAAAAACATCGCTTTGGTGAGCAAAATTTCATTGCTTGATGGTGTTTTGATTGGCAACAGTGCTTTAAAATGTGAAAATCTTATTAAGATGGCAAAAGCCTTGCCAGTAAAAGCGGGCTAAAAGAGAGAAAAATCGGGTTATGCCGATTTTTTTGTTGCCAAAATGTAAAATGTTTTGTATAATTTAAGCAGGAGAAAATATGGAACATCTCGCGCTATATCGCAAATATCGTCCTAAAACCTTTGAAGAGGTAATTGGACAAGAGCATATCACAAAAGCACTTCAAAACCAAATAATGTGTGACAAAAAAAGTCATGCTTATCTTTTTACTGGTTCAAGAGGGATTGGGAAAACTTCTGTCGCAAGAATTTTTGCCAAAGCGGTAAACTGTTTGCATAACGAGAATGGTTCACCTTGCGGAGAATGCGAGGTTTGCAAAAACCTTGAAAAACAAAATGATATAAATGTTATTGAAATAGATGCCGCATCAAATAACCGTGTAGATGACGTCCGTGAAATACGCGAAAAAGTCAAATTTATGCCAGTTGGTGCAAGATACAAAGTGTATATTATTGATGAAGTGCACATGTTGACAGATTCAGCATTTAACGCACTTCTAAAAACTCTTGAAGAGCCACCAGCACATGTCATTTTTATTCTTGCGACAACAGAGCCTCACAAACTTCCTGCAACCATTTTGTCTCGATGCACAAGGTTTGATTTTAGGCTTGTGGGCGTTGATAAACTCACCGCACTACTTGAAAAGGTGCTTGATAGTGAAGAAATTGAGTACGATAGTGATGCACTTAAACTGATTGCCGTTGCGGGCGAGGGGAGCGTGAGAGATACGCTATCTATTGCAGATTGTGTAGTTGCTTACTCAAACGGTAAAATAACAAAAGAAGAGGTTATGAAGGTTCTTGGTAGGACTGATTACGACCTTATGATTGATTATTTTGACAAATTGCGTGACCGTGACGCTGGCGGGATACTTACTTTAATAAGTGAGATAGATAGAAGCGGGAAGAATCTTCCAGTTTTTGTAAAAGAACTTGCAAAGCACGCACGGGCACTATTAGTTGCAAAATCTTGTGCAAACCCAAATGAAATTTTGTCTCTGCCTGACGATGCACTCGCAAAAACTATTGCACAGGCAGAAAAGTTTAACGAAAAAGAACTTATTTCGTATATGCAAGTTTTTGGTGGTGCAGAAAACGAACTTCGTTACACACTCTCGCCAAGATTGTTGCTTGAAACTCTTTCCCTCTCTGCAATGAGCGGACTTAACAGCGAAGAAACAAAAAAAAACTGAAAATTACGGCGGTTAATCAAAAATTGTCTGCAAAAACAGTTTGGGGAAAGGTGGTTTTGTTTTTAAAAGAGCATCACCAAATTGCTTTGCATGTGGCATGCGGAGACATAACCGATGTTGAACTACAAAATGACAGCCTAGTTATAAATGTCTATGATGGCATGCTTGTAGGCCTGCTTCAAGATGGTAGACGTGAAATTGAAAATGCACTTCGATGGCAAGGGCTTGACTTAAGTGTAAAAATAAAAATAAAAGTAGAAGAAAAGTCACAAGAAGAGGAAGATTTGCAAACCCTTAAAAAGACTTTTAGAAATAAATTAATTATAAAAGGAGATATTTAATATGGCATACGGGAATTTTGGAGGATTTGGCGGTGGAGCTAATTTAAATCAACTTATGCGACAAGCTCAAAAAATGCAAGAGGATATGGCAAGAGCTAAAGAGGAACTTGACAACACTGAATTCACTTCATCAGTTGGTGGGGGAATGGTTGAAGTTAAAATGAGCGGAAACAGAACGCTTAAAGCGGTAACTATTAAAAAAGAGGTTGTTGACCCAGACGATGTTGAAATGCTTGAAGACCTTATCATTTCAGCCGTTAATGACGCCCTTGGTCAAATCGCTAGAAAAGAGAAAGAGGCAATGCCTTCTATTCCAGGAATGATGTAATGCAAGACGACATAATTGAAAAACTTATCGACCAGTTTAGAACCCTCCCAGGCGTTGGCTACAAAACAGCACAACGCTATGCTTTTTCTATTATTGAAGGAAAAGAGGAACGGGCAGAACGATTCGCCGATGCAATAAAAGAGGCAAAAGCAAAGATTGGCTTTTGTAAAGTGTGCGGGAATTTTACCGACCAAGAAGTGTGCCCAATTTGCAAAACTAGAAATAGAAAAATTATTTGCGTGGTGGCTCAACCCAAAGATATACTTGCAATGGAAAAAGTAAAAACCTATGATGGCGTCTACCATGTGCTTTTTGGGACAATCAGTCCGCTAGAACACCGTGGACCGAACGATATAAAAATAAAGGAACTCTTGTCGCGTGTGCAAGAAGACAAGGTCAGTGAAGTTATCATGGCAACAAACCCTGATGTCGAGGGTGACGCAACTGCAATGTATATTGCAAAGATACTTAAACCTCTTGGAGTTAAGGTGACAAGGATTGCGCAGGGTATTTCAATGGGCAGTGACCTTGAATATGCAGACGAAGTAACACTTTCAAAAGCACTTGAAGCAAGAAGAGATATAGATTAATTAGAGGGGAAAATGATTATACAAGAAATTGAAGAACTTTTAAACAAAGGTGCAAAAAAAGCGGGGATTGAAGACAAACTTTCAGTTGTTTTTTCTGGAATGCCAAATCTTTGCGATTTTCAATGTAATGGGTGCTTTGCTCTTGCGAAAAAGTATGGCAAAAATCCTTTTGAATTAGCGAATGAAATTGTCGCAATGGTTCCCGAAAATAATAATTTTGTTTTTGAAGTTGCAAAACCTGCTTTTATAAACATTTCACTTACCGACGAGAAACTTGCCCTCACTGGCAAGCAATTCCTTGAAGATGAAAATGGAGGACTTGAAAAAATCCATAGAGGAGGGAAGGTGATTCTCGATTATGGTGGAGCAAATGTTGCCAAAGCGTTACATGTTGGGCATCTGCGTTCTCCAATTATAGGCGAAAGTTTAAAACGCCTTTATAGCACCCTTGGAGAAGAGGTTGTCAGTGATGTTCACCTTGGCGACTGGGGACTTCAAATGGGGCTCACAGAGTTGGGACTTTACGAAGAAGGCTTGCTTGATTATTATTTTTCTGGCAAAGGGGAAGAACCAAAGCTTACTCTTGAAATGTTGAATGAGGTTTATCCAAAAGCCAGTGCGAAAAAAAATGTAGACGAGCAGTTTAAAAAGACTGCCGATGAATGGACGCTTAAAATACAAAGGAAAGAGGAGCCTTACTATTCTATTTACAGAAAAATAAGGGCAGTCTCTGTTGAACAAATCAAGATGCATTATCGCGAACTAGGTGCAACTTTTGATTTGTGGTATGGTGAAAGCGATGCGGACGAATATATCGACCCAGCACTTAAAATCATTGAAGACAAAGGCCTTTTAAGGGAAAGCGAAGGGGCAATGGTAGTTGATGTCGCAATTGAAGGCGAAAATGTGCCAATCCCTAAAAAAGACCCAGACGAAGTGCAGAGATATAAAAATCCTATGCCTCCGGCAATTTTGAAAAAATATAATGGTGCAGTGCTGTATGCGACCACTGATATTGCAACAATTCTTATGCGAAACAAACAGTTTAAAAATGTGGATAGAATTGAATATATTGTGGACGGAAGACAAAAAAATCATTTTACACAAGTGTTTAGAGTGTGCAAAATGGCGGGCATAAGCCCAGAGAATCAACAACTTATCCACATTGGTTATGGGACTATGAATGGCAAAGACGGGAAACCTTTCAAAACTAGAAGTGGAGACACAATAAAGCTTGAAGACATTATAAACCTTTTAATTGACAAAGCGACAGAAAAACTTGTCGCGAATGGAGCACCAAGTGATAGAGATACAGCGCTTAAAATTGGCGTTGGTGCAATGAAGTTTGGCGACCTTATTAATAATGTTGGGAAAGATTATGTTTTTGACCTCGACAAGTTTGTATCTTTCGAGGGCAAAACTGGACCATATATTCAATATACTGTTGTAAGAATAAACTCAATTCTTTCAAAAGTAGATTGCGATGCAGGGGAAATTAAAATGCACGATGAAGAGGAACGCGAGATTATAAAGGCTATTTTGCGACTTAACTCGGCATATGAAATTTGCTATAAAGAGAAATCGCTCAATACCCTTGCCAGTGCAGTCTATGATCTTGCCAGTGCATTTTCTACTTTCTACAATAATCATAGCGTTATAGGTGAGAAAAATGTAGAGAAAAAGGCAAGTTATGTTGCACTTTTAAATTTAGTTAAGAAAAAACTTACACAAGGACTTTATGTGCTTGGAATTGAAGTTCCAAACAAAATGTAAAAAATTTAAAAAACCCTATTTACATTTTTAAAAAAGTGTGTTACAATATGGACAAGTTAGGAGGACATCATGACTGTTACACTTAAAGTTAGCATTAAAGAATACAAAGATATGGTTATCGCTGGGAAAAGCGAAATCAATTTCGATAAGACAAAAAAACTCCACGCTCCAATCGCTGGAAGAGAACTTGATGAAGATAGAGGCATGGAATTATAATTTCGAAAGAAGAGGCGTCGCCTCTTTTTTTATGTTTCTTTTCTCCTATTGACAAAGTTTAAAAGAGATGATAAAATAAAAATGAGAGAAAATAAATTAGGGAGAAATG
>CAKVOP010000002.1 GCA_934793215.1 uncultured Clostridia bacterium | reverse complement strand
GCCATAAAAGAGCCATAAAAGAGCCATAAAAGAGCCATAAAAGAGCCATAAAAGAGCCATAAAAGAGCCATAAAAGAAATAAAAAATAAAACAAAAAACCTTGCAAAAGCCTTGCAAGGTTTTTTATGTATTAGAGGTATTAGAATCTAAAAGTAAAGAAAGTTTTGCCACTTTTGTCTAATGTAAGTGCGAAAGATTAGAACAAGGTTAAATCAAGTTTTAAAAACTCTATTTTTAATACCTCTTACAATACAAGGCAAGTTTACTCGCACGGAACGTAATACAATATAAAATTTAGATTAACTTACGATAGACAGTGAGCTTGCTCACACATTACTTAACTCGTTGACGCTTACGCAATTTAACAGTTATGAAAATTATAGTTCCAAGAGCAATTACGCCAAGAATAATTGCGATAATTGCAAAGGCGTTGAGTGGGTCATTTTTAATAACCTTGTAAGAGTAAATAAGTTGACCACTTGCTGTGTAAACTTGAATATAGTAAGTTCCACTTTGAGTAAGCGTAATTACTTCGGTTTCTCCAAGTGTAGGCAAAGTTTCAGCGTTGTAGTACCTTATAGTTGAACCTATTTTAATGTAACTGTCTCCAACGGCCTCATAGAAGTTTGCAACATTAAATGTGATTGTAATATCACTTGTCGTTGTTTGTCCTTGGCCAACTGATACCTCAATAGGAGGGATAGCATTATTTATCCAAAGTTCAAATGTAAAGCATTTAACTCCAACATTTACATATGCAACATCGTTAGGGCAAATTGTAATTTTGTATCGTCCACTGCCTGTTTTCTCATCGAGATAATTTAGGCTGAGAGCGGACAGATATGTTTTCCCGTTTACAACAATGGTGTCTTTAAAACTGCCAAACTTAAGGAAATCTTCTGTTATATCTCCAAGACCAGATTTCTCAATTTTTGTAATATAATAATTTGAGTAAGCAGGGAAGTTGAATGCCGAACGAGATTCATTTTTGCTGATAATCATAAAGTTGTAGGTTTTTGACCTTATTTGAATTTCACCTTTGGCACTTTTTGCGGAGAAGGCTACTTGATAGTATCCAGGTTCGTTAAATGTGAATGTATAGTTTCGTTCAATATACCCATTTCCACTATTTGATTTTTCATAAGTCTTGCCATTTCGGTATACAGTGATTTGAGGATAACTTGAAGGAGCATAGTATGAACTTAAATTGGTAAGTGAAAGCGTAACGCTAGAATTGTAAATTGCATTTTGAATTGCTTCTGTTGTGAGAGTATTGCCTTCACTATCTGTGCTTGTAACTACAAAAGGAATAGAATTTAAGAAGTATAGATACATATAGTTGCTACCTTTAAATGACTGGTAGTTTGCTGGTTCACACGAATCATGAAGGCTTATGCGATAGTATCCAGCACGAGTAATGTATGCGGTTGCAAGACTATCTGTATAGTCAATTTCAGGAGACACATCTACAAAGTTTCCTTCAAACATTTTCTCAACCTTGATATGGATTCTGTTAGAAGTAATTCCATAGTAAGGTGTAAATGTCAGTTTAAGTCTTTCAAATCCTGTATCAGCTTCGTTTGCAACGATCGTTTCGTTTGCTTTTCCAAGAAGAGATTCGCTTGCCCCAGAAGGTGATTCATAACTAAATAATGACGCAAAATCATTGTTTGGTTTAATGTATAAGATTGCAAATGAACCACTTGATTCTGTACAAGAATAAGTATAAACTTCGACATAAACATTTGTACCAGTTGTTTTAACGATTGGCTCTGAAAGTGTAACGCCAAGTTCTTCATTTTGAGTTATAATAACTCGATTTCGGTTGCTGTAATCAACTCCAACAAGATAGTTAACTTCATATGTTACGCCTGCGTCGTCGGTGTAGGTGAGGTTAGAACGCTCAACCCTTACGCCGTCAATCGTGATTGTGTAGTAAGAAGCAGTTGAATCCCAAATTGTAATCATATAGGCTTGATAACTGCTTGTAAGAACTGTTTCGTCGTCATAGGTGAAGAATACTAAATAATCTCCTGTGCCACGGATAACATAACTTGATATATTCCCATCTTGCATTTCAAGTTTTGTAAATGTTTGACCATTATCACTCGAAATGTAAGCAGAGTATGGGTATTCTTTTTCAAAAGCATTGGTTAAACCATTATCAAAAGGAGAATTTACATATTTCATTGTTACTACTGACGAGTAGGTTGAAAGATAGGTAACTTGTGCGTTAGTAAAGTTTTTGCCACCAACAGAAATTGTTTGAGTAAGAGTTTTAGTTTGTACTTTATCTTGATTAAATACATTCAAATTTCTATCGAGGAATGTTACTCCGCCGTTTGCTAGTGAAGCAGAGTCTGTAAATTCTGGTAATTTGTTGTATATACGGACATGAATTGTACGCAAAACCGTACGATTTGCACCGATATCTGCGGCATCATAGATTGTGATAGTATAGCATTTATTTCTTTGATTGAATGTCAATGATGTAACATTATCTTTTGTGCTTGAAATGTAGTCACTGCCATTAACTGCGTTTTGTCCGTCTGTTTCGTTGTAAATTGAAACAGTATATAGTTTGGTGTGATAGTTAAATGTTGTTGCCTTTTCGCTTAAATATGTTTTGCTGTTATCACTTTCGGTGATTTCATAAACATTTCCACTGCCAATTATTTCTTCGTATGGGGCGATGTTGGCAAGTTGAATAACAATAGACTTATTCCCAAAGTTGTCAGTGATTGTATATCTTAATTTTTCACCACTTGTGGCAATAATGGTGTTAAGAGACAATTTGCCGTTTGCAAGGACTATGCTTACTGCATTTGATGGATCAGCGATATCCCAAGCTCCATAAAGACCATTGACCATTGTGGCGGTTGCTACTTCCTTGTAAGCTCCGTCAAGTCTTTCAACTTTTATTTCAGTAGGGTAAACATATCCATAAGTTGTGCTGTTTAAACTTTCTTGTGATGGAATGTTTATGTTTAACTGGGCTTGTGGAGCATTATAAGTTGTTGAAGTTATAAGGTTAGCGTTGTATATAGTTGCATAAAGATTTGTTCTTGTTCCGTCATTTCGATTTGCAAACATGATTTGATGCTTGCGGTTAGACGATGCAAGGTTACTAAATAAACTTGAAAGAGAAGCCGTGTCAAAGTTTGAACCATTAATGTGATAAACAGTTTCTTCATCAAGCCATGGTGAGCGCATGTAAATATCTGTAACTTGACCCGCTTTTTTTATTGAGAAGATTTCCCAAGCATCATCATTGTAGTTAATGCTTGAAATTTCAAATCCTGTGTTGGAATATAGATTGTAGTTATTTGCAACCATTTGTTGAAGATTAAATTCATTTACTTCATCTTCATCGGTTTTGCTGTTTGTATATGTTAAAACTAAATCATCATTTTGAGGGTTAACAACTTTAATAAGATATACAGTCATGTTGCCAGCCCAGTCGAGTTCAACGACTTCATATAAAGTTCCGTTTGTCACTTCATTGATTTCAAAATCATTAATTTCAATATAACTATTTTCATTGAATGAATTTTTGTCGACAGGGGTATATGAATTAAAATTGTAAACTTCTTTGAGTCCGATGTATTTTACTCCATAATTGTCATTGTCAATCAAAAGCGATGAAATAAAGTCAGTTTTAACATTAAAGTAATAGTATTTAAGAATTCCAGTGGATTTCAAATATGAATAACTTACTCCGTCTCCCATAGTTGATTTGTTAAATGAAGTCAAGTTTCCATTATAATCATAGTATTCTCTTGCGTTGCTATGAAGGAAAGTACTATCAAGTGAAGAGAACACTCCTTGCATACGTGCTGAATTTTCAACATTGCTTATAAGAGAAAGGGTATTATTGTGTGGAGCAGTTATATCAAAGTAAATCGTTTTTGTAGTTGTGGTATAAATTTTTACGTTATGCCCTTCAAATTGCATTGTAATGTTTATGCTTGGTTTGAAATTTTCGTTTGTGAGCATTTTTGCAAGAATACTGCTAGCATCAATTTCAAAATATCTTGTTCCACCAGCAGTTGTATCGCCAAATATTTCGTTTGATGTTATAGTTTTAGTAATGTCTCCGCTAATCTTAATGTTTGCTTCATCAATTTTGGCAATATAATCACTATTTGGAAGTTGCCACTTTATGTTGAGTCTTGGTGAGTTAGTATAATAAGCATTTTCATGTTCTTCAAGGCTATAACCAGAATTGTTTACGATGTCAAATTCAGGAGCGGTTGATTCTATTTTAAATGCAAATTTATATAAAGAGTAGAGTTGGTCAAAATTAGACCCTAAATTGTTCGCTTGGTAAAGTGACACTACATATTTGCCAGGGGCAGAAAACATTTTAGTTGCAATGGTTTCAAGAGTTAATGATTGAGATTGTGATGAAGATGTTTGCTTATAGAAATTCATGTATCCGTTTGTATAAATATCGTTTCTGCCAGTTAAAGCGTTTAAATTTCCACCATGATATGTGCTAAATACTGTTTCGCTATTTGGTTTATAGTATTGTATTTTAGCGTATAAGTTATAAACGTTTATTCGTGAATTGTTAAGCTCTGTTAGTGCATCTTCTTCGTTTGCAAAGGATTTGTACAAGATGCCTTCATAGTAAAGTTTCCATAATCCGTCTTCTTCCTTTATTTCAGCACCAAAGTATGATAAATCGTTGTTTGTACTTACGACATAAGAATTGTCGCTGTTTTTGATAGATGAAATTGTATACTTTGTTTGAGGAATTAAAAGCGAAAGTGGAAGTTTATTTCCAGAAATTGATATAGCGTTTTCAGGGAATGTGTCATCTTCTTTAAAATTGGATTGAGTGTAGAATGAACCCTTGTTAAGCCCTTCAACATATCTTGGGAAAGAAATCTCTATATTTTGTTCGTTTGTACCTGAATACATACTAACAAGAATATCTCCACCAACTATACTTTCAAGAGAGGTTTTTGTGTTTCCTTCTTCGTCAGTTCTTTCAACGCTTTCAATAGGAGATATAACATTATAAGGGTCAACAATAAATGAAATGTCGCGAGTGTCATAATCAAATTTTCCTACGGTCTCGCCATCTTGGTACACACGCTCAAACACATATTTGCCGGCAACGGGGAGAGTGTTGTTTCCAAGTACAATCTCAAAAGTGCACTCTTCGCCTTTGGCTACTGCAACGCTTCCGTTAGTGTAAATTTCAAATTCTCTTGTTGGGTTCTTTGAAAGGGTGTAATAGAAATAGTTGTTTGTTACTTCTCCGTTTTCGTTAGCAGATGAATCGTTTCCGCTTCTGTAACTAGTCAGTGTTGTCGAAGTTTTAATATAAGGATAATATTTTAATGTTATACTTGCAACAACTGAACCATTGTTTGGAAGAGGAATATAAGTTAATGAAAGTTTGTTTTTGCTGTTAGTTGGAAGAATGTAAGAGTATTTGTATTTTTTGTCACTTAATTTAGTTGGGTCAGTAATAGTTGGACTTAATCGATTTTCATCGGTGTCAAAATAGCCGTTAAATGAGTAGTTATCCCATTGCAAACTTTTCCAAATTTGTCCGCTTTCGCTTGCAGGCTGGTCGCCCACTTTAACATCTAGTTTAGATGCGTCCGCTGAAACTCTAAAATTAAGCATTCCGCTTGGAGCATTTTTGTAGTTTGTTGATTCATCTCCATACACTTTCGTGTTTGACTTGTCGCGAGTTAGTAAAGAGTGGGTTGCTTCAAGGGCTTCAATTTCTCCATTTGCATTCTCTTTGTAAAGAGGCACGTCGTAACTAAATCCATTGTAAGGTTGATAAGCGTCATTCTTTAAAGCATAGTAAGTAGGGAATGTTTCAATTTTAAGGTAGTTTCCATTTGTTACATACGCACCACTTAATGAGCCAATGTAATCTTTTGTTGAGGCAAAGAAATCATCGAGTTTGTTTAATAATTGAGATGTTGCTTGCGAAGCATCTTTACTAAATTGGTACGCTTTTACGCCACTTAAACTATTTTTATTCTCTAATAAAATTCCCTTATACTTTGCCCATCTTATAGACATGTTGTAACTTGCATCTTCTGGGACATCTATATTTTCGCCGTTAGATATAAATGACCTTAATATAATTCCAGAAGGTGCTCCATTTTCATCAAGTTCTTCTTGTTGTTTAACAAATAGAGGGTTTGTTTTATCAATGAGAAAGATTTCAAAACTAGAATTTCCAGCGTCATCAAATACTTCAAGAAGATAGAAACCGCTGTTTTGTTTTACAGCACTAGCACTAACCACGGTGTCATACTTTTCAGTGTTGCTGTATTCAACCCACGTGCTTGAAGAAAATTCGTTTAAATCAATCTTGTAATTTACTGGTAACAAACCATTGTTACCATCGTCTAGAAGTGCTTTTAGAGTGGCATTAAGTGTGGTTGCGTCACTTGCTGTATAATATTTGTGTTCAACGAAAGGAATATATTTTAAATATCCATAAGTAGGTGCACCACTGGCCTTTTCGTTCCAAGAAAGAATGATAGGTTCATTTGTGAAGTTCTGTGAAATCTTTTCGCCGATCGCGAAATTGGTGCTATTGGTTTGACGAACCTTTCTTGCTCCAATATTTTCGATTTCGTTTGTATCTATTGTAAATGTTGTAATGCTTGGGGCAGACGCGTTGCTTGCTTTAATTTCGATTGTAAATTTTGAGTTGGCATAAGCACCATCTTTTGAAATATAAAGCCCACTTTTGCCATTAATCGTGTCGTCTATATTATCAAAGGTCTTATATTCAATTCCATTCGATGCACCATTGCCTGCAAAAGATGAAATTTCTTGCTTGTCAATAACATTGCGTTTGCTACTAGCATAATCATAGGCAGTAAGCGTTATTGAAACTTTTGCATCATAAGGATTTTGGGTAGAATTATCAATAATATAAACGCTTTTGTTTGTAAAGCCTCTGGTGTAAATTTGACTAATAGATTTAATGGTGTTAGATTTAATGGTGTCTTCTACTATGTTTTCTTCATAAAGAGAAACGGTTGGAGCAAGGTTTGTCACTTCAAAGAAGAAAACTTGATAGTGATAAGCGTCCGGTTGAAGAATCCCAGTTGTGTCCATGTAATAATCGTATTTGTATTGAATTATGTATAGATAAACGCCAGGTGTGTTTTGGTTAAGAAGAGAAAAGTTTATATTTGAGCCTTCCCATTCATTTGTTTCTTCATTTTTGGTTAATTGATAAAGCTTACTATTTGTAGAGTCTTCTTTAACATTACCCACAAATCTTACAGGCGTTTGGTTTGTCGTAACAGGGGCTTTAGAATTGTATTTGCCGTCTGTTTTTTTCCCGTTGAGATAATTGAGTGCGGCAGTTTTCAAATCATTTTCTGTTAAAGGCGCGCTTGAATTTGGATTGCTGACAGTTGTATTCTTTTCTCTGTTTACGCCCATTGTGATATCTGCACCAAGTGTGCTTGTCGCAGACTTTATGTCAAGGGTTTTTAATTCGCTTGAAGTAGGTTGATTTGTCAGTGGGTCAATATCGTCATAGTTTGAATAGAAAGTTTGATAGCCATAAATAAACATTCTTTGAAGTTTGTTTTCAAAAGTTGAACTTGTCAATCGGTCGAGTGGAAGAGAATAAATTTTATTTTCTTGTGATTTGTAAAGATACGATAATTCAATGTCGTAAGTTCCAAGGTCGTTGAATACAAGTTTGGCTTTCCCATCTTCATTTATGTTTGTCCAAACAAAATAATTGTTTTCGCTTATTTCGTTACCATTTTCATCATATTGAGTGAATTTGTCAGTGTATTCAATTCTTGCGACTTTAACTTTTTGGTCAGTGTCTGTGTAAGTGATGTTGAATTGATAAACATTTGGATTGAATTCAAGTGTTGGAAGAGTGTAAACATCTTCAGCGGTTGTCCCAGTTGTGCTATAAGAATAGAAATAATAAAGTGAATAATCGCCAACGCCTTGCACGGTTGAAGTTTGAATATTGTTGTTTGGTGAGGTGATATTTGGCAGGTGAGTTGTCGCATTAAAGTATGTAGAAGATTGGAGTGCCATAAAAGTGTAGTTTACGGTTTCTTCACTTGCTACAAAACTGCTTCCATCATTTGTGGTTCTATAAACAACAACTGGGACACATAATGTGTAGCAACCCTCTTTGTTAAGCGTGATCGTATTTCCTGTTACACCGAACTTTTCACCAAGCTGAAAAGTTACATTTAATTGTTCAGGAGTGAATGTGAGATTGTTAGGGATACCTGCTTTTGGATCTTCTTCTTCTGCACTAGAATATGAACTTGCAAAAAGGTTTATTGCAGCACCTTCAATTAAGTTTGTCCCAGTTTCTCCGTTTTCAATTTGTGTATTAGTAAGATCGTAGTAAAGAGAGAGTGAGTTTGAAAACTTAAAGTAGTAATAAGCACTACTATCAGCAGCGTTAGGGTAGTAGCAATAGTTTTTTATCTTATCTCCATTTCTACTTTTTGCTTCTTTTTCATTTTCTGCAATTTTAATCTCAATCTTGTCTTGTTCTGTGTTTGAAATCAAGAAGATCTTATTGTCGACATTGCCAAAAGTATTACTTGAATTGTCAGTGTTTATGTTGAAATAATTTGGCAAAGAATTTGTTATCTCGTCATAAGTACTTGATTCGGCTAATGCGACTGCTGGTGCATTGTTGAATTGATTTTCCAGCAAAAAGCTTCCTCCCGCAAGACATGCGCAAGATAATGTCAATAAAAGTGAATTAATTATTTTTTTAGATTTTTTCATTTTTCACCTCTTTTTTATTACACTATGATTTTATCATAGTGACAAAAAAAAACAAAATAATTTGACGAAATATATAGATAAATATATAAATATTTTTAAATACTTATATATTATTAATTTGTAACAAATCCCAATAAAATACACATTGAAAATAGCAAAAAATAATAAAAAAATATTTTTAATTAAAATATGATTTTTTGAAATTATTAAAATATTATTAAAATTAATTAAAATTTAAAAAAATAAGTCAAAAATATCATTAAAAAGAGTAATATTTATTATTTTTCCAATTATTTAAACAGATTAAAAAATGTTTTTTTCAATTTATCTTGCCTGCAATCATATATATATTTTAGGTAAAAGATGAAAAATGAAAACTTTATCACTATGTATGATTGTTAAAAATGAGGAAAAAACACTTGCAAGAGCCCTAGAAAACGCTCACATCTATGCCGATGAAATTATTGTGGTTGATACGGGGTCAACGGACTCCACCAAAAAGATAGCGCAAAAATTCACAACAAAAGTTTATGATTATAAATGGAAAGATGACTTTGCTTGTGCAAGAAATTATTCTTTTGATAAAGCTCAAAGCAGATATATAATATGGCTTGATGGAGATGATTTTTTGCCTGACAGCACGGCAGAAAAAATAAAAGAGTGGAAGTTTGAACGAGGTGAAGAAGATGTCTTAATGTGTACTTACGCAACTGCTTATGATGAAAATTTAAAACCGACATATCAGTTTTTAAGAGAAAGGATTGTCAAAAATATTCCTTTACTTCGCTGGCATGATAGGGTACATGAAGTGATTGTACCTTGTGGTAAAGTGGTCAATAGACATGATATAGTGATTTATCATGGGAAACAAAAGCCACATACAAATCGCAATTTAAAAATATATCAAGCAATGATAAAAGAAGAAGAAGAGTTTTCACCTCGGTCATTATTTTATTATGCTCGTGAACTTTATTACAATGGTCATTTCAAAAAAGCAATACACACGTTAAAAGATTTTCTGAAAAAAGAAGATGCTTTTGTCGAAAACAAAATTGAAGCTTGCTTGATATTATGCTATTGTTATGAAAATGTACATGATAACGAAAAGGCTCTTGATAGCCTTCTTGAATCATTTAGATTTTCCTATCCAAGAGGGGAAGTCTTGTACAACATTGGACGAATTTTTATGAATGAGAAAAAATTTAAACAAGCGTCATATTGGTTTGAAAAAGCAATCGAAAATGGTAATGAACTTGAAAGTGGGGCGTTTGTTGATAAATTAAAAACAACACTTTTCCCAGCACTTGACCTTGTGGTTTGTTACTATAACCTAGGGGATTTTAATAGAGCACAGCACTTCCATGAAGTGACAAAAGGATTAAGCCCTAATGATGAGTCAGTGCTACATAACGAGCAATTTTTCGCATCACTTTGTAAAAATAAAATTTAAGAATGCAGATTTTAACAAAAAATAATAAAAATTTTTAAATATTTGTTAAATCTTTGCCTTTTTTTTGATATTGTGATATATTGTAAGAACGAAGACGTATCGAAGAGGTCGTAACGAGACGCACTCGAAATGCGTTTGTCAGGGAACTGGCACGTGGGTTCGAATCCCACCGTCTTCGCCAAACTTATAAATAAAAGGATAACTTGTGAGAAAATATAAAGTAATTATTGATACTGACCCCGGTGTAGATGATACGACTTGTTTAATTTATGCACTTAATGATAAGAAACTCGATATTAAACTTATAACAACAGTTGTAGGTAATCTTCCAATCGAAAAGTGTACTAGAAATATGCTTCATATTCTCGACAAGTTTAACCTTGATTATCCTGTCGCGGAAGGTGCAAGCAAGGCTATGAGACGAACAAGTCCAACTGCTGAATATGTGCATGGCAAAGAGGGAATGGGTGGGTATAGACCTCCTAAAAAAGTAAAACATTTGCTTCTTGAAGAAGATGCTGTAAGTGCAATGTACCGCGTTTTAAGCGAAGGTGATGGAGATATAATTCCTCTTGTTCTAGGGCCTCACACAAATATTGGACTTTTATTTGAAAAGCACCCTGATATTATCAAGAAAATTCCTAAAATCATCTTTATGGGTGGAGCACCTTATGGCATGAAAGGTTATCCTTTACATATATCATTCAATATATCGTCTGACCCAGAAGCGTTCAAAATCGTGCTTGACAGCAAAATCCCACTTGTTATGGTCCCTAGCGATATGGGAAGAAATAAAGCACACCTTACTGAGGAAATGGTATACGAGATTAAAGATACGAACGATGTCGGTAAGATGATGTTTGACATGTTTGACAAGTATTGGGAGCATGGTTATCCAGATAAGCGAATTGCTACAAACGATACTTGTGCATATATGTACCTTATTCACCCAGAATTCTTTAAAACTTTGAGAGTGAATTTAACGGTTGATACAGACAAAAATCCAGGAAAGATTATTGCAACGCCTGACAAAAAAGGTCAAGTTTTGATGACGACTGCGGTAAATCGTAAAAAATTTATGAAAGTCTTTTTTAAAAAACTTCATGAATTTAATAATCTTACTTTTGAAAAGAAAAAATATAGGGGCGGGTGCAATTAAGCATAAGAGTCCTTAAACTTGCCTTGGGCAAGTTTTTTTCTTGCTTCTAGCAAGCAAAACATTGCTTCCATTATTTGCGAGCAAAAAAAACATCGTAATAAGGGGATTTTCGCGTATAGACCTGTAAGTGTTGGTTAAGTGGAAACAATCGAAACAAAAATCAAAATATTATAAGTGATTTTCCATTAAAAAAGAGAGTTTGCACTCTCTTTTTTGTTTAAAACACAATGGTTAATAAGTTAGTCCTAATTAAGCAAATTCATATTTCTTTATCGTTATCTGTGCGTTTGTCAATTTTGCAGTGCCATTGTTTTCAAGGGTTACAACCATTGATATAACATCGTTTGCATTTAAGCTATAAACGCCAGAAAATGCCATGGTTTCTCGGACATCATTTCCTTGGAGAGATGCACCGGGTCTGTCAATGACAAGGTTATTGAGTGTTACGGCATCATTTTTTACTTCAACTTTTATTCCGTCATTTTGTGAAAGACCTTCAAGCATCCCACTTACAGTTATTTCATAAGTTCCATCTTCTCCTATAACAATGCCATTGTTGGTGCTATTTGAGGTGAATATTGTTGTTCCAGCGGGGAGATACGAGCTCGAATTGAAAGCCACATTTCCATTTGCGGTTGCATCATTCATATCCACATAGGCAAGTGCGCTGATGCTTGCAGTTCCTGCTTCGCCAGTAGGCCCCGTTGGGCCAGTAGGGCCGGTCGCCCCAGTCGCTCCTACTGGTCCCGCAGGGCCAGTAGGACCTGTTGCACCTTGAAATCCACGATTTATAATGAAAATAGGTCTATTTGGATTATTACAACCATTGTTAATGCAACAAGGCATAATTCCTCCTTTGTTAGAGCAGATTGCTCCAATGTCATTATATGAAAAAGATGCCTTGCTTGTTTATGTAAAAATATTTGCGAGGCAATATTTTTCGATTGGTTCAAAAACATCAATTAAGAGCGTTGAAAATGTTTTGCAAGTTTGTTTTAATAATACCGATACTTCTATTATACTCTGGAATGTTAATCAGTTTCTCAATTTCACTCGCAAGCAAAATTCCTTTTTGATAGAGTGCTTTCATTTCGCTTTTTTCATCGTTCTCTTTAAGGTCGAGGGGAGTGGAAAACAAAGAATAGAAAAGGTTTGATAGCAATAATTCTGTTTGGTCGAGGGTGTCTTGACGCTCTTCTGTTTTGTCTATTTCTTTAATAGCGGTAAGTGTTGTGTACAATTCTTGCATTAAATTTCTTATTTCTGGTAATAAGGTGTTTTCTGCCATTGTGGCAACTTTTCCAACCATTAAGCCCTTTGCTTGTGCAAGTTCATATTTTTCTGTGAGCAAATTATAATTACAAAAAAACTTGTGCATAAATTTCTCCTTACACAAGTTTATATGATTAAATTATGAGGTTTGTTAACACATTATCAAGAAACTTGAACAACTCCATCTCCGCCGATAATTCTTATTAACACTGGGATTAAAATGTTTATAATAAGGATAAGCGAAATTAACACTGCAAGGCCAATAATTGTGTTTTTAAGTCTTGTTGAAGCAGTTTTTCTCTTATCGTCACTTTCACTTTTGGCAAGGTTGATGCCAAGAATAATTGCATAAACAACACCTGCTCCGCCTACCGCAGCAAGAATAGTCCACAAAATGGGTGGAAGTGTGTTGTAAACATTGTTAAGCCAATCATATCCGCCGAGGAACAAATATTCTTTTCCAAAAATTTTAAGGTTTAAGAGTGAGAATAAATTTTGCATATTTTCTCCTTATTTATCTACATTTTAGCATAATAATAAAAATATTGCAATAAAAATTAAAGTTAAATTATTTTTTCTTTTGTGTTTATTATTATATTAATTTGAAAAGCAGTGAAATAAACAGGGTGTTAAATAAAAAAATAAAATATAAATAAAATAATATCAAACTAAAAAAGCATTGCTTAATGCAACGCTTTTCATATTTTTACGATTTGAATATTAGAAGTGAATGAAGCCATCATCAGTTTTAGTTTTGCCAGGTTCTAGTTTTGAAAATGCACTAATAATTGCAGGCAAAATGTGTAAGAAGAACAATACGAGAACAAGTGTAACGGCAATAGCGATGATAACAGTAACCAAATGTTTTTTAGCGTCGTCTCTTTTTGATTGGTCGTCTGCTCTAGCAAGTTGAACGCCCAGATAGATAGAATAAATAACGCCAGCAAGCCCTGCAAGGCCAAAGACAATCCAAACGCCAGCGGTTATCCATTGACAAGCTTGCGTAACAGCTTCGCTTGCATTACCTGCATAACTACCAAAAAATTCTGACCAACTCCAAACTGCATTTAATAATCCTTTCATTTTTTCCTCCTTTTATTCAAAAGCGGTTGCTTTTTGTTTACAAGCATATATTATCATAATTTTTTTTTATTGCAAAACGATTTTTGATATTTTTTTTAAAAATTTTCACTTTTTTTAAATTTTTCGTCAATTTTCAAAAAAATCAAATTTTTAGAGTGTCGTACAAGATAAAAAATAAGGAAACTAAATAATTTTTTGAAATTTTATTTTATTGCCACTCAAAAATAATTTGGACAGATTTTTGCAATTTATTCGCACAAAATAAGTTTGATTTTTTAATAAATTGATTTTTAATATTTGTTGCATAAAAAAAGACGAACTTTTGTCGCCTTTTATTTTGTTAAGGAAAAATTAAATGAAAGAAAAACTATTAGGACAAGTATTTTGAGAACATGATGTTATGTTTCCAGAATTTGAGTTATTGCCAGCAAGTGCGAGCAGCAGTAAAAGCAAGAAATTTGTGTTTGTGTTGAGTGATGTGTCCGTTGCATTTGTGATTACTGACAATAAAAGAGCAAAAAGAATTGCTTGTGAACTTACCATATAACCTCCTTTAAGCAAAATTCGTTTTATAACAACAAAAAGTAACAAAATACTATTTTGCTTTGTCTTTTGCTTCCAGTAAGATTAAAGAGTAGGGCTTACTAGTTAATATTTATGCTAGAAAAACAAATTTTGTTAAAGGAGAAGATATGGAAAACAGATTTTTACTTTTGTCGGAACGCAACAAGCGTGAGGTGCTTTCTGCAATGCCACATGAAAGAGATATATCAAAACTTGCTGATTATTTTCAAAATTTTTCGGATTCTACTCGAATAAAGATTCTTTCGTGTTTGTCTATGACTAAAATGTGCGTTAATGACCTTTCCACCGTTTTGGGCATAAACCAAACTACTATTTCTCATCAATTAAAACTTTTAAAAGACCAAAATATTGTTTCCTATAAGCGTGAGGGGAAGATACTTGTCTACTATCTTATTGATAATGGGGTGGGAGACATGATGATGTATGCGGTGAGCAATTTTTCAGCCTAGAAAAGTTGACTTTTGAAATTTTTACGACTATACTTGCCATGTGGAGATTTTATGAAGAGAGAATTCAAAACATTAAATAGTATGTGTTTCTCTTTGCCTGACGGGTGGCTTGTAAGTAGTGACAAATATAACCTTGAGAATGGGCAAGGATTTTTCAACACAGAAAACTATATCTCGCCCAATGGAAAGGTTATCTCTTTTTTTGAAATATATCAGCATGGTGAAGATTTTATAGAAGGATATAAAAAAGTTACCTCTTCTTACACGGAGAAAAGGGATAAGATTGTGCTTGAAAGACAATTTAATATTAAACTTAACGGATTTTCTTTCCCTGTGTTTATTTTGAAAGGAGTTAATGACAAAGTTATATACAATGTTCAAGTCTTCATTGATTGCGGAGACAGACTTGGGTGTCTTATGTTTTATATAGATAAGGTTTTTGAAGATGATAAAAAAACGATTGCTTCAAGTCCGCTTTTTATGGACGCAGTTAAGATATTGAGGTCGGTCGAATGAAAAAGATGCTTCTTCACAGTTGTTGCGGACCTTGTTCCACGCAAGTCATTGATGTACTTAAAAACGATTATGACTTAACTATATATTATTACAACCCAAACATTGACACTGATGAGGAATTCTCTCACCGCCTAGCCGAGCAGAAAAGATATTGTGCTATTATGGGCATAAATGTTATTGAAGACGGATACAATCCAGAAGACTTTTTATGTCGCGTCAAGGGGTTGGAACATGAAAAAGAGGGTGGTGCCCGATGTCCTGTTTGTTTTGGGTTGAGGCTTGAAAAGACAGCACAAAAGGCGAAAGCGCTTGGTTTTGACTGTTTTGGTACAACGCTGACAGTATCACCTCACAAAAATTCAATTTTAATTAATGCAATCGGCAAGAGTGTTGGCGAAGAAGAAAATATTGAATTTATAGAAGGCAACTACAAAAAACAAGATGGTTACAAAAAAAGTGTTGAACTTTCAAAGAAGTACAACCTTTACAGACAAAACTATTGCGGGTGTAAATTCGCAAAAGAAATGCAGGAGAAAAGCAAAAATGAATTATAATTTACAAACTTCCTATTATAGAGATGACGAAGAAGACAAAATATCAAGAAAAGTGTTCCTTTCTCTTGCTTTTGCCCTTGCTGTGGTGTTTATATTCTTTATTTCTGTTGGATTTGCGATGCAAGCAAAATATCGTTTTATTTTGGTGAGTGGGGTTAGTATGCAAAATACTCTCAACGAAAATCCAGTTGGAAGCGGACAGGACGGAGTTTATATTCTTTTGACACATGATGTAACATACGGAGATATTATTGTTCACAAAAGATCTGCAGACACTTCAGTTATTAAGCGTGTTATGGCCATGGAAGGCGACAAAATATGTGTTGCAAGAGTTAAAACCGCTGATATGGAAGAGTCACAAATTCGATTTATGCGTGTTAGAAGAAATTCAAATACTGTTGAAATATTAGAAGAAGAATATGTAAAGTCTTATGAGAAATGGGACGAGTACGAAACAAGGTTAAATGCTGAAGTAGATGGCGTTACTTATGGTTATTCTTTTTACCACACAAATATAAAGGATAAAAGTACGGTCACATATAATGTTGAAGGGGTTGATTACAAGTTCGCAGTTGTGCCAGAAGGAAAGATCTTCTTCATGGGGGACAACCGTGCTGAAAGCGTAGATTGCAGAGAAAAGGGACCTGCCTCTTTTGAGGACATAGAGGGAAGAGTGGTTAAAATTGCACACAATGTTTTCTCATTTAAAAATAGTCCATTCTATCTTTTTAACTATGTAGGTAGTTATTTCAGCCTTATTTGGGAGGAAATAATGGCGTATTTTAGCTTTTAAGTTGTGATTTTGTTTGGAAAAACGCCAAAAATATGTTAAAATTATTGTAGGTGAAAGCCAAAAATTAAAAAGGAGAATATGATAGATGAATAAACAACAATTTATCAAAGCCTTCGCTGACAATGCTAACTTTACACAAAAAGATGCTGGCATTGCATTCGAAGCCATGGCAAAAACTATTGCCGAAACTCTTAAAGCGGGAGAAAAAATCCAGATTGCTGGATTTGGAACTTTTGAACTTAAAAAGAGAGCAAAAAGAGAAGGAATCAACCCTCTTACAAAACAAAAGGTTGTTATCCCTGCAACTAATGTTCCTACATTTAAGTTTGGAAACAGTTTCAAAGACACTGTCAATGATTAATTTAGGCTAAACCGAAAAGGGTTGGATTTTGTCCAGCCCTTTTTGATTGAAATTTAAAAGTTGTCTATTTCCGCTCTTAAACATTTGATTTTTTGGCAAAAAATATGTATGATATATTTGTAGAACCTTTTAATAAATATTGTACTTAAAACAGAGAGGGTAAAATGAAAAATAAACTTCAACTTGAAAATGTAAAAACATATCACTATATGATAATGGGTTATGAGACTTTTCCAAGAATTTTAAAAACTTTATCGGAAGAGCTTGCTTTTTATCGCCTTTCAAGACAAAACGATGTTATCGGGAAAGAAATAATGTATGATATTCCAAACAATACTCTTACTGATGCGGGCATTGTTCTCTCTAAACAATATGAAAACGGCAGAGTCATGTTCAAAGTTAGAAAGTTGAGTTTTTTGCCTGATGAAATGAAAATGCCAAGCAAGAAGTTTATCTTGCAAGAACTTGATAGCGATGCAGAGCCAAGAGATTATTCGCTTGAAATTTCTTCCGCCATTGAGAATTCGTTTTCTTCGCCTTTTACAATTGACCTTGACGCCATTGTAAGAGAAGTGGTTCCTAAAATCGAAGTTGATATAAAAAGTGAGCACTACCTTATTATTGGAGGAACAGGTTATCGCGGGCAACTTTTTTATGAACACACCACATACAAAGATGTTGAAACAAAGAAAAAAGTGGAAAAAGAGGGCGTTGTTTTAAAACTTCCAACTGACGAAATTTATGAAGCGGAAAATAAAAAAATTCTTGATATAATTGACCGAAAAGTCAAGGCACTTGGACTTTACAACATGAGCCGTTATGAACTTGCTAAAAAGGCTTTATATACAACTGCCGAAGAGGAAGAAAAAATGTATGAAGAAGACGCGACTGATGAAGGTGATGAAGAGGCATAATCGCCTTCGCGTTGAAACAGTAAAATTATGATTTTGCAAATGTAAGTATAAATAAAGAATGAAAATATGAAAGAACTCATCTTTCATATTTTTTTTGCCATGGACATACTTTAAGATAGTGAAATCTTTAAAGACACGAAACCGATTTTGTTATGCCATTGGGGGATTGGGATATAGTTCAATGTCGCAGACCCTCAATAACTTTATCATGTTTTTCGCAACTGCAGTTATGGGAATTTCAGGTTCGCTGGTTGGCATTGCGATTGCCATTTCTTCGCTTTGGGACGGTGTAAGCGACCCGCTTGTAGGGTATTTATCGGACAACACAAAGAATAAGTTTTTCGGTAAGCGACTAGGGTATATGTTTTTTGGTATTTTTGCTATTGCACTTATTAATATTCTTATTTGGTCTATGCCAATGGGACTTTCACAAGTAGGCAAATTTACTTGGCTTTTAGTTGGAATGCTTGCGATAGAAACAGCAAACACTTGTTTTGGAACTCCATATTCTGCTCTTGCCATAGATATTGCACCAGATTATAACGAGCAAAATAAAATTCAAGGGTTTAAGACCGTATTCTCCGTTATTGGAATGATTTTGCCAAGTATTTTGATGTACTTCTTTATGCCATCAATTTCAATTTCTATTCAAACATCTCACACCCAAGCCGGTTATATAAAAATTGCTGTGATAAATTCTTGCATGCTTATTGCTTTTGGACTTATTACAATACTTTCTTGCCTGCGTTTGACAAAGAAAAACCATGTTTACAGTCTTTCCGCTAAAAAAGAGAAGTTTTCATTGTCGACACTTCTAGGTGGATATTTTAATGTGCTCAAAAAACCAGATTTTCGCTCTGTCATCTTGGGATATTCTTGTGCTTGTATTGCCTCGTGTTTCTTGACAAGTGTGGGAATGCATCTTTTCACATATTGTTATCATTTTTCTTCAAGTCAAATCTCGGTTGTGCTTGTTTCTCTTTTCGGTGGAGCAATCGCCTCTCAACCATTATGGGTTTATCTTTCAAATAGAATTGAGAAAAAACAAGCCCTTATTCTTTCGCTTTCAACGATCGTTTTTGGCATATTTTTAACAATTATCACTTTCCTTTTTAGACAATATATCCCAAACAACATTATGTTCATCATTGCAATGTTCTGTCTTGTTTTCTGTGGAATCGGTGCAGGAGCAATGTATAGCTTGCCTTTTTCAATGTATGCTGATGTCGTAACTCTTGAAATGGCAAAAACCGGGCAAAATAATGCAGGTGCATATACTGGTTATTTTACCTTCACTTACAATCTTGCAAACTCTATTGCGTTGCTTTTGATTGGGTTTTTGCTTGATTTTATAAAATTTGATTCAACTCAACCAGTACAAGCCTTGTCAGTGCAAAAAGGTCTTGGAGGGATTGTTTTCTTCGGTTGTACAATTTTCCTCGCTCTCGCTATTCTAATTTTGTCAAAATTTTCAGTTAGACGGGCGGAAGTTCTCAAAGTTCAAATGATAAATGAGCGTGATAAAAAGCGTGAAACTGCCCATACTACTTGAAAAAGGAGGGGCTTTATCAAAAAGATTTTTTTGTTGACAATTTGTATAATTTCCTTTTTGTTTATTGGAGGTTGTGGGCAAAGTTTACCCCAAATGAGCATAGACCGAGATAATTACTTAACAGGTGGGAATTTAACCTTTGTCTATGATGAAGCTTCTCGCACTACGTTTTTTGGTGGCGAAAACGAAGTGATTCAATATTATGGTGTTGATATTTCAAAGGGATTTTTAAAAGAGGGGAATAGAGTAGGCTTAAAACTTACCTCGAACGAAGAGATAAACGACATTGGTTCACTTACTTTTAAATTCGGGAAAGAAGAAATAAATGGCGAAGATGCGGTCACAAAAATTAATGATAAAACAGCTTTTTTTCAACTTTTTCCTATTATCAAATATGCAGGCGAAAAAATAGAAATAAGCATTGAATATAAAGGGCAAAAGTGCAAATATTTTGTTGAAGTCAATTCCAAAACCATTTTGATGGAGAAAAGCACTGATGAAAATGGTACTTCATAAAAAGATTAAATTGTGTCAAAGGGCGATAATAATAAAAACTGGTGGTTAATTGCGAAAAACAAATGTGTTGCTCCATATTAAACTTTGTCGACAAAATAACACAAATTTATAATTTTTATGATTTTTTTGAAAAAATGCTTGACTTAATGCTTTATATCCCATATAATAGGAAAGTATCAAAAAACACTTCCCAATTTTTGATATATGGCCTCATGGTCAAGCGGTTAAGACATCGCCCTTTCACGGCGGAATCAGGGGTTCGATTCCCCTTGAGGCTACCATAAAGATTAAACAAAGGAATATCCTTTGTTTTTTTTATTTATTTTAAATTATAGAAGGAATCGAACCCCTTGGGGTGAGTGGGTTCCCCTTGAGGCTACCATAACAGAATAAACGAAGGAATATCCTTCGTTTTTTTGTATCCTTAAAGTCAAATACGCAAAAAAATCTCAACTTAATTGTTGAGATTTTTTGGTTAGAACCCATATTTACATTTTTGTCCATACTTATTTATTGGCGTTATATAAACTTGGTTTTACTTGTTTTTTAATTCATTGCGTGCTATTGTGCTTACATAGATTTCGTTTGCTTTGTGCATAAGTTCACTACAATAATTTAAAGTTGCACCAGTTGTTAAAACATCATCAACAAGTAAAATCTTTTTGCCCTTTACAAGATCTATATTTACAAGGGTTATGCTGTCAATAAGGTTTTCATGTCTTTCTTTAAAATTAAGGGATTTTTGATTTTTAGTTTTTACATTTTTTACGAGTGCTTCAACAACTGGTCTTCTAGAAAGCGTTGCAATTTCGTCCGCTAAAAGTTTGGCTGGGTTATAACCTCTTTTCTTGATCGTATCTTTGTGGCTTGGAACTGGCACGATCATATCAAATGTGATGTTGTTTTCTTGCAAGCGATTAAACATAAACTTTGCAAAAGGCTTAGCAAGATATTTTGCTCCATCATCTTTAAACTTCAAAATGCTTTTACGTACATTACCTTTGTAAATGAATGGACAGAAAGCTTTGACAAACATTGGTTTGTTACTTTTACAATGATCGCAGATTAAGTTGTCTTCTTTTATTCTTAAATCACAAATTTGACAGCGGGTTCCGTCGTTAAAATAATCTTCTTTTAAACATTCTTTACATATAGGGTAGTCGTCTTCCAGTTCATTTTCACAGAATAAACACTTTATCCTTTGAGGGTAAAGAGCATTAAGAAAATAATTCTTGATTTTCTTGAAAATATTCATAATTCCTCATTTGTTTTAGAACTTTTAGGTTGCTTTTTTATTAAAAAAGTTAATCGTTCCCAAAAAGTTCGGTCGCTTTTTTGTTTGCTGTGATCAAAAGTTCTTTAAGCAAGGTAAAGCGTTGAACCGTATAGTTGTTTGAAACCATTCTTTTCAAATTCTTTTGTTCTCCAACTATAACCACCATTTTTTTTGCTCGAGTAACGGCTGTATAGATAAGATTTCTAGTTAAAATCATGCTTGGTCCAGCAATGGCGGGGATAATGACAACATCAAATTCGCTTCCTTGACTTTTATGAATGGTTATCGCATATGCTAGGGAAAGTTGCCCAATTTCAGTTCGTGGGTATAAACAACGCCTTCCGTCTTCAAACATAACCACCATTTCATTTGTTTGAAAGTCTATTAGTTCAATATATCCTATGTCTCCATTAAAGACACCTTCGCCTTCTTCTTCAATAAAGCCATTTATTTTTTTCCAAACAAGATTGTAATTGTTTGCTGTTTGCATTACCTTGTCGCCGACTCTAAAAATTGTCTCTCCCAATGGGATTTCAAGTTTAGTCACTGCGGGTGGGTTTAGCCTTTCTTGCAAAGCACGGTTAAGGTTGTCGATTCCACAAACGCCTGCTTTTAAAGGGGCGAGCACCTGTATTGAAGCACTACTTTGTCCAGTAAATTTAGGCAAACGATTTACCACCATTTCAACTATTGAATTTTTTATAGCATTTAAATCCGCCTTTTCTTCAAAGAAAAAATCCTTTGAGGAGTTATTTAAAATTGGCATTTTACCGCCATTTATAAGGTGTGCATTGGTAATAATAAGGCTGTCGTCACTTTGACGGAATATTTTGGTAAGCATTGAAACTTTTATAATTCCGCTCTTTAAAATGTCATCTAGCACATTCCCTGCACCAACACTTGGCAACTGGTCTTTATCTCCAACTAAAATAAGTTTACAGTCGCGTGGCAAGGCTTTGCAAAGATGACTCATAAGTGCAACATCAACCATTGAGACTTCGTCTACAATCACAGCATCAACTTTAAATGTGTTGTTCTCGTTGTGAACAAATCGACTATTCAGTGCTAGATTTCCTGAAGCCACTTCGAGAGCACGGTGGATTGTTTTTGCTTCCTCTCCCGTTGCATCACTCATTCTTTTAGATGCTCTGCCAGTAGGGGCGAGAAGCATGTAAGATTTCCTATTGTTTTTCAAAATGTCAATTATACATTTTATTATTGTTGTTTTCCCAGTACCTGGCCCGCCAGTTATGACTGAAACGCCACTATTTATTGAATTTATAATCGCATTTTTTTGCTCTTCATGAAAACAAATGTTGTTTTTTTCTTCAAAGTGCTTAATTTCATCGTCAAGATTAAGTTTTTCGGCCACTTGACTTATGTTTAAAAGTGACAATTTTTGTGCAACCACATTTTCATAGTAATAATATTTTGCCAGTACCGCAATTTCACTGCCGTTTTGCCACATTAAAAGAACAGTTTTATCAAGAGTCAAACTTTCAAGCGAACTTTCATAAAGTTCATTATTTGCATCAAGGTCAATTTCAAGAAGCTTTGAAGATTGAGATAGTAAAAAGTTTTTTGGCAAATAAGTATTACCTGCTTTTTCAACTGAATTTGTAAGCGTGTACAAAATTCCTGCACGAACCCTAAATTGACTGTTTTGCGGTATTCCTATATTTTTTGCAATTTTATCTGCGGTCATAAACCCAATGCCTTCGACATCTTCAACAAGACGGTAAGGGTTAGTTTTTACAATATCAACAGTTTTTGCCCCATAAATATCATATATTTTAAGAGCCATATTGGTTGTGATATTATATTTCTGGAGAAACATAACTGTGTTTTGAAGTTTTTTTAGTTCTTTAAACTTTTCACCAATTTCAAGAGCCTTTTTCATGCTAATATTTTTAACTTCTGCCAGTGATGCAGGACTCATTTCAATTATTGTAAATGTGTCTTCTTTAAAGTGCTTAACAATGTTTTTTGCGGTTATTGGCCCTACGCCTTTGATTAGCCCAGAGGCAAGGTATCTCTCAATTCCTGCGAGAGAAGTAGGCAAAACCACTTCGTAAGAAGTAAACGCAAATTGGTAGCCATACTTTGCATTGTTGACAAATTCGCCTTCAAGAGAAAGGTTTTCGCCGACATTAGCGTTGATTAGTTTTCCAACACAGATAACGCCTGTACCTTTAAAGTCAAGCCCAAAAACTGTGTAACCATTTTCATCATTTCTAAAAATTATTTCTTCAATAGGTCCGTCTATTTGCATATTTATATTTTAATAATAATTATCGTGAAAATCAACAAAATAACTTGCTTTTCTAAATATTTTTGGATATACTATGAAGTATAAGGTAGAAAAAAGGATAAATCAAAAACCAGAGATGAAAAGAGCAGAAAAATTTATCGAAGTTGAAGCACTTATTGAAAATTTGATGAAAAGCCGTCGAAGCGGTGGCGTTTTGCGTATGAAGATTCTGCTTTTCTGTTCAATCTATGAAAATTTGTCTGTTAGTATGATTATTGAGAAACTTGGCATTAAAAAGACTAACTTCGCACTTATGACTTCGGGACTAGAAAAAGAGGGGTGCATAAAGGTGACTCAATCAAATATGGATAGAAGATGTCACCAGATTGAACTTACTCCAAAAGGACGAGAAGAACTCAATCATTATCTTAATGAGGTAGAAACTGGACTAGGTGCAACTACAATGGAAGTAGACAGTGCACTCGAAGTTATATGTAAATATTTGAATAGAGTCATTTAAAGCCACTACGCAAAGTTTAAATATTTGCCAAGTGGCTAATATTGTTTAGTAGAGCAATTTTGTTTATAAAAATAAAAAACAAATTTAATGTAATAACGCATATAAAATAGAGAGGTAATAATGTTAAAAATATACAACACATTAACAAGAAAAAAGGAGAAGTTTATTCCTCTTGAAGAGGGAAAAGTTAAAATGTATGCTTGCGGTATAACAGTTTCAGGCAATGCTCACATTGGGCATCTTTTTCAAGCGATGGTTTATGATTTAATAAGAAAAGTATTAGAAAAAAATGGATATCAGGTGAGATATGCCCGAAATTATACTGATATTGACGATAAAATTATTGCATCAGCAAATAGACTAGGAATTGATAGCAAGGTTTATGCAGACGACATGATTAAAAAAATTGATGAAGAAATGAAGTATTTTCAAGTTGATGAGCCTACAATGTGGCTTAAAGCAACTGATAATGTTCAAAATATCATAGATTTTGTGTCTATTCTTGTTGAAAAAGGTTATGCGTATCCTACAAAAAAAGGAGATGTTTATTATAGCGTAGAAAAATTCAAAAACTATGGTTGCCTTTCAAATAGAAGTCTTGACCAGCAAAAAGACGGATATAGAATAGATAATGATGAGGATAAAAATTCTCCACTCGATTTTGCCCTTTGGAAGAGTGCAAAAGAGGGAGAACCTTATTGGCAATCACCTTGGGGAAAGGGTAGACCGGGTTGGCATATAGAGTGCTCTACGATGAATAGAGTCGCATTTGGTGACCAAATAGATATTCATGGTGGCGGTAGAGACCTTATATTTCCGCACCACGAAAATGAAATTGCACAAACAGAGGCAGTGACTGGTAAGAGATTTGCAAGTTATTGGATTCATAATGGTCTTATAAAAGTCAACGGACAAAAAATGAGCAAGAGTCTTGGCAATTCTATAATACTTGAAGATTTGAGAAAAAAGTATCATCCAGAAGTGGTAAAGTTTGCACTTTTCTCAAATAGTTATAGAAGTGATTTGAATCTTACTGATGAAGTTTTTGCCCTTGCTGAAAAACATATTTTTAATTTCTACAATATTTTAAAACAAATTGAAACTAATTTTGATATTGGAGAAGCAGTCAATGATGAATTCGACGCAAAAGTCCTGAATGCTTTAAATGATGATTTTAACACACCAAAAGCACTATCATATCTTTTTGAAATATTCAAGGATATGGCAAGAAAGGTGCAAGAGAACGACAATTCAGTTGTTGCTGATTACAATGGCGTCAAGAAAGCATATAAAATTTTGGGTTTATTTGTAAATGATGCAGATAAAGTCTTAAAATTTATTGAAAATAAAAATTTGGCCACTATACCTACCGAGGTGGAAACACTTGCAAAAGAGCGTTGGCAAGCAAAACAAAATAAGAATTTTGCTCTTGCCGATGAAGTTAGAGCGAAGATTTCGGCACTTGGTTATGTTGTAAAAGACACCAAGGACGGATATGAAATAGCTAAAATGTAGATTTTGATTTAGTGTAATATAAAAAATGATTATCAAGCATTTCCTTTTGATAATCATTTTTTTGTTTAAAGGATAAAAACAACTGGTTTTTGCCAAATTTTTTCTATTAAAGAAGTTTTTTAAGGATATTTTAAATTTTGATTTTACTTTTTAAGATACTATTTTTAAATTGTATGATTAAAAAGATATTGTCGATTTTTGTTGATTCAAACTGGTAAAGTGTGGTAAGATGGTGTAAGATAAGGGAGGGGAAATGGATATTAAGATTAAGATGCACTCGGTTCTTGACACGCCTCACGGAAAAGAAATTGTGTGCAGTGAAGAACGCGAAAGCAGAATTTGTGAAGCATATAAACCATATGATTTAAATATGAATCGCATTGTCGCTGGGCTTATGGGAGCCACTTGCTATATGCCCGATTCATTTGAAAAACTGAACAGCAAAACAGTAGAACAAATATTAAGAATTGCAGAAATTGTTGAAAGCAATTTTCACCATTCAACGTTTGGACACTCTTTTGTTACACTAGAAATTTCGGGAATTCCAAAGGCTTTGGCAATGGTTCTAAATAACGAACAAGACTACAACACAAGCGAAAAGTCGGCACGTTATACAATTATGAAAGATGTTCAGCCAGATCAAAAGGCTCTTTATGACAAATGGACACAAATTTTTAAGGCCGAAATTGAAAAACGATATCCCAATGGTTCTAATCCATTTTTTGATGAAGGGGGAAAGAAAGCACAAAAGCTAGCCCAAGAAAACGCACGCTATATGATTTCAGTGTTTACACCAACAAATATGGTTTATACTGTATCTTTTAGACAACTTAATTATATAGCACATTGGATGGAATACCAAATTGCTCATCCCGACAATGCCTTTTATGATGCAATCCAAAAAGAAATGAAAGAGTTTGTTGAGTTTTGTAAAAACAATAATCTTTTTGCTGATCGTTTGGAAGATCACAAAGGGAGGAATTTTAAACTTTTTGGAGCACCTATTTTTGAAGAAATTTATTCAAACACTTTTCAGGGTTGTTATAAAATGAGTTTCGCATGCCTTGCCCAATCACAACGACATAGAACGCTTGATCATCACATTTCAACATTGACATTCCAAGGAGAATTTTCAAAAAATAAAGAGTTTTATGTTCCGCCTATTATTGCTGGAAATGAAAGTTTGAAAGATGAGTATTTGAGTGATATTTCTTCGGTTGCATATTCTCTTCCACAGGGCACGATTGTTGATGTTGTTGAAAGCGGTACCCTTGAGAACTTCATTTTAGAAGCGAAAGAAAGACTTTGTGCTTGTGCTCAAAAGGAAATTCGTGACCTTGTATTTAAACAAGCAAAAACATATTTATACAATTTACATACTAAATTAAGTGATTTGATTTCAAAAGGGAATGCTTATTTTACTGAAAAACAGGAATCTCTTCTTATAAGCAATGTCGAAGATTTTTTAAAAGAAAAAGGAATGTTTGACCAGCAAGTTATAATATACAAAAAATATGTTGCCGAACTTGAAAATATTTGCAAGGGTGCAAGATGTAAAAGCGGGTATAGATGCTCGTCACCATGTGGATTTAAAGATGGTGTAGAACTTGAAAGTTTGATTTGAGACATATCTAGACATAATTGTTCGAACTTTACCCAATTAATTGACATTAAATTATACCATTTTGCAAAGGGGGGGGGAGTTAATGCTATGCTAGCTAAACTTAATCTTCCAAAAGTAACACTTTAAATGGCTTATCAATTAGATTTAGAAAGGTTAAATTGTTTTCATAGTTTTATTGTGCCAATTTAATCTTTTTTAATTTATGATGATTTGGTTTTAATTTGAATAAAAATTAAAAGTACATTTTGGTGTAAAACGATATAAACAAAAAAACATCAACGATTGTTGATGTTTTTTTACGCAATATTCTTAATTTTATTTGATTTATTTAAGTTTAACAGTTGCGCCAGCTTCTTTAAGTTTAGCTTCGATAGCTTTAGCTTCTTCAGTTGGAACGTTTTCTTTAACTGCCTTTGGAGCTCCGTCAACGAGAGCTTTAGCTTCGCCAAGTCCAAGACCAGTGATTTCTCTTACAACTTTGATAACAGCGATTTTGTTTGCACCTGCTTCAACAAGTTCAACTGTGAATTCGCTTTTTTCTTCAGCAGCTGGAGCAGCAGCACCAGCAACAGGAGCAGCAACTGCAACAGGAGCAGCAGCAGAAACTCCAAATGTTTCTTCGAGTTCTTTAACAAGTTCGCTAACTTCAAGAACACTCATAGATTTGATTTCTTCAACTAATTGTTTAACATCAGCCATTTTAATTTTCCTCCTAAAATTTTATTGCGTGATTACGCATTTTTTGTAGCAACAGCATTTAATGCTCTTGCGAGCCCACTGATAGGGGCATTAAGCACTCTTGCAAGTGCTGAAATAGGACCATTGAGAGTCCCAAGTAATTTGGCAATGAGAACTTCTTTGCTTGGAAGTTTTGCCAAAGCTTCAATTTCCTTGCCTTCAACGAAATTACCATTAAGTAAACCAAATTTTACGGTTAATTTCTTTGTTTTTTCAGCAGTCTGGCAAGCGATTTTTGCACCGCTTACTTCATCGTCATAACTGAAAGCAACCGCACTAGTGCCATGAAGATATTCTTCGGCACCCTTGATTCCAAGTTCGTTGAGTGCGAGGAGCATTAATTTGTTTTTGTACACTTTGTATTCAGCGCCATTATTCTTAAATTCACGACGCATTTGTGTATCTTCTGCAACGGTCAAAGCGTTGTAATCAACGAAAGTAACAGATTTAGCTCTTGAAAGCTTTTCTTTGATTTCTTCAACGATTTGTTTTTTTGCTTCTAAATTTGCACTCATGAAATCTTTTCCTCCTTTTTAATAGAATATTGCGTTATTAAAAATAAATCTCTACGCCTAGGAAAAAAGCGTAGAGACGAAACATCTATATATACTTCTTTCCTCGGCAAGCACACCGTAGTGTTTATGGATAGCCACTTGCTGTCTATGGATAGATTTAATTTTAACGAGGCTATTATACACAATAATTAAGCCTTTGTCAATGATTTTTTAACATTTTTTCGCAAAAACCCAAAATTCTGTCAACAATTTGGGGTATTTTTCAAATTGAGCCCCGCAAGAATTGACTTAACTCGTAAATTTTGCTATTATCTACTTATAAATTTACAGTCTAGGAGAAAACATGGAATACAATTTTAAGCAAATCGAAGAAAAGTGGCAGAATAGATGGGAAAAAGAGAAAACCTTTAAAACAGATGTTTGGGATTTTTCTAAACCAAAATATTATGTTCTTGACATGTTCCCTTATCCATCAGGAGAAGGTCTTCATGTTGGGCATCCCGAGGGTTATACTGCAACTGATATTATGGCAAGATATATGCGAATGAAGGGTTTCAACGTTTTACACCCAATGGGGTTTGATTCATTTGGTTTGCCTGCCGAGCAATATGCAATTAAAACTGGAAATCACCCAGGGGAGTTTACACAAAAAAATATTGACAATTTTACCCGCCAGTTAAAGATGCTTGGATTTTCTTATGATTGGGATAGGGTTATTTCAACTGCTGATCCTCATTTTTATAAGTGGACTCAATGGTGGTTTGAAATGCTTTATAAAGATGGACTTGCGAAGTATATTGATACTCCAGTAAACTGGTGTGAAGAACTCGGTACTGTTCTCGCCAACGATGAAGTTATAGACGGAAAAAGCGAAAGAGGTGGCTTCCCTGTAGTAAAAAAATATATGAAGCAATGGGTCATCAACACTCCAAAATATGCAGAAAGGCTTTTGGAAGGTCTTGAAACAATAGACTGGCCTCAAAGCACAAAAGAGATCCAAAGAAATTGGATTGGAAAGAGCAGGGGAGCAACCATTAACTTTAAAGTTGTGGATAGTGAATTGAGTTTTGATGTGTTTACGACTCGATGTGATACACTTTTTGGACTTTCTTACTGTGTTTTAGCGCCAGAACATGAACTTGTTAATAAGATAACAACAAGTAAACAAAAAGAGGTTGTTGAAGCGTATAAAGCGGAATGTGCAAAAAAGAGTGATTTAGAGAGGACACAACTTAATAAAGATAAAACAGGTGTATTCACTGGTGCTTATGCAATAAATCCAGTGAATGGAAAACATGTTCCAATATTTATAAGCGACTATGTTGTAGCTTCTTATGCAACAGGTGCGGTAATGGCTGTTCCAGCACATGATGAACGCGATTTTGAATTTGCTAATAAATATGGATTAGATATTAATCCTATTATTGAGGGGGCAAGTAAAGAGAAATGTTTTGAAGGTGATGGCAAACATATAAATAGTGATTTCCTTGATGGCTTAAACAATCATGATGCTATTGAGAGAATGATAAATTGGCTTGAAGCGAACGAAAAAGGTCATGCAACTATAACATACAAATTGCGAGATTGGACTTTCGCACGTCAAAGATATTGGGGGGAACCAATCCCAGTTCTTTACCATGAAAATGGAGAGATTGAACTTGTAAAAGAGAAAGACTTGCCTCTTGTTTTGCCAGAACTTGAAGATTACAAGGGGAAAAATGGCAAGGCACCTCTTGAAAATGCGGAAGACTGGAAATATGTCAAAACTGAAACAGGAATTGCCAAGCGAGAGACCAGCACAATGCCTGGCTCTGCGGGAAGCAGTTGGTATTATTTAAGATACATTGATCCTAATAATGACAATGCAATGGCAGATCCTGAACTCATTAAGCACTGGATGCCTGTGGATCTTTACCTAGGCGGAGCAGAGCATGCAGTAGGGCACCTTATATATTCTAGATTTTTAAATAATTACTTTTATGACAAAGGACTAGTTTCGGTAAAAGAACCTTTCCAAAAGTTGTGCCATCAAGGTATGATTTTGGGTGAAAATGGCGAGAAAATGAGCAAGAGTAGAGGAAATGTCATAAATCCAGACGATATTGTTAAAGAATATGGTGCAGATACATTAAGAATGTACGAAATGTTTATGGGGCCTTTGCAAGATTCTAAACCATGGAATACAAAGAATATTGAAGGTGTAAAGAGATTTATTGAAAGAATTTGGCGTATTTATATGCAATCAAATAAGATTCAAGATAAATCAAATGAAAACCTTGATAAGATTTTTCATCAAACAGTTAAAAAAGTGACCGAAGACTATGACGCTCTTGCTTTCAATACTGCAATAAGCCAAATGATGGTTTTTGTAAATGCTGTTATGAAGGAAGAGGTGTTTCCAAGGGTATATGCCGAAGAATTTTTGAAATTGGTTAACCCTATTGCTCCATTTATTACGGAAGAAATTTGGGAAAATCTTGGGCATGAAAATAGTATTGCATACGAGAAATGGCCAATTTTTGATGATGAAAAAACGAAAGAAAACGAAGTTGAGATTGCCGTGCAGGTTAATAGCAAAATAGTTGCTAGAATGCTTGTTTCTGCTGTTGCCAACAACGATGAGGCACTCGCACAAATAAAACGAAATGAAACAATAAAAAATCTTATAAACGGGAAAGCTATTGTAAAAGAAATTTATGTTCCTGGGAGAATTGCTAACATAATTGTAAAGTAAATGAATTAAGTGTGTCAAAGTTTTAAGATATTTAATGTTAAAAGTGCTTACCTTTAAGTTTAATTATAAATTATTGCACAAAAAAATCCACGATTATCGTGGATTTTTTTATTGTGCTATGCTCTGCGAAAGTTAAATTATTTTTTGTGATTTTTACTTGTTATCTTCGTCTCTTTTCTTTTTAAGTGAGTCAAGATATTTTTCAAATTCGAGGTCGTCAATTTCGTCTTGTGTAAGTGGACGCTTTGGCTCTTCTTCTTTTTTATCGTTAAGAATTTCTCTTATTTCTTTCAAGAAATCGTTTTCGTCAGTTTCGTCAATTTCATCTTCAGTTTCGTCAGTTGAAATTGTGACTTTTTCATCATCACTATTTTCAATTTCTAGGTCGCCAAGTCCATCTTCCTTGTTTTCTTCGGTGTTTTGTTCTACTTTTTCTTCTACTGCTTCTTCAGTAACTTCGTCGGCGTTTTCATCAGTGGTTTCAGCTTTTTCTTCTTCTGCTGGAACATCTTCTGTTTTAGAATTAGTTTCTTCTTCAACTTCTTCTTTTTCTGCTTCGGCAACTTCTTCGGCAGGGGATTCTTCTACTGATTTTTCATCGGTGACAACTTCATTTTCAATTTGTTGTTCAGGTTCATTTTCTACAGGTTCTTCTACAACGTTTGTTTCTTTAACCGCTGTGTGCTCAACTTCGTCATCTGCATTTTCAACAACTGATTCTTCAGCAGAAACTTCTTCAATTTCAGGTGTAGTTTCTTCTTGAATTTCTGTATCGTCATTTACAGTTTCTTGTGCAGAAACTGCTGCTGCTGCTGATTCTTCTTCACTTGCAATAGTTTCATTGTCGGTGTTTTCTTCTTGAGAAACTGATTCTGCCTCTTCTTTTTCTTTTAAGATTTGAGTAAGGATAAGAGCATCAACAAGTTGTGCGTCAACGCTATCTTTGTTTTCATCAGTATTGTTGCTTTCAGTAGATTCTACGTTTTCTGTTTCTTCTTCTGTTTCTTTAACATTTTCAGTCGCAGGGGCTTCTTCAACTGCTTTTTCTTCTTCGCTAGTTTTTTCTTCGTCTTGTGCTGTTACTTCTTCTCCGTTTTGAGTTTCTTCGTTTTCTTCTACTTTTTCTTCAGCTGGCACGTCAACTATATTTTCAGCAGTTTCGTTATTATTTTCTTCGGCAAGAACAACTTCTGTTTCATCTTTCTGATCTTCATCTGCATAATGTTTTGCGTAAAGTGTTTTTGCGACGATTATAACCATCATCAAAGTGAAGATTGCAACAAGAATAGAAACGATAATGTTCATAAATTCGTTATTTTTAAAGTCTTTGATATAACTTAAAATCAAAAACAACCATGATGTGTAAGCAATGAGTGGGCAAATGAGTGCAAGAGCAAGAGATTTACCAAAAGAGCCGATTTGTTTTGCGTATTTGGCAACAAGTATTAAATCTCCAACAGCGAGAATTGAAAATATAATTCCAATGAATAATGAGGCAACTTGTGAGCCTGACATGAATTGTAACATAATTTCCTCCAAACTTGTCTTTATTTTAGCACAACTGACGAAATTTGTCAATATTGTTTTTCTTAAAATTGATAAATTGTTTTGAATTTTGACGCGTTTCGGTTATACTAAATTTAGTATATGACAAATATGAAAAATAAAATCCTTAAAATAATAATTTCATGTGTGCTAGTGATAGTGGCAATAGGTGGACTTGCTACAGCGTTTTTGTTAAATTATAACCCATACGTTCCTGACGTAGTTGAAATAACCGAAAATGATGACCAAGTGCAAATACTTGCAAAAGCGAATTCAAGTTATAAAGGATACCGATTTGTTTTCAGCATAGAAAAAGAAGAAAAGGTTGTTGAGAGTGAAAACAACATTATCACGCTTGCTCAATGTTTAGAAAATGGCGTTGAACTTGGACAAACTTATAAAGTTAAATTCTGCTACCTTGCCATGGCAAAGGGTAACAACAGCCAATATTCAAAAGAGATTACTTGGCGGGCGGAGATTGGTTTAAAAGCACCAGTTATCACCTTGAATGAAAATGACAATTCGCTTACTTGGACAGCTGTTGATAATGCAGATTTTTACACCATTTGCTATAACCAAGGAACTCTTAAATCAACAGATGTTACAGAATGTAAGTTTTCTTTGAGTCAAATTCCTGTTGGAGAAAGAAGTTTTTATGTCGTTGCGAAATCTAACAAGGATTACATAAGGTCAAGTAAGGCTTCAAATGTCATTGAAAAGACCTTTGTAAGACAAATGCAAGGTTTTTCTTCTGTAAACTTTAATAAAGAAAGCAAAATATTAACCCTTAAGACAAGTGAAGATTTAAAGGAAATTGTTGTTTTTGTTAATGCAAATGGTTATACATGCTATAAATTCAGCAAAAATGTTTTAGCCGATGATGTAAAAGAATATGTTATTGATATTTCGCTGATTTATGAAGATGACGCAACAGTTGGTGCTAAACCAGTAAGTATTGACAGATATAATGTTTATGAAGGTGGAGTGGCTTACGCAGATTAAATTTGCCGACTTTTGTAAGTAAATAGACGCATTAAACCAGAGATTAAAATTGAATTTCTGCATGACTAAAAAATTATAGATAAGACATACTAGCATAAAAGGAAAGCGTATGTCTTATTTTAATGTCGATAAAAAGATTGAAGAGTATAAAACTGCCTTAAACGAAAGCAGTGATTTTTCAAGCCGATTATTTGTGCGTGGGAAGCAAAAAATTGGCATGGTGTTTTTAAAAAGTATAACTGATCAAAATCTGCTTGCGGAAGCGGTGTATCAGCCCATTCAAGAATTTGATGATGTATTTTCAATAACAGAAATAAAAGATAAAGTTCTTCAAACTGCACAAGTGGAAGAAATTAAAGAAAAAGAGGCACTAGACAACATTTTAAACGGAAAATTAATTTTATTTTCAAATTTTTCTAAACAAATTCTTTCGGTTGACCTGTTTTCTTTTCCAACACGTGTTCCGTCAGAGCCACCAACATCTCCGGTTATCCAAGGGCCGAGAGAGGGCTTTGTTGAAGATTTGCAAACCAACATAACTCTTATTCGTCGAAGATTGAAAACTGATAAACTTGTTATGAAACAATTAAAGATTGGATCTTATAGCCAAACTAGCGTTGTGGTAACTTATCTAAAAGGTGTTGCGAAAGACAACCTTGTTGAGAAAATAATCGCCAAACTTGGGAAAATAGATGCAGATGGAATTTTGGATTCCTATTATATTCTTTCTTATTTACAGGAACGCCCGCATTCCATTTTTAAACAAATTGGAAACTCTGAAAAGCCAGACATTGTCACCTCTAAATTATTGGAAGGGAAAGTAGCAATTATTGTGGATAATTCGCCAATCGTTTTGACTTTGCCGTTTGCTGTTATTGAAGATTTGCACAATTCAAATGATTACTATACAAATCATCATTATTCTTCAATGGTTAGGGTTATAAGGTTGTTGGGATTGCTGGTGGCAATAATAGCACCAGGGTTTTATCTTTCGCTTCAAATTTTTCATTACAACATTTTGCCAATCAACTTTCTTATAACGATTGCTGACACCACAAAAGGTTTGCCATTTACGCCATTTCTTGAAATTTTGTTTATATTCTTACTATTTCAAATTCTTTACGAGGTGTCTCTGCGCTTGCCTAGTTATTTAGGGCTTGCGACCTCTATTGTTGGTGCGTTAATCTTGGGCGACACCGGGGTAAAAGCGGGACTAATTTCTCCGCCCGGAGTTATCATTATTGCATTATCCAAAATTGCACTTTATACAATACCAGAGCAGTCAGCTCAAATTACAATAATGCAAATGATTTTTATAATTCTTGGCGGTTCTCTGGGCATGTTGGGAGTTTTAGGCGGAATTATTTATTTTGTTATGTACCTTAATACTTTGGATAGTTATGATACGCCATATCTTGTGCCTTATAGTCCGCGGATTAAAAAAGACCTAAAAGATGGAATATTTACAAGCACGACAAAAGAACTCGATGGCGTGCCGTTGTCTTTCTCGGGACCAAGAAATAAAAAGGAGGGCAAAGATGAGTAATAAAATTTCAGCGGGACAAGCGGGAGTAATTGCATTCATACTTGTTTTGTCAAATAAAATTTTGCTTTTACCTTCACTTTTATATCAATTTGTGAGTGCTGACGGACTCTTTGTTATGCTTGGACTCTTTTTAATAGACCTTGCGACTCTTTTTGTTTTCGTAAAGATGAAAAGGGCGTATCCAAATGACAAACTTGTAGATGTCTTAAACAAAAAACTCTCTCCATTCTTTTCAAAGATTATCTATTTAATTTTGCTTACTTTTTTCTTTTTTAAAGTGGTGCTGACATTTTCTATTGCCTATTTGTATTTTCAACAGCAAGTTTATCAAGATGAATTTATTCCAATAGCGTTTATCTGTGCTTTTCCTCTTGCGTGCTTTGCTGTAATAAAAGGACTTCGTCCACTTGCAAGAACTATTGAACTATTTTACTATATTTTGATAGCGGGGGTTGTGATATGTCTGTCTTTTTCGCTTTTCACGACTCTTAACTCTCCAATTCTTTTTACTTCAAGTATAAAAGATTTAGGGTTGACAATGTATAAACATGTCTTTACTTTCGGTGACTTTATATTTCTATTTTTAGTTATGGATAAAATAGAAATGCAAGGAAAAACAAGCAAAAAAATATATTGGAATGCTATATTAGGCATGATTTTAGTGCTCGCATTATATGCAATCTTCTATTGCAAATATCATATCACAGCATTTATGCATAATAACGCTCTTTCAGATGTCGTGGTTTTTACAGTCGAATTTAATGCATTTGGCAGACTTGATGTCATAGCAATGGTTACGATATGTTTTATAACGATTTTTCAGGTCAACATTTTTTCTTATGCAGTTTGTGACACCTTGCAAGTGTTGTTTCCTAAAATGACCAATAAATTTTCATGCGGGGTGTTTATTGTGTCGTATCTGCTTCTTTACGAACTCTATCTTGGCAAATATGAAGTTCTTATCCAGTGGGTCAATGGCTGGGAAGCCGTGCTGGGAGTTGTTGCGGGGTATGTCTTGCCAATAATATTTTTTATAATCGTTATGGTGGGGAGGAAAAATGAAAAGCAAATTCAAGAATCTACTTAATAATCCAATGCTTATCATCTTTTTCGTCATAATGCTTGTTTTTATGCCTGCAAAAATATTTGCCCCAGGTGAAAATCGAGAACGCGGAGTTGTTACCGCGGTTGGAATTGATAAAGTCGAAGATGATTATGAAGTCTCTTTTCTTGTTTTTATACCATCGGTAAATCAAACTTTTGACGATAAAGAGTCAGTTATTACAGGGAAAGGAAAAAGTGTGGGAGAAGCTGTTTACGAAGCACAACTTGCCATGGGACGCAAGATTGGTCTCTATCATACCAAAACAACCGTAGTAAACCTTGCTCTTATGGAAGAAGATGGAGTAAACGCACTTGATTATTTTGGTCGTTTGCCGGGGTTTCCAGAAAACACAGTATTTATATGCACCAACAAATCGGCAAAAGATTTGCTTTCTTCCACTCAAAGTTTAAGGGATAATTTAGGGTTTAAACTTGAACAAATAGTTGGCTATAATGCTGACCATATTTATGTGACTGATACAAGCCTTGAATCATTCTATAGGGGATATTACAGCCCTACAAAATCATCAATAGTTGGCTTTTTAACAACGGCAACCAAAGATGAAGAAGAAGATTACTCTATGCAGGTCACCCCAGCAGAGGAAGAACAACCAAGCGAGGGGGCAAACGGTGGCGGAAGTTCGTCAAGAGGCGGAGGTAACGATCCAAAAACCATAGTAAATACTGGTAAAAGTGCGATAGTGAAAAATGGGAAGATAGTAAAAATACTATCACTTGAACAAATTAACGCAATTAATCTATTGAACGAAAAATCTAGCAAACAAGTGATAAAAATAGATGATGTGCTTATTGAAGACCAACGAGTTAATGCAGTTTACGAAATTCTCAAAAAAGATATAAATTTGACTACTAAATTTGAAAACGGAATTCCTATTTTTGATGCAAAAGTTGATGTGAATTTGTCGTTAATAGAACTTGAAAATTCGACTAGTGAACTAAAAATAAACAACGAGTTTACCCGTTTAAGCGAAGAGGCTGCACACAAAATAGACCAAAAATTGAAAAATAGTTTTGCAAACATTGTTAAAATTCTCAAAGAAGAAAAAACCGATGTAATCGGCTTAAACGAGTTATTTATGAAAAACAACAGAAAAGAGTATATGAGATATCTTGACCAAAATATTTCAGCAGAAGACTTTATAGAAAATGTAGTCTTCAAATTGGAATTAATATTGGAAGCCGATTAAAATTGTCGAAAGAGAAAACTATGCAAAAATTAACCACAAAATGGGGGCGTTTTACTTGCTTGAAACATTTTTTTATGGTACAATATCTTGAAAAATGAGCAAGGAGGCTTCATGGAAGAGAAAAAACCAAAATTTAAGTGGTCATTTTGGGTTGTAGTTTTGCTTTTTTCGGCAGTAATACTATTTTTAATGTTTTCTAACACTGGCTATAAAGGGCAGTACATTTATGGCGGAGAAACTGAAATTCAACAACTTATAAATGGGACACATAAAAACAAAGACGATCAAACAGAAAGAGTTGTTGCTGTTTATTATAAGGATAACTCAATTTATTTTCTCGTAAACAATTCTAAATTTGAAAAGGGATTCCCTGATTACGCAGATTACTATATCAATTATGAATATGGTGATGACGTGCTTCTTTTTACAAAGAATGCCATAAAAGAGTATAATGATAGCGTAGTTGAATTTAACAAAACTGCTCCACAAGATGAGCAAAAAGAACTTATCTCCATCAAGAAAGGAGAAAGGGGAATTGATGTCTGGAACATAATTTCACAAGTGCTTTATTTAGGCTTTGGAATATTCATCATATTTATGATTTATAGACTTATCAGTTCGTCAAACAAAAGTGCAATGGGCTTTGGGAAAAGCCGAGCAAAGGCTTATACGACAAGTAAAGTTAGGTTTGACGATATTGCTGGAAGTGATGAAGAAAAAGCCGAGCTTGAAGAACTTGTAGAGTTTTTGAAAAATCCTAAAAAGTTCACAGACCTTGGGGCAAGAATTCCAAAAGGTGTGCTTTTGGTGGGCAATCCAGGAACAGGTAAAACATTGCTTGCAAGAGCTGTTGCGGGAGAAGCGAATTGCAGATTTATCTCAATCAGTGGTTCGGACTTTGTTGAAATGTTTGTAGGCGTTGGTGCTTCAAGAGTAAGAGACCTCTTTGAACAAGCAAAACGTTATAAGCCATGCATTATCTTTATTGATGAAATTGATGCCGTTGGTCGTCAAAGAGGGGCAGGCCTTGGTGGTGGAAATGATGAAAGAGAGCAAACATTAAACCAGCTTCTTGTTGAAATGGACGGGTTTGAGTCAAATGAAGGCATTATTGTGCTTGCTGCAACAAACAGAGCTGATGTCCTCGATCCTGCACTTTTAAGACCGGGCAGATTTGATAGACAAATTTATGTAAATGTCCCAGATGTTAAAGGCAGAGAAGGCATTTTAAGAATTCATGCAAGAAATAAGCCTATTGACGAAAATGTAGATTTTAAAACCCTTGCTAAAATCACAGTTGGTTTTACTGGGGCTGACATTGAAAATATGCTTAACGAGGCAGCAATTTTGGCTGCAAGAGCAAACAGACCAAAAATCATTATGGCTGATATTACAGAGGGTATCAATAAAGTGACAATGGGGCCTCAAAAGAAGTCTCGACTTGTTACTGACAGAGACCGTAAAATCACAGCTTATCATGAATCAGGTCACGCTATCCTTGGCAAACTTCTCAAAAACGCAGATGATGTGCAAGAAGTTTCGATTATACCAAGAGGGTCAGCAGGTGGGTACACAATGCAACGCCCTGAAAATGATAATTCATACCGCACTTATAACCAACTCATGGACGAAATTGCTATGACAATGGGCGGAAGAATCGCGGAAGAGATTATTTTTAAAGATATTACAACTGGTGCGTCAAGCGATATTGCTCATGCGTCAAAAATTGCGAGAAGAATGGTTCACAACTGGGGTATGAGTAAAAACATTGGTTTCTTGTCACTTGACAGCAGTGAACAATTGTTTATTGGCAGAGATTATCAAACTAAAAATGACTTTTCTGAAAAACTTGCTTCCGAGGCAGACGAAGAAGTAAAAGCAATTCTTGACTATAACTACAAACGAGCAAAGAAACTCTTGCAAGATAACGAAAACTTGCTTCATGAAATGGCAACGCTTCTTCTTGATAAAGAAACAATCAACAAAGAAGAAGTTGATATGCTTATGGAGGGCAAGAGTGCGACTGAAATAGCGAAAGTTATGGACGAAAAGCAAGCTCTTCAACGCGAAAAAGAAGAAAAAGAGAAAAAAGAAAGAGAAACTCTTGCAAAAAAGACTCTAATGGAAAGGAAATTATTAGAGGGACAAAAACTTCTTGAAAACGGGATAATAACCGAGGAAGAATACGAACTCATCAAGAAAAATTATGCTGTAAATTTGGAAGAAGACAAAGAAGAATTGACAACGGATAAACCCGAAGAAACAGCCGAAAAAACACAAGACTTTTTAAAAGATGAAATTAAAGTTGAAAGACCAGAAGAAAACACAGAGCAAAAAGAAGAGAAAAAACATATTGCAAGAAAACCAAGAACGAAGAAAATTGATGATAATTCTGGTACAGAGGATAAAGGAGAGTAAGCATGGAAGAGAAAGCAGTAAATAATCAGCATGTTGATAATGTTTTAAAATCTGTAAGTGATGAAATTTTAGCAAAAAAGAAAAGAAAAAGAATAATCTCTTTTTCAATTATCACTTTTCTTTGCTTTGCCCTTGTTGTTACCATTGTAACAATGAGCGTGGTAAGAGTGAATTTGAAACCATACTTTATTAAACCTTCAAATGAAATTGAAGTTACTATTGATAGTACCAAAACCACATTTGAAAAGAGTTTAAATGAAACTAACTACAATAAAGTTGCCAAACATATTGACGATTCATTTATTAGCACTTACCTTTCAGCCCTTTTTGCTGGTGATGCAGGTGCATACAAGATTGAAGAAAGTACAAGCGAAAAGTTCTATTTGACTTTTTCAAGCACAACAGGTGAAGGAAGTGGCATACATCAAAATCTTTCTTCAAAACTTGGAAAGAACTATGTTCATTTCCAATATGACTCGCTTCAAAAGCTTTACTCTGCAAATGGAAAAGAGTACACATCAGTTATTGTTCAAGGCGACCAAACAATAGAATATAGAGATGTTTATTTTACATTGTCAAGCGAAGATGCTTGGACAGAAACAACCTTCTATTTTGGTTCTTGCACAAATCGTGCAAACGCTTTACTTTCAATTACTGTAAGTGCAAACACTTATGCAGTTTATCAATTTGTTAATAGTTTGCAGTAAACTAAAAAAGAGAATTGAAACTAAATTTACTAATAAAAAATCCACCAGTTTGGGCATGCTCATTTGCTGGTGGCTTTTTGTTGAAAAGAAAGGTCAGTTTAAACAAGGTTATTATTGAGATATAAAAAATACCTCCTATATGGATTTTACCATAAGGAGATATTTTTTTTGAAGTGGTTTTTATTTTTGCGGTGCAAAAATGGGGTTCACTTCGTATCATGGTGGTTTTTAATTCGTTTTATTATGATAAAATTAATGCTCTTATAAGTTATGATTTATTTATAATCAATCTCTATCAATTTCTATAATCAATCTCTATCAATTATAGATATTGAGATTCATGATTTTAACCATTTAACTTTGCTTTTGAAGTAAACTAATGACTTTTTCGCGTAGTCGGTCTATCCTCTTTGAATTCAATTTAATAATTGTTAATATAATGACTGAAACAAGGATTATTGCGAAGAATGTAATAAGCACAGTTGCTGAATTAGATTGAATTGAGAACATATTTGGAACTACGCAAATTGAAATAGTTACTGTCACAAACGAGAATATCATTGCCAGCCATTTGAGCAGGGTTGGAGGTACGCACAATGTGACAAGGTTTAAAAAACCAGTGTAGGTTAAAACAAGCACGCAAAGCGTTTTGTATTCTTCACTTGAAAGAATACTTATTGTTTGAGAATAGTAAAGCATCATAATTACCAAAACGTTTAACAGCATTAAGAATGCTCTTGGAAGAGCACGTTTCATAACTTGTGGAATAAAATTTCCATTTATTCGTTTTGTGTTAGGCTCAAATGTTAAAATAAATGATGGAATTCCAATGACAAATGATTCTAATAAAAGCATCATGCTTGGTTTGAAAGGGTAGTTGATTTGTAAAAATAATGTGATAATCGTAAGTGTTATGGCAAAGAATGTTTTCATAAGGAAGAGAGATGCGGAGTTTTGAACATTGTTTATAACTTGTCTGCCTTCCTTAACGACAGATGGCAAAGATGAGAAGTTTGAATCTAAAAGAACAAGGTTTGAGATACTTCTTGCAACTTCACTTCCGTCTGCCATTGCGATAGAACAATCAGCCTCTTTCAATGCAAGGGTATCATTAACGCCATCACCCGTCATTGCGACCACTTTTCCTTTCTTTTTCAGTGCCTTGACAAGTGTGTATTTTTGCTCGGGTGTAACGCGTCCAAAAACGGTAAATTGGTCTGCGATTTGTTCTACTTCGTCGAGCGACATGTTTTCTAGTGAAATATATTTTTCACTATTTTCCACTCCAACTCTTTGTGCTATTTTTGCAACTGTTTGAGGTGCATCACCAGAGATTATTTTAACTTCGACGCCATTAAATTTAAACCATTGGATTGTTTCTATTGCGTCATCTCGAATATGCTCTTCAATGACGACAAGTGCAAGAAGTCTGGCGTTTTTGCCATTCATATCTTTATCAAACTTTCCGCCTTCTTGTTCTGCGAAAGCAATAATTCTCAACCCTTGGGCTTGCTTTTCTTCAATGAAGGCAAGTTGTTCAGCAGATATTGGGCATTTTATGTTGGAGTAAGCACCCAAGAAATAAATATTTTTATTTGACAGTTGTGTGATTGAGTATTTCTTATCAGAACTAAATTCTGCTTGGTTTAATGCGTCTAAACTATCGCTTTGACCAAATTCCTTTATCATCGCAGTGCTTGTTGCATTTGATGTCTTTTGAGCATTAAGAACATTTGCAATCAATTTTTGAACCGAAGATTTTCTTTTTTTCGAGTAACTCATAAAATCTACAACTCGCATCGTGCCGTCTGTTATTGTGCCTGTTTTGTCAAGACATAAAACATTAGTTCTTGCAAGCATTTCAATAGAGTAGAGGTCACGCACCAAAGTTTTCTTTTTGGCGAGTTTGACAACGCCCACAGCGAGTGAAATGGTAACCAGTAGGAACATTCCCGCAGGTATCATGCTTGTTAGAGCCCCGCTTGTGTTTTCTATTTGTGTTTTAATTGTTGAAGCAGGTTCGGCGTATTCTTTAAGAAAAGTCAAGACTCCAATAGGCACAAGGGCAATACCGATGTATTTGATAAGTCTGTTCAAGTCTTTGAAAAGGTTTGATTGAGGTGCTTTGAATTCCTTTGCTTTCTTTGCAATTTGATGAATGTAGTTGCTTTTGCCAACTTTTTCTATTCGAGCATAACATACGCCTGAAACAATAAAACTTCCAGAGAGCAAATCGTCCCCAAGTGTTTTTTCAATGGCATTTGACTCGCCGGTAAGCAAACTTTCATTCACTTCAACTTTGCCTTCTATAATTTTGCAGTCACTTGGTATTTGATTTCCGCTTGTGAGGTAAATAACATCATCTAGCACCAGTTTGTCGGCTGAAATATTTACTTGATTGCCTTCTCTTATCGTTTTAACGAGAGGTGAGGTTATCATCGACAATTTTTCAACGGCGACTTTTGCTCTTATTTCTTGAATTATGGCAATAGCCGTGTTTGCAACAATAACAAATACAAACAAAAGTTCCTTATAAGAGCCTACTGCACATAAAGCGATTGCAATGATTGTCCAAAGCATGTTGAAAAATGTAAAAATATTTTTTACGAAGATAGAACCATAAGACTTTGAAGATTTAATTTTATTTTCATTTGTGAGTTTAGATGCAATTCTTTCTTCGACTTGCGCTTTTGTCAGTCCCTCGCTCGCTGTTGGGTTATATCTTTCAATGTTTGATGGAAGAGATATATCTTCAACCTTTTCTTCTTGCTTTTTATCTTTTTTTTGTGAAAACTTGTCTTTTAATTTATCAAAAAATCCTTTTTTATCAGGAATTTGGTTATAGTAAAAAGTGTTTGGCACAGAAACAGAAAAGTAATATTTGTTAAATTTTTTATTACTTTTCAGTTGTGAATCTTTAATTTCTACTACAATTCTTTTCTTTTTCATCACTAATATTATAATTATTTAATTTTTTAAAGTCAACTTTATTACAAATAGATTTGACTTTGCTTGTCGAAATTGTTATGATTGTTTGTGATAGAACTTTTATCCTCTAAAAAGGGGGCTGTGAGGGGGAAATGAATATTGTTATTCCAAAAAATTTACGAGATTTAACCACGCTTTTTCCATGCGAACTTTATATTGTGGGCGGTTATGTGCGTAACTCAATCATGGGAATAAAAACTGACGACATTGATTTGTGTTCAAGTTTAACGATTGACGAACTTGAAAAAGTTCTTGCAGGTACAAAATTTCAGTTAAAAGTCAAGAATAAATCATTAGGCAGTGCTTATATTTGTGCTGATGAAGAAAAGTATGAGTACACCACTTTTAGGCGAGACAGTTACGCCGAAGGTGGGGCACATTCACCAGAAAAGGTAACTTTTATTAAGGCAGTAAGTGAGGACGCAAAAAGAAGGGATTTCACATGCAACGCACTTTATTATGACATCAAAAATGATAGGCTTCTTGATTTTTATAATGGTGAAGATGACATACGTAAGAGAATTTTGCGAACAATAGAAACTCCTGACGAAGTGCTTTGCCACGACGGGCTCAGAATATTGAGAATGTTCCGTTTTCAGGGCGAATTAAATTTTAAAATCGACAAGGCAACTTTTGCATCTGCCGTAAAATATATTTCAAACCTGCGTGATGTTTCTGGAGAGAGAGTTATAAGCGAAATTACCAAAATTTTGCATAGTCCAAAATATAAAGGAACTTCAAAGTCAAATGCTTACATGACGGTCTTGAAGCAGTTTAATAAGGCTGGCATCTGGGATATCCTTGGCGTGGGGTGTAGCCGTGTAAAGTATCGCATGGTCAAAAAGGTCGAGCATAGAAGCCAAGGTCTTTTAATCGACATTATTGACTCTGCAAATCCTATTTCAATTTCCTATTATCTAAACCTTATTTTAAATGGTACTTTTGGAATGAGTAAAAAGATGCTTGAACAATATATAAATATCATCTCTGGATATTATGAAGCACTTAACCGCATGCAAAATAAACCATATTTTTTCAAGTACTTTAACAATTTTCCAAGTATTTATCTATTGCTTGTCCATAAAAGTCGCTACTTGGCAAGTAAATATCAATTTTTCTACAAGTATATCATTGCTCACAAAATAGTAGTCTCTGTGAAAGAATTAAAAATAAATGGTGATGATATAAAAGAGCATTATCCAACAGTTAAGCCGATGAGATATAACGCGATTTTGGAAAGCCTTTTAAGTGACATTTTTGATGGTAATTTAGTAAACGAGAAAGAAGAACTAATCGAGGCGATAGAATCTAAACTAAAATATCTTTAAAATTTTAAGAAAAAGACCTTAAACAGGTGTAAAACGCCTATTTTAAGGTCTTTTTGTATTCAAGTTAATTTGTGTCTTCTTATAAAAATTTATCGTCCTGATTGAACAAGTTCGCTTCGCTTTTTAGCGTTATCAATAACAGATTGTGTTATTTTTTGAGGCGAAATGTATTTTACGCCATTTTCTGGCAATTCCATACCTTCTTCTAACGCCCAAACTCCTTCTACGATAACACCTTTTTGAGGCTTGTAGCTATCATGGCGAACTTCCTTTTCTTCTACAAGTTCACCATTGCGATAATATTGCAAATAACCGCGTGTTTCATAGCCTTCGTGTGGATATTTTAAACGATAATATTCTCCCTCGTATAGGACTTTGTTTGAATATTCGCCAAGTCTATCTTTAATTATTGTATCGCCTTCGTGTGGCAAAACCTTTACTAATTCGCTTCTAATTTTTATTTCAAGCCCATCTTCAAGAGGTGCACCATATATTTCGACGATTGCCTCTTCGTCTGTACCATAGGCTTTGATGTAAATTGGTGTGTCTTGGTTATTTACGAATTCAAGGTCTGCGTAACCTTCACTTACCATTGCGTCAAATGATAATGGCACATAAGAAGCGGGGAGAGAATGGTGAAAAGATTTTGTAACTGTTATATCACCAAGAAGAAGTGCATTGTATAATGTTGTCGAAGCTTGGCAAACGCCACCACCTATACCTGAAACATAACTTCCGTCAATAATAACCTTGCCATCTTTATAGCCGTTACTTGCTGTGCGAGGCCCTGTTACTTCATTAAACGACACTCTTTGTCCTGGTTCAACTATCATGCCATTAAAAGCAGAGAGGGCACGTTTTATATTGGATTTTCGACTTTGAGTTGATTTTGCATAGTTTGTGCTAAATTTTGAACGCAAGGATATTTGATTTAATAGAGAAGATAAATCTTCTTTTGGTAAGACTTCTTGAAGAGGTATTTCTACTTTTGATTGACCTGTTGCAAGAGCTTGGGCGATACTTTTTTTCAGTTCATCTCTATTGGCAACATAACCTTTTCCGCCCTCATTTAATGTAAACATTTGCTCGCTGTTAGGATCAAAAGAAATAAAGGTGGAGGTTGGCAGTGCCTCGACTTGTGACAAAACTTCTTCTACTTTATCGTTAAGATTGCCTAGCATGTCTTCATAGGGAATATAGATATCCAGACCGTCTTTTGCAATTTGGCTTTTAACCTTTTGCTTTTCAAATATGTTACCTTCATGCCCGTAAGCGAGAATTCGGTCGAGGTTTCCGTCAAAATTACCCACAAATTCAAGATTTTTTCCGTCAATAACATAGTCTTTGCCGTTTGCGGATAATGTAAGATTTATATTGTCTTTTTGATTTATAAAAGTTGTTTGAAGCAAATCTTGTGCTTCGCTTTTTTTAAGTCCAGAGACATCAATACCATTGATTTTTGTGCCCTCATAAAAAGTGGTAGAGGAGTTTATTGTATCCCCAAAGTAAAATTGACAAAATAGAAGTAGTCCTACTGCGATGAAACAGACACTCATAAGCCATATAAACGACCCAGTTTTTCTCTTTTTATGAGCTTTTTCTTTCTTATCGTTTTCCATAGTTTCTCCTTTTTGATGTATTATTTGCATAAGAAAAAATAATATTCTTTGCGAATAGAAAGGTTTAGTTTTAAGATAATAGAAATATGGAATCTCTTTCAAAGAAAAAGAAATTTTTAAGGATACTAATTGTAGTTTTGGCAATATGTGCTTTCACTGTTTTGTCTTACTTTATATTGAAATGGATGGGGTTGTGGGAAAAACTTAATTCAGCAGAAAAACTCAAAGATTTTATTTTATCACTTGGTTTTTGGGGAAGATTCGCATTTGTGTTTCTTCAATTTTTGCAAGTGACATTTTTGCCTCTTCCTTCGCCTATTTTTGTGGTGGCGGGAAGCTTAATTTTTGGTCCCTTTCAGTCCTCCCTTTTAAGCCTCGCGGGTATACTTTTAGGGAGTGCGGTGGCATTTTTTATTGGCAGGGTATTTGGCAAAAAAGTTGTTCGTTTTATGGTGGGCAAAGAAGCTCAAGAGAAATGGACAAAAAAACTATCAAAATATAAGTATTCATTTTTTCTTATGATGCTTTTACCGCTTTTCCCAGACGATATTCTGTGCCTGGTCGCTGGACTTACTGACATGAGTTGGGGCTTTTTTATGACAACGCAATTTATTTCAAGACCCATTGGAATATTTCTAGTGAGCTACTTGTCAAGCGGAGATATAATTCCCTATTATGGTTGGGGTTTAGTTGTTTGGGCTGTTCTTGCGGTAGGTGCAGTGACACTTATCTATTTATCTTATAAATACAACGACAAAATAGAAAAGTTTTTCTTTTCACTTTTTAAAAAGAAATCGGGATAAGAAGGATTGTGCTTTCCTTAATTAAAAGAGGGGAACAATTATTCAAAATAAGAATTTTAACTGGATTAACGCCATAAATTGATGCGATTTTGTCAATCGTATCTCCTTTTTTGACGCGATAAAAATTGTTTAAATATTTTTTCATAATGCTCCTTGTAGTATTAAATTTTATGCCTTGCAAATATCTTATATGAGGAGATGATAATGAAATCACTATTTAAAACTGTTGCACTTATCACAATTTTCTCGTTTTTAACACGAATTTCGGGCTTTATATTCCGTATGATTCTGTCTCGCCAAGTCGGGGCGGAGGGCGTGGGACTTTATCAGGTTGCGTTTTCAGTTTTTATGGTGCTTTTGACGGTGATTTCAAGTGGTATGCCTCTTATCATTTCAAGACTTTCTTCTTCTTATATGGCAAGAAGAGAATATGGAAAGGAAAGGTCTTTAATAACCACGGCTCTAATTTATGGGCTTGTTTTAAGTATCGTTTTATGTGGCGTTGTGTCTGTTTTTAAAAAGGTTTTTGCTGGATTATTTACCGAGTCACGATGCATCGAAATTTTAATTGTTTTGCTTCCAAGTTTAGTGTTTTCATCAGTCTATTGTGTCCTTCGAGGTGCAATGTGGGGAAAAAACAACTATTTTGCACTTTGCGTGACCGAATTTTATGAACAAGTGGTGAGAATTGTTTTAGGAGTACTCTTTGTTTCAACCAGTTTTACTGCGTTTGAAAATGCTTTCAATCTTGGCTGGACAATGAGTTTAGCATGCCTTGCCTCGATGATGCTTGTAATTGTTTGCTTTTTCTATTATGGAGGTAAGTTGGGACGCTTTAAACGAGAAGAATTTGTTCCACTTGTCAAGCAGTCTACTCCAATAACCGTTATGCGAGTGATTGGCAGTTTGGTGCAACCACTTATTGCGTTTATAGTTCCAAATCGTCTTGTTGCGATTGGATACACGAATTCACAGGCACTTGCAATGTTCGGTGTCGCTGTTGGAATGACAATGCCACTTCTTTATGTACCTTCTTCCATCATTGGCTCTCTTTCAACAGCACTTGTGCCCGATTTGTCAAAAGCACTCACACAAAATGATTTACAGCATATAGAAAAAAGGATAAAAACTTCAATTTTTTTCTCACTCTTTATATCGGCACTTTTTGTTCCATGCTTTTTGGGTATGGGAGAACTAGCGGGCGAGGTTTTATATGATAATGTTTTAAGTGGCTCACTTTTAGTCTCATCGGCTTGGGTGCTTATTCCAATAGGTTTAACAAATATAACCAGTGCAATTTTGAACAGTTTAGGCTATGAAAAGCGTTCGTTTGTCAATTTTGTTGCTGGTGGGGTGGCAATGTTTGCATGTTTATGGTTTTTACCATCTTTATTTGGAATAAATGCCTTTATTTATGCTCTTGGAGCAAACTTTACTATAACAAGCGTGCTAAATCTTGCTTTGTTAAAGAAAAAAACAAAGGTCAAATTAAATATTTTGCCAAGTCTTGGTAAAATCATTTTACTTGCAATCCCTTCTTCTGCATTAACGGGATTCGTAACTGGAATTTGTGGGCATTTTTTACCTAAACTGATAACTTTATTTCTTGGTGGGGTGGTCAGCGTGGGCTCATTTGTGCTTCTTGCAGGAGCGTTTAACATGATTGATATTAAAGCGTTCTTCGTGCTTGCAGCGGATAGATTAAAACCAAAAAAGGTTAAAGTTAAAAATGCCTAATTTAAAACCTTATTTAGTTAGTTTTTTGATTAGTTAGTTTTTTGATAAAATTTCATTTGAATTTATAATCTCCATTAAAATATCGAGCAAAAAATATTGGCAAAATTTTGGGTTTAAGCGAGGATAAAGATAGAAAGCATTAACAACACTTTACTAGTTGATAAAATGTATAATTAAAATACATTTTTGGGTAATAATATAATCATGCTTACGATTATATTTAGGTCAATTATCATTTATCTTATTGTGCTTCTTGTGTTTAGACTGATGGGTAAACGACAACTAGGGCAAATGCAACCTTTTGAACTTGTTTTAACTTTGATTATTGCCGACCTTGCAACTATACCCATGGCCGAAGTCTCCGTTCCTGTGCTTCACGGCATAGTTCCTCTTTTGACGCTGGTTGTTTTGCACTTTTTGCTTACAATTCTTACCAAAAGCAGTCAGTGGTTTTCAAAGGTAATAAGTGGCAAGCCAGTTATTGTGATAAATCCCAAAGGCATAGACTATAACGCAATGAAAAAATTAAATCTTTCAACTGACGACCTTTACGCGGCTTTACGCGAATGTGGATATTTTTCAATAGGACAGGTCCAGTATGCCATTATGGAAACAAATGGGAAAGTTTCAGTATTGCCAAAAGCAGAATATGCCCCAGCCACAAATGGAGATAATAAAAATAAAGTTGAGGATAGCTTTTTGCCTATTATCCTTATTAGTGAAGGTAAACTGATGAAAGAGAACCTGAAAGTCGCTCGCCTTGATGAAGAAAAGGTGAATACTATATTGAAGAAACAAAAAGTGTATAAAATAAAAGATGTTCTTCTTTTGGCTGTTGACCAAGCGGGGCAAGGATATATTCAAACAATGAAGGGTGAAGGGCGTGAGTTTGTCACTAAAAGGTTGGTGGCATAATGAAGGTTTTGCATTATATAAATTTTGCAATCATAACGATATTTTTGATAGCGATATGCTGTATTGAAGATGACATTGTTTCCAAATCGCTTGTGAGAATGCAGAGTGAGTGTTTTGAAATTGAAAGATTGGTCGAAGAAAAAGATAACATAAAAAATATGGATATCGTGATGGAAGTGGAGAATTTAGAGTACACATGGCTTCAAGATGAATCCAATATGTGCTATCTTGTAAACCATAAGAACATACAGGAAATTGGCCAAGAAATTTCAAAATTAAAATTATATATCTGCGAAAATGACGTTGAGGCTTTCAAAGTATCGTTAAGCACGATACGAGGGTATTGCCATAGTTACCTACATTTTATGGGGGCAAATTTCCATAATATCTTATAGACTAAAAAGAACAAATATTTTTCCTACAAGACAAAAAAGAACATAGATTGGTTTCTATGTTCTCTTTTATTTATTCAATAAATTCGTTTTATAAAATATACAAATGATATTTTAAATTATCTATTTTTGCTTTGTTCGTGCAATCGTTATATTATATATTTTCCTATCCTTATTTTATTGTTTTTTTTAAAATATTGACTTACCAAACTTTTTCTTTCTTTGCTTTAGCAAATTGGCAGAGGGTAAATATTGCCGTTACAACCACCGCAACAGAAACTACGGAGATAATGAAAGCAGTCAAATTGAAATTTACACCATTTTTAATGCTTATTTTGTCACTCTCCAAACTATTGAATTCGTTTGGTTTATATTCACAGTAAATATTCCAATTCCCGTTTATATATTTTTCACCTTTGTGAGCGTTGAAAACAAAATTAAGCCCAGTTCTTTCAACACTTGTGTAAAGATAGTCATCAAAGTTTGCACCTGTTGCCATTTTGTCTGCATAAGTCAAACAATAACTTTTGCCTTCAACCGAAACACCTTCGGCGTGCCAAATCAGTTTTGTTGTGTCGGCAAATTTGTAGTCACCTTGGTTTGTGATAGAGCAGATGTAGTCGTCATGCATTGATGAGGTGCTTCCTCTTGTTGTTACTGAAAAAGCAGGTTTTATTAAGTCAGTTTTGGGAGCGATATTGTAAAGTGCCGAGGCAAATTCTTGCCCGCTGTTTACAATTTTTATTGTAAAGCGGTAAATTCCCCACCCTTTAATGGTTGTGCTAACAACGCCAGTTGAATCGACAACTCCATTGTCTATATCAAAGTTGTAGGTAAAAGTATTTCCGCTGACCTTGCCATTTGGTGCATTTTCAATATAAATTCTGTCATCACTTGAATAGTCAAGTTCGTTATTGATATAACCTTTTAAAAGTTCAATTCGAAGCGAAACATTTCCGCTTGTTATGTTTTCATTTGTGAATGATATGTTTATTTTAGAACTTTCTTCCCATTTATAAGAATAAATTGTGTCTCCAGTTGGAATCATTGTCGTTGCGTTTGGAGACAATGGGGTGTTTTCGTTTTCTCGACTTAAGACTTTAATGCTTTCAGAGGGGAGCATATTTGCACTATCAGCAAAAGCCACGGCAAAATAATTTAATCCTATGCCCGCTAGAATTAAAATTAATGAAAAAATTGAAAATAATAAAATTTTATTTAAATTATATTTTTTTGTCATTTTTCTTCCTTTTTATAAAAAGATAATATCATAAAAAATATTAAATTTAAAACGATTTTTTGTATTTTTTTAAATATTATTTATTTTTTGCTTGAAAAATATTTATTTTCAATTAAGGTTGACAATTTAGGATAAAAATTATATAATTTTTGCATGGAAACGACAGAACTTGATTTAATGGTTTCAAAAGACCAAATTTCTTTTGATTTTGAGGCAATAGAAGAAGAGTCTTCTATTTTGCCAAACACACTAATAAAAGTGCTTAATCACGACTACATTGCCAATGAAGTGCTTTATGTTGTGGCAAAGGTTAAAGGTGAGGAAATATGTCCTCACTTTAATGAATTAAACCTGTCTGGCAAAACAATGCTTGAATGGACTCTTATGGCTGGAAACGATTGTGAACAAAAGATAATAGATGAGGGGGATGAAATTGCTCGCTTAAAACAAATTGAGACAGACAAGCCTATAATCGCATTATTTTTTAGTGATACCCCTTTGTTTGACAAAAAATCTTTTCAAGAGATAATAGATTATTTTTCTCAAAGAGGAATGAATTATTTACGCCTTAATCGTGGACTTATTATTAAAACAAGTTATCTTTCAAGAGTGTGTGGAGAACTTGTAGGTGATGTTGCGTACGAGTGCAAAAATCTTTTTAGGGTCGATGATGCGAAAAAAATCAATCTTGTAAATTCCATTTTACAAGAAAAAATTTTGGCCTATCATAAGAAAAATGGTGTTATAATGCTTGGCGATAATGTCTACATTGAAGCGGATTGTGAGATTGAAAAGGGAACAGTGGTCTATCCAAATAACACAATTTTAGGACAAAGTGTTATTGAAAGTGGTTCAATTTTAGAAAGCGGAAATGTTGTTAAAGACTCCATTGTTTGCAAAAATGTTACTTTGAAAGGGTGCTATATTGAGAAAAGCAAGATTACTTCTTCTCCAGAACCTCTTTCAAAAATTATAAATCAAAAGGTTTAGGAATTATGATAATTATAGTTGGTCTTGGAAACGAAGGTAATGAATTTAAAAACACTTTTCATAACATGGGCTTCATGGTGTTAGACAAACTTGCAAATCGTTTAAATGTAAGTATCACGAAGGATAAGTATAAGGCGCATGTAGGAGAAACATCATGTAATGGACAGAAAGTTTTGCTTGTCAAACCTACCACTTACATGAACAACAGCGGAGAAAGCGTTGTGCTTTTGAAAAACAAGTTTCGCGACGCTAGGATTATTGTTGTTGTTGATGATATAGACCTTGAAAAAGGGAAATTGCGTTATCGTGAAAGAGGTTCAAGCGGAACCCATAATGGATTAAGGTCTATTGTTTCATACATTGGTGAAGACTTTGAGAGATTGCGTGTGGGAGTTGGGAGAGACAAGTCGGTTGACCTTGCTGACTATGTTTTATCTAAAATAAGACCAGAAGATATTGGACTTTTTGACAAGGCAACTGATGAAGCAGTTGACAAACTTTTGGAACTTATAAAATAGGGCAAATTGTTTTGCAAGAAAAGTGAGGCAATATTTTTAAACAACTTGACAAAATACTTTCGTCTGGGAAAGTTATTGCGGGATTAGGAGATGGTGAAAAAGTAGCATTATTACAAAAATTTGACCATCTGCTTTTTTTGTGCTCAAACTATCCAAGTGCTGGTAAAATAAAACGTGCCTTGGAAGGATTTGGTAAAAAAATTGAGATTATTTCGTGTGCAAGAGAGGTGGAAGATGAAAACGATAAAAATCTTTTGCCTTTTGCACAAGGAGTAAACAAATATCTTTCTGGTCAACTAGATGGACTTATTTTCTTGCCAAGTTCAGCAATGATTAAGTTTGATAAATCTAAATTTAAACCAATTATTTTAAATAAAAATGGTACTGCCGATTTGGATAAATTAAGCCAAAAACTTGCAAGTCTTGGTTATGAAAGGGTAAACCTTGTTGAAGAAGCAGGACAATTTGCGGTTAGAGGAGAAATTGTTGATATATTCTTAACAACCCTTGATGCCCCCGTAAGAATTGAATTCTTTGACGACCTTATTGAAAAGATTTCTACTTTTGAAGTTTCAACCATGAAAAATAAAGGGCAAATGGAAAAATTGGAAATTTTTTCCGCTTCACTACCAATAGGTGAGGACGATGTTTTTACACTTGATGGTGTGAAAATAATGGACGAGCCTAAAAAGGTCATGGAAGAGATTGAACTCTTAAAACATTCCTACCAAGCTATGAGCATTTACAAACCTTCTCTTTATGCTGAATTTGAAGACTTGTATGAAAGGGCGGATTATCTTTTTGATAATTTTGACATTGCTCCTGTTTCATATAAAAATGAAAAAATTCCGCCAAGAAGTTATTTGACGGACTTCATGGCTCTTAAACAAGATATTCTTGATTTTAAAAACCTTAATCAGGCCATAATTTTGTTTACTGGCGAAGAGCGTTTTCTTAAAAATATGCAAGAATTTTTAAACGAAAATAATCTTGCGTGGCATGATTATGATGAAAGTATAAACCTTATAAGTGGAGAGATTTATCTTTCCCCACTTGCTATGCCACTATCATTTTGCTTTTTGAAAGAGGGGCTCACCGCAATTGGTGCAGATAGCCTTTTTAGGTCAAAAAATAGTGGTTTTTCAAGAGGAAAACATGCTGTTTTCTATTTGCCAAAACTAGGAGATTATGTTGTTCACGCTTTTCACGGCGTGGGTAAATGTATAGCAATTGAAAGAATGAAAATCTCCAATATCGAAAAGGATTATTTCGTTATTGAATATAAAAACGGAGACAGACTTTATCTTCCAAGTGAAGAGGCAAACTCAATTTCTGCATACATTGGTGCTGAAACACAGCCAAAACTTTCTTCTCTAGGTGGAGCGGAATTTGCTAGACTTAAAGATCGTGTAAGAGCGTCAATTCATGAAATGGCAATAAGCCTTGTTGAGGTCTATAAAGAGCGTTCACTTGTAAAAGGCTACGCCTTTAAACGTGATGAATATCTTGAAAAGAAATTTGCTGATGCTTTTCCTTACACAGAAACAGAAGACCAGCTTAAAGCCATAAATGATATTGACAAAGATATGGAAAGCGACAAAGTTATGGATAGGCTTATTTGCGGTGATGTTGGCTATGGCAAGACCGAGGTGGCTCTTCGTGCATGTTTTAAGTGCGTATATAATGGCAAACAAGTTGCTCTTTTGTGCCCTACGACTATTCTTTCCGAACAACATTACCGTTCCGCGAAAGAAAGGCTTGCACCTTTCGGTGTGAGGGTTGAGGTGCTAAACAGGTTTAAAACGCCTCTTCAAGTCAAAGATATATTGAGACGAGTGCAAGAAGGCGAAGTGGATATGGTGATTGGAACGCATCGTATTTTGTCTAGCGATGTGATTTATCATGATTTAGGTCTTTTAGTGCTTGATGAAGAACAACGCTTTGGCGTCGAGCACAAAGAAAAACTTAAAGATGCACACAGAAATATAGATGTGTTAACCCTTTCTGCAACGCCTATTCCAAGAACGCTTAATATGTCTCTTTCTGGTATACGAGATATTTCCATTATCGAAACACCACCACGCGACAGATTGCCTATACAAACTTATATAGCCGAGCAAAGTGATGATCTGTTGAGAGATGTTATTTCGCGTGAACTTGCAAGGGGTGGGCAGGCTTTTGTTGTTTACAACAGAGTGGAAACTATTGAGGAATTTGCTTGCCACTTGCGAACACTTTTGCCCGATGCAAAAGTTGGAATTGCTCATGGTCAAATGAATGAAAAAGTTCTTGAAAATGTAATTCAAAGACTTTATAACGGCGAGTATAATGTGCTTGTTGCCTCGACGCTTATTGAAAATGGAATAAATCTTCCTTTTGCCAACACGATGGTTATAATTGAGGCAGACAGATTGGGACTCAGCCAACTTTATCAACTTCGTGGGAGGATTGGAAGAAGCGACAAATTGAGTTACGCTTATCTTACTTATGTTAAGGATAAAAAACTTACTGATGAAGGGTATGAACGCCTTGAAGCAATGAAAGAATTTTCGGCACTCGGTAGCGGCTTTAAGATTGCTATGCGTGATCTTGAAATTCGTGGTGCAGGGAATATTTTTGGACGTGAACAGCATGGTCATATTGCAAAAGTTGGATACGATATGTATGTTAAACTTCTTGACGAAGAGGTTAAAGCAATCCGCGGTGAAAAAGTATATAAAAAGAGTGATGTTAAACTTGAAGTTGCACTTTCTGCTTTCGTAAGTGAAGACTATATTGAAGACAGCGAACAGAGAATTGCTCTTTACACAAAAATTAGTAGTTTAACGACCCAAAAAGAGATGCAAAGCTTGCTTGAAAGCATTAGTGACGGCTATGGGGAGGCTCCAAATGAGGTTAAAAATCTTTGCATGCTTGCACTTATGCGTAATGAAGCCAGTGAATTTAATGTTGAACGAATAAAAATTACTAAACTTGAATGCTATATTGTGCTTAAAAAGACTGAAAATATTATTGACAAAACCCTTGCAGAGGTTGCCTCGTCGCAAGGTGGCAAACTTGTTATTTCAAATGATATTCGTATTAAATTTGTTCCATCTCAAAATGTTCTTAAAGACGTCAAAATGCTTACCGAAATGTTTGAAAAGGCAATAAATTTAAGAAAAAATTAAAAATAGCGTCAAAATGCTTGAAAAATTTTATGCTGATATGATATTATCTTTATCGTATAAGAGGATAAACTCGCATGAGTTTGTCTATAATTAAAGCGGAGAATTATGAAAAAACGAATTACTGGATTTTTAATGTGCTCTTTGCTACTTTGCATGTCTCTTTTTGCAGGGTGCTCTTTGGTGGACACAAACTATAAAAATTACTACACTCAAACTGTGGCAACGGTTGAAAAAGACGGTCATAGATATGAAATATCTAAACGCGAACTTATGTATGCTTACCAAACAACTGGATATCAATATGTTCAGTATTATGGAATGAGTAAAGAGGAAGCCTACAAGCAAATGCTTTCTTCTCTTGAAAATACGAAGATTTTGGTGGACACTGCTGAAAAGACTTTCAATATTTCACGCGACGGAACTAACCTTAGCGAAAAAGAAAAAACATACCTTTATAGCGAAGTGGAAGATGCTTTTGAGTCAAACTTTGATGTTTTCTATAAAGATGTTGTTGGGGAAGAAAAGACTTCACAAGACGAGGATACAAATTCTGTAACATTTGCAGGGTACACTAAAAATGCGAGTTACAATGCCGTAACAAAAACTATAACAAGAGAAAATAAATCTGCAAAACTTTTAAGTGGTTTTACTTACACTTACGCAAGAGATATAAATAAAAACGAAGATAAAGAGCTTATCTATACCAACTTTCTTCAAAGACTTAATAGTCAAGAGCAAAAGAAAGCGTTTAGAGACTATTATAGAAATCTTAAAGCAAATGAGTATGGACTTGGGCTTAATACAGACCAAAAAGATGTTTTCATGCGTGAAATAGATAGACTTTATAACTCTGTTTATGAGACATATGTTTGTGCAAAATACAATGAAAGCATTTTGGACGAAAACAGCACAAATGTTACCACAACAAAAATTGCAAACCTCTACGCAAGCAAGGTTAGAGCGGGTTATTCTCAATATGTTATTGAACAAGATTCAAACTATGATAGCACTTTAAATAGTTCACTTGATAAGATGTATTACTTCAAAGAAGGGGCGACAGACAACAAATATTTTACTGTTGCAAACATTCTTATTAAGTTTGATGATGACCAACAGAAAGATTATGATGCTTACACTAAAGAGTATGAGGACGCAAAAGACCCAAGTCTTTATGAGGACTACCAATCAAACATTGAAGGTGTTTATAATAGACTTGAACCTGTTATAAGAATTTACAACAATGGAACTAAAACTTATGATGGCGAAAAGAGCAAGACTATAAGTGTTGAAGAAGTGTATAGTGACATTGCCTCACGTCTTTCGAAGGCACAAGCAACTGGTGATGTGAATAAAGTTGGAGATGAAATTAATAACCTTGTTTATGAGTATAATGAAGATCCAGGAATGCTCAAAGGCGGGAATAATTATGTTATAGGCGTAGATAAAAATGGCAACCTTGTTTCTAATAGTTTTGTTTCATCATTTAATGATGGCGCAATTGAACTTTACAACAAAGGAAATGCTAAAATTGGTGATGTCTCTGGATATGTTAAAACAAGTTATGGAATCCATATTTTAATCTATACTGGTGCATGTAAAAATCTTTTTGAAGGAATTGACTCAAACTTTTCTTTAAGCGAAGATGCTCTTAATGTTCTCTACACAACAAGGGTAAATCCACTTATTGACAAGACTTACTTTGATGTTATGTACGACGAAATTTACAGCGACAATACCACGAGTTATCAACAAGCAAACTTAAGTGTGCTTAAACAAGACTATAAAATTTATGAGTATCCATCTAGATTTAGCGACCTTTTGAAATAATTTAGATTTTTAAGATACCTTTTCTTGACAAAGAGGTATCTTTTTTGTTACTATTGTGTTACATGAAAAAGGAAGAGAAGGGATTAATAGAAGATGTTTTGGTTGCTTCGAGCGAGCAATCTTTTATTGAACAAAAAAATCCTGCTCTTGAAGAAGGCGAAGAACCAGGCGATGCTGAAACTAAACCTAGCCTAGAAGTGAGTGATTCAGTTAAGCCTCAAGAAAACAATGAAAAATCCGAAGTAAAAGCCGATGTGGATTCAACTAGTGCACAAAAGCAAAAGTTTGATGAATACGAACAAACTGTTTCAAAGCAGAGTAGCAAAAAGAGCAAAATTATAAATATTCTTTTCTTTGTGATAAATATTGCGGTTGTGGCGGGCATTTTGGTTTATCAAATTTCAAAAGAACCACTTGTTCCAATAACAGGCTTTCGACTTGATGTTAAAGCGTTGTTTGCGACTATTGCGTTGTTTGGTGTAGTCGTAGCAGCAGAAACACTTTCAATATCATACTTGCTTAAAGTTTCGACAGGCAAATGGAGATTTGGTTTAGGCTATAAAACGGCTGAAATTGGAAGATATTATGATAGTGTAACGCCGATGTCGACAGGGGGACAGCCTTTCCAAATAACCTACTTAAAAAATCATGGGGTGCCATTGCATACAGCACTTTCAGTGCCTCTTGCCAAATATATTTTCTGTCAAATTGCATGGACGCTGGTGTCACTTATATGCCTGATAATTTCAAGTGTCGATAAAAGTTACGGAACTTTCGTTTCTGTTATGAGTATTATTGGATTTGTGTTATCGGCTGTGGTGCTTGGTGCGACTTTATTTTTGTGCATTTGTAAAACGGTGGGCAAAAAACTTGTTGTAAAAGTTCTTAAACTTCTTTACAAAATGAAAATTGTAAAGAATTATGATAAACAATATGAAAAAATAACCAAGTATATCAGTGATTTCCAAGATGTAATGAAACAATACGCAAGTTCCCCAAAAGACTTTTTGATTGAATTTTTTATTTGTCTTGCCAGACTCGTTGCAAACTATGCGATTCCTTTCTTCGTGGTGAAATTGTTTGTTCCGGGGCTTGAAGGAACTATGTTTATCAAACTCGTGGTTATGTCTGTCCTTGTTGATCTTTCATCATCATTCTTCCCTATGCCGGGCGGAACAGGACTTAACGAAATTTCGTTTTCAGCGGCTTTTGCCTCGGTGGTAAGCGTTGAAGGTGTACTTGTTTGGGTTCTTCTTCTTTGGAGATTTTACTCTTACTATGTTTATCTTATCCAAGGTATATGCATCTTGTCTTATGATATGGCTTATGGAAATAGAAAGTACAAATGGCAAGTGCGAAAGGATAATCTTGTAGAAGAAAGTAAAGTCTTTAAACAAGAACAAATTGATAAGTTTAGAACCGAACGTGCAAAGCGTAGAAAAAACAAAAGCAAATTGTTATAAAGAATTAATTGAATAAAATCAAGCCATAATTGCAAAAATACTTATATGAAAGTAAGTAAAGAAAATTTTGGTTGGATTTTTTCATGCGTGGCACTTGCTATTGGACTAGTGATATCAGTAATTTTAGGTTTTACTGGTTTTTATTACAAAAACACTGGTTCTTTTCCCACAGATTTAAAACTAGGGGACAGCATGCAACTTGAAATGAGAAAAGACCAAGCGAATTCCATGTCGGTGAATATCGACGGTTCATTTCTTCCGGGAGAAAAATTGAAGCAAGATTTGTTTGTCAAAAATCTAGAATTAGAGAATGAAGTCTTTTTGCGTTCCAAAATTTACATTTTCTCAACCGAAAGTAAAATTATAAATGTAAATGTTGACCTCGCACCAAACTGGAAATATAATTTACAAGATGGTTACTATTATTATAATGGACCTCTTGCACCACAAAACAAGACAACCTTTGCAAGCAATATCATTCTCGATGAGAATGAGGAACTTTATTCCAATAAAAAATACATTCTAACTGTTTTGGCAGAAAGTCTTGGTGATAAAAATGTCGCAGAAAATCTTTGGAAAATAGATTTTTCAACTTTTTTTAACGAGGTTTGACATAATTTTTATGAAAAAACGGCAATCATTTTATCATGAAAAACGTGATTGCCTTTTTTTGTGGCGTTATAATGTTACTTTCTGTGTCGCTTGTTTCACGAGACCATTTTAATCTTGAAAATTATGATAAAGTGGTGCTTGTGACAGAAAAAGAGATTGAGGGGTGTTCTTCCATACAAAATGGGAATGATTTTTATACCACTTTTGCGGATAATACTTGGCAATGTTTTGTTGATAAAAGTAAAAGCGTGATTTTTTATTTTGATGAATTTGATTTTTCAAAATTTGCTAAATCTTGTGATGAAATTTATCGATGTAGGGATATTGAAGAGAATGCCGTTTATGAAGGCTTCTATAAAGAATACGATAAATGCTTGCTTATAGATGGCAAAAAAGAGAACTTTCAACTTGCTATAAATGGTAAAAGTGCGATTTTGGGCTTTCCAATGATTGTAACTGGGTTTTGACAAAATTCGTAAAAAATGAAGCATAAAATTATTCAATTTGGTCGATAAATTGGCAGGAGGTTAAAAAATGGAAATTCAAAAAAAGAACAGATTTGTTGAGTTTTTCAAGACTTACGGAATGTACTGCGCAATCGGGCTTATGGTGTTTGTCGTTGCACTTACCTTTACGCTCATGGCGAGCCTAGGTAAAGGGGTTCAAACAAGCACAGAAAACCTAAACTTTGCTTTGCCTATGCAAGAAGCATTACTTGTTAAAGACTTTTCAAATCAAGAATTACAAAAGAATGATACATTAAATCAATGGGAGGCACATCTCGCCGTTGACCTGGCTAGTGACAAAACTGATGTTTATAGTGTGCTTGATGGAAAAGTAACAGCGGTTAATTATGACATTTTAGACGGGCATACCATAAAAATTGAACATGCGAGTGGACTTGTCTCAATCTATTCTTCACTTGATGAAAATTTGCTTGTGAAAGTTGGAGATAAGGTGGGTGCGGGGCAAAAAATTGGTTCGGCATCAGAGAGTGCAACAGGGGAAGCGGACCTTGGCGGACATCTTCACTTTTCATTGCAAAAAGATGGCAAATATGTAGACCCAAATGATTATCTTGATTTGCAATCTAAATAATTTGTCAAGTAAAAAAACATAAAAAGTCTATAAAAATATCAAAAACAAAAATGCGATAAAAATCGCGTTTTTTGTTTACTTATCTTCTCACTTGTGCTATAATGTATAAAGCGGAGGAAAGTATGATTTTAGAAAAAGTTAAAAAATTAATTGCTGACCAACTTTGCATTTCTGTTGACGAAATCAAAGAAGACTCAAATATTATGGAAGACCTCGGTGCGGATTCTCTTGACATCGTTGAACTTTTAATGAGCCTTGAGGACGAGTTTAAAGTTTCTATTCCTGACGAAAAAGTTAGTGAACTCAAAACTGTTGAACAAATCGTAAAAGCAATCGAAGAATATACAAAATAATTGACAAAATCATGAAATAAAGGCTTGCAATGGCATTTTGACCACTAGCAAGTTTTTTTTGTCGTAAAATGTCATATTCTGTCAAAAAGGTTCATAGTTATTATTAGCATGGAGGTATTTCATGAAAGAAGACCTTTTTGATAGGGTAACTAGGGAGGCGGAGCATATTCTTGCCACTCATCATACAATTCGCAAAACTGCAAAAATCTTTGGAAGAAGCAAAAGCACAATTCATAGCGATGTGTCCATTAAACTTAAAAAGATAAACCCATACTTGCATGATAAAATAAGCAGGATTCTTTGTGAAAACTTTGCAGATAAACATAACCGTGGTGGAAAGGCAACAAAGGAAAAGTATTTAAAAAAGAAGGTAAAAGTAGTTATATAATGTTAATTTCATCATTAAAAAGCCTATTTATGCATAGTTTATCATAAGAGGTTTTTATGAAAAAAATATTTGCATTTTTGCCAGTCGCTTTGCTGTCATTTGCTCTTTTTGGTTGCATGGCAAGGCTTGATTTAAATGAAAAAATGAGCGAAATTACAACCTTATATTTTGCTGGTGAAAATGAATTTATGGATGCTTCAATTTCTGTTGGTGAAAGAGAAAAAGAGTATATAATAGACGGGAAAAGCGGAGAAAGAACGGATTTTTCACTTGTTTGCGTAAAACTTTATTCTTCTCAAAATGAAGAACAGGTCGAGACAGAAATTATAATAAATGGAGTGGCTAAACAACTTATTTTGTACTTTAATCCAATGTCAAATATTTATATGAATGACATTGGTTATGCATTGAAAGAAAGCGACAGCATAAGTTTTAGTTATGGCGGAAGCGTGGTTGAACTTCAAGTAGTACAGTTTCAAATTGGATATAAAGAGGCACTTTCAATTTCAAAAGATGCTCTTAAAGATGATTTTAAAGCGAGCATGAAAAATGGTGAACTAGATGGCGAGTGCTATTTGAAGGTGCTTGTGTCAAAAGATAATAAAGAAAAATTCTGGCTGTTTACTTTTGTTAATTCTGTGGGAGACAACATAAATATTTTAATAAATGTCCAAACAGGACAAATATTAAGGGCGTAAAAGTTTGCTTTTACTTAAAAATTTGTTATAATAGGCTATGGCTAAATTTACAGAGACAAAAAGTGTGATTGAAAACGCCGTTGTGGTGGTGGTTTGCACTAAAAAAGATGATAGCAGAGAAAGAAAATTAGACGAAATTAATCGCCTATGTTTTTCTGCTGGACTTAATGTGACACATGATTTTTATCAAATCATAAAAGACTTTAATAAGGCCACCGTTATTGGAACAGGCAAAGTTGAAGAAATAAAAAAATATATAAGCGAATGCGAAGAAATTGTAGATGTTGTGATTGTTGATTACCCACTTTCTGGAAGTCAAATGAAAAATCTCGCAGATGCGTTTGGCGTCAAAGTTGTAGACAGGGTTGGGCTTATTATTGACATTTTTGCAAGAGGAGCGATGTCGAGAGAAGCAAAATTGCAAGTTAAACTTGCCCAAGACAAATATCTCTTGCCAAGACTTTCGGCGGTAAGTGGAAGCAGTGGAAGATTTGGAAGTGGCGGAGTTGGAATGAGAGGCCCAGGAGAAACAAAACTAGAATTAGATAGGAGAATTTTGCAAAATGAGATTGATTCTCTATCTAAACAAATTGAAAAAATTAAATCGCAACGCCAATCCACACGAAAAGAAAGATTAAATTCATCAGTTCCAAAGATTGCATTGGTAGGTTATACAAATGCAGGTAAAAGTTCGCTTTTAAATGTACTTACCAAAGAAAAAATTTATGCTGATGACAAATATTTTGCAACCCTAGATACGACAACTAGAAAGTTGTTTCTAGGTGAGGGGAAAAACGCTGTTTTAACGGATACGGTTGGGTTCATTAGTGACCTTCCGCACCAGCTTGTCGACGCCTTTTCATCAACGCTTGAAGAAACGGTTGACGCGGACTTACTTCTTCATGTGGTTGATATTAGTCTTGATAAAGAAAGCGATGGAATTAAAGAATTTGAATCAAACATGAAAGTTACCAACGACCTTTTGGACTCTCTTGGTGCTACGAAGAATAGAATAGTTGTGTACAACAAATGTGATAAAATAACGCACCCAATACTTATTAAAGATAATGAGGTGCTTGTCTCAACAAAGAGTAAAAAGGGGATTGATATATTACTAAATAAGATAAACGAAAATCTTTTTGGTGAATAAATATCTTGATATTTTGCAAATAAAAAATCGCTCACACAAGAACGATTTTTTTTGCTTTAAATTAATAAAAAATTGTGTCAATTTAAAATAAAATGACTGTTTAGCATGACAGCCATTTGTTTTTATTTGTGGTTTTCGCGATATACTTCGTTTAGTTTTTCAACAAGAAAATCTACATCTACATTGTGTACCATTGCCGCCTCTTCAACTGTTTCTTCAAGACCTAAATGACAAAATATGCAATGCATACCAAATCCCATAAAAACATCACCAAGTTTTTCATCAAGTTTAATTACGTCATCAATAACCATATCTTTTGTGATTTTATCGTTTTTTTCTTTGTTGTTTTTTTTCATAAAGTCTCCTTACCTCGCTATATTAGCACAAAAATATATTTTTGTCAAAATATAATTAGAAAATTTTAATTTTTTCCTTTATTTTAAAGGATAAAACAAATGTCGAAAAAAATACTTTTTTAATTTTTAGTCATAATAAAAAATAATAAAAATAATTTTATAATATGGAAAATATTAAATCATTTATTTCAAAAAAAATTATTTCTTTACAAGGGGAAAAAATAGGTTATATTTTAAACGGATTATTTGATAAACAATTAAAACATTTTATAGGTTTTGTGGTTGTTGACGAAGAAAGTGAAGAAGAGTTTATTCTTGAAGAGGATAAAATTTTTTCATGCGGAGAAGATTGTATAGTGGTGGAAAGTGCCGAGGCGATTAAGCCATTAATTCTATTGACAAATTTTGCACTATTAGGAAAAGATGTTTATACAGACGATGGTGTCTTTTTGGGCGTAATAAAAGACATTGTGTTTGATCATAAAGAGGTTAAAAAGATTCTTTGCGATAAGGCAGAAATCCTAGTAAGACAAGTAGTTGGAGTGGGAGAAGGTTGCGTAGTTGTGGGGAAGCGTAAGAAGCAAAAGAAAAGTTTGAATTTTCCAAAAAACGAGTCGTACAATCGGGTAGTAAAAATTACACAAATTTCTTCCCAACAAAACGAAAATTCTACATCTCAAAAGCCTGTAAAATTTATGGGTAACATTAACAGCGTTATTGGTAAAACATTAAAAGAAAATCTCTTCGGGTTGAATAATGAAATAATCGCAAAAAAAGGTGAAAAAATAAATAAAAAATTAATAAATAAAGCCTTGAGTCATGGGAAAGGGAATATGCTTTTATTTTTAAGCGAATAAATAATAAAATAATTATTTCCTAAAAAATGCCTTGCGTAAAATTGCAAATAAAATAAATATATATATTTTTATGTAAAATCTTGTTTATTCGTTTGTATTTTTAATATATTTTGTTGTAAAATAAATTAGCGAGGTTAACCATGGTTAGAGTAATTCCAAAAAAGACAAAAGTTAAACTTGAATTTGTGCGTGGCTTCACAGCGATTGACCTTTTAATTGCAATCGTTGCAGTTGCAGTTTTAGTGCTTCTTGCTGCGTCAAACTTTGAGGGGCACATTTGGCTTGCAATCGTTTGGGCGATTGTTGCTTTTTCCATGTTCTTTAAAATTGCCGATAGTGATAGACTTTATGTTACCATGACACACCTGATAAGATTTTCGATGCAGAAAAAACTTTATCAAAAAAATCCTGCCAAGGGCAAACCAAACATTAAAGATATTATTCCTTTTGAGGGAATTTACCAAGATAGAATGATTTCTTATGGAGAATATTTTGCAGAAGTTCTTGAAGTGAGCCCAGTGCTGTTTGAACTTTTAAATGAATATAGCCAAAACAACCTTATTGATATTGGTTTTGCAAATGCAATTAGAAGACTTGATGACAGTCAAGTTTGCGAGATTGTTAAAATTAACAAAGCAATGGTACTTGATAATTATTCTTATAACGAAACTAAAAAATATGAAAGACTCCTTGATCAACTTTACGACAAGCAAATGTCACAAGATGAAATTGATGCCAGAGCAAGAATATTTGAAGAGCGTGTACAGTTCCTCGAATACAAAAATAGAACTGACAAAATCTATAAAGATTATTTTTACATAGTTGTGCTTGGAAAAGATAAAGAGGCACTTGAAAATACTGTAAGCGGTATGGCTTCATGTCTTGCCACTGCCCTCACTCCTGTAACCACAAAAAGACTTACAGGTGAAGAACTTGCAATCTTTTTGAGAGCAAATTATAACAGACAATTTAATGAACGTGAACTTGAAAGTGTTCCAATGAGTGAATACATAAATTGGGCAACTCCTGATAAAATCAAGTTCTCATCTGGAAAGTACAACATTGATGGCAACAACTACCGTACATTTGCTATTACTGATTACCCACTTCAAGTTGGCAATGCATGGGGAGCGTCATTCTTCCTTCTTGACAGAACCAAAGTTGTGATGAAATTTTCAAAAGCGCCTAAATATGAAAGTGAGCGTAAAATCGATAAAGCCATCATGGATATGGAAACGAAACTTTATAAAACAGGTAGAAGCAGTGCAAGAATAGAAATTCAAACCCACATTGACACATTGAGAAACTTGCTTGTTGAACTAAAAAACTCTAACCAACAACTTTATGATGTCTCAACTTACATAACATGTGAAGATGCTGCAAGAAAAGATGTTAAGGCAGTGTTAAAACAAGAAGGCTTTAAATACACAGAAATGTTTGGTAGACAAATTGATGCCTTCATTTCAAGTGGAATTTCAATGCGTGACAATGTAAAAGAATTTCAACGCGGTATTCCAACTTATACTCTTGCTGGAGTTTTCCCATTTGTTTCAAGTGAACTTCAAGATGAAAAGGGATTTTATATTGGAGACAACGCTTACCCAGTTTTCATCGACTTCTTCACAAGAAATGCTCAACGTGTAAACTCAAATATGATGATTATTGGAAAGTCTGGTTCTGGTAAATCATATGCGACCAAAACCTTGCTTGCAAACTTCGCGGCCGACAATACAAAAATATTCATTTGCGACCCTGAAAAGGAATACGCTTCACTTTGTAGCAACCTAAAAGGCAAACTTATTGATGTAGGTTCTTCTCTTCAAGGTATTATAAACCCATTTAATGTTATTCGAGCTCTTGACAAAGATGATGAAGAAGATGACAACGGAGATGAAAGCAATAAAAGGAAGAGGGTTGACGATTCTTTCAACCAACACCTCCAATTCCTTGAACAATTCTTTAGAACAATTCTTGATGGTATTTCGTCAGATGCATTCGAACTTGTTAACTCTCTCGTCCTCGAGCTTTACAATAGATTTAACATCAACGAACAAACTGACCTTAAACTTTTGAAACCAACAGATTATCCAACATTTGATGATTTGTATGATATTATTCAAGAAAAACTCAAAGAGGCAAAAGAGGAGTTCTTGCTTAATAATTTAAGAATAGCAGAGGCATATATAAGAAAATTTGCCAAAGGCGGAAGAAACTCAAACCTATGGAATGGGCCAACATCTATTGAAACGAACGAAAACTTTGTTTGCTTCAACTTTCAATCGTTAATTGCTGGGAATAATGATAAATTAACATCAGCGCAAATGCTTTTGGTATTCAAGTATATTGAAAGTGAAGTTATTAACAATAAGGACTACAATGAACTACATCGTACAAACAGAAAAGTTATTGTTGTTGTCGATGAAGCACACATTTTCATTAACCCTAAATACCCAATCGCTCTTAACTTCATGACTTCCATGGCAAAGCGTATAAGAAAATATGGCGGAATGCAAATAGTTATTACTCAAAATATTAACGACTTCGTGGGTAGTGACGAAATTAAGCGTCAATCAACCGCGGTTATTAACGCTTGTCAATATTCAATCATTTTCTCACTTGCTCCAAATGATGTTAACGACCTTGTTGAACTTTATAAAAACTCGGGTGGTATCAATAGAGAGGAACGAAATAAGATCGTAAGTGCAACGGTGGGACAAGCATTTATTATCACGAGCCCAACTGCAAGAACCATGGTTCAAATCAGAGCACTTCCTTATGTAAGTTCAATTATTGAAACCAAGAAAAAGAAATAATCATGCAATGGCGAGAAATTCGGGATAAATTATTTTATCCCGCTCTCCATTTTAAGCAAAACTATTTCCTTTGCACGATTTATAGAATTTATTTAAAAAAGTTACTAAAATCAAAAATTAAACATTGCTTTGCTAAAAAAATGAAAATATTTTTGCAAGGCGAAAACTTAACAATATAAGTAAAACCGTACTTACGCTATGTATTAGAGATTTTAAAAGGAGTGAAATATGACAAAAACTAGAAAATTTAGTTTTATAATATTTGGACTGTTGCTTGCACTTGCAAACTTCCTTTTTGTTGGATGTGGTAAGCCTGATTACTCAAAAACATCTCTTATATGTAGTGATGCACAAGGCGAAATCACTTCAATCGATCTCGCGGTTGGTGAAGAAAAGTATGTTGATTTTACAATTATTAATCCTGCATCAGGAATGAATGATGCATTAGTATATTCATTCAGTAAACCTGAAATTGCTTCAATAGAAGAAATTTCAAAGCAAAACTTTTCAACTAAATATAAAATAAGCGGACTTAAAGGTGGAGATGTCGCTTTAACAGTTACAACTATTGATGGCAATAGATCAGCAGAAATTGAAATTAATGTTAAAGAATATGCTTCTTCCATCACAGCAACGAATGAAAAACTTTTTGTAACAAAATCACTTGAATTTAAACCATCAGTAAACCACTTCGATTTAGGAGAAAACACAACAGAAACTGCTATGAAGTTTTACTTCTATGGTGAAAAAAATGGCACTGATAGCCTTGATGAAAATTCTTTAAAATTTAGTCTTAATGACCCAAACTATGCAAATGAATTCGCTTCGGTTTCTCTCATCACAAAAGGAGAAAAAGAATATTTACTTTTTATTGATGAAGAGGGGACTAAATATTCAATATTAAACAACGCTATAATAGATTTGGCTGGAAACAAACATTATAGATTTGTCAAAATTGAGAATGAAAACACCGCAAATTTTTCAAATTGCAAAGCCGTTACTTCTGGCGATAAGTTCTACTTTGTGGCTATATATAATGGTCAAGGCACAGAAAACGAAAGTGTTTTGTCGTGCGAACGTGAATTTGTGGTCTTTGAAGATATATTTGTAGATAGTGAGGTTGGATACGCCTACCAACAAGTTAATGTAGACGGCTCTGGGAACGAAACCATTAATGAAAATGTCGAGGGCTACGCTTTTAGTGAAACCGTATCTTTCAATTCGAACTGGACTGCTACAAATAGTTTAACACTTGTTCCAAGTTTTACTTCAAGACAAAATGGTGCAAATTTGTATGAAAACTATAAGGTTGCGTATTTAAAGATTACCATGAAGACTAATTCACTTATGAGTGTAAAAGTTTTTGCACAAGACACAACTCTTTTAAGTGGGAAAGTATGCAAAATAATTAAAGACGAAAACTCTGGAACGACCGATTATTATATCGAGGTTTCAAGCAGTAGTGGTAAAAATGTCAACACATTCTATAATGTAGAATTTTTCTATGAAGGGTACGAGAAATTAAGCTCTTCGTCGGTCAATTTTGCATTAAAAATTCCAGTAGAAATAAAAGTTATTCCTCAAAGATTGCTGGTAAATCAGCAAAATACAACTGCAACTGGGTTATATACTTTTTATAATTTCTATAAAGAAGATATGTATGGTTGGCAAGAGTTTAGACTTTCAGTAGACCCAAGTGATGCAAGTTCAAGCGTTAAAATTGACTTGACTAATTCAGCGGATTTGCAATTTAGATATAAGGGACAAGTTTATAACAGCACTTCATCATTAAGTGGGTTGGTCAAGGGAGACAACTCAAGTAAATATCTTTTGATAAACGATTTAGATGAGCCTCTTTACATAAAAGGAATTCAAGGAAGCGAATCTGTTGAAATAAAGAATTTAAATTTAAGCCTTTGTTTTGATGTGTTTGGAAGAAGCGAAGAAAAGCTTTTTAATTTGAGATATAAGATAGTAGATGGTGCTAAAAATATAAATTTAGATGAAAAATATGCAGATACACTCTATATTGACGTTAATGAGACCGATAAAATAGATGCAACAGGAATTTTAACAGCAGACGCAAGTTTTTCTAAACTTTATTTCTATCATTTAAGCGGAGACAATGTTGCAAACTTTGAGCCAGAATTGAGTGTTTGTGGCGAAAATAATGAACTTAAATTCTCTATTTTTAATAGAAACCTAATTGGTGAGGGCACTTACCTTATTCGACTTGATAATGGTATAAGTAAAACTATAAAAGTGGTTGCTATTGAGGCACTTAAAAGTGTAACCACAACTACTACAAATGCTGACAACAACCTTATTGGTAGTGAAGCTATGGAAATAAGAGAAGGCATTAATTATTTTGTTAAAAATGACCTTTCTTCAAAAACTGATAAACTTGATATTCAAATTGTCGCAAATGGAAAATCTGGCTCAAAAGCTATAAATGATTTTAGAGTCGAAAAAGATGACCAAACATTGGGCTTTATTGGACTTTCTAGTGTTAATAAATCACAAAAATCTTTTGACATACTTTTAAATGGCGATAATGGAGCAGAGGATTTAACCATTACGGTTTATGGCTATAAAATTGCGAATTTTGTTAGATTTAACCAGTTTAAGACTTATAAAATACATTTCGTATCGTTTGACTTTATAGAAAAATTAAATATAACAAAGACTGTCGAAGGCGGTGACGATAGCGTAAAAGGACAAGAAGCAACAAATTGCAATGTTTACTATAATACACAAAATGAAAATTTGCGAATGGTTTCTTTCCTTGCGTCGGTTAACAATAAAGATGGATATTTATTCTATGCTGTAAAAGAAGGAGAAACTCAACCTTCTTGGATAGAAGATAAATTTAAAGAAAATTACATTTCTTGGGAATACAATAAATCAGTTTATTATTCAAGTAACAATAATCCTATTATTGAGACAAACTATGGTTATTTCAATATGAGAACTTTGACTTACACTGCAAAGCAAAATATTGAAAATGCAAATTCTGTTACAGATACACTTCTTGCAAGAGTAACTCAATACGGAAAAACATATTCTTATTCAATTAATATAAGATTTCTTAAATATGAAGAAGTGTCAAACGTGACACTTACGACAGCGACAAAAGAAATAAGCATTTCTGCGTTAAAAAAAGAGGCTTATGTTGTTGCTTTTGCTGATAACAACAAGGTCGCAAACAATCCAACACTTGTTGCGTATTTTAGAAATAACTCTATCACCATTGGTCAAACAACTTATGAAATGTTTAATCTTTCAGTAACTGAAAGTGATAATAAATTCATGTTTACAATCACTGCCGACAGCGAGTTCTCTAAATCTGCTGGCGGAGTCGATGATTTGGAGATGAGAGCAAAACTCTACATTGTTGCACAGGATTGGCTTGTTGATGGAATTTTACGAGCAGACAAAGTTGGGCAAGAGATATGTATAGATGTTCAATATGAAAATGGTACAGAAAATAATCGTTATACTTTAACCAGTGAAGAAGATTTTATAAACTTTGATTTCAATGCTCACTATAAGATTGGCACAACTATAGACGTTTCAAGCGTTTCTTATCTATTCCCAATGCAGGAGTTTAAGGGGTCTATCGTTGGCACGAACCAATATGCTGAAATCACGGGAATTAACATTAATCGTACGGTTAAAATCTTCGAAAATGTAAATACCGTTTTTGGTGGTATGTTTTACAGCATTGGAAACGACGCTTACATTGAAAATGTGACTTTTTCAGGTGTAATCAACATTGGAAATGAGGAGAATGGTTCACAAAATAAAAATATGTGTGTTGGGCTTATTGCAGGAGAAAATCACGGTGCTTTAAGAAATATATCAGTTAAACTTTCTTCTTCTAGTATACACATGTTTTCTGGTGATGTTGGTGGCATTGTCGGTAACAATTTTGGAACAATAATACAAGATTATTCATTTGTTTCTCTTACAAGTAAAGGTGTTGAGCCTTTTAAATCTTATAAAACAGTTGTGACTACTGACAAATTTGAGGTTATAGGTTATGACCAAAACCTTAATCTCATTGAAGTGACGGGTGGAATCATTTCATTTGGTGCGGTTACGGGGCGTAACTATGGTAGAATCCAAAAAATAGATGCTTTAAAAGGGCAAACATTCATAGGATATACAAACTATTTTGTAAACGCTAACTTATGTGCAACAAAACACACAACTACATATGGGACTAATAAGGTATATTCAATTTCTCAATTTAAAGTGGGAGGCGTGGCTGGACTCAATGCTGAAAACTCTACAATCGCAGGTTATGTCGCAAGCAAAGATCCAACAAGTGGAACAACGACATTTGTTACATATAAAAACTACACTGATAAGATAAAAGATTTGAATGATGAAGAAATATCCTTTGAGGCAGGAAAGGGATTAATTGTCGGTGGGCAAATAACCTCTAATGGATATGAGGGTACCAAAAACAACTTTGTTCATAGCGGGGAACAGGGCTATGGAGACTTAATAGGTGGTATTGCTGGACAAACAAATAAGATTGGCTCTTTCATGACGGGGCTTACATCAAGAATGTTCTTGAGAAGTGATGGTAATGTCGCTGGAATTACCAATTCAGGAGATGCTGATCAAGGATATTCGGCATACGCACTTCAAGCGGTTGAAAACGGCGAAACAGGGGAAAATGCCTCTTTGATTATTATTGATAGAACAAGTTTGCCTCTTAACAGTGATGAAAATGATGATACATTTAATGACTTTAATATAAAGTATAATAGTATACTTTTTGGTGAATATACAAATACAACTTTCTTTGATGATGGAACTTTGTCAAAAGAGGGAGCTTTTGCTACTTTCCTTACAAGAAATCGCGTAGATAAAGTAAATGATTTGGGTGAAGGTGAAATAACATCTATCTCTATCAATGAATATTTTGGAGATTATATTGTTATAGGTAAGCAAAATGCAGTTAATCAAAATCAAAAATTAAAGTATGCTTATTTCAAACTTGATACAAGCAAAATATCAGTTGAGTATGGTATTGGTGATGAAACCCTTAACAACTATATGAATGATAAAGATGCAGGGCAAAATAAGGCTTTTTACGCTTATTATTTTGATGTGTCATCGGTTGCCGAGGGTATTAATAGAAGTGAAATTCAAAACGAGCTCGACCGCTTGTTTAACAAACTTCCACAAAACCATAAATTTTATCCTATCAAGGCCTTGGGCGAATTGACTTTGACAAGCCTTACGCCAGAAGTTTTAACGATAGATAGAGATGGTACAATGACTGTGAAAAGCACAGGAATTGCAACCATAACCGCTACAAGCATATTAAATGAGTCTAACAAACTCGTAATCTATGTGTATGTTGTAAACTACTTTAATTCACTTCTAAATGAGTCTATTGTTTATCCAACTCAATCAAATGAAAGCACAAAAATAGAGCAAAGTGAAATTTCTATAATTGCAAACAATCTTACAAATCTTTTCGTTTTGCCAGATTATACACTAGAACTAGATGCTGAAAATACAGATTTGGCTCTTAATAAAAATGGCGAAGGACTTTTAAACAATGTTAAAATTTCTTTAAAATCTAACGATGCAGTTACTGCACAGGTTGCGGTAACAAACGATAATGGGAAATCTAATCTCGTAAAAATAGAAATAGTCGGCAATCAAATTACAATCTCAAAGGGAAATGAAATTGTCGAAGATACGAATTATATTTTAGAAATCTCTCCTATCTTGAAGTTCGTTGTTGGAGAGGGGAATAATCGTAAAGAATTTACTGGGAAAGTAAACAAAACGCTTTCTTCTGTAACTGCAAAATATACAAAGGGTGCTATAAGCATCAATAACATTGTGTTTGATGAGGTTACATTCTATTCAAGCACAAAAATTAATGACACGATTATTATTGCTACAACTGCAAGTGAAGCAGACGAAGGAATAGATCTAGAAATTTTTGATGAGAACAAAACGGCCTTTAATAATGACCTTTTTGCTATCTCTATAAAATATTTGTCAAAAGTCTGTGAAAATGATTTGTCAAAAGTCTGTGAAAATGGTATCAATTACTTAAAATATTCAGTAGAAATTGCTGTTAATACTAATTCAAGCCTTTTTGGAAGTACAGATAGCATTTATCAAACTTATAGGTTTACTTTTAATGCAAAATCAAATAATCAAATTAAACTTTGTTTGCCTGTTACACTTGAAAAAACTAGCGTTAGGACAATTAGCGTTACAAACTATCGCGATCAAACTTCTTTGTCATCAAGTGATATAATCAATCCTGGGCAACTAGGACACATGGCGATCTCATTGGCACCAATAGATGGAGTATTTGATTACATTTTGATTGAAAATGCTGATGCGAACTATTTGGCAGGGCGAGCTTCTGCAGTGTTTGGTCTGTCTGCTAAAAATTTAAATTCGACTGGCGGAGATTCGATTTTCGACGATGGGCAAATTCTAGGCTCTCGTACAAACAAAGGTCTTAAACTTACAAAAGAAGAAATCATTAAATTATATTCAACTTGTGATAACGGGGGAAACAACAAGTATGAGACGTTCAATGGTTCAATTTACATTAACTACATTTTCAGCACAAACAATGTTGATAATGACACCGTTTCAACAGTTGTGATTAGTGCGTATAAAGATGGTATGGCTACATCTGTTACAAAACCTCTCACCGTTAAACTTCCATATTATGCAAAAGTAAGCATTGCAAATAAGGAGTTAGATGGTGACCACTTTGCAGTTGCAAGAGGTCTTGAATATAAACTTGATATAGAAACATACGGTTATGACAAAGACCTTGTGACAATCTCGTCAAGCAACACCACACTTGGAACTATTGAAAAACGCAACAATGATTATTACTTAAAAATAACACCTAACAAAGTAAGTTACGCAAATAATGGGAATAAATTTATTGTCACTCTACGCACGAATGATGAAGACAGAGTTGAGTTTGTCGATGAGATGAACGTGCAAGTGCAAGAGTATGTCGTTTCATACGATGGCATAAAAGATAAAAATAAAGATGTTGTTTCGGGTATGGGAGATGGTGTAATCAATGTTCAAATTGGTTCGGCATTCAAACTTGAAATTGACCTTTATGATTATGTTGAATTTGACGCAAATGATGTTGAAATTGCCTCAAAAGTCAAATCATTCATGGATAGCATGGTTAAGAGTGGAGTATGGACGGCAAGAACTAACTTGAATTCATCGGGTTCCGCTCCTGAAAGTGGGAAAACACAAGATGAAGGACTTGAAGTTGTTCTGGGAGCTGGCGAAAGCCATAACTACTACTTCAAATATAACAATTACAAACTTACTCCAATTAAAACTCATGAACCTATTGAAAAGGGATATTACATAACCTACACTGGGGCATTTGAGGTTAATAATGGTATTTATCGAGCAATTAAATCAAAAGATGACCAGAATGAAAAGGCCATTGTGAAGACGCAATTTGCTTTAAATGTTTATACTTCATCTAGTGATCAGTCACCTATACCAATTTTTGAATACAGAGATTTGTTGAAGATGACGGACGGGGGATATTACATTCTTCTTAACAATATCGTTATCCCTAACACGGAGGAAACGATTGTTGAAACGGGAGAAGTGATACCTGCATTCTCGCCAATTACAACAAAATTTGCCTCACTTGATGGAAATGGGCTTTCTCTTATTTTCAAAAATGGGAAATATGATGTAGGTAGTGCAACAATGATTGCTCCATTTGCAAGTCTCGCACGCGGTAGCGTAATTAAAAACCTTACGATTTCGTATCAATCAACCGATACAAGTGCGGAGTTGAAAGCAAATGGTATTGGAACGGCTTCAAGATTTACCCCAGCTTTGACTTATTTTGAAACTTCCGCATCAAGTTTTACATTTGGTGGTGTAGTTGCTGAAAATGCGGGAGCAATCACAAATTGTAGAGTTGAAACTTTATATGATGGATACATTTCAGTATACGCTCCAAATGCGACTTCAAGTGTGACCGCTGACAGTTACATGGGGTTAATTGCCGGAAATAACAGCGGGTTTATCACAAATTCAACAGTAAAATGTAATGTTCAAGCACCATTTAACATTGGTGGAATTACTGGAACGAACGACGGCAAGATTTCTGGCTGTGCATTTAAAGAAGGCGTTATAACAAATATTCTTTCAAAAACAGGTGCTGTTGCCGGAATAAGTGTAACCAACAGAGAGACAGGGAAAATCCTTACAAGCTTTGTTAGAGGAAAACAAAGCAAAACAAGTGTGATTTCTTCCAAAACAGATATTAAAGATGACACGACAATAGGTGTTGATGACACTTCAATTATTTCTTCACCTTACTCGGCTTCTGGATTTGTTTATCAAAATGCTGGTTTGATAAGTGACTGCTATACAGATATCAACCTTAAGGGCATTGTTTCAACCGAAGGTGGTATGGGTTATAAAATTTCCGGATTTGTTGGACAAAACGGAGGACAAATAAGAAATAGTTATTCAGTTTCTCTTCTTCCAAGTAATAGGGATTCTTCATCTGGATTTGCTGAAACAAACAAACTTGAAGATAAGACAGGAAGTTTTGCAAATTGCTACTATTTAAGTGACAAGGATAATTCTATTAATGTTGACCTTAAATTCTTGCAATTTGAAGGGGTTGAAGCATTATCAGAAGCACAATTTGATCCAACTTCCAATAATAAGTTCAACGAATATGCACATAAACAATCAATAGAAAATAGTTCAGTTTGGTTCTATCCCAACGGAACAACTACTAGTGATTTTGTTGAGTACCAAGTAACAGGTGGAGACACTGCCGCAAGTGATGAGGCAATCAAGGGTAAACTTGTGTTTATTGGAGAAGTCACTGAAAAGAATATTGATTTTGCAAAAGGTAGACTTGAACTTGTAAATCCAAACACCCAAGCATTATCTCGAAGAATCTTTGATGCGGCTGTTGTGAATGAGGAAACAGGAGATATAACTTATTACTACACCGATCAAGAAGATAGTCCAGAACGCGGGTCAATTCACAATCCAAGACTTATTTATAATGCTAAATCAATGGAAGATGAGATTCTTTCTTCAACTTCTAGGTCTGGACTTAACATATCTAATTTTAGACTCGTGAATGATATTGATTATACTGCTTTTGAAGGACTTTCAAGTCTTTATACTGTCACATTTGCTGGCACAATGGAAGGAAATGGCATGACTGTTTCAAATATAAGCCTTGAATCTAACAAAGCACTTGCTAGTGCAGGATTGTTTGCCGGCGTTGGTTATTCTCAAATGAGACGCGGTTCTATAAAGAATCTTAATCTTGAAATTGAAAGAATGAATTTTAGTGAAACCACAAACGTTGGTGGTGTTGCTGGTGTTTTGAGATATGGCGAATTGCATGGCATAACAGTAAAACCATATTCTTCAAATGGTGCAACAGTTTTGGGAGCAAACTTTGTCGGTGGAATTGTAGGTAAGGCAATAATCTCTTATGAAATTACCGATGTTTACAGTGAAATGAGCGTTTCAAGTGCTTATATTGCATTCGACCAAACTGTTTATAATCAAACTTCAACGAACGAAAGATATTTCTCTTATGCTGGTTCAATCGCTGGCTTCCTTGGAACAGGATCGCTTTATAACGCGAGAAGTGGAAATGTTGACTCTATCGTTGGAGGTAAGGCAGGCTTTGTTTATGGTGGCGTTGGCAAAGATGCCTATGTTAACTACACATATCTCGATGTAAAGTCTTCTGCAACAATAAAATCTAACCTTTTTGCAGGACTCATCGCTGGTGAAGTGGTTGGAACGCTTTCACACGCCTATGTTTCAGATAATGGAACTGACAATAATATCTTTGATGTAACTGCAAGAATTCCGTATGCTGTTGGTGGTATCACGGGTAGGCTGGCAGGTGGAGTTATTGATAACGCTGTTATATATCAAACATTAAATGTAAACAATTTTAACATTAATGAGTCTTACATTCAGGTTGTGGGTGGACTTGTTGGAACAGTTGAGGCCGAAAGTGCTTCATTATCAAGAATTTATGATTGCATTTCCACAGCAGACGTTTTTGCAAGGCAAATTGCGGGCGGTGCTGTTGGAACCGTGTTGACTTCACTTGTTGTTGATTCAGTTGCTATCAATGCTGAAACAATTAATGTTGCAGGACAAACTGCAACTCCTATTGTTGGCGGAATAGTTGCTCAAAATGAGGCTCAAACAACAATTACAAACTCATATTGCAATGCTGACATTAAAATAAGAACAAGTACTTCTGGTATTGATTCAACGGTCTACGCAAGTGGACTTGTAGGACTCAATACTGGAACGCTTAGACTTGCTTACTGCTATACAACTTCTATTTTCGATGCTGAAATTTATGATTCCCGAGCTATAGGTGGACTTAAAAATTTTGCAACAAGCCCGAAGGCAGAGGGCAATGGAACAATTTCATTTAATTTGACAGAGCATGGCGGGAAAGATTCAAATAAGCCAAATGTTATAGCGAGCAATGTTTACTACTTTGGGTCAAATTCGGGTAGTTTTGTAGATCAAGCATCTTATATAACCTTCAGGACAAAAACCAAAGATGCGGACATTGACCTTCATGTAAACCATTATGGGCAAGGTATAAAAGATAGCGGAGAAACACTTGATGATAGTGCAAGTGCTGCACTTCAAGGCAATCGTGGCATAATGAACAATTTGTTTATTAACAGATATGTGTATAATAATAACTTGTTTTACAAAAAACCTGACCTTCAAGTAATTCGAGTAAAGGATATTATAGTGAGAGAGGTTGGCTTTACAAATAATAAAACCTCAGAGACAGAGACATGGATGTTTAATTCTAGTGATTCAACCCAATTGCTGAAAAGGTTTGAAAACGGAGATGGGCGTCTTACACTTGATAATACCAACTCGGTGGATATAAGCAACTTCAAACAACTAAAAGTTTATCGCGATGCTGAACGAAATGTTTACGATAATATTACTCGTTCAAACGGGAGTGAAACTGGTGTCAATGAGAACTCGTATGTAAATGTATTTAGTAAAACGGTTACTACGTCAAAATCAGGACTTGTCGAGGTTTGGAACTTTGATACTTGGAATACATTTACTTCGCTTGCAATAGAAAAAGCTGAAAATCTTGTATGGCTTAATAAAGCAACACTTGGCAAATAAAAACTATAATAAAAGTGGCAAAGAGGCGTGTCAGACGCGCCTCTGCATTTGCCGACAACATTATTGTTTAATTTTAAATTTTTAATGATAAAAAATAAAAATAATGTGAAATTTTATCAAATATCGCAAAAATGTTTGGAGAATTTAAAATTTTATAGTATATTATCTAGATTATTTGCTAAAAAATGGTTGACAAATTGCAAATTCTTTTGCTATAATAACGATGAATATGTCAACTGTGGCGAAGTGTGAAGTTTTATAACTTAATAAAAAAGGGGCTTTATGGCATTTTTTGTGTGCCATAGTCCTTTTTTTACTTTTAGCAGAAGATAATAAATAAGGAGAAGCAAATGTCTGTAAATGTCAAAAAAATCAAGCAAGGAAAAACAGAAAGATATACTTTCGGTCATTGCGAGGAACTTATCAAAGTCCCACCACTTCTTGAAATTCAAAAGAAGTCATATAAGGATTTTCTCACCAAGGGTATTCAAAAAGTTCTTGATGAATTCTTCCCTATAACAGACTACTCTGGCAAAGCAAAACTTTATATCACTGAAGTTCTTCCTTTTGCAGAACCAAAATATGATATTAAAGAATGCAAGCGTAGAGGAGCAACTTACTCAGCACCTTTAAAAGTAAAGGCTCGTTTTGTTGTAGAAGAAACTGGACAAGCGGTTGAGCAAGAGGTCTTCATGGGAGACGTTCCTATGATGACAGAACAAGGTTCATTTATCTATAACGGAATTGAAAGAGTTGTTATTAACCAGATTGTTCGTGCACCAAGTGTTTATATGTCTAGGGATAAAGACAATAATGCAACTCTTCGTGCACAAATGATTCCAGTTCATGGTGCATGGATTGAAATTGAACAAGGTGCCAATGAAAACCTTAAAATTGTTCTTGAAAGAAAAAATAAAATCAGTCTTGGACTTTTCCTTAAATGTTTTGGTTTTACAAACGAAGAAATTTTAAAACTTTTTGGAAACAATCGTTACATCAAAAATGTTCTTGACAGAGAAACTCAAACAACACAAGAAGAAGCTCTTATAGAGTTTTCAAGAAAAACTCGTCCAAGCGATGTACCTTCTGCTGAAAGTACAAGAAGTTTCTTAAATGTTTCATTCTTTACAGACGCTTACTACAACCTTTCGAGAGTTGGTAGATATAAATTTAATAAAAAGCTTGGCCTTAAAGACAGACTTGTTGGCCTTATTAATGCTGACAACATCATCGTTGATGACGAACTTCTTGTTAAAGCAGGTGAGGAATTCACAAAAGAAAGTGCAGAGAGAGTTCAAAATGCGGGCGTAAACGAAGTTTGGGTACAAATTAATGGTAAGCGTCACCTTATGAGAGGTAACGCAAGAGTTACTTTGAGTGAAGTATTCCCATGTAACGCTGAAGAGTATGGAATTTACGAAGAAGTTTATTATCCAGTCCTTTCTCAAATTCTTAAAGAAAACAAAACAAAGGAAAAGAGAATTGAGGCGATTAAAGAGCGTGCAAAAGACCTTGTTATTACAACTTTAACAATGGACGATATTTTAGCAACAATTTCTTGCTACCTTGACTGTCTTGAAGGAATTGGAACAATCGATAAAATTGAACACCTTTCAAACAAACGCGTTGCAACTGTTGGAGAACTTACTTGTGATGCATTTAGAAAAGGAGTAACAAAACTATCAATTAATGTAAAAGAAACACTTCAAGGAAGAGAGTTTGTTGAAGTTACCCCTTCACAAATTATGAATCCAAAGGCTGTTAATAAAGCATTAAGAGATTTCTTCTCTCAATCACAACTTTCACAAATCATGGATCAAAAGAACCCTCTTTCAGGGTTGACTCAAAAACGCCGTGTCTCTGCTATTGGACCTGGCGGTATTAAAAAGGAAAGGGCAGATCCTGAAATCCGTGATATTCACTTCACACACTACGGAAGAATTTGTCCAGTTGAAACACCAGAAGGTCAATCAATCGGTCTTATCAATACGCTTGCAACCTATGCAAAAGTAAATGACTATGGATTCCTTGAAACTCCATATAGAGTCGTTGATAAAGAGAGAGGAGTTGTAACAAACGACATTGTTTACAAGATGGCAGATGTTGAAAATGAAAGTTACATCGCTGAAGCGATTGAACCTCTTGACGAAGAAGGACATTTCTTAAATAAGCGTATCACTTGCAGACATGGTGCGGGAATTGAAGAAGTGGCACCAAACAAGGTTGACTATGTTGATTGTTCTCCAAGACAAATTATTTCTGTTGCGACCAGCCTTATTCCATTTGTTGGCGGTAATGATGCAAAGCGTTGTCTTATGGGATCAAACATGCAACGTCAGGCTGTTCCACTTTTAAGAGCCGAAGCTCCTATTGTTGGAACAGGTATGGAAGCTATCGCTGCACGTGATAGTGGAGCGGTTATCCTTGCAAAACATGCTGGTAAAGTAAGTTATGTTTCAGCCGATGAAATTAGAGTTCTTGCTGAAAATGGACAAGAAGATATTTATACTCTTGCAAAATTTGCAAAGGCAAACGACGATGTTTGCTTCAACCAAAAACCTTGCGTTGTAAAAGGTGAAGAGGTTAAAGAAGGAGATGTCCTTACTGACGGATATTCAACCGATAAAGGTGAACTTGCCGTTGGACGAAATGTCCTTATTGGGTATATGAACTGGGAAGGACAAAACTTCGAAGATGCTATCATCATTAACGAAAGACTTGTTAAAGATGATGTTTATACTTCAATCACGCTTTATGACCATGAAATAAAGTGCAGAACAACTAAACTTGGTGACGAATGTATCACTCGTGATATTCCAAACCTTGGTGAAGATGCACTTAAAGACCTTGATGAAAATGGTATTGTTAGAATTGGTGCAGAAGTTCGTCCTAATGATATCCTTGTTGGTAAAGTTACTCCAAAGGGAGAAACTGACCTTACTCCTGAGGAAAGACTTTTAAGAGCTATCTTTGGTGATAAAGCAAGAGATGTTAGAGATACATCACTCCGTGTTCAACATGGTAAAGGTGGTGTTGTTGTCGATGTCCAAGTGTTCTCAAAGAAAAATAAAGACGATCTTGAACCTGGCGTTACAATGATGGTTAGAGTTACTGTCGCTCAAAAGAGAAAAATCTCTGTCGGCGATAAGATGTGCGGAAGATACGGAAACAAAGGTTGCGTTTCAATCGTTCTTCCAGAGGCAGATATGCCTTATATGGCAAATGGTCAACCTCTTGACATTGTTCTCAGCCCTCTTGGTATTCCATCTCGTATGAATATGGGACAACTTATGGAAGTTCACCTTGGACTTGTTGCAAAGAGTCTTGGTTGGAAAGTTGCTACGCCAGCATTTGATGGTGCTACAACACAAGAAATTCAACAACTTTTAGTTGAAAATAACTTCCGTCCAGATGGTAAAGTTCAACTTTTCGATGGTAGAACAGGACAACCTTTTGATACACTTTCAACAGTTGGTATGAAATATATGCTTAAACTTGAACACATGGTTGACTCAAAAATCCATGCTCGTTCTATTGGACCATACGCCCTTATCACTCAACAACCACTTGGTGGTAAATCACTCTTTGGTGGTCAAAGATTTGGTGAAATGGAAGTTTGGGCTCTTGAGGCTTATGGTGCAAGTCATATTCTTCAAGAAATGCTTACAGTTAAGTCAGATGACCTTAACGGACGTCTTAAAACTTACGAATCTATTATTAAAGGCTTGCCTATTGCTGAACCTGGAATTCCAGAATCATTCAAGGTTCTCATTAAGGAATTGCAAGCACTGGGACTTGATGTTAAAATCTTGACAGAGGGTAACAAAGAGATTTCTCTTGGAGAACTCAGCCAAGATGAACAAGACCAAACAAATACAATGGCCCAAGAAACCGAAAAAGATCTTGAAGAAGGCATTTTCGATTTCGAGCAGGGGTTAAACGATACATCTTCTAACAAGCAAGAAGAAGACGACAAAGATTTCAAAGAGGTTTTTGAAGAAAGCACCAAGAATGACAATCTTGACAATCTTGATATTTTCGATGACTTCGGCGATTTCGATGAATAATCTAGGAAAAGGGGATTTGATATGTTTGAATTAAACAACTTTGATTCCATTCAAATTGGAATCGCTTCACCTGAAAAGATTAGAGAATGGTCTCATGGTGAAGTTACTAAACCAGAAACTATCAATTATAGAACGCAAAAACCTGAGAGAGATGGTCTCTTCTGCGAGAAGATTTTTGGACCTAGAAAAGACTGGGAATGCCAATGCGGAAGATACAAAAGAATTCGCTATAAAGGTGTTGTATGTGACAAGTGTGGAGTAGAAGTTACAAGAGCAAAAGTGCGCCGTGAAAGAATGGGACACATTGAACTTGCTGCTCCTTGCTCTCACATTTGGTTTTTTAGAAATATTCCATCTAAAATTGGAACACTTCTTGAATTCACACCAAAAGTTCTTGAACAAATTGTTTACTATGTTTGCTATGTAGTTCTCGATCCTAAAAAGACAGACCTCACTTATAAACAAGTAATAACTGATAAAGAATACAACGATGCTCTTGAAAAATATGGCGAAGGTGCTTTTGAAGTAGGTATGGGTGCAGAGGCAATTAAACGCCTCCTTGGTGAAGTGGACCTCGCAAAAGAGGAAAAGATGCTTAAAGAAGCACTTGTAACTCTTAAAGGTCAAAGAAGACTCAAGGCAATGAAAAAACTTGATGTTGTCGAGTCTTTCTTAAAGAGTGGAAATGATCCTACATGGATGATTCTTGATGTTATCCCTGTTCTTCCACCTGATCTTCGTCCAATGGTTCCACTTGACGGCGGAAGATACGCAACAAGTGACCTCAATGATCTTTACAGACGCGTAATCAACAGAAATAACCGTCTTAAAAAACTTATGGAACTTGGGGCTCCTGATGTTATCGTAAGAAACGAAAAGAGAATGCTTCAAGAGGCTGTTGATAACCTTATTGATAATGGTAAACGCGGTAAAGCCGTTCAAAGTTCTAAACAACGCGACCTTAAATCACTTACAGCAATGCTCGGTGGTAAGCAGGGTAGATTTAGACTTAACCTTCTTGGTAAGCGTGTTGACTACTCTGGTCGTTCAGTTATTGTAGTTGGACCAGAACTTAAAATGTATCAATGCGGATTGCCAAAAGAAATGGCTCTTGAACTTTTCAAGCCTTTCATTATGAACAGACTTGTTGACCTTAATAAGTCTCATAACATTAAATCAGCAAAACGCATGATTGAAAAAGAAAAACCTGTGGTTTGGGATATACTTTCAGAAGTAATCAAAGATCATCCAGTTCTTCTTAACCGTGCTCCAACTCTTCACAGACTTTCAGTTCAAGCATTTGAACCTGTTCTTGTAGAAGGTAGAGCAATTAAACTTCACCCATCAGTTTGTGCAGCGTTCAACGCCGACTTCGATGGTGACCAGATGCCAGTCCATGTTCCACTTTCTCTTGATGCAAGAACGGAAGCTAGAACACTTATGCTTGCATCAAACAACCTTCTTAAACCTTCAGACGGTGAACCTATCATTACTCCATCACAAGATATTATCTTGGGTTGCTATTATATGACTTTGGTAAAACCTGGGGTACTTGGAGAAGGTAGTGTGTTTGCTTCAAAAGAAGAAGCAATTATTGCTTATCAAACACAAAATCTTCATATTCAAGCACTTATTAAGGTAAGACTTGAAAAAGAGGTAGATGGAAAGAAATACACAAAACTTGTTGAAACAACAGTTGGAAGACTTCTTTTCAATGAACAAGTTCCACAAGATCTTGGATTTGTAGATAGAACAAACCCTGATAACATCTGTGAACTTGAATTCAACGAACCTGTTGGGAAAAAGACTCTTCAAGCTATTCTTGCAAGAGAATATGATAAACATGGGACAAGCGAATGTGCTAAACTCATGGATAGAATTAAATCAACTGGTTACAAATATGCCACATTGAGTGCTCTTACTGTTAATGTATTTGATATTCAAGAGCCAAAAGAAAAGCCTGAAATTTTGGCAGAAACAGAACAAAAAGTTATTGAAAACGAAAAACTTTATAAACGTGGTCTTATCACTTATGAAGAAAAAGTTAAAAACAACATGGCTCTTTGGGGCGATGCAAAGGACAAAGTTCAAGTTAAACTCATAGAGTCACTTGATGATTTCAACCCATTTAAAATTATGTTTGTTTCTGGTGCTCGTGGTAACAAAGACCAAATCAACTCTATTTGCGGTATGGTCGGCATTATGACAACCGCTTCTGGTGAAAAAATTGATGTCCCAATCAAGTCATCATTCGTTCACGGACTAACACCAATTGAATACTTCCTTGATACTCGTGGTGCAAGAAAAGGTCTTACCGATATGGCGCTCAAAACTGCTGATGCTGGTTACCTTACCCGTCGTCTTGTTGATGTCAGCCAAGATGTCGTAGTTACAACTGAAGACTGCTTTGCAGACCTTGGAGAAAAGGTGAAAGGAATGCAAGTTACAGCACTTATGGATGGAAATAATGTAATTGAAGGACTTGCAGAAAGAATATATGGAAGAGTAGCCGTTGAAGATATTATAAATCCTACTACTGGTGAAATTATCGTTCCTGCAAACGAAATGATTACATTTGAGCAATCTCAAAAAATTGAGAGAGCAGGAATTAAGCAAGTAGCTATTAGAACTATTCTCACTTGCCGTTGCAAACATGGCGTATGTGCAAAGTGCTATGGTAGAGATCTTGCAAACAAGAGTATGGTTAATGTTGGTGAAGCAGTTGGAATTATTGCAGCACAATCAATTGGTGAACCTGGTACACAGCTTACCATGAGAACAATTCACTCTGGTGGTGTTGCTTCTGCGCTTGATATTACTCAAGGTCTTCCAAGAGTAGAAGAAATCTTTGAAGCAAGAAAACCAAAAGGTGAAGCCGCTCTTTGTGAAGTCGCAGGAAAACTTGCGATTAGACAAGATGCAAAATATTACTACTTTACTGTCACTACAAAAGATGGTAATGAAGTTGAATACGAAGCAAAGAAGCCAGCAGTTGTTCTCGTTGAAAACGGACAAACTGTTGAACCAGGAACTCAATTTGTTGCAGGTGCCGTAAACCCAGCTGACCTCCTTATGATTAAGGGTGTTAAAGGTGTTCAAGAATATCTCCTTAAAGAAGTTATTGGCACATACAGAGGACAATCGGTTACTGTTAATGATAAGCATGTTGAAATTATTATTAGACAAATGCTTAAAAAAGTAAAAGTTGAATCTAGTGGAGACACAAACCTTCTTCCAGGAGAAGTTGTCGACATCTACAAATGTGATGAAGAAAATGAAAAGACTCTTCAAGAGGGTGGAGTTCCTGCAACTGTAAGAAGAATTTTGCTTGGTATTACAAAAGCATCTCTTCGTACAGAAAGCTTCCTTTCCGCTGCATCATTCCAAGAGACTTCAAGAACTCTTACTGATGCTGCTGTTAAAGGAAAAGTGGATAATCTTCTTGGATTAAAAGAGAATGTTATCATTGGTAAACTTATTCCAGCCGGTACAGGGCTTAAACGCTATCGTTCAGTTATGCCAATTCTTGTAAAAGATGAGACAGAAACTGCTGATAGCACTAATGAGCAACCTGAACTTGACACTGTTGACACAGGTTTAGCAGAATAATAACTTGTTATTAAAAATGAAAAAGAGCAAGGAATATTTGCTCTTTTTTTGTTGAATGGAAAATATATTCACCTCAACTCTCGCTCAGCGAGAGTTGAGGATTTTGAAAAATAACCATTTTATAATGATTTTAGATCTAGTCATTTGTTAAAAAACAGAAAATTATTTTCTTTGCTCGAATTTTAACTTTAGCCCATTTTAGGGGTTGGTAAGTTCTGGCGATCTTTAAAAATCCTTAAACTCAAAATTTCATTTACTAAAAATATAAAAATAAAAAACGAAGGATATTCCTTCGTTCAATCTGTTATGGTAGCCTCTAGGGGAATCGAACCCCTGATTCCGCCGTGAGAGGGCGGCGTCTTAACCGCTTGACCAAGAGGCCATAATCAGCATGACTATTCTAACAAATATCGTCTAAAAAATCAAGTAATTTTAAAAATTTATTTATTTTTTTCTGTTTTAAGGATTTTTGACAATTTTTTGACTTGAATGTGTGAAAAAACACGCAAAACTTTTTGTTTTTTTAGCCATTTTAATTATACTATATTTATAGAGGTTGTCGGCATACAAGCCAGAACAAATGGCCAGCAACTGATGTTTATTCAAACTGAAAGAGTATAATTTCGATTTCGTGAGTTTGATGGTACTCATTTTGAAATAAGTTCAAAATTTACTAATATTTTAATAAAAAACCTTTAGCACAAAAAGTTTTTTAGCGAAGATAATAAAAGTGGGAGAAGAAATGTTGTTTAGAAAACCTAAAATTGGTATTGCATTTGGTGGAGGCGGAGCAAGAGGATTTACTCATCTTGGAGCGATAAAAGCCTTTGAAGAATTTGGAATAAAATTTGACTATGTTGCAGGAACAAGTGTAGGAAGCCTTGTTGGGGCTTTTTATTCGGCTGGTTATACCTATAAAGAAATGTATGAAATTTGCAAAACGATAAAAGAAAAAGACATACGCAGAAATATAATTCCTTTTACGCCATCAAAGCCTGACGGCATTGGCGAAATTATCACGAAAAATTTGGGAGACATCAATATTGAAGATTTAAAAATACCGCTTTCGGTTATCGCTGTCGATATTAAATCAACAAAAGAGGTTTGTTTTTCAAAAGGGAATTTGGCTAAAGCGGTCATGGGAAGTTGTGCTGTTCCGCTTGTTTTTCAACCAGTTGTATATGATGACAAAATTTTGTGCGACGGCGGGCTACAAAACACAATTCCTGCTGATATTCCTCGTCACTATGGTTGTGATTATGTAGTTGCGATAGATGTGAATAAATCTCGAACCTATGGAACAGAAAGCACAAAACTTTTAGATGTGTTGTCTTGTTCAATACGTATTCTTATGAAAAGCAATGCTGTTAGGGGATATGTAACAGCTGATGTGGTGATTGGTCCTGAAACAAAGCGTTTTAAATCTACAAAAACTGAAGGTATGGACGACATGATTGAAGAGGGATACAAAACAACCATTGATATGATGCCCAAAATTATGGAGCTCTTCAAAAGAAAGACAAAACGAAAAAAACTTGAAAATTATGATATTCAATACATTGATTAAATGAAAGCGAAGTCAATTAAAAGAATAAAAACAGAAGAGGAAAACGCAAAGATGCGACAAATTCTATTTAAAGTAAGTTTGTCTATCTTTTTCGTTTCTCTTTTTTTTGTTGCATTTATGCTTGGTAACGGATTTTTGTACTTTCACAACAATGGATATGTTGACGCGTTTAATAATTATGATTTTCAGTTTCATGTTATAAATGTTGGTCAAGGAGATTGTTTTTTAATAAAACTGCCTGACAGAAAAGTATTGCTTGTCGATAGTGGTGAGAGTGAAAATTATGCAATTGTTAAAGGATATATAAATGAATTTTTTAAGAAAGAAAAACTTTCTAGAATAGATTATTTTGTGTTGACACATCAAGATGCTGACCATATAGGAAGTGCTGATAAAATATTAAACAATTTTGATGTTGGACTAGTTTTCCGTCCAAAAGTGTTTTCACCTTACGAGCAAGAAATGGGACTGGCTGATAACTCTTATCAAATATTTAACACCGAAGATTTTAACAATTTTACCATTTCATTGCATGAAAACAATGTGCATTGCAAATTCAATGAAAAAGGTATCACTATAAGTGGAAGTGGTTATAGCCTTGAATTTTTATCACCTGAAAATGACAATTATACTGCTTCTAATGATTACAGTGCGGTGATAATGCTTACAGCAAAAGGAAAGAAATTTTTGTTGACTGGAGATGCCACATCAAATATAGAAGATACACTTATAAGAGAGTATGGCGAAAATCTTAAAAGTGATGTTTTAAAGATTTCGCACCATGGTTCTAAAACTTCATCAAGCGAGGATTTCCTGTCAAAAGTAAATGCAAGTTTTGCAATACTATCAGTAGGAGAAAATAATAGTGGGTTACCAAATGTTGAAATCTTAAATAGGCTATACGCACAAAATTGCACCATTTATTCAACTAAAAAATTGGGTTGTTTTGCACTTTCTGTTGAAAATAATCAAATTATTATGAGAAGCCAACCTGTATTAAATAAGGATTTACCCTTAATGGCAAGTTTGACAATTTTAGCTGTATGTTTTGTCTGGGGAATAAATTTTCAAAGAAAACCTTTAAGAAAAGACGCCAATATGATTGTAGAAAATAGCAAAATATGATAAACTAAACTTATGAAAGATTTAAACAAGGTCGAAAACATTGTTCTTGTCTCCCTAGCAGATAAGTTTTGCAAGGGAGTTGCTGTCTCGCTTGCGGGTAAACTCGACATGTATAACGCAGATGCAAAAGAAATGGTGACATACGACCTCATAAACCCGAAAGAAGTCCTTGAAAAATGCGGAATTGAATACCTTAAGAAACGAGAGAGAGGGGTTATTTCGTCAATGAGCGAATTTCAAAACGCCGTTATTTCAATAAGTTTTGAATTGTTTAAGGATAACTGCGATTTATTTGAAAAATCGTGCGTTTGTTACCTATTCTTGCCTCTTAACTTTGCAGAAGGGGCAATAAATGAAATTGATTATAAGTTTAGACATCAATTTTTAACCGAGAAAGCTGATAAAATTATATTTCTTGATAGCAAACTCAAAAAGAACGCAGTGGCGGGCATAATTGCCCAGTTGAAAGGAGAATAAAATGAATTTAACAAATAAAACTTTAAATTATGTTAAAAGTTTGACCGCACAGCAGGTGACCAATGCCCAAAGTGGACATTTGGGGGCTAGTTTGGGTATGAGTGCAATGATGCTTGCTCTTTTTAAAGACCACTACAATTTTGATGTTTCAGACACTGACTTTATGAATAGAGATAGAATTGTTTTGTCTGCCGGTCATGCTTGTCCTGTTTATTATTCTCTTTTGTCACTTTTTGGTTTCGATGTATCTCTTCAAGACCTCAAATCACTCCGTAAACTTGGGTCAAAGACACCTGGACACCCAGAAGTAAAGGTTACTGATGGAGTGGAAGCCACAACAGGTGCCCTTGGGCAAGGTGTGGCAAATGCAGTCGGTATGGCGATTGCTGAAACTATGATGGCAGAACGCTTTAATAGTGTGGGTTTCCCTATAATTAACCATTATGTTTATTGTGTGGCAGGAGATGGCTGTCTTATGGAAGGGGTGGCACAAGAAGCCTGCTCACTTGCAGGTACGCTTGCATTAAACAAATTAATCCTTTTATATGATGCCAATGATGTTACTATGGATGGCGCTCTTTCTATCGCAAACAAAGAAAATGTCGCTAAAAAATTTAAAGCGATGGGCTGGAATGTAATAAAGTGTAACAAGGGAAATTCTGTTTCGAGTTGTTCTCGTGCCATTTCAAGGGCTAAAAAATCAATTAGACCAACAATTATTATTTTTAAAACCACCATTGGGATTGGGACTACAAAAGAGGGAACGTCTTCGGCTCATAGCGGAATATTAACAGAAAATGAGCTCAAAGAGTTTAACCAAAAGTTGGGAGTGCTTGAGAACTTTTATGTTCCAATCGATGTTAGAGATTATTGCATGGCAAGTGCAAGAAAAGGTAAACTAGCACATGAAACATGGAATCAAGAATTGGCAGTTTATGCGAACTCAAATCCTGAACTTTATAGACAATTTGAAATCTTTTTTGATAGGAAAAAATTTGATATAGAAAAAGTGCTCAAATCTGCATATAAGTGGGAAGGTATGAGCGGACGCGAAATTAATGAAATTATCCTTAATGAAATTGCTCAAAAACTTGGTCAAATTGTTGGAGGCACTGCAGATGTGATGCATTCAACAAAGGCATATATTGAAAATGGTGGCAATTATAGCAGTGCTAATCGTCGAGGTAGAAATATTCATTTTGGCGTTAGAGAACATGCAATGGCGGGTATCTGCAATGGAATAAGTTTGTACGAGGATTTCATACCATTTTGTAGCACAATGTTAGCATTTTCTGGATACATGATTCCCGCATTAAGAATGTCTGCTATAATGGGAACAAATGTTCTTTATCTCTTTTCGCATGATTCTATTTCGATTGGAGAGGACGGAGTAACACACCAGCCAATAGAGCAAATTGGTCAGCTTCGTGGAATTATTGGGCTTGATGTTTTTCGTCCTTGCGATGGAACTGAACTTTTAGCAGGGTATAAGGTTGCCCTGACCGAAAAAGAACCACTCGCAATGGTGCTTTCAAAAGAGGCAATGCCAGTCGTAGAAAGCAGTTTCACTGGTGCGCTTAATGGTGGATATGTCGTAAAGACTGCACAAGATCCAGATGTTGTTATTTTTGCTAGTGGAAGGGAAGTAGGACTTGCACTTGAAGTTTATGAAGAACTTGGCAAAAAATATTCAGTTTCTGTTGTCTCAATGCCTTGTATGGAGATTTTTGACAAACAATCGCAGGCTTATAAAACAAGAGTTATACAAAAAGGTAGAGCTTTAAGAGTTGCTATTGAGGCTTCAAATGACTCATCTTGGTATAAGTATATAGGTGATGACGGGCTTATGATTGGTGTCGAAAGTTATCAAGGAAGCGGTAAAGGCGAAGAAGTTTATACAAAAGCAGGTTTTAGTGCAAAGGAAATCATTAAGAAAATCACTAAAAGACTTGGGAAATAACTATTAACAGTTAATTTATATAAAAATGCTTGTTCATAAATTTAAATCGAAGTGAACAAGTATTTTTTGTGTAAACTGTTGTTTTTTTCAACTTGAAGAATTGACAATATGTGACAAATCTCTTGAAGAAATGACAGATTTCTAAATTCATATTTGAAGACCTCAAAGTATAATAATATTAAGAGGATAATTATGGTATATAAGAAAAATGTTATTTTAAATTCACTTCATGGTGATGATAAAAAGGCCCTTTTGGCACTTGAATGTAATGGTAACACCACAAGCGGGAAGTTAAGATTGTACAATTTTGATGAACAGCCAAAAGGGATTGTAACACTTGGGGTATATCACGATCACAAAGTGACGAAAGCGGGAATGATATATCTTGGAGGCATGGTGTACAGTTTAAATCTGGACATGAAAGAATTGCCCCTTGATTTTTCTTGTTGTATGTTGAATTTTGTGGGAGGTGAGGCAAAACCGATTTTATATTCGTCAACAGCAATTAAAGATAAATTAGACGAAGCTTTTGCAAGTTTGCCAGATGCAAGAAATGTGGAAGAAGTGGAAAAAATTTTAGATGAAAAAGAAATTGAATATGATGATGATTTGAAGGAAGAAATCAATAGTGAAATAGATAAATCGATGGCTTGTGCTTCCTCTTGTGGACAAGATTGCGAATCATGCAAGTATAAACTTTATTACGAAGAGAACCATAAAGATGAAAATTCTCCAAAACAAAACGATGATGAAGTCGACAAAGATTTTTATCATGAAATGAAAGAACATCTTGATAAAATCTTTGCAGATGGAGAAGAAGAAAGTTATCTTGAATCTTTAATAAGCCAATCAAAATGGACAAAAGTAAAACTTGATAAAGGTGAATATTATGTGGTTGGGATTATCCGCGATGATGACGAAATAAAATACATTTGTTATGGTGTGCCTGGAGTGTACCAAGAGATTGCACCAAAAGAACTTTCAGGATATCCAGTTTGGTTTCCGCTTGATGAATCCAACCCAAAAGGATTTGGTTATTGGCTTTCTTACCAAGATGCAAAATCGGGTGATAGCGTAAAAGCAGTGGTCGTTGAATGAGGATTTTTCTAATCATTTTATTAGTTTTTCTTTTAATTATCCCATTTGCTTTTTGCGGTTATCTTATATTTTTCAATTTATTTTATCGCAAATACTTTTCGAAAAAGGGTAAATTTTTAAAAGCACAAAACAAAAGATTTTTAGTTGAAAATAAAGAGTTTGATAATTCTAGTTTTGAGGGGTTTGCAGAAATAAAATGCTTGTCAAGGGGCGTTGTTTTAAAAGGAAGATATAAAAACAATGCCAAAGACAAACTTGCAATCCTATTGCATTCTTTCGGGGCTGATTATAGACAAATGTGGATGGTGAGTGATTACTTTCGATATCAGGATTATGATGTTTTGGCGATAGATTTGCGTGCTCATGGAGCAAGTGGTGGAGAGTGTCGTTTTGGAACTGAAGAAGGAGAAGACTTGCTTGCGTGGATAGATCATGTTTGTGCCTTAAATCCCAATTATAAGATAGTACTTTATGGAATTGGAATAGGTGCAGATGCATGCTTAACTGCACTTGACAAGTTTCCCCGAAATGTGAAAATAATTTTTTGTGAAAGTGCCTACGATAGCATAAGGCGAGAACTTTCATTTATAATAAGTAAAAGCAAAATCAAGCCACCCAGGAATGCATTTTTTAAATTCTTAAAAAGGACTAAAGAAATAAATTTTAAAGATAATGAAATAGCCCAAAATTTAAAGATTTCTTCTATTCCAGTTATAATCATGCATGATGAAAAAGATGACATTGTGCCCGTTGAAATGGCTTATTCTTTGCAAGAAGCCTTACCTTCTTTTAATAAACAAATTCTCATTTTGCCAGATTGCTCTCATGGCGAGGGCATAATAAGGCAACCTTTTAAGGTTAAATCTTTACTTGAAAAAAATCTCAAAGAACACGGATTGTAGAAACAGAAAACATAAAAATAAAGAAAAATTAAAGATAATTTAAATATAAAATTTATCATCAAAAATCATTAAAAAAGAAAAAATAAATCTTAAAAGATTAAAAAAATGGCAATTTATTTGCCATTTTTTTGTTTATCTTTTAAATACGAAATAAATTCTTTTGAGTCATTTATTTGTCTTTCAATTAGGGCACTATCGCCAGATTTAAATCTTCTTTCTTTATTTAAAAATTCATAATATTTTTCATTGTTAAAATCACTTAATATTTTAATTTCTTTTGTGGTTGGATTGTAATTATAAATTGGCCAAAAGCCACTTTCGCAGGCTTCCTTCATAACGCTAGTCATGTTTGACATATCAAATCCTTGATTAACACAAGTAGAGTAGGCAATTACAATGCTTACGCCCTTATAGTCTTGTGCTTCCTGAAGAGTTTTTATGGCATGTGCCATATTTGCCCCAAAGCAAATTTGACCAACGTAAACATCTTTATAGCATAGAGCGATTTCTCCAAGATTTTTCTTGCGTTCTTTTTTACCGTTTTCAGCGAATTTTACTTTTGCACCAGTTGGTGTTGCTTTGCTTTGTTGTCCACCAGTGTTTGAATATGTTTGGTTGTCAAGCACAAGAATATTGACATTTTGACCGCTTGCCAAAATGTGGTCAAGTCCGCCATAACCAATATCGTATGCCCAGCCGTCGCCACCAACAATCCAGACTGGTTTATCTTTGTTTTTGCTAAATTCGTTGCCGAGTTTTAATCCTAGCCCAAATTCTGCATTATCTTCAAATAAACTGTTAGCCCACAAAATTCCGCCTTTTTCATCTCTTTCATAAGGACAACTTCCATAAGTTCCAGAATAAATAGAAGAACACCCAGTTGCATTTGCTATCATCATGTTTGAACCATTTAACATTGTTAAAATTTTAAGATAAGGAGTTTCTCCACAGCCAGCACAAGCCCCAGGGAATTTGAAAAGACTTTCTTTAAATTGAAGACCTTTTGGGGTAAGAGGTGAGAAGAGTGTTTGAGGCGAAGAAGTAATTTTTTCGTCACGAGCAAACTCTATTTTCTTTTCTTCTAAAATGTCAGTCGCTTCGCAAATTTCTAATGCTTTTTTAATTGCCGGGCATGTTTTTGCACAAACTCCACAACTAGTGCAGTCGAGAGGAGAAAGTGAAACTTTATAAAATTTATCTTTTATTCCAAGAGCAGGAGCAAACGAGCCGTCATTTTCATCTGTCAGCAAAGCCCGCAAAGCAGAGTGAGGACAAGCAAGAGTGCATTGCCCACATTGTACGCAATTTTCTTTTATCCATTTTGGCAATCGAAAAGCAATATTGCGTTTTTCATATTTGCTTGTGCCAAGTGGAGAACTTCCATCTTCATTAAATTGAGAAACGAGGATTTCTCCACCTTTCATTTTGCTTATTTTTTGCATAATGTTAGTGTAAAATTGGTCGTCAGTGATATTTTCTACTCTGTAATCTTTGCCTTCAAGAGTCTGCACTTGAACTTCGTTAATTTCAAGTCCCATTTTCATAGCTTTTAGGTTTTTTTCAACTACTTCCTGTCCTTTTTGAGAAAACATTGAGTGAATGTATCGCGAAATATTTTCACAAATTTCATTTTGGGAAAGAAGTTTTGCGCCTTTGAAAAGGGCACTCATCATTATAATGTTAATCTTTTCGCCCAGTCCACATTCGTTGGCGATTTTTTGGGCATTAATTACAAAAAGTTTTGCGTGTTTGTCTTTTAATACTTGACAATATTTTTTAGGTAAAACCTTGCCTATTTCTTTTGGAGCAAAAATAGAATTAATTAAGACAATCCCATTTTCTTTCAGTCCGTCAAGACAATCATATTTGTGAACAAATGAAAAGTTGTTTATTTCGATGACATCGGCTTCTGTTACAAGATATTCGCTTTTAATATCTTCTTTTGAAATTCGCAGATGTGAAATGGTCAAACTTCCAGATTTTTTAGAATCATATTCAAAATATCCTTGAATATTTTGATCATAGTTTTCACCTAGAATTTTTATCGCCGATTTGCTGGCAGATATAGTTCCGTCACTTCCCAGCCCAAAAATCTTTATTGCCTTTCCATTTAATGGCAAATTGTAGTTTTCGCTTGGCAAATTGAGGTTTGTAATGTCATCTAAAATTCCAACAGTAAAATTGCTTTTTTGTGCATTGTACATGTTGTTAACAATGGCTTTTACATCGCTTGGAGTAAAATCTTTGCCTCCAAGCCCGTATCTTCCATGTAAAACCTTAATTTGTTTGTTCTGCTCAAAAAGTGAGGATAAAACATCTTGTGCGAGGGGAGCAATCGCACCATTTTCTTTTGTTCTGTCAAGAACAGTTATAATTTTAGTGCTTTTTGGTAAAGCGTCGCAAAATAGACTTGTAACAAAAGGTCTAAAAAGGCGGATTTTAATAAGGCCTATTTTTTCTTGTGGGTTGAAATCAATATACTCTTCTATCGTTTTGCAAGAAGACCCCATTGCGACTATGATTTTTTCTGCATCTTCTGCCCCGTAATATTCATAAGGTTTATATGAAGTTTGGCGTATTGCATTAATCTTTTTAAAAATCTCTTCCAATTTTGATACCACAAGAGTATATTTTTCGTTAATGCGTTCGCGATTTTGGAAGAATACATCAGGGTTTTGAGCAGACCCAAATAGTGCTTCTTTAAATGAGTTTTTGTAAGCAATCATGTCATCTTTTACAAGCGTTGACAATTCTTTTTCATCAAACATTTCAATTTTTTGTATTTCATGGCTGGTTCTAAATCCGTCAAAAAAATGAAGAACAGGGAGATGTGCTTTTAACGCAAGCATGTGACTTGCAAGTGCCATATCTGCACTTTCTTGAACAGAAGAGGAGTTTAACATGATAAAGCCTGTTGACCTAACTGCCATAACGTCACTATGGTCACAAAAAATAGATAACGCATGGCTTGCAACTGCACGTGATGCTACATGTATTACACAAGGTAGACATTCTCCTGCGATCTTAAACATATTTGGCATCATGAGAAGAAGCCCTTGACTAGAAGTAAATGTCGAGGCGAGTGCATGAGAAAGCCCAGCACCATGCAAAGTGCCAGCGACACCACTTTCTGCTTGCATTTCAATCATTTTTGGAACTTCTCCAAGAATGTTCTTTTTGCCAACGGAATTTTCTTTTGAACAAAATTCTGCCATAGGGCTTGATGGAGTTATAGGGTAAATTGGAATAACTTCACTTAAATTATATGCAATCTTGCCTACGGCACTTGCCCCATCACAAATTATTTTCTTCATTTTTGCTCCTATATAATTCTTCTAGTTTAAGTATATTATTTCTTACACACAAAAGTCAAATAAACAAAGATTTAACTTATAAAAATTAAAACAAAAGGGCTGAAAAAAAGAGATATTTATGGACAAAAATATATTTTTTAGTTATAATAAGTCTATGAATAAATTTATATTAGAAATTGAATATAACGGAAAAGATTTCTCGGGCTGGCAAAAACAACCAGATATGAGAACTGTGCAAGGTGTAATTGAAGATGCAATTTTCGCTTCAACAAAGCAAGAAGTTGAAGTTGTGGGTAGTGGGCGAACCGATGCGGGGGTGCATGCTTTGGGGCAAGTGGCACACTTTGAAATTGAATTAAATTTGCCACCCGAAAAGATTAAAGACATTTTAAATCGTGCCTTGCCAGAAGATGTAACGATTAAAAATGTAAAAATTGCAGATATGGATTTTCACGCAAGATTTTCTGCACATAAAAAAACTTATGTTTACAAAATATTGAATGCGAAAGAAAAGCGAATTTTTGAAAAAGATTACGCAAGTAGAGAAGAAAAACCTTTAAATGAGAGTCTTATGCAAGAATGTGCAGACATGCTTGTTGGGACACATAACTTCAAAGGGTTTTGCTCTTCACAAACACAAGTTCAATCTTTTGAGAGAACTATTTATAATATTTCTGTCAAAAGAGAAGGGGAGTATATTCTTGTAGAAGTTACAGGAAACGGATTTCTTTATAACATGGTGCGTATTTTAGTCGGGACAATGGTCGATTTTGCACAGGGTAAGTTGACTGAAAATGATGTTAAAACTGCACTTGAAACCGGCAACAGGGCAAAAAGTGGCAAGACAATGCCAGCATGCGGACTTTATTTGAAAGAAGTCGTTTATTAAGCCATATAAAGTTTGATTTTTAACAAAAAAAGTGCTAAACTTTGTTCGTTAAGATTAAAAAATAAACTTACAATACTTTACGGAGGACATATGAAAATTACTAGCAAAGAATTAAGAAAAAAGTGGCTAGACTTTTATAAAGAAAGAGGACACGTTGATATTGGTGCTGTTTCACTTATTGGTGATGGAACAACTGGTGTTATGTTTAATGTTGCAGGAATGCAACCTCTTATGCCATATTTATTAGGACAAAAGCATCCAAAAGGTACAAGACTTTGCAATGTTCAAGGGTGCGTTAGAACAGTGGACATAGAAGAAGTTGGAGATGAAAGTCATTGCACATTTTTTGAAATGCTTGGAAACTGGAGTTTAGGAGATTATTTCAAAAAGGAAAAAACCGCTTGGAGTTTTGAGTTTTTAACAAAAGTACTCGGGTTTGATAAGGACAAACTTTGCACAACTGTATTTGCAGGGAATGATGATGTTGCAAGAGATGATGAAGCAGTTGAGTGTCTTGTAAATGCTGGTGTTAAAAAAGAAAATATTTATTATCTTAAAGATAATTGGTGGGATTTGCCAGGAACGGTAAACACTCCTTGCGGACCAGACAACGAGTGGTTTTACCCTCGATATGACAAACCATGTTCAGACCACTGCGATGTTACATGCGAATGTGGTCGTTGGGTTGAAATTGGCAATGATGTTTATATGCAATACAAAAAACTCCCAAACGGCAAAGTAGAACCACTTAAAAACAAGAATGTCGATACCGGGTTTGGTTTTGAGCGTCTTTTGATGTATGTTAATGGATTAACAGATGTCTTTATGACAGACGTGTTTGCAAGCGTCATTAGTTGTATGGAAAGTGCACTATCAATAAAATATGGCACTGATAAGCGTGTTACAAGAGCAATGAGAATTATTGCCGACCATACTCGAACTGCTGTTATGCTTATGGGCGATGAAAATGGAATTTTACCTTCAAATATTGGTGCTGGCTATATATTGAGACGCCTTATAAGACGTGCTGTTAGGTATGCAAACGAAATTGGTTTGGGACTTGATAAACTTGTTAAAATCGCAAAAATTTATATTGAACATATTTATAATGAGGCGTATCCTTTACTTGTCGAAAAAGAAGACTTCATAATAAATGAACTTCAAAAAGAAATGGCTAAATTTAATAAGGCTCTTGAAGACGGAAGAAAGGAATTTGAAAAAACCATAAACGGCATTGAGAAACATAAACAATTTGCTGCTTTAAAGGGCGAAACTGTTGAAAACATAATTCCGGGCAAAGCAGTGTTTAGACTTTTTGACACTTTCGGTTTCCCATTTGAAATCACAAAAGAACTTGCCGAAGAAAGAGGATATAAGGTAGACGAAGAAGGCTTTAAAAAGGCATTTGAAGAGCACCAAGAAAAATCTAAAATTTCAGCTGGTGTGTTCAAGGGCGGACTTGCAGATACTGGAGAAATGACAACTCGTCTGCATACTGCTTGCCACTTAACACTTGCTGGATTAAGAAGAATGTTTGGAAATGGCGTGGAACAAAAAGGTAGCAATATTACACCAGAAAGATTGCGTCTAGATTTTAATTTTGATAGAAAATTGACTGATGAAGAAGTGACTGAACTTGAAAATTTTGTAAACGATGCAATTAAACGTGAAATAGATGTTGAAAAAGTTGAACTTCCTTTTGCAGAAGCTTTAAAGCAAGGTGCATATGGTGTTCACAAAGCCGATGAAAATGAGATTGTTTCAATCTACAAGATTGGTGATTTGGATTTTCAAATTTGTGGAGGCCCACATGTTAAAAACACTCGTGAACTAAAAAAGTTTAAAGTTGCAAAACAAGAGGCCGTTTCTGCTGGTGTAAGAAGAATAAAGGGCGTTTTGGAGTAATCCACGCCCACTTTTTTAGTAAAAATCAAATTATACACATAGTGACTTTGTTTTAATGAAGATTTTACTAGTAAAAAAATTGCAATTATAGTAAAAAAATAAGTTTTATGATCTTAAAACTAGTTGGGCTTATAAAATAAAACTTGCAAGAAGCGATAAATCGTGCTAATATATTTATATATGGAGGGAATATGGCAGGCAATGTAAAAAAAGGCTTTGGTACTTATCTTCTTATTTTGCTTTTATCTGTGGTGGCGGCATTTTTAATTATTTGTGTTGTCATGATTTTTCAACCTTTTAAAGTAATAATGGGGTATAAGTTTTTTACTTATGGCGAAACCACTCCATTTGAGTATCAACTTACTACCGATAACACTGACATTAATTTTAGAGAAAAAGATATTATTCGTATTAGTTCTAATTATGCAAACATAAAAATTGAAAAAAATCCACGCGTAGAAGATGAAGTTGCTGTCGTTGTTAGGTCCAATGCAAAGGGCTTCGCAAAGTCAGCACAAAATACAGATTTTTCTTATTCTATTTCAACAAGCATTGAAGATGGAAAGAAAATCTTGGATATTTCAGTCAAAGAACCACAGGGCTCTCTTTTCTTCCAAAAAGATATAGAAATTGATTTCTATGTTCCATATTATGATACGACAAATGGCTCACATGATATTTCGGGTAAAGAATTTATTATAACAACACAATCTGGTTCTGTTTTTATTGGCAATCAAAAAGCCGTTAATGAAGAAAATTCTTCTAAAACACATTCTCTTTCCAATATTAATCCAAGCAATCTAACTGTTCAAACTGGTTCAGGACAAGTCTATATTTATCCAAACTTTAATTCGACGAATTTGGAAAATTTAACTTTAAGAACGCAATCGGGGAACATTAAAATCTTTGATAGTTTAACCATTTCTCGTGCTCTTGCTATGCACACTGAAAGTGGAACAATAACAGCCAAGACACTTGATTGTATGGGTGAAAATGAAGTCACATTAAATAATGGTAAATTGATTGCTGATATATTTAAAGGAAAGTTGAACCTCACCATAAAGAACGGTGAACTTAATGTAACAAATATTTACGGCTCACTTATTTCTAATAATGCTTCTATTTCAGCATCTAACGCTAGAATTATTGTAGATAATGTAAGCAAAGACGTAAGTTTGCCATTTTTAGGTAACAGTTATGTTCTTATCGGCAAGATAGGTGGACAGGCTTATCTAGAAGGCGAAGGTGCAAATATAAACTTAAAAGAAATCGCAGGCGAGTCATGGGTAAAAACTACAACAGGAAGCATCTATGTATATACAACAGGGAAAGATGTTTTTGCTCAATCTACAACTGGAGAAATCGAAGTTTTTTACGCAAGCAATGTGATTGCAAATGATATTAAATTTGCATCAACCAAAGGTCAAATCAATCTTCATTTGTTGCCTTCATTATCTTACAAAATGAATGTTTATGATTTGAATGGTTCTCTTCGCACAAATGATGTTAAAGTTGAACCTTTTGAAGAATATTCAAATCCACTCGTTGTGAATAGCGGAATAAATGAAATTATCTTCACATCAAATGGGAAGATAAATGTTTCACTTTTTACGCTTTCCGCTTAAAAAATAAAAGAGAAACAAATAAATTAAAATGCGCTCATGGTGATATGACCTAACGGCGCATTTTTTTATTAAAAATGCTTTGCAACTCACAACAATTTTGATATAATTTTTTAAGAGGTGAAAATTGAAATTTTTTCATATAGCTGATGTTCATATTGGGACAAAAAATAAGGTATTAACTGCCGAAAAACAAGATCTTTTGAAAAGTGAAAGATTGGAAGCACTTAAAGACCTTTTTTTGCAAGCAAAGCAAGACAATATTTCATTTATCTTAATTGCAGGAGACCTTTTTCATTCAAAATCGCCACAGCAAAAAATGGTAAAAAACTTTTTTGATATGATTGAAAATTATGCGGAACCTGTTATTTATATAAAGGGTAACCATGACGAAAAATGGGAAGGGCAAGCACCATCTAATTTTATAATTCTTGATGAGACACGGCCATGCATTTCTATTGGTGATGTCGATATATGGTCTGCAATAGACAGTAAGATAATCCGTGCGAATATAGATAAGACTCGCAAAAATATATTAATGCTTCATGGTAATATTGAAAATTCAAATGATAATGATTTTGTAGATATCAAGGATTATATTGATTTGCCTTTTGATTATGTGGCTATGGGTCATATTCACTCATTCAAAGCCTTTAATTTTTATGGTAAAAATTTTGTATATAGTGGCAGTTTGTTTTCAAACGGATTTGATGAATGTGGTGAAAAAGGATTTGTAAAAGTTTCTCTTAATGATAAAACCACATTTGAATTTTGCCCACTTAAAGGTAGATATTTTAAGATTTGTGAAGTGGACAAAGGCGACGTCACAGATACTCGCGGAATAATCGAAAAAATTCGTGAGGCCTTTGTGCGTGATAATGTGCGAAAGTACGACATGGTTAGGGCGGTGCTCATTGGATATTTTGAAGAAGACGAGGATAAAAACTTGACGATGATAAAAAACGCTTTCTTTGAACAGTTTTATTTTGAAGTTGTTGATAAAACAAAACTAAAAATAGACCTAGAAAAACTAAAAAAAGAGAGTTTGTCATTCAGAGCCGAATTTATTAAACTTGTAGAGGAAAGCGATCTCCCAGAAGAGGATAAAACTGCCGTTTGCCTAATTGGCATTGAAGCACTAAAAGGGGAGGATTTGTCGATATGATTATAACCAAGTTACATATTGAGAATTTTGGTGCTCTTCATAATTTAGACATGGAAATAAGTGACAAATTTAACGAATTATGCCAGCCAAATGGTTGGGGGAAGAGCACCTTGGGTGCATATTTAAAAGCAATGTTTTTTGGCATGAGTGCCAAAGCGAGAGGAAATGCGCTTAACTATGAGCGTAGCAAATATATGCCTTGGCAAGGCGGGAATTATGGCGGATATATAGAATTCTTATATCAAAATCAACCCTATCGATTAACTCGCTTTTTCGGTAAGACGCCAGAGGGAGACAGTCAAGAACTACTAAATTTGACAACAATGAAAGTAGCACCAAATCCTACAAGTGAAATTGGAGAAGTTCTGTTTGGCGTAGGTCGTGAAACTTTTGAAATTACCGCTTTTTTCCCTCAACTCAATTTCTTGCCAAGCGAAAATGGCGAAATAAGAGCAGGTCTTACTGGTGCAAATAAGTTTCAAGATGACCAAGCAAACCTAGAAAAAGCTGTAAAAATTATAGATGCCAAGATTTCTCAAACTAAAAAAGATCTTTATAAGAAAGAAGAGCTTGAAAACAAAAAAGTTGCGCTTGGCCAAAATATTGCGTACCAAAATGTGCAAAAAAGTAACCAACAAAAATTAATAAATGAAATCAAAACTCAGGAATGTGAAATTGAAGAAAAAGAGCGAGTCTTAAACCTGTTAAATTCAAAGAACGCAATACTTCAAGATCAAATTAATGTGAAAAGAGAACTAGAAAATAGAATCCAAACCAAAACTGAAGCATTGAGTAAAACATTATTGGATAAAAATGCGGAAGAAGAAAAGATTCGCAGTTTGCCAACGGGGAAAAAACCGATTGTTTTGTCAGTGATTTTATCATTGCTGGCTCTTGCTGGGGTTGGAGCTCTTTGCTTAATCAATCTCATAGTGGGAATTGTGGGCATTTTTATCGTTGCACTGCTGGGCACTACTATAACCATACATTTTGTTAAAAAGCGTCCTAAAAAACAATCCTTATCACGCGACTACACGGGTGAAATAAATTTTTTAAATCAAGAAATAGAAAGTTTAAAAAGACAACTTGAAAGTTGTAAAATCGCTGATATGGAAATTGAAGATAATGGCCAACTTATTGCTCAAATTAACGCATTATCGGTTGACCAAGCAACGAAAAAAGCAAATTTAACAAATATTGAAAGAGAACTTTCTCGTCTTGAAAATGAAGAGGAAGAACTGCATTTTAATATAATTAGAATGGAGGAAGAGAATTCTAAAACAGCGAAAAAAATTGAACTATTGAATATGGCAAAAGAGACTATGCTCCGTGCAGAAGAAAATGTTTCAAAACGCTTTATAGTTCCTTTAAATGATGAATTTAAAGCCCTTTTAAATGAATTCGCTCTTTGTGGTAAAGAATTTGTAGTTGATAGCAGTCTAGGGGTTAAAGAAAACACGCTTTATGGACAAAAGGAACTTGAATATTCATCGCAGGGGCTTCAGGATATACTTTCATTTTGTCAAAGAGTAAACCTTATAACAAAAGTCTTTAAAAAAGAAAAGCCATTTATAGTTTTAGATGATACATTTGTGAATCTTGATGATGAGAAACTTGAAATAGCAAAAAAATTGGTTCTTTCATTATCAAAAGAGTACCAAATATTTTACATTTGTTGCAATACAAGATGCAAAATAAAATAACTAAAAATAATACAAAAGAATTTTTTAATCTTAACTTTAAAAAGCCTTTAAATATATTTATTCCATAATGGTTTAATTCAAGATAAAGGCTTTTTTCAAATATATAAACTGCTTTTTCCAAACGAAAAAGTGCCTGGATATGAAGAAAATATAATGTTAAGACATAAAGTGAAAATGGTTATTTTTCATAAAATAATTTTATTGCAAAATTAAATATAACAAAGAAAAAAGCCTTTTTAAAGGCTTTTATTTTATATCATGGTGCCGATGGTGGGAGTCGAACCCACATGAAGTTGCCCTCAACGGATTTTGAGTCCGTCGCGTCTGCCATTCCGCCACATCGGCATATAATTTAAATACAATAAATAATAGTTGGAGCAAGGGGAGTCATGGAGAAGATAATACATAGTACAATCGGGAGCATGTAAGAAACAATAAAGTTTTCATAACATGAAATAAATAAGATACAAGAATGACGAGTATATACAATTTGAATAAATACTAAATATTTCGTCTTGTCAGCATGTGGCAGTCATAAACCTCTAAAAACAAAGAATGCAACCCTCATGGTTGCATATCTTTACTCATGGAGGTACCACCCAGATTTGAACTGGGGAATAAAGGTTTTGCAGACCTTTGCCTTACCACTTGGCGATGGTACCAATATGGAGCGGAAGACGGGATTCGGACCCGCGACATTTGCCTTGGCAAGGCAACGCTCTACCACTGAGCCACTCCCGCGTAAATCGCCTTATCTATTACTTTATATATGCAATAAGTTAAGGTTTGCTTTATTAATATACCAAAAAGTTTAGAAAAATGCAACTATTTTTTTGTATATTTTTGATAAAATTTTAACTTTTTTTATTTTTAGCCTTTTTTTAATGATACTAGTGGAATTTATGGTCAAACAACCTAAATTGAAGATGTTAACTAACATTTTTAAAAGTTGATGCCAAGGCAGTTGCGGATTTGCATTTAAATGTTTATTAATTTTTAATTATTTGAATTTTAACATTTCAAAAGTTCATAATATATATAAATGGACAGAACATAACCTTATAATAGACTTTGAAAAGAAAAATGTCCAAAAATATTGACGATTTTTGTTTGACATGGAAAGTTTATCATGATAAAATCAAAATAGAGGAGGAGAAATGAAAAAGAAAAAGTCTAACACAAAATCAATTATTTTGAATGGGGTTGCGTTGCTTCTTTCGGCTCTTACAATGATTTTCTATGCATGTGCTCACTATACTGGAAGTATTGCAGGTCGAGGAGTTGCTAGTTACAATGGCTTTGAAACAATTCAAAACCTATTTGATGTAAGTGATAAGGCGTCTGCAACTGTCGCCGGAATAATGATTTTGATTGTGTTTATCGCTGCTGCAATCGTGTTCTTACTTGCTGTTGTTAATATGCTCGGTGCACTTGGCGTTATCAAAAATGTTAGGATTTTAAGAGCAATTAATATGCTTACATCTGCGGTTCTTGCACTTGCTGGAATAGTAGGAGTTATCTGCCTTGCGGTATTCCTTAAAGACATTGAGGGGTTAGGCGTAACTTATAGCAACGGCTGGGCTAATATTGTAAATATGGTTCTTGCTATTGGAACTTGCAGTGTAGTAACTCTTGACTATCTTACAAGCAAAAAATAATTAATTAAATCAATTTTAAAAAGTGCGGGTATCTCCGCTCTTTTTTTGAAAAAATGAAAAAGCGATTTTCATACTTAAATGAATGAAATGAAAATTTTGTAAGCAAGGATAACTAGGACACATCAAACATTTTTTTTGTTATAAAATTCAATTTCTTTATTAAAATTTCTACATTAAGACTAAATTTGTTAAATTTTTAAACAAAATAAAAAAACATGTCTAAATTGTGTGGAAAATTGCCAAATTCGTTGACAATACAATAAAATAAAAAGTATAATAACCTTGAAGGGGGGGGAGAAATGAAAAAGAAATCAATAGTTTTAAGTAGTATTGTTCTTGGGCTTGCCGTTCTTGGTTTGCTTTTTTGGGTTTTGCCAATTAATATGGGCATTTCAATGATTGCATTTATGAATTTGTTCTTTGAAATGATGAGCTCGGGAGCGGCGGAGGCAGCAATGTTTGCAATTCCAATGTTGCTTACTCTTATCTTCAATTTGATAATTATTGCATTTGGTATTGTAACACTTCTCAAATCTTGCGGTGTTGTCAAAAGTGCCAAACTTGCAAAAGCGTTTAGAATTGTAGATATTGTTCTTGTAAGTGTGGCAACAGCATTCTTATTGTTCTTAAATGTCGGTTTTGCTTCACAAGGCGGATTACTTGTTGGAATGCTTATTGTGGCAATTCTTTATGTTGCACTTATTGTTTTAACTTCGATTGACCTTAAAGTTGGCAATAAATTGGCTAAAGAACAAGAAACTGTAGTTGCTCCAGAAGAAGAAAAGGCTGAATAAAGAGGAAAACAAAAAAGGGTGAATTGAGTCACTCTTTTTTTGTTGGGTGCAATTTGGCGAAAAGTAATTGAATTTGATAATTTTTGAAGCTCTGTGGGAAGCGCATTAAACGAATAATTTGTACAAATTGCTTGCATTTTTCGTGATTATTATATATACTTAAATTAATTTATTTAGGAGGAAAAGATGGATAAATCATATACGCCAGAATTATTTGAACCAGGGATTTATAAAGAATGGTGTGAAAAAAATTATTTCACTACTGAGCCCGACAAGAGAGAGCATTTTTCTGTCGTGATGCCTCCTTTAAATGTTACTGGTAAAGCGCACATTGGACATGCACTTGATAACACGATTCAAGACATTTTGGTAAGAACTAGACGTATGCAAGGTTATAACACTCTATGGGTCCCTGGAACTGACCATGCAGCTATTGCAACCGAGCAAGTTCTTGTTAAGGATATAAAACGCAATGGACTTACTAAGGAAGGAATTGGAAGAGAAGAATTTTTGCGTAGAGGCTGGGATTGGTATAACAACTATACCCATGTTATTTGTGACCAATTAAAAAAATTAGGTATTTCTTGTGATTGGTCAAGACTTGCTTTCACAATGGACGACAACCTTAATCATGCAGTAAGACATGTTTTTTGTGAATACTACAATCAAGGGCTAATTTATAAAGGTAAAAGAGTAGTTAACTATTGTCCAAGTTGTAAAACTACCATTTCTGATAACGAGAATGTACATATTGACCAAAATACGTTTTTGTGGTATATTCGCTATCCTTTTGCAGATGGAAGTGGAGAGGTGACTGTTGCAACAACCAGACCTGAAACTCTTTTTGGAGATACCGCAGTTGCCGTAAATCCTCATGATCCAAGGTTTGAAGGACAAATCGGCAAAGACCTTATTTTGCCACTTGTAAATAAAAAGATAAAACTCATTGGCGATGAATATTGCGAGATTGGATTTGGTACAGGGGCAGTTAAAATTACTCCAGCTCATGACCCTAACGACTATGAGGTTGGACTTCGTCACAACCTTGAAGTGGTTAATTGTATTGACGATGATGGCAAATTGACTGCTGTCGCTGGACAATTTGAGGGCATGGATAGAATTGAAGCAAGAGAAGCAATAGAAAAGGCTCTTAAAGAGGGTGGCTATTTGGTTAAAAAGGAAAAATACAAAAACCAAGTGGGCACTTGTGAAAGATGCGGAACTTTCACAGAACCAAAAATTTCAACGCAGTGGTTTGTAAGAATGAAAGACCTTGCAAAGCCTGCCATTGACGCAGTTAAAAGTGGAGCACTTAAATTTCACCCAAAAAGATATGAAAAAACTTATCTTAATTGGCTTGAAAATATTCAAGATTGGTGTATTTCAAGACAAATTTGGCTTGGGCACAGAATTCCAGTGTTTACATGTGCAAATGGACATACTTTCTGTGCGGAAGAAGATCCAAAGTCTTGTCCAACTTGTGGCGACACACATTTGCAACAAGATAACGATGTTCTTGATACTTGGTTCTCGTCTGCACTTTGGCCATTTTCGACACTTGGTTATCCACGCCAAACAGAGGATTTGAAATATTATTATCCAACATCTGTATTGGTAACAGGATATGATATTATTACTTTCTGGGTATCTAAAATGGTATTTTCTGGGCTTAAATTTATGGGTGAGGTGCCATTTAAAGATGTCGTTATTCATGGACTGGTTCGTGATATTCATGGCGTTAAAATGTCAAAACATCTTGGAAATGGAATTGACCCAATCGATATGATTGAAAAATATGGTGCTGATGCTTTGAGACTCAGTCTTATAAATGGCATGAGTATGGGAACGGACATTAAATATGGCGAGGAAAAGGCCAAGGAAGCCAAGATTTTTATTAATAAACTTTATAATGCAAGCAAGTTTGTTATTCAAAACCTGGAAGGCATGAAGGAAGTTGACATATCAAAATTGAAACTTAAAGCCAAAGATAAATGGATTTTAGGTGAACTTGACAACCTTATCAAGTCTGTTACAAAAAATATCGATAGATACGCTCTGGGCGTCGCAACAAGCAATCTTATTGAATTTACAGTAGCAAAATTCTGTGATTGGTATGTTGAGTTAAGCAAAGTCGACCTTTATGGAAAAGACAAAGAGAGGAAGAACACAACTCAAAATGTATTAAAATTTGTTTTTGATAATCTTTTGAGGTTGTTCCACCCATTTATTCCTTTTGTCACAGAATATATCTATAAAAATATGCCAAATGCACAAGATACGATTATGACAAGACCTTTCCCTACTAAAATTAAAGTAAAAGGTCTTGCAAACGACTTTGAAAAGGTTATTGAACTTATAAGGTCAATTCGAAATGCAAGAGCTGGGTTTAATGTTCCAGATAATAAGCGTACAACCATTTACCTTTGCCTCGAAGGTGAAGATAAATTGATTGAAGAAAATCTTGAAGAAATTTCAAAACTTGCTTTTGGTAATGAATGCAAAATTGTTGAAAAAGAGCCAACAGAGAAGTGTGCAAAGATTATTTGCGGAAATGTAAAGGCATTTTTGCCAATGGGACAACTGGTTGATGCTGAAAAAGAAAAATCAAGACTTGCAAAAGAAATTGAAAGTTTAAAGTTTGAAATACAACGAAGCGAAAAAATGCTTTCAAACACAGGGTTTGTTGCAAAGGCTCCTGCTGAAATGGTAGAGAAAGAGAAAACAAAACTTGAGGCAAACAAGGCTAGTCTTGTTCGTATTGAAAGCGAATTACAGTCGATGTAAAAGTGAAAGTGCGAGGAAGTATGAAAAGAAAATGGAAACCATTTGCATCATTAAGCAAACAAGAGAAGATATTTAGGTGTCTTAATCTTGTTTTGATGCTTGGTTTCTTTTTTGCTAGCATGGCAATTATGATTTTAAGCATATCAAAAGGGGATTATGGAAGAACCTTTATGTCGTCCATTGTTATGGAAGTGCTTTTCATTTTGCCATTGCTTATAGAATTGACTTTTGGCAGGCGTCTGTCAAATATTGTAACAATATGTTATGTGAGTTATGTCGTTTTAGCGGGATTTGTCGGTTCGCTTTTAAAAGTTTATTATATTTTCAATGGCTATGATAAAATTATCCATGTTGTATTTGGTTATATCTTTTCAATGCCAGCAATATTTGTTATTTCATTGTGTCAAGACTATAGAAAATTAAAGCCCATTACTATTGCGTTATTTTGTCTTTTCTTTTCGCTTTCGCTTGAATTGTTATGGGAAATTTTAGAATTTGGTATAGATAGACTCTTGGGGCAAACTATGCAGGGCACACCGATAGAGGGATACGGCGTTCCATTAGTCACAGACACTATTACTGATATGATTTGTAACACATCAGGTGCACTTTTATTTTTCATTCACTTTTTGGTTGGAAGAAAAACAAAATGTAATCTTGGTGTAATGCAGATAGAAAAAGAGTTGGTTTTTATAAAAAATGATGATAGTGTCCCACATATCAAAAATGACAATGAAGATGTTTTGACTAAAAGAGAATCTTTCAAACAACATGATGCCAAGGCTCAAGAAAAAGAGTTAGAAGAAAGGTAAATTAATGACGATTAAGAAAAAGAAAATTAAATTGTTATATAAATAAAAAGGTGAGTTTTGAGCTCATTCTTTCATATAAAAGAAAATCACCAGTTTAAACTGGTGATTTTTTGATTTTAACAAAGATTTTTAATAATTGCTAGTTTCTTTTTGCCGATATTCCATTTGATTGTGGACTAGTATGTTATTTTTGTATAACGTTTGCAGACTAGTTGATTTCAAATGTTTTTCAACCTTTATTCGTGCCTTAAGGCGTCTACGGGGTCAAGTTTAGATGCCTTTGAAGCTGGATAAAGTCCGGCAAGTACACTTATAAATACGCTTATTCCAAGAGCAATAAGGAAATATTGCCCAAGCATTGCAATAGGGGCAAACCCTAAAACGGCTTTTAAAATGATTTTCAAAATTAATCCAAAAATTCCTGCAAGGGCACAACCAAATAGTCCAGAAAATAATCCTATTAATAGACTTTCAGTAGTGAAAATTTTGCGGATATCCTTTCTTCTTGCTCCAATACTTTTTAGAACTCCAATTTCACGAGTACGCTCTGAAACGCTCATATAAAGAACAACCAAAATCATAATTAGGGCAACAAACAAACTTATTCCTGAAATTATTGCAAGTGCTATCGAGAAAGTTGACATCATTTCTTGAAACATTGCAACCATTTGTTCCTCAACTGAACCAGAGAGGTCACGTCGATGCTCCTTAATATAACTATTTAAAAAGTCTGTTGTCTTTTCACTGTCTGTATGGATAAATATAAGACTTGGAGAAATTCCTGTTTGTTCTTTTCCAGAAAGGGCTTGTGCTTCTTTAATGCAGTTATTAAAATAGTTGTAATCAATATACATAACGAGGTATTCATTAAAGAGAGACACATCAACAACACCTGACACCGTTACTTTTTTGCTTATGATATAATTGTCCTCGCCAAGAGCAAAATTTATATTTAAAGTTACTTCTTTGCCTATAACCTCATTATAGTCTTGTACTCCAAACAATTTTAAGCATGCACCAGAAAGCAGAATTTCTTGTTCTCCGGGTAAATGTCCTTCGCTTGAAAGTAAGTTGTGTTCGCCATAATATGGAGGAGTAGTGTAAGTGTACATAATTGCATTTTTGGAGATGTCTTCATCATTCCCAGTCTCTGGGTCATATATGATTTGACCCGCTGTCATACTCATCATGCTAAAACCATAAGAGAGGTTTGCGTTTTCACCATCTTTAACAACTTGGAAAGATTTGTCAGCGTCAGTAAGCTTATTATTTAAATCTAAAACAATTTCATTTACATCGTCTTCACTAAATGTTTTTGGAACAAACATCTTGGTAGGATCGGTGCTTCCAGCGACTTCGTTGCCGTCGCGGTCCTTTCCACTTTTTGAAAGGGTAACATAAGTGGGATTGGAATAGTCTTCGGCGAGGTCACCAATGTATCCCGTAAGCCCAGCACCTAATGAAAGCATTAGTATCATTGCAATAAGTGAAATTGAAACACCAACCGCCATTAAAATGTTTTTTGCTTTGCTTGCAAGCATGCTATGGATAGAGTGTTTAAGTGCTGAAAAGAAAGAAAGGTGTCCTTCTTTTTTTTGTTTTGAGTCAATTTTATTAGAGTTACTGCTTATCGTTATTTCATGTTTAGTTGATTTTTGATATTTAGGATTAGTTTTATCTTTTACTACTTTCCCATCGGCGATTTCAACCACACGAGAAGATATTTTTGCGACTTTTTCGGAATGTGTAACCATTATTACAAGTTTGCCTTCGTCCGCAATTTCTTTCAATATGTCGAGAATTTGTAAAGTCGTTGAACTATCAAGTGCCCCTGTGGGCTCGTCAGCCAAAATTATGTCTGGGTCATTAATAAGTGCTCTTGCTATCGCAACCCTTTGTTTTTGCCCGCCCGAAAGTTGGTTAGGACGCTTTTTGGCATGGTCTTTCAAACCCAGTTTTTCAAGGAGAGCCATTGCTTTTTTGTTTTTTATTTCATCTTTTTCATTTGTTAAAGTGAGTGGAATAGTGACATTATCTAAAACTGATAGGTGAGGGATAAGATTGAAAGACTGAAAAACAAAACCAATGTTTTTCTTTCGATAATCATCGAGTTGTTTTTCTTTAAAGCCTTTTAGATCTTTTCCATTGATGTAAATTTCACCTTCATAGTCACTGTCAAGCCCGCCGATAATATTCATAAGAGTGCTTTTACCGCTTCCGCTTTCTCCAACGATTGAGACAAGTTCGCCCTTGTCAAAAGAAATATTAATCTTGTCAAGAGCACGGAATTTTTCTTTGTTTGCAAGTTTATAATCTTTATATACATTTTTCAACTCTAAAACTTTCATTTGTCCTCCTTATTCTTCATCTTTGGTTTCAAATTGACTTTGGTAAAGGTCTGTGTAAACCCCATTTTTAGCCAAAAGTTCTTTATGCTTGCCGACTTCAACAATGTTACCGTCTTTCATTACAATAATTTGGTCCGCATTCTTAATGGTTGAAAGCCGATGTGCGATAACAAAACTTGTTTTATGTTTTGTAAGTCTATCCATCGCTGTTTGAATTAAAATTTCAGTTCTTGTATCAACCGAACTTGTTGCCTCGTCCAATATAAGCATAGGGGCGTTTTGAATCATTGCACGGGCAATAGTCAAAAGTTGTTTTTGCCCCGCAGAAATACTTGTGTCTTCGGTTAAAAACATATTATAACCGTTGGCTTGTGTGCGGATAAAGTGGTCTACATTTGCCATTTTGCAGGCTTCGACTACTTCTTCGTCAGTAGCATCTGGTCTGCCAAATTTGAGGTTATCCATTATTGTACCCTCAAAAAGCCATGTTTCTTGTAAAACCATTCCAAATAGAGAACGTACATAGGTTCTACTCATTTCCGTGGTAGGAACATCATCGATTAAAATTTGCCCGCTGTTAACTTCATAAAATCTCATTAAAAGGTTGACTATTGTGGTTTTGCCAGCACCTGTTTGCCCAACAATGGCTATTTTTTGCCCTGGCTTTGCGGTGAAATTGAAATCATGGATAATTTCTTTGTCAGGGGTATAGCCGAAATTAACATTTTTAAATTCGACTTTGCCCCTTACATTTTCAATAGTCACTGTTTTGTCACTTTCATCAGGCTCTTCCTTTTCATATAAGAATTCGAAAACTCTGTCAGCTGCTGCAAAAGTTGATTGTAAGGTACTTGAAATTGAGCCGAGTGTTGAAATAGGCTGGTTAAATAATTTGGAATAAATCATAAATACAGTTATTGTTGCGAGGAATGACGCATCATTGTATTTTATGGCTATATAAGCCCCAACTAAACATATAAGCACATAAACAATATTGCTTACCAAGTTAATGATAGGGTGCATAAGACCAGAATAGAACTGTGCTTTCCTTGAAGATACTTTGAGGTCGGTGTTTATTTTGTTAAATTCTTCTTGTGCTTTTGCTTCACCATTAAATGCTTTAACAACGTTATGTCCTGAAAAGTTTTCTTCGATATAACCGTTTATTTTTCCAAGGTCTACTTGTTGTTTTACGAAATATTTTTGATTATATTTAACAATTACAAATGCAACGAGCAGTGCGAGAGGAATTTGTAGTAAAGATACAAGAGTAAGTTGCCAACTTATGACAAACATGATAATTGGAATTCCTATTATAGTGACAGAGGCAGAAACAATGTTAGAAAGAGTTCTTTCAAGAGTGTTGCCCATAGTGTCAACATCGTTTGTCATACGAGAAAGCAAGTCTCCGTAACTGTTTTTGTCAATGTAACTTAAAGGAAGTTTGTTTATTTTGCCTGCGATTTCGCTCCTCAATTCTTTTGAGACTGTGACTGAAATTTTTGACATGCAAAAGTTTTCAAGGTAGGCAGTTATTGCACCTACAAGAAATAGTGCCAAAACAATAAAACCGTATTTTGTTATTGTTGTAGTGTCAAAATGTCCCTCAATGAGGGTTGCCATAAATTCGCGTAAGAAAAGGTTTCCAAGCAAAGTTCCGCAAACTACTGACACAACAGCGGAAATAATGCCTGTTACAAAAAGACCTTTATGTTTTATAATTTTCTTCCATATTTCTTTGAAGGAGCGTTTGTTGTTTGCCTTTTTGGAAGGGGAAGAGTTTGTTTTGTTTTGCTTACTCATTTTTCAATTCCTCCGCTGAAAGTTGTGATAATGCAATTTGTTTGTAAACTTTGCATTTTTCAAGCAGTTCTTGGTGTGTTCCCATGCCGACAATCTTACCTTCATCTAAAACGATGATTTTATCTGCGTTCATAATTGTTCCAACACGCTGTGCGACAATAAGTTTGGTCGTGTTTTTATATTCTTTGTTGATGCGTTTTCTTACAACCTTGTCTGTTTTGTAGTCGAGTGCTGAAAAACTATCGTCAAAAATTAAAATATCAGGTCGTTTTATGATTGCACGTGCAATGGAAAGACGTTGTCTTTGTCCACCGGATACATTTTTACCGCCTTGCGAAATTTGGTGTTTTAATCCTTCTGGAAAGTTGTACACAAACTTTGAGCCAGAAATCTCAATGGCTTTTTCAATTTCTTCTTGGGACGCGTCTTCTTTTCCGTAGCGAACATTGTCTTCAACTGTGCCACTAAAAAGTAATCCTTTTTGAGGAACATATCCAATAATGTTGTGAAGGGCTTTTTGAGAAAATTCCTTTACTTCAAGGCCATTTACAAATATTTTTCCTTCTGTACAGTCGTAAAACCTAGGAACAAGATTTATTAAAGTGCTTTTTCCGCTTCCTGTCGAGCCAATAAATGCAACTGTTTCTCCCGGTTTTGCTTCGAAAGAAATATGTTCCAAAACATCAGCATTTGAATTTGGATAGCGGAAAGATACATCTTCAAAGCGAATGCTTCCTCTTGTGCCCGCACTTGAACTTTCGCATACAGAGCCATCAACAAGAGAAAGTGGGGTTTTTAAGATTTCTCGAATTCGTCTCCCAGAAACACTTCCACGAGGTATCATTGTAAAAATTATAGATAGGGAAGTAAAGCCCATTATGATGTACATTGAAAGTTGGGTAAAAGTGTTCATAATGGCTATTGAGCCTGGGTTTTCGCCCAATAAAAGACCTATTCCCCAAACAATAGCAAGAGATGTGCCTTGCATAATTAACGAGAGTGCTGGGTCTACTGCACTCATAATAATACTTGTAAACAGGTCTAATTTTGAATACTCTTTATTGGTTTTTTCAAACTTTTCGAGTTGTTTGCCTTCGCTTCCGTTTGCTCTAACAACCTTGACGCCGGTCAAACTTTCACGTGTTACAAGGTTGAGTTTGTCTGTTGCCTTTTGGATCTTTTTAAATTTAGGGATAACGGTGAAAATAATAACAAAAACAACAATCATAATTGCAAGCACTGAAAACAAATTGATTAATGCAAGTTTACCTACGCCATATTGAGAAGATATTTTGACAATATTTATAATTGAATAAACGGCTGTGAGGGGAGCGGTTAATCCCATAGTTAAAAGCATGGTTAGAACTTGTTGCACCTGCGTTATATCATTTGTGCATCGTGTGATAAGCGAAGGTATAGAAAAGTGATTGATTTCCTGAAAAGAAAAAGCGTTGACTTTTTCAAATATCTTGTCTCTTACTCTTGCTAAAAGAGATGTAATCACATAAGTGATGATAAAATTGACGAAAATAGAGCATATGATAGTTCCTAATGCAAAGACTAGCATTTTAAGACACGCCAAAAGCATATCTTTCCATACTATTGTTGAGACCGAAATAAGCATATTGCTAATTTCGAGAGTGCAGTTAGGGATAGAGACATTGCAATATACTTGACCACACACGAAAATTAAAGAGAGAAACAATAAGAGCCACTCTTTCGCTTTTGTGTATTTAAATAGGTTAAACATTGTTTTTCTCCTTTTCTTTATAGTCAAGTATGTTCTTGGCAAATTTTTCTATTGTTTTTGCAGTTAATGCTATATCTTCATCTTTGACATCTTTATAGATTATTTCCATTACCGAAGCAATAATCCCATCAAATGATTTGGTTATTTTTTGACCTAAATCTTTTAAATGAACCGTTTGATTTTTTCCGTGGTGGCAATCTACAAACTCTATAAAGCCTTTTTGGGCAAGTTTGCATGTTATTCTATGAATGTGTGCTTTGTCACAGTCCATATTCCTTGCAATTTCAATCTGGTGCATATCTCCATTCTTGTAAAGAATTCCAAGCAAAAAGAGTTCAGCGCTTGTCAAATTGTATTTTTGGCACTGACTGTTCACGAGACTATAAAAACTCTTTTTAAAGAGTAAAAGTGATGAAATTAGACTATCGTTCATATAATACAAGTAGATTATATGCAATGGAAGTTGATAAGTCAACCAAAGAGGTGAAAATTTTAAAAATATTTTTTTTAAATCTTTGAATTTTAATTGCATACCAATCTTTTATATGTTATTATTACTATGAAACAATGCCCATTATTGGGTGGCGGGGAGGAAATAATGTGTCTTTTTAAGAAAAAAGAAAAAATCGTAGATCCTATAATCCACGAGGAGGAGTCGAATTTTACTCTTTCTTCTGGTGTGCACATTTTAAGTAAATGTAAAAATGTTTCATTGAGCGGAAATGCCATTGTGCTTGAAAGTTTTGATTGCTCTTTTAAAGAAATAACTGGGAAAAGCAAAATCCAAATGGTGGAAAATGGTGAAATTGAAACACTTAATGGTAAGGCTAAAATAGGTCTTTTCAAAAGCGGGAAAATAACAACCGTTGGAGGAAAAGCGTCAATAACAACCATTGATACATGCGTGATTGACTATGTTCAAGATAAGGCTACAATTGGCACTATGAATGGCGGTTTTATCCGTTTTGTTGATGGTAAGAGTGAACTTGCAACTATGACAAACGGCGAGATCATGTTTGTTAGAGATAAGGCAAGAATTGTTACAATGATTACAGGTGCCATTACTGGAATTATAAACAACGCACACCTTGTAAGTATGCTCGACGGAAGTGTTACTTATCTTCTAAACGATGGCAAAATTGGTACTATAAATAATGGTCATGTTGGACTTTTTGCGGATACAAGTGAAGTTTCGACTTTCAACAATGGGAGAATTGACGAAATGCTTGGAAAGAGCATGATTTCGGCAAACCTAAATGGTCAAATTGGCTATCAAGATAAGCAAACAATAATTCTTTATTCCCCACAAGAAAGTGCAAGAAGAATGGAAGAATATAAGGCTGAAAAACTTGCTAATGCCAAAACCGAGGAAAAAATCGAAGAGAAAGAGCCTGAAAATCTAGAAGAAGTATCTTCTAGCGAAAATCAAGAACCTGATGTTGAAGAGGAACATGAAAAGGCAAAGGAAGAAGAACCTGCTAAAGGAAAAATTAGAAGAAAAAGAACAAAACAAATGAAAATTGACGATTTGCCTGTTGGTGAATAAGGTTATATTGCAAAGTTTTGTAATTACGCAATGTGCGACAGAACACTCATCTTGCCTAATTTGGGAAACTGGATTTTGGCGGTGAGGTTTTTGTTTGTAAAAGACTACGTTAAATTATAATTTAAATTTGCTTGGAAAATTAAAATGTTACGAATTTTGAAGCAAAAAGTTACGAAACAAAAGAGTAAATTAATTTAAAAAATAATAATATAGTATCAAAAATATTGAAAAAAGTTAAAGAGGGAAAATGAAGATATTTTGGGAGGCTCTTAAAGATGCATCTATTGACACGATTATGGTCTTGCCAGTCCTTTATCTTGCATATCTTTTAGTAAGTTATTTCTCTCATAACGATAATGAAAAATACTCAAAAATTCTTCATAAAACCAACAAAGCGGGGCCTGTTGTTGGAGCAGTTCTTGGGAGTGTGCCACAGTGTGGTTTTTCGTCTGTTATGAGTAGTTTGTTTTCAAAAAAGATTGTAACGGTGGGGACGCTTTTTGCTGTTTTCATTGCAACAAGTGATGAAGCACTTCCTCTTATGATTTCGAAACCAGAATTTATCCCAAAACTATTGCTCTTGATGGCTATAAAACTTGTTTACGCGATTTTAGTAGGTTATTTGGTGGACTGGACGATAAGGCTTGTTACAAGAAAGAAACCTGCCTTAAACGAGTATCATGATGCCAACGAAAATTTGTCGGCTTGCGAGAAAACCGAAGAGGAGATCGCAAGTGAAATTCATGAGAATGAAGAGCATGAGGGGCATAAGCATCACGAACATGATCACGAATGTCACCATGCACATGAAGACAAGTGTGGACACACGCATTCTCATTCACATTGTTGTGCGACCAATATTTTTCTTGACGCCCTTAAACACACGCTTATAATAATTGCCTATGTTTTTGTTGCGACCCTTGCAATTAATTTAATTGAAGGGTATGTGGGACTTGGTGGCTTGACGAGATTTTTCGCTCAAAACAAATATTTGCAAGTTTTACTAGCAAGTGTGATTGGTCTTATTCCCAATTGCGTTGCTTCGGTGTTTTTAACAGAATTATATATGTCAAATATCCTTATGTTCCCAGCACTTGTTGCTGGACTCACTGCCAGTGCTGGTGTGGGCTTTATTGTGCTTTGGACTTCAAACCGAAAGAATGTAAAAGTAAACCTTGCAATATCGGTGGCACAATTTGGTTTTGCACTTTTAATAGGTTTTGTTTTGAGTTTCTTGCCATTTTGGTAAAATTAGTTGACAAAAACTGGTACTTACATTAAAATTGGGGTATAAAAAAGAGAAATTTGTCGAATAAATTTTTATGAGGTGAATTTATGGCTTATTTATTTGATGGGGCAAAGTCCAAGGAAACACTAGTGCGATCACTAGGCATTTTTGAACTTCGTGGACTTGCAAGAGAACTTGGAGTTAAAAGCCCTACGACTAAAAAAAGAGAAGAACTTGTGGATTTGATTCTTGATATTGTTTCAAGCGGAGAAGAGCCTTCTTCTCTTGGTAAACGCAAAGGGAGACCATTCAAAAAACTTTCTTCTATTGATCAAATTGCAACAACAGTGACTTCTTCTTGGGTAGACGACAAAGTAAAGCCTACTTATGAGGGTGTAATGTGTTTTGCACAAACCTTGCCAAATTTTGACAATATTTTGGATGGTAGCAAAAAATTAAATGGTTATGCTCGCGAAGTTGATGGTATGATATCGTTTTTTGATTACGCTAATCAGTCAAGAATATTTATTAGAAATGATATTCAATTTTCATCAAAAATTACAAATGGTGATTTTGTTGAAGTTGAGGCGTCTCCATTACATGAAAAGGGACAATTTGTCGCTAATAAAATTCTAACTATAAATGATATTGATGCTGAAAGTTACGAACCATGCATTGTAAATAATGGCGAGGTTGTGATAGGTAAAGATAAAATGACTTTTGGTTGTCACGAGGTGACGTTGGGACGAAGGAATGTCATAAGTTTAAAAGAAGACCTCTTTGAAACAGATTTCCTTGACGAGTTGGAGAAAGAGAGTAAAAATAAAAATATCAAACTTATCGTTTTAGCTTTAAACACATCTTATGAAAATATGATCATGTTTAAAAATGTAACTGGTTATAAAAAATTTGTTTCTGTAAGCGGTAGTGACGCAAGATACAATCTTGATCTACTCATTGATGCTATAAATTATGCTTATAATTGCGATGAACGAGGAGAAAATGTTTTTGTTTATGTAAATGATATTATGCATACCTTAAAAGCGGTAGAGAATTGCTTTGAGCGAGATGCACGTGAAAATGTTGATATTATTTTGCAAAAACTTTTAGGGATTGCGAAAGCTTTTGAAAATGGCAATACCGCGACATGCTTATTTGGATATAGTGATTTAGATACTAGAAATGACTATTTCGTTGACAAAGTACTTAAAATTTGTAAAATTTGCGAATAAGAAATGTTTAATTTCACATAATAAACGAAGAAAAGCCTTTGCTTTTCTTAAAACAAACCGCAAGAGTGAGTTGAATCTCTAAATGGCGGTTTGTTTTTTCTAGTAACATTTTCGTTTGACAAACATCTCTATTTAGGCTTATAATATGATTGTATGTTTGGATTTTACGATACTTATTTTTTGTTTTTTAGTTTGAAGGTGTCATATTATGGCTTTTTGATTGCGTTAGGAATGCTTCTGGGTATAATTGTGGCGTGTTATAATGCAAGGAAAAGAGGGTTAAAAAGTGATGATATCCTTTTGCTTGCTTGCTATATAATTCCGCTTTCGATTCTTGGTGCTAGGGCTTATTATGTTATTTTCTTTGGCGGGATTTCATCATTTTGGCAATTTTTCAAAATTTGGGAAGGTGGAATGGCAATTTATGGCGGAATAATTGGCGGAGCCATTGCCGTCACATTATTTTGCCTTATTCACAAAAAGAATTTTTTTGACATTGCTGATGTTGCCGTTCCAAGTTTAGCTCTTGGACAGTGCATAGGTAGAATAGGTTGCATTTTTGCAGGGTGTTGCTATGGCGTCGAAGTAACAAATCCTGCACTTCACTTTTTTCCAATAAGTATATTTACCGACGGCGTTTGGCACTATGCGACACAATTTTATGAAAGTTTCTCATGTCTTATAATTTTCATTGTCTTCATGGTTCTATTAAACAAAAAGGTTACAACGCGAGGGGTGATGTTGAGTTTGTACCTTATATGCTATGGGGCTACAAGACTTTGGATAGAAGGATTAAGGGGGGATAGCCTTTACCTGGGGAGTATTAAAGTTAGCCAATTGTTGAGTTTAATTATCCTTATTGGTGGAGTCGTAATGCTTATTTTGCTATTTGTAAATAAGCGTAAAAAGTCAAAAGAAAATATCTCTTGACATAAAATAGAACCTTTTGTGCAAAATATTTTTATGAGAGGCCGTATTTTTCAAGTAAAAAAGACAACGCTTCTTGCTTTGTCTTTTTGTTTATGTTGTGTGGCTTTTATTAGTATCAGCCTATTTTTGGCAGTAGAACTTAAACGCTACAATGATTGGTTTTTTGTGTTTTGTACTTTTGTTGGCTTACATTTCTGTTTGCGAGCTTTTTTGATGCGGGTAGACAGTTCTTGTTATTTGGGTACAACAATGCTTCTTGTAGGATTATCCTATTTTTATTGCAACAATATGGGGATTTATAATCTGTATTCTGCATTTATTCTATTGGCCTTTGCTTTCGGAAGTTTTTTTACCTACTGTTCTTTTAAGCAGTCGTTTCAATTGGCACTATTTCTTTCGCTAATTTTCGCAACTTTTGCCCTTGCTTTTTACCTATTAAATGCAATATCGGTGTATATTTTTCTTGCATTATTACTTCTATGTGTGTTATTATTAGTGTGCAGATATTTTATGCTATAAGGGGTGAGTTTAAATGCCAGACTTAAATCAAATGTACACTCGTGAAGAGGTAGACGCGGTTGTTAAATCATTAAATGCACAGCATGAAAAGACATTAATGGAAGAAAGGTTAAAACTGCTTGAAGCGGAAAAGAAGATTATGGCTTTTAAGCAAAAGTGGGAAGAGGTTGAAGTTAGAGAAAAAAATATAGTTTCTGCACTTGAAAGTTTTAAAAAACAGCAAAATGAGGGTACTAGAAATATTGAACTTTTAAGGGGTGAGCAGTTGAGAATGATTTACCTTAACTTGCAATCATTCTTACAGGAAATGAATAAACGCTATCCAGGAATTCTTCTATCGGCTTCATATAAAAAGATTGTTGGCGATATTGAGGCGGTACTTGCAAAAAATGATGCAAAGCGTGATGAGATAATTGAAATAGGCACAGAAAATGATCCTATGAGATTGCTTCTTTTGAAGATGCAGGATAAAAGGACTGTGTCTACACCTAAGGAAGTTAAGGTGGAAAGGGTAGTCGACCGCCCAAGTCAAATTAAGCCAGTTTGTGAAATGGAATTGAGTGATGGAGATAAATACGATAGCCTTGTTGATAAATTTTTAAGCACACGTCCAGAAGAGCCTAGGGTGAATACGATCCAATCGTCTGGTTTTGACTTGAAAGAGGCAGTAAGTCCAACGCAAGATTTAAGTGAAATTATGAAGGCGTTTGATTTTTATAATCCAGATGGGGAAGAGTAAATTAACTATTCTGTATTTGTTATAAAAACATAACATACTAGTTCTATAATTCGTTATAAATACGCAATTCAAATAAGTATTATTGTTTCAGCATATTTAATTAATCAAATTTAAATAAAAGCATATCCATTGAGATGCAGGATATGCTTTTGTTTAATAAATCAATTTTTTTTAACTAAAAATGGTTGCTCCGCCAGAAACTTCGATAATTTGGCCTGTGATAAATGATGATTCACTGCTGGATAAAAAGTAAATTGCGTTTGCAACATCGTCAGTTCTTCCAAGTCTACAAAGTGGAGTAGATTCAATAATGCTGTTTTTTTCTTCTTCATTGTAAGAAGCGGTCATGGCTGTTTGAATGTAACCTGGGGCGACAGCGTTTACTCTTATATTTGAATTCCCAAGTTCAAGTGCGAGTGATTTGGTTAACCCTATAATTCCTGCCTTACATGCAGAGTAGACGGCTTCGCAACTTCCGCCATAAATTCCGTAAATTGATGAAACGTTGACTATTGAGCCATGTTTTTGCTTTAACAAAAACTTGCTAGCTTCTCTATTTACAAGAATTGCTCCACGAAGGTCTACTGAAAGTAATTGGTCGATGTCATTACAGGTGTTGTCGCAAAGCATTTTTTCTCCGCAAGAGATTCCGCTGTTAAACACAACTGCCTCGATGCAAGGGTGGTTTTTAAATACTTCATTAAATACGTCAGCGATTTCCGCTGGAGAGTTAACGTCCAATTTGAAGCTTTTGACAGTAACGTCAGGACAATTAGTTTTAATGTTGTCAAAATCGGCTGGCGAACTTGAATGGTAAGTGCCAAAAATGTCATATCCCATCAAGGCAAATTTCCTTGCGGTTGTTAGTCCGATGCCTTTGCTTGCACCTATGATTAATACTCCTTTTCTTATCATAAAAACTCCTTAAATTATTTAACTTATGATAACACAGCATATTATAAAAATCAAATAAATTGATTGATAAGTTGAAAAACTTAACAGTCTTAAAACATTTTGAACTTACGCAAACAGGGGATATTGAAGATTGGGGGAATAAGTTTTTCTCTTGGCAAGGCGACAAGTTGCAAAATAAATCTAGGCCGCGAAAGGACGCGAGTTTATGTTGTTTAATAATGCAATAAATTTTATTTTGGCTAAACAAAAATCGCCATAACCCTAGATACAAGGATTATAGCGATATGTGGTGGGCAGGGATGGATTCGAACCATCGAAGTCGTAGACGACGGATTTACAGTCCGTTGCATTTGGCCGCTCTGCAACCTACCCATAAATTTTAAGCACCTATAAAAGGTGCTTTGTGGAGCTGGTGAACGGAATCGAACCATCAACCTGCTGATTACAAGTCAGCTGCTCTGCCATTGAGCCACACCAGCATATTAAATTAAGGGGGAGTGTTGAATAGGGGCGTAAGCCCAAATTCAACAATGAAATTTTGTGATTCGTGGGAACAAAGTAAACTTTTCTCTCTTGTCACATTGATGTCATAGGTGGAATTAAAATCTTATGTAAAGAATTTCTTTTCCACTTATGTCACCAGAATGGTGTCACTTACGGAATTAAACTTTCTCTATCAAGAGATTTAAGTGTTTTGATTCCGCTCATGTCACTTTTGGTGCCCTAAGGTGGAATCGAACCACCGACACAGGGATTTTCAGTCCCTTGCTCTGCCGACTGAGCTATCAGGGCATTTATTTCTTCAAATCAATCTAATTACCCTATAAGGGTATGGCGACTCGAATGGGGCTCGAACCCACGACCTCCAGCGTGACAGGCTGGCGTTCTAACCAACTGAACTACCGAGCCACAATTTATGTGGCGAATGCTTCTCCATATCTATTGTCAAGTAAATATGGTGGGCCCTCAGGGACTCGAACCCCGGACCGACCGGTTATGAGCCGGTTGCTCTAACCAACTGCGCTAAAGGCCCAAAACATTCTACAAACTTGAATATGGTCGGGGTGGAGAGGCTCGAACTCCCGACCCCATGGTCCCAAACCACGTGCGCTACCAACTGCGCTACACCCCGTTACGCAAGTTTGCAAAGATAGTTTAATATAAATCGAAAATTATGTCAAGAAAAAAAACGAAAAAAATTAAAAATTTTTAGAAAAATTTAATAAATTTTTATAATTTTATAAGATACCACTCAAAATTGTGTTGGTTTTTTAAAAGTTGCCTAAATTTGACGGAATTTTTTGCTTATAAATGATAAATTTTGTCAAAATGTAGCGTGAACTGCCAGTTTTTGTGTTATCATTTATATATGAATAATATGTGGAATCCATGGCATGGGTGTCATAAGATAAGCGAAGGTTGTAAGAATTGCTATATGTTTGCTTTTGATGAGGCACGAGGAGTAGACTCAAACAAGGTATTCAAAACAAATAGTTTCTTTTTGCCAATATCAAAGACGAGAAATGGAGAATTTAAGATTAAAAGTGGGGAGATAGTAAGTGTTTGCTTAACTGCGGACTTTTTTATAGAAGAAGCTGACGAGTGGCGTGATGATGCTTGGAATATAATCAAAGCACGTAAAGATTTGAAATTTGCTATCTTTACCAAAAGAGTGGATAGGATTAAAGATTGTTTGCCTGCCGATTGGGGAAGTGGTTATGAAAATGTGTCAATAAATCTTACTGCTGAAAATCAAAAGCGTATTGATGAAAGATTGCCAAAATTTCTTGAATTGCCGTGTAAAAAGAGGGTTGTTCTTGTGTCGCCCATGATTGAAAAAGTAGACATGCTCAAATATTTGGAAAGTGGTGGGATAGACCTTGTTTGCTGTGCGGGGGAAAATTATAAAAATGCACGACCCTTGCATTTCGAATGGGTGCAAAATCTTTGTGATCAATGCAAAAAATCAAATGTAAGTTTTGAGTTCTTTGATACGGGTGAAAATTTTTATAAAAACAATAAACATTATTACATACCTCATAAATTGGGTAAAGAACAAGCATTAAAAGCGGGGTTAAATTATTTAGCAAAAAAATAAAGAGGGTTCATAGATAAAATTAAAAAGACTGGGCTTTAAGTAATGATAAAATGTGTTTTTAAGCTCTTAATGGGTTATGTTTTGCATATTAACGTCTTTATTACATAAATAGAAATAAATAAGGACTGTAAAGATGAAGAATTACTGTCGAGCACTTCAAATTGAAGTGCTTTTTTTGTGACATAAAAAGGTATTTTTCGACAGAGACTGCCATAAAAGGCAATTAGAAAAGTGTTATTCTTTTTTTAGAAGGAGAGGGCAATGGATATCAAAAGCAAGGTTTATAACAACACTTTATATGTGGTGCTGAAAGGGGAACTTGATGAATACTCTGCCCCACATACCAAACTTTGCCTTGAGAAGGCTTTTGCGGGGAGAGATTTTGCTCAAATTATTATTGATTTGTCTGGGCTTGATTTTATGGATAGCACGGGAATTGGCGTGTTAATAGGCAGGTATAAGCAAATGAAAAGCAAAAATATCCCTATTTTTATCTGTAATCCCTCAAAGCAAGCGGAAAGAATTTTTAAAATGACGGGGCTATATGAAATAATGCCAAAAATTGTTTAAAGGAGTGAATAATGAAATCGTTGAATTATATGGAAGTATCGTTTAAAGCACAATCTGTTAATGAAGGATTTGCGAGGCTTGTTGTTGCAGGGTTTTGCTTACCTTTAAAACCTAATCTAGATGAATTAGGAGATATTAAAACAGCAGTATCCGAGGCGGTTACAAACTGTGTTGTGCATGCTTATCCAAACGGAAATGGATTGGTGTGGCTTTCGTGCGAATACTTCGATGATGGGTTGGTTAAAATTGTAGTAAAAGATGAAGGTGTTGGAATTAAAGACATTGCCAAGGCAAGAGAACCCTTTTTTACGACAAAACCTGGCGAAGAGCGAAGCGGAATGGGCTTTGCTGTTATGGAAAGCTTTATGGATAATGTTGAGGTTGCCCAGAATGAGCAGAAAGGACTTTGCGTAACCCTTTATAAACGCCTTGAAGGCGTAACAGCGGGGGCTATGCATGCTTGAAAACGACCAAATCTTGGAATTGGTGGGTAGAGCAAAAGAGGGGGATAAAGAGGCAAAAGGACGATTGCTGGAAGAGAATTCGCACTTAATAAAAAGTGTAATCAAAAGGTTTAAGGATAAAGGTGTAGAATACGACGACCTTTATCAAATCGGTTGTATGGGGTTCTTAAAGGCAATTAAAAATTTTGACTCAACATTTAATGTTAAATTTTCGACCTATGTTGTGCCCATGGTAATTGGAGAAGTTAAGAGGTTTATGCGCGATGATGGTTCGATAAAGGTATCGAGAGCTCTCAAAACGCTAAACTTGCAAATTAATAAATTTGTTGCATCTACAGGGGAAAGAGAGGTTACCGTAGATGAACTTGCGAAACACTTTGGCGTTGATGAACAAGAGATAGTGCTTGCAATGGAATCTTCACATCGTCCAGTTTCGTTATCAACTCCACTTGATGACGAAGAGGGCTCGGGTAGTATTGCTGATAGAATAGAAAACGAAGATGATGTAGGGGATAAAATGCTCAACAATCTGGCATTGAAAGAACTTGTAAATGGTCTTGAAGAACGAGACAAGAAAATTATTATGCTTCGTTATTTTTTTGACAAAACGCAAAGTGAAATTGCACAAAAACTCAATATTTCACAAGTTCAAGTCTCTCGGCTTGAAAACAAGATATTAGAGAATTTAAAAAACAAATTTAACGCGTAATTGAATTATTTCACAATAAATAGTAGGTAGTATGTTGTACTACCTACTATTTATTGATTTGATATATTAATTAAGTTTGCGAAACGTTTAAAAAATTAAATCACATGTCTTTTTTCTTCATTATTGGTTTCGTTATTTTTAAAAGACATATTTAAATTTGTTTTGTCAGCGTTAGGTGCTAAATCTTTGCCATAAATGTGATTGTTGTTATCTGGTTCTCTATTAAGATTTTCTTCATTATTTTGTTGTAAAGTCCTTTCTTTACTTTGATGGTTTATTTTCTCGAAACTGTTATTTTTGTTTTCAAGTTTTTCTTGTGAAAATTTTTCTCTATCATCATTGCTTTTTAATTTTTTGTCATCAATTTTTCTATCTGCGGACTCTATCTCTTTAATATACTCTGTAGTTTCTTCATTTTGGTCAAATTTAACTTCTTTTAAATGAGGCCTACGAGGATATAATGTTATTTCATTTGCAGGCTTAAACTCTTTTTCAATTAATGAAGTATTTGTATTGTTTTGTTTTGTAGAGATATCATTTGAAGTGTTGCCATCAGTTAAATTTGAATCTGTGAAATTATTCTTTTCTTGTTTGTTTGTATCGTTTTCGAGGTTTGTCGCGTTGTCGGTTGCATTTGCTTGTACTGGTGGAGTGATTTCTCCATTGGTCATGGGATTGTTAATTCCATAGCCATTGTAACCTTGTCCGTTTACATTTGGAGGTAATCTATATGTGTCTATGTTTCTTATAAAAGGATAAAATGTATCCGTGTTTCTGCCTGGATTTACGCGATTAAATCGATAATTGTATCCATATCCATAACCACCATTATAACCATTGTAGCCAAATCCGCCATTGTAGCCATAAGGGGCGTAAGGCATTGTTCCGTATGGATAACCATTATTTAAAAGCGGTGTGCTTCCCGTAACTCCATTGTTTACTACGCCGTTTGAAAAATTGGTTTCACATTGTGGCAAATTGCTGTTTTGCATAGTGTCGATGTTCGATATTGAGGTGTTATTATTTGAATTGTCGCTAGTATTTTCAGTCTCTTTTATATCGTCCAATTTGCGTGTAGAATTTGTGCGGTCGTTCATGTTTGAATTGTCTTGTTGTGATATCTCGTTTGTTCTAGGTTGTGGCTTTCTATAATTTCCATAAGTATCAATATTGGGTTGAAAAAAACGAGAGTTGGAAATGGACTTTTGTGTGTTGTTCTCTGCACAATCATTGTTTTTACAATTATTGCTTGTATCTATATTGTTTGAAACCGAGTCTTTTTTTACGGTTTCAGTTTGAGATACTTTGGAATTATCAAGTAAATCTTCAATTTGAGAGAGTGAGCAGTAAATGTTGTTGAGATACACAATACGTTCGTTCATCAAATTTGAAAGAGCGACATAAGAACTCTTTGTTAGTTCTTCATTGTAAGAGTTAGGGGTGGTGCTTTTTGTGATTTTAGCAACATTGTTTTTTATTTCGGGTTTAGTGTTGTTTAAGTAGTTTAAATATTTGCTTAAATTGCTTGATAAACTATTGAGTGCAACTGCTTTTCTCTTTCCTAATTTGTATTTAGCGTTGGTGTCTTTAAGTTTTGCATTTAAAGAAAGGACTTCTTGTCTTATCTCTTCTTCGTTTGTCATGTTGGCATAAGCTTCTGCCTTATACATGCTAATTAAATTTCCTTTTTCTAGGTTAATGGTGTAGGGGCTGACTGCGTTTACTTCGGTTGAACTTGTTGAACTAACCACGCTTTCGACTCTATCTAGTTGATTATTTAAAGTTGTTAAAACATTTGCGTCACTTGTTGTGGAACAGCCTGCAAGGGGCAAGCAAAGAAGCAGACAGCCCATGGATAAAAATAATTTTTTCATATAACCTCCATATATCTTTATAGTCTGTAGTTTTGTCAAATTTATTCCATGACGACAAATAAAAAAATGCAAAATTTTTAAAGTGGGTGTATTGTGTCAATAGTTTAAAAATCGTTAGTTTTCATGTAGGCTCTGTTCGATAATCTTTTTTAGTGACTACGATTTACTGTTTAAAAATGTTTATCGTTGTCAATATATTATCGGTAAAGGAGATTTATGGACGAGAAGAAAAGAAATGAAGCGTATAATCGATATGTTAAGGCAAAGATTCCTAAAACAAAAGCTTGGCCAAGTTTGTTTAATTCTTTTTGGGTCGGTGGTCTAATATGCTGTTTGGGACAAGGTATAAATGACCTAATATTGTTATGGTTTCCAAACATGGCAGAGCAGTCGGCATGGGCATACACATTGATTGTTTTGATTTTCCTTGCGTCGCTTTTGACTGGGCTGGGAGTGTACGACAAAATCGGTAAATTTGCAGGAGGTGGTTCAATCGTCCCAATCACCGGTTTCTCTAACTCTGTGACTTCGCCGGCACTAGAATTTAAGCATGAAGGGATTATCTATGGCATTTGTGTGAAGATGTTTACCATTGCCGGGCCAGTAATTGTGTCGGGAATCGTATCAAGTGTGCTGGTGGGAATAATTTATCTATTTATTTAAGGAGTGAAAAAGGTGAAAGCAAATCAAACAGTTAAGTTTAAAAATACTCCCTCAATTATAGGAAGTTATTCTATTGTTGGTCCCAAAGAGGGAAAGGGAAACTTTGGAAAATATTTCAATCAAGTTATTGAAAATGACGGTTTTGGTGAAAAGAGTTATGAAAGAGCAGAAAAGAAGATGCTCGAAACTGCGATAAATGGAGCAATTGAAGATGCAAAAATAAAACCAAATGATGTAAATTTACTTCTTTCTGGCGACCTTCTTAATCAAATTATTTCTTCTTCTTATGCTGCAAGAAACTTTAATTTCGCGTTCTTGGGGCTTTTTGGTGCATGTTCTACAATGGCTGAAAGTATGGCGATTGGGGCGTCGCTAGTTGACGGAGGACTATTTGAAACGGTTTGCTGTTCGACTGGCTCTCACTTTTCAACGGCGGAAAGACAATTTAGATTTCCTCTTGAATTGGGAAACCAGCGTCCACCAACGTCTCAATGGACAGTTACTGGTGCTGGTGCGTGTATAATAACGGCACATGGCAAAGGCCCCAAAATAACAATGGCAACTTTTGGCAAGGTTATTGATTTTGGGGTTAATGATGTAAATGATATGGGAGCGGTTATGGCTCCGGCAGCTATGAGCACAATGCTTGCTCACTTTCGGGACACAAACTCTACGCCAGATGATTATGACCTTATTGTAACAGGGGATCTTGGAAAACTTGGTAGTGAAATACTAGTTGACCTTATGGAAGATGAAGGGATTAAACTTGGACTCAATTATAATGACTGTGGTCAAATGTATTTTACAAGAAATCAAAACACATTATCTGGTGGTAGTGGCTGTGGTTGCAGTGCAACAGTGTTTAATTCGTTTATCATGAAAAAACTTCGTGACGGGGAATATAGACGAGTTTTGTTTATGCCAACAGGTGCATTGATGAGCCCAACTGCTTCTCAACAGGGGGAGACGATTCCTGCAATTTGCCATGCTGTTGTTGTAGAAAGCGAGGCTAATCACAACAAGGCTAAAAATTTTGATATGAAAGGAAAGACAGATAATAAAAATGTTAAAGACTCTGGGAAAACTAGTGACAAACAGAATGCAGAAAACGAAAAATCTCCAACTAAACAAAATAATTCTAATAAGGATAAATTAATGCAAGAGCGAAAAACAGAAACGAAACATGTAAAGGCTTCTGGCAAAAGTGTTGAGTCGAAGATTTTGAAAAAAGAAAATAAATCTCTAGAAACAAGTCCTGGTAAAGGGGGAAGTGATGTCCTTAAAAATGATGCAAAGAAAAATGCTGATGAAAAAGAAATAAGAATTTCTCAATCAAAACCAATTCAAAGACAAACTGATAAATCGATGAAAAAGTAATGGTGTGTGGAGGGTATTATGTATTATTTGTGGGTGTTCTTAATAGGAGGACTTGTGTGTACGATTGGTCAAATGTTGATTATTTACACTAATATAACTTCTGCACGCATTCTCGTGACATTTGTTCTAATTGGGGTTGTTTTGCAAGCTTTCAATATTTTTGATCCAATCAGTTCTTTCGCTAGGGCGGGTATTAATGTCCCAATTATAGGGTTTGGAGCATCGCTGGCAAAAGGTGCGATGGCGGGAGCTCAAACTCGTGGACTTTTAGGTGCTTTTACGGGAGGTTTGGAGGCGACTGCGGGCGGTATTTCGGCAGCAGTCTTGTTTGCTTTTATTGTGGCACTGATATTTAAATCCAAAACAAAAAGTTGATATGTTGTAGTTTGTATGTGCGTACTACTATCAATATGTTGTGGTTTAACATGATTGGTCAACAATTTAGATTTGCACGCATATATTACAACATGAGCGACGAGATTAAAAGAAAGAAAAATAAAAAAAGACGAAGGATAGCATGGATAACTGTCCTTTCTTTTTTGTTTGTAATAGGGGTTTACTATTTTCAGGTTGTTTGCCCTTTAATAACGAAATTGAGTGAAGAAAAAGCACGTTCGGTTTCTACTTCAACAATAAGCGAGGTCGTGGGGGAAGTCATGATTAGCGGAGGTTTGACATATAATGACCTTGTTAAAATTACCTATTCTAATGATAACAGCGTTGAAACGATTGAAGTTAATACTGTAAAAGTAAATGAGCTTGTAAGGCTAGTGACAAAGGAAGTTCAAAACAGAATTGATAATCTTAAAAACGATGGTATTGGCATTGCATTAGGCACATTTACAGGGATTCCATTTTTGTATGGAGTAGGTCCTGAAATAGGCATAAAAATAGTGCCAATAGGAACTGTTAACTCAAATATTTTCTCTTCATTATCTTCGTGTGGCATAAATCAATCACAGCATCGTTTATATTTTACCATTTCAACTCGTCTTGGGCTTATTTTGCCGACAAAAACGCAGGATTTTATTACAAGTCAAGAAGTGCTTGTTTGCGAAAGTGTTATAGTGGGCAAGATTCCATCAGTTTACCTTGGTGACAATCTTATATAAACTATTTCTTTTTGAAAAAGACTATTTTGTTTATAAAAAATCCTAGTTTTAATAGTGATTTAAGCCTTATAGAGCCTAAAAAGCGGCATTAAAACCTTTAGATTTATAAAAAAATAAAATTTTTACAAAAAAATTATAATAAAAAGAGGAAAATCCAAGAAATATCAGTATAATAGGGTTATAAAGATTATTTTGGAGAGTGGGTTTGCGAAATAGAGGATATTCTGCTGATTGGCTTTATGAGTTAAAACAGAAAAATAACATTGTTTCCATAGTTTCAAAATATGTTCGCCTTGAAAAAAAAGGCAGTAAATTCTGGGGGTGTTGTCCATTTCATAATGAGAAAACGCCATCTTTTACTGTCGACGAGGGGGAAGGACTTTTTTATTGCTTTGGTTGCAAGGAAAGTGGCGATGTGATTTCATTTGTTCAAAAGTATGAAAGTTGTGACTTTTATGAAGCAGTAAAAATTTTGGCAAAAAACGCAGGAATGGAAGTTCCAGAATTCAACGGTGACCAAGATGTAATTGAAAAGAAAAAATCGCGTGAACGAGTGCTTAAAATGCTTGATGATTCATATAAGCACTACATGGCCAACCTCTACGAAAAAGATGCAAAACCCGCACAAGATTATGTGAAAAAAAGAGGATTCACAAGGCACGAACTTGAAGATTTCAAAATAGGCTATGCAAAAGATTGGACTGACCTTGTTAAGTATCTAAAGGGACTAGGATACACATATAAAGAAATGCAAGAAGGCGGTTCTATTGGTTGTAAAAATGATCGTACATACGATGTTTTGGCGGGGAGATTGGTTTTCCCAATATTCAATTCATTCAACGAATGCATTGGGTTTAGTGCCCGCAGTTTAGTGCCTACCAATATTGCTAAATACATAAACACAGCTGAAACGCAAGTTTTCAAAAAGGGAAAAGTTGTTTTTGCTATAAACCTTGTTAAAAAGCTAAAACAAACTCAGGGTATTGATAAGATAATCATTGTCGAAGGTCAAATTGATGTTATTGCCATGCATAGGGCAGGGTTTAAGACAACCGTGGCGTGTATGGGAACTGCTTTGACCCAAGAGAATGCTCACGAACTCAAAAAATTGACAAATAACATTGTCTTGTGTTTTGACGGAGATAGTGCGGGAATTAAGGCGACCATAAGAAGCATAGATATTTTGAGACAAGAGGGATTTAATACATTAATTGCAAGTTTGCCAGAAGGAAAAGACCCTGACGAAATTTTAAAAACTTATGGAAAAGATTATCTTGCGAAGATAATAAATGGTGCTACTGCTGTTACCGACTACCTTGTTGAAAATGAAAAAAGAAATTACGACCTTAACTCGGCAGAGGAAAGAGGCAAATTCGCTAGTGCTTGCCTTGTTCATATAAACAAACTTGCAAGTGGGGCTGAAAAAGAGCCTTATCTTGAAAAGCTTCGTGATTTGACTTCAATTCCTATTGATATTTTGAGGCGTGATGAAGAGAAGATTAAAGGCGAAGTAAAAAAAGAAGAAATAAAAGTAGAAGAAAAAGGTCTAACAGCCCGAGAAAATGGGAATATTAGGGCTGTGAAGTTTGTCCTTGCAAGTCTTATTCATCAAAAGCCTTTTGTTGATAAAAAGATTGACTATGTTAAATTGCTTCCCCGTTATAGTGAAATAATTGAAAAAGCACGAATCGGGACAAGCATCTCATCATACTATGACTATTTTGATGTTGAAAATACGCCAATTTTAAAAGATGCGATTAATATGGATTTTGCAGGATATGAAGCCAATGGTGCTAAATATTTTGAAGAATGTATTTGGGCTATTGCTAGTGGTGAATTGACAAGTAAAAAAGATGCACTCGCAGAAGAATTTAAGACAATATCATCTCAGGAAGAGAGGATTAAAATTGTCCAGAAGATTAGTGATATTACAAAGATGATAAGCGATAAAAATATGGAGGAATTTTATGCCAGATAATAAAATTGAACTTGAAATGAAAAAGATTTTTGATGTGGCAGTCAAAAAGGGTTCAGTAAATGAAGAAGATGTCTATTTTAGACTTTTGAAATTTGACCTTTCGGCAAACGAAATTCAAAAATTTGTAAAAAAACTCGAAAGCCACGGAGTAAAAATTATCAAAACTGACGATGTAGACCCACAAGCCGAAGATATTGTTGAATATTCAGGGTTTGTTTCAGTTGATGACCCAGTTAAAATGTACCTTAAAGATATTGGAAAAGTTCCTCTTTTAACAGCAGAGAACGAAATTGAACTAGCAAAAAGAATATTGGAAGGCGATGAAGTCGCAAAAACTAAACTTTGTCAAGCAAACCTTAGACTTGTTGTTTCCATCGCAAAGCGTTGGGCAAGCTCAAACTCGTTGTCTTTCCTTGACCTTATTCAAGAAGGAAACATGGGACTTTTAAGAGCGGTTGAAAAATTCGATTACACAAAAGGTTTTAGATTTTCAACTTACGCTACTTGGTGGATAAAGCAGGCAATTACTCGTGCTATTGCAGATCAATCAAGAACGATTCGTCTTCCAGTGCATATGGTGGAAACTATCAATCGTTATTCTAGGACAGTTAGACAATTAACTCAAAAACTTTCAAGAGAACCAAGTCTTGAAGAAATTGCAGAAGCAATGGGAATAAGTGAAAACAAAGTTGTTGAGATTCAAAAGAGTGCTCTTGACCCTGTATCTCTTGAAACACCTATCGGTGAAGAGGACGACAGCAAAATGAGCGACTTTATTGAAGATGAGTCAGCTAAAAGTCCTATGGAAGTTGCCAGTCAAAAATTATTGCATGAACAACTTCTTGCAGTGATTGACACACTTACTCCAAGAGAGCAACAAGTCATTCGTGAAAGATACGGACTTATTGACGGAAAGAGTAAAACTCTTGAGGAAGTGGGTAAGGAATTCTCTGTTACAAGAGAGCGTATAAGACAAATTGAGGCAAAAGCGTTAAGAAAACTTAAACACCCAAATAGAAGCAAAAAACTTATTGATTTTATCTCATAAATTTTGACTTATAAAGTAAAATATGAGTGAAAACTAGACGATTATCGTCTAGAAATATTAGGAGGAAATATGAACATACAGCCAATTCTTGAATATCAAAAACTTGATAGCGAACTTTTCAAGATTGAAAAAAATATAAGAGAGAGCAAAAACAAAGTTACTGCAAGTCAAATGTTTGACAGCATGAAACAAGCACAAGAACGCTCGCATAAACTTGAAGAAAAAGCAGGCAGTGTTATTAACGAAATTGAAAAGATAAAAAAACAATTTAAAATTCAAGAAGATAAACTCGCAGAAATGGAAAATAAAGACCTTGAGAATCTCTCGAAAGAAGAGATTGAAAAAATGGCTATGGTTAAAGATAAACTGGCTCAAAATCTTGCAATATTAGAGAAAAATCTCACCGCACTCGCTGAAAGCGTTAATGGAGTTCTTGCGGACTTTAACAAAACCATTAAAAATTTTAATGCTTGCAAAGAGAAATATGGTGAGTGTAAGGTAGCGTATGATAAAGAAGTAGAATCTGTCGAAGGCGAGAAAAAGGCAATTTCGGCAAGGCTTGCTCTTCTTGCAAAAGAAATTGATTCAAAAGTCATGGAAGCGTATGCAAAAAGAAGAAAAGAAAATATTTTCCCTGTTGTTGTACCTTTAAAGGGCAATTGCTGTGGTGGTTGCCATATTGAACTTCCTTATGCACAAATTTCAGTGCTTGAAAGAGAAGGTGTGTTTTCTTGCGAACATTGTCATAGACTTATATATAAGGATTAACAAAGTGAAAAATCAATATGTTTTCATTTAGACGGATATTGATTGAAATAAGAATATATTTAAAAACGGGCATTGAAGCTCGTTTTTTATTTACATAAAGTAGATAAGGCAAACTTATCGCGTTATAAGGTCGCTTAAATTCCCCCTCTATGCGAAAGTTGTCGATTTATTTTTTTTGATTAAGTGTAAAAACGCTTGCCAAAGAAAGTCGGGTGTTATATAATTAAATCATAATAATAGGCGGAATTATGATTTTTAAAAAATTTTTTAACAAAGACGCCGAAAAAACTGAACAATTTGCAAACAAGTTTTCTTTAACACCTAAAATTACAGAACTTATTTTATCAAGAGGTGTAAACACAGAAGAGGAGTTTCAAGAGTATTTGAATCCAAGTGTTCTCCATGACTCATTTTTGCTTGATGGCATGAAGGAACTTGTTGATAGGGTGAAACTTGCCCGTGAAATGAAAGACAATGTTCTTATTTTCGGTGATTACGATGTGGACGGAGTCAGCGCAACGGCAATCATGCTAAAAGCGTTGAAAGAATTTGGAATTAAGGCGGACTATTATCTTCCCAATAGATATGTAGATGGATATGGCTTAACAACGGCTGTCATAGACAAAGTGGCAGACCTTTTTGCACCCAATTTAATTATAACAGTTGACTGTGGCATCTCCTGCTATCAAGAGGTAGAATATGCAAAGACAAAAGGCATTGAAATTTATGTCACAGACCATCACGAAATTCCTGAAATTCTTCCTGATACGGTGGTTATTGACGCTAAAAAGGAGGGGCAAAAATATCCATTTAAGGAACTTTGCGGAACAGGCGTGGCATACAAATTTGCCGAAGCACTTCTTGGAAAAGTTAAGGCGGAAGAATATTTGCCCATATGTGCTATTGCGACAATCGTTGATATTGTTCCATTAAAAGACGAAAATAGGACCATTGTCACGCGAGGCTTGCAAATGTGCGACAAGTATTTGCCAGTTGGTCTAAAAGAGATGTTTAAGGAATATGACTTAAATATTTCTTGCCCAAACGCGACGGATATTTCCTTTAAAATCGGTCCAAAACTTAATGCTTCTGGCAGAATGGGTGATGCTGGCGATTCCTTAAAGTTGTATTTTGAAACAGACCCAGTTAAAATAAAACAAGATATTGAAGTTATCAAAAATCATAATTTGAAGCGACAAGAAATTTGCAATAAAATTTATGAAGATTGCCAAAAGGCACTGGCAAAAGCAAATCTAAAAAATCAAAGAGTTATAGTCTTGGCTTCCAAGGCATGGGATAAAGGAGTGCTTGGAATTGTTTGCTCACGCCTAGTTGAAAAATATCATAAGCCAGTATTTTTGTTTGCACAAGATGGAGATTTGCTTTGTGGCTCGGGGCGAAGCATTGATGATATAAACATTCATGAACTTCTTTCTTCGCTTAAAGATATTTTGGAAACATTTGGTGGCCATACTATGGCGGCAGGACTGACATTAAAACGCAAAAATTATGAACTTTTTGTGCAAAAAATCAACGCCTTTGCTCTTAATCACGTAAATGATGAGGCTTATATTCCAATTAAATATTACGACCAAGATATTGTCGAAGAGGATTTAACGCCTCAATTTTTCAAAGAAATGGCATTATTAGAACCATTTGGGTGTGAGAATCCAAGACCTAAATTTAGAATTTCTGCAAGCGAAGTGACCTTTTCGCCTATGAGAAAATTTCCTCAACACGCTTCTCTTAAAATTGGCAAACTTAATTTAACTTACTTTAATTTTGCAGATAAAATGGCAAATATTTCTTTTGCGAGAAACAAGGCTTTCATCTTTGAATTTCAAGGAAAAGGTGCAAAGGGAGTAGTAAGCGATTTTGACGGGGGAAGTTTTATCGCAACAGACGCTTACAAAAAACTTAATGCTATTGAAATTTCTCAACTTTCAAATATTCAAAGTTCAAATTTAGCAAAATTCACCCTTTATCCAAAAGAAGATTTGCTGACTTTTGTAAGCGGAACTGAAACAACAGTTTTCGGGACTTGTTTTGTCACTTATTCATGCTTTGACTATGTGGAATTTGCAAAAAATTATAACACAAGCCGTATTTTTCATTTTGGTATTTATGACGACAAGGAGATTGGATATAATAGCCTTTTGTTGTGTCCAAAAGGAATAGATTGGGCAAAGAACTTTTCTAAAATAGTTTTCTTATCACCAGTACTCGACGATAGTTTTATTTCTGCATTAAATAAGGTGACGGACGCCGAGATTTTTTTGCCGCTTGAAAAAGAAGGACAAGTACGCAAGTTGAGTGGGGTAGATTTGTCACGCAATACATTTGCAAAGGTTTTTAAAGCTATAAGTTTGAAAGCAAACAAACCTATATATAATGTTTTTGAACTTTATGATAAGTGCGAACTTGAACATTCGCTATCATTCTTTACATTTTATTCGGCACTTTTGGTGTTTAATCAGCTCGGGATTATTAATATATTGGGAGATGAACAAATAATAATAAAAATTAATAAACGCGAGAAAAAAGATTTGACAGAATCGACAATTTATAATCGTCTTGCACTCATTAAAGAAACATTTAAGGGGGAGAAAATTAATGCGAATAAATAAAGTAGAGCCAATCTCTGCACTTTTGAAAGCAAATTTTTCATTTAGTGAAGAAGAATGTGCTCTTATTGAGCGTATGCTTAATGAAGAGCAAAACCTTGATAGAATTTTTGGCATACTTGAAAATATTGTCTTTTATAAGCTTGACAAGAATTCTGTTTTGGCATTTTTAGATTATCAACTATTTAAGTTTAATGGTGATCAAGCTGATGAAATTTGTCAGCATTTTGATCAAGAAACAAAAGATATGGTTGAAGACTTTAAAGTTATCAAGGATATAAATAGTCTTACGGTTTCGGAAGAGGTTGATGATATTAGACGCATGTTTTTGGTCATGAGCAAAGATATGCGTGTTGTTATGATGAAACTTTTTGGAATTGGATATGATATTTCAATTTTAGAAAATCCATTAACTGAAAAACAAAAACTTTTTGTTGAACAAGTAAAAGATATCCATGTTCCTTTGGCTGAAAGATTAGGACTGGACAAGCTTAAACAAAGTTTATATGATAATGTTGTAAGGTTACAGTTTCCTGATGATTATTATGATTTAAAACGCCAAATTGAAAGCAAAAGGGAAGAAAACGAAGCACAACTTGAACTCTCACGACAAAAAATTCAAGCCGTGCTTAACGAACTTAAAATTGATGGTGAAATTGTTAGCAGAATTAAACATATTTCTTCAATATTTAACAAACTTCATAATAAAAAATATACACTTGACCAAATTTATGATATTTTGGCTATGAGGGTGATTGTAAACACTGTGGAAGAGTGCTATGCGGTGCTTGGACGTATTCATGGCTTATACAAACCAATGGCTGGAAGAGTGAAAGATTATATTGCATCTCCAAAGCCTAACGGTTATCAATCTTTGCACACAACAGTTATTGCTGATAACCAGCATCCTATGGAAATACAAATTCGCACCAAGGAAATGCACAAAGCGAGTGAATTTGGGGTGTATGCACATTGGTTATATAAAGAAAATAAGGGTAAAATGAACGGGCTTGACGCTAGGCTTGCATGGTTTAGAGAAACTGTTGAGAGTGCGAAGAGTATGTCAAATCAAGACTTTATTGAGACCCTTAAAGGTGAACTCTATGGCGGAGTAATTGTTTGTCAAACGCCAAAGGGCAGAGTGTTGGAGTTCCCAGAAGGCTCCACTGCGATTGACTTTGCATACGCAATCCACACAAAAATAGGAGACTATTGTGTTGGGGCTAAAATTAATGGGAAACTTAAACCTCTTACTTCTCAACTTCGAAATGGCGACATAGTTGAAATAATCACAAACCAAAATTCAAAAGGTCCATCAAGAGATTGGCTAAAAGTAGTTAAAACGCAAGGTGCACGAAGCAAGATTAAATATTTCTTCAAAAATGAACTTAAAGATGAAAATATAAAACTTGGTAAAAGTATGTTTACCCAAGCGTTACAAGACAAGAATTTTACAAGTGCACAACTTTTGACGGACAATGCAACAAGTGAATTATTTAAAAAATATAACTGCGACAACATGGACGAAATCTATGCGGGTATAGGGTCTGGTTCCATCACCACTCAATCGGTTGTTAATAAACTTGTAAGTGTGTTTGACAAATCAAACAAAGTTGTTCCAGAGGTTAAGGACACACTAACTCTTAAACGCAATAAAGAGGGTGTTCTTGTTGATGGCGATAGCGGAATGCTGGTGCGTTTTGCTGGCTGTTGTTCTCCTATTGAGGGCGATGACATTATAGGTTATATTTCAAGAGGTAAAGGTGTTGCAATTCATAGAGCAAATTGTCCTAACATTAAGTATCTTGAAGAAGAAAGGCTTATAAATGCAACTTGGCAAATCAAAAAAGACCAGGTGTTTACGGCGATAATAAAAGTTGTGGCGGAAAAGTCGGATAATAACATTGGAAAGATAACAAACAGCATAACCAAGTTGAAATTAGGTATTAAGGGATTTGATGCCAAAGATGTGGGAGACACATTCCTTTGTACGCTTGTGCTTGATGTTAAAAATAAAGAAGAGCTTGAAAGTGCAATGATAGCGATAAAGGGAATTAAAAACATTTCCAAGGTTTATAGAGGTGAAAGATGATTTCAACGAATAACGAAGGATATTTAACTGAACTTCAAGATCTTTGCAAACTTTTCGGTGAAGAAAATATAAAAATTGACCATAACGAAACAAGGCAAGGGGAAAGAATAGAAGACAAGTTTGTGGTGAACTATGACGGGAAAGAAAAATCTTATTCCTTTAAATATGTTTTACCTAATAATATAAGCGAACTTCAAGATAAATCGCTACGCAAAAGGTATGTAAAAAATCATTTGTATCAAATTTTGTCACCGCTTCTAAAAAAGACACTTCCTTGGGGCTCTCTTACGGGCGTAAGGCCAACCAAATTTGCAAGAGATTTGGTAACAAAGGGAGAAATTAAGGATTATTTGCTTGCAGATGTTCTTGAAAAAGAATATTTTGTTTCAAAGGAAAAGGCAAGGCTGGTTCCATTGATATTAAAAAACCAAAAGGGGATAATTAGAAACGATAACCTTGTTGACCTTTATGTAAATATTCCAATTTGTCCCTCGAGATGTCTTTATTGCTCGTTTATTTCAAGTGAAATTGAAAGAGTAAAAGATAAAGTTCCTTTCTACATAGATGCAATGATTAAAGAAATAAATGCAGTGAAGGAGATAATTCGAGATAAAGCACTTATTGTAAGGAACATTTATGTTGGAGGAGGAACTCCATCGGTGTTAAGTGCGGAAGAACTTGATAGACTTCTTACGCATCTTAATTTCCCAGTCAATGAATTTACGGTTGAGTGTGGTCGTCCAGATACAATCACGGCTGAAAAGCTAGATGTATTAAAAAAACATAAAGTTTCCCGTCTTTCAATCAATCCTCAAACTTTTTGTGAGGCAACATTAAAGAGAATTGGACGTAAACAAAAAAACAGTCAAGTTCTTGAAGCATATTCAATGGCACTTGAAAGAGGTTTTGTCGTCAATATGGACATAATTGCAGGTCTTCCGGGAGAAAAATTTGGCATTTTTAAAAGAACCATTTCAACACTTTTAGAACTTTATCCTCACAATATCACTGTTCATACATTGTCAGTAAAAAATGGTGCTCTTCTTCGTGATGATGAGGAGGCACTTAAAGATAAAAACGAGAAAGAAGTCGCGAAAATGGTTTCATATGCGGAAAAGATTTTGCTTGAAAATGATTATAAACCTTATTATTTGTATAGACAGAAAAATCAACTGGCTGGTCTAGAAAATGTGGGATATTATAGAGATGAACATGTCTGCATGTTTAATATTGAAAGTATGGAAGATTTGGTTACTGTAATCGGTGTCGGTGCTGGTGCGATGAGTAAACGCGTCTACAATATTGAAAACCGCATTGAAAGAGAGCCAAATTGCAAATTCATTGAAGATTATATTGCTCGTATTGATGAAATAATTGAAAAGAAGAAAAAATTTTATAATTAATAAAAAATATTGAAAAAATTGTGGACAAAGTGATAATAATTTGATATAATAACAAAGTCGATAAAACCTTGGTCGCAGTAAATTCGACACCTCTTGACGATTTACTTCGCGGAAGGACAAAATTATAAATAGGAGGAAATCATGGAAAAGAAAGAAATTATCGAGAAATACAAACTTTCTGAAAACGACACTGGTTCAGTTCAAGTTCAAGTTGCTCTTTTAACTGAAAGAATTAATCACTTAAACGAACATTTGAAGAAGAACGCAAAAGATAACCATTCTCGTCGTGGTCTTTTACAAATGGTTGGTAAAAGAAAGGGCTTTTTGCTTTATCTCAAAGAAAAAGATATTGAAGCTTACAGAGCACTTATCAAAGAACTTGGTATAAGAGAAGTTAAATAATTTAATAATTGAAAGGGGGAGTGATGTTTTTGTCGCCCCCTTTTTAAAATAAAGGAGAAAAAATGAAAGAAGACGCAAAAATATATTCAATCAACATTGGCGGAAGAGAAGTTACATTTGAAACTGGCAGACTTTGCGAACAAGCAAACGGCTCTTGCGTAGTAAGATGTGGAGAAACCGTTGTAATGGTTAATGTAACTATGTCAAAAGAGCCTCGTCCAGGCATCGACTTTTTTCCTCTCGCAGTAGATTATGAAGAAAAAATGTATTCTGTGGGGAAAATTCCTGGTGGATTTAAAAAGAGAGAAGGAAAACCTTCTGATAAAGCCATTTTGACATCTCGTCTTATCGATAGACCTTTAAGACCTCTTTTCCCAAAGGGATTTTATCATGATGTATGCGTAGTTGCAACTGCACTATCTGTTGACCCAGATGTTGCTCCTGAACCACTCGCAATGCTTGGTTCAAGTTTCGCTTTAAGCATTTCAGATATCCCATTTATGGGACCTACTGGTTCAGTTCAAGTTGGACTTGTCGATAATGAGTTTATAATAAATCCAAATCTTGAACAAAGAGAAAAATCTCTTATGCATCTTACAGTGTCAGGAACTGATGAAGCTGTCCTAATGGTAGAAGCAGGGGCAAAAGAAGTTCCAGAAGAAACAATGCTTGACGCAATAATGTTTGCTCATGAAGAAATTAAAAAAATAGTTAAATTCATGAAGGGCGTAAAAGCTGAAATTGGAAAGCCTGTTGCGACTGGTCTTGTTTATGATATTGTTCCAGATGAAATTAACAATGCAGTTAGAGAATATGCTGATGCTAAACTTGATTATGCCCTTGATACTTTTGACAGACAAGAAAGACAAGTTAGACAAGATGCTCTTAATGAAGATGTTCTTGCTCATTTTGCTGACATTTTCCCAGAACAAGAGAAGCAGATAGGTAATGTCATTTATAAAATGACCAAAGAGAAAGTTAGAGCCAAGATTTTGAATAAGGGTGTTCGTCCAGATGGAAGAACATTAACAGAAATCCGTCCTATATGGTGCGAAACTGGAGTTCTTCCAAGAGTTCATGGTAGCGGTATCTTTACAAGAGGACAAACCCAAGTGCTTACATCTCTTACGCTTGGCACTGTTTCTGACATGCAAAAACTTGAAGGACTTGACGAGGAAGAAGTAAATCGTTATGTTCACCACTATAATATGCCTGCTTACGCTACTGGTGAAGCAAGAGGAATCAAAAGTCCAGGAAGAAGAGAAATTGGACATGGTGCTTTGGCTGAAAGAGCACTTGAACCTGTTATTCCTAGTGAAGAGGAGTTCCCTTATGCTTTAAGACTTGTAAGTGAGGTTCTCTCATCAAATGGTTCTTCATCGATGGCTTCTGTTTGTGGCTCAACGCTTGCACTTATGGATGGTGGCGTTCCTATTAAACGCCCAGTTGCTGGAATTGCAATGGGTCTTATTAAAGATGACGAAACTGGAAAGGTCGCTGTTCTTTCGGATATTCAAGGTCTTGAAGATTTCCTTGGAGACATGGACTTTAAGGTTACAGGTACAGAAGTTGGCGTTACAGCAATTCAAATGGATATTAAAATTAAGGGAATTGATAAAAATATCCTAACAACAGCCCTTAAACAAGCACGTGAAGGAAGAATGTTTATTATGAATAAACTTCTCGCTGAAATTCCTGCTCCAAGAAAAGAACTTTCTAAATATGCACCAAAAATTATTAGTTTCAATATTGACCCAGACAAAATTAAAGATGTTATTGGAACTGGTGGAAAAATGATTAACAAAATCATTGACCAAACAGGCGTAAAAATTGACATTGATGATGATGGAAAAGTATTTATCGCAACACAAGACGCTGAAATGGCAGAAAAGGCAAAATCAATAATTCTTGGAATTGTTGAAGATGTTGAAGTAGGTGATGTGTATGACGCGAAAGTAGTTAGAATCATGAATTTTGGTGCTTTTGTTGAATTTGCTGGAAATAAAGAGGGAATGATTCACATTTCAAAACTTTCAAACAAGAGAGTTGAGAAGGTTGAAGATGTGGTTAAAATTGGTGACGAGGTTGAAGTAGAAGTTATCAAAATTGACGAAAAGGGTAGAATTGACCTCAAAAGAATACTCCCAAAAGAAGAAAAATAAATATAAAAATTAGATGATTTTATTGATTAAAAACACTGGTATATTGTTTGTTATGTTACCAGTGTTTTTGTTGTATACTATAAGAATTTCGGGCTAGTATGTTATTTTTATATAACTATTGCATAATAGTGAGTTTTAACTAAAAATGTAAGTGCACGAATTGCCATTAAAGATAATGTCAATAAACTTTTATAGTTTGTAAGCTTTCAATATGTGTTTTATGGCGAACAGCAATCGTTGAATTTCTGAAAAGGTATTGAAGTATGAAAGGCTAACTCTTACAGCTCCTTGGTCAAGCGTGCCAAGAGCCCTATGTTTTATTGGTGCACAATGAAAGCCTCCTCGTACACAAATTCCATATTTTTCATCTAAAATATTTGCAATTTCATTTGAGTGAATATCACCAATGTTAAAAGCTAGCACACCAGTTGAGTTCTCGGGTTCAGTATAGACTTTTACTCCTAATTTGTTGAGTTCAAAATTTAAAAATGTAGTCAAATCGTCTATCTTGCTGTTTATCAACTTGAAATTATTTTCTACAAATTCTATGCCTGCTCCAAGCCCTAAAATCAAAGGGGAGGAAATAGTTCCGCTTTCAAGCCTTTCGGGATAGATATCTGGTTGAAAAAGTTCAAGGCTGTTAGTTCCTGTGCCTCCAAAAGTGATGGGCTCAGGTCGATATTTTCCTGACATCACAAGAGCTCCGATGCTTTGTGGTGCATAAAATCCTTTGTGTCCAGCAATAGTGTAGTAATCGACATGGTTTTCTTCAAGGTTAATTGCTTTGTGTCCTGAACTTTGAGCTCCATCTACTAAAAATATCAAATTATTCTCGTGACAAAATTTGCCAATTGACGGAATGTCTGCTTCGGCACCATTAACATTTGAAATATAATTGCAAACAACCATGTAAGTGTTGGGTTTTAAATGTTTCTTGATATCTTCCAGTGTTATGCCTTTAGGGCTTGATTGAAAAGCAATAGAGTAGTCTATCATACCAGCTCTTTTTAAATGTTCAAGAGGTCGCAATACCGAGTTGTGCTCGTTTTCGGTACAAATCACATGTCCACCATTGCGTGCAGAGCCTAATATAGCAAGATTTAAAGCAGAAGTGCAGTTTTGTGTAAAAATTACATTTTGGCTTTCGTTGACTTTAAAGTGAGAGGCTATTTTTTCACGAACGCTTTCTACTTTGAGTGCTGTTTTAATGCTAGCTTGATGTCCACTTCGACCAGGGTTGGCACTAAAATTTAGCAGTGCGTCGTTGACTGCTTTTATAACCTCTTTTGGTTTAATTAAAGTTGATGCAGAATTGTCTAAATAAATCATTAGTAAACATTCCTCTATATTTACAATATAGTGTAAAAGAGGGGGATTTGTGAATAAAAGGAGAGGTCATGACATATATTTTAGCGATTTTTTCTTCGCGAAATGAAACACTTTATTTCGCAAATATGTTTAGAACGGCTGGATACTTTGCAGGAATCATTAACACTCCAAAAGAAGCGGGGCAAGCCTGCGGAATTTCGGTTAAATTTCAAGAAAGAAGTCTGGTTTTGGCAAGACAATTTTTGGCAAGTAAACCTTTCCGTTCTTTTGTCGGGTTCTTCAGAGTTTCGCAAATTGGCATGAGACTAAGGTTAGAGCGAATATAATCTTAACTATTACGTGACATAATCTTGTCAATAGATACTTCATTTTTTTTATTTTGTTGTAATAAATCATTTTGACGGCGGATAAACTTTCTAAATGTGAAATAGAATGCGAATCCTTTATGTGATTTGATTTGAAAGGCGAAGTGAGTCAAAAAATATTTTACTAAAACTTGTGCGTATTTTTATTTTATAGCGAAATAAACTATAATTGTGAAGAATATATACATTTGTCTTTCTCTTTTGATTATAAGCATAATTTTAACCTATTCGTTGGGTTCTTTTTATGCTTATTTTTATCCTATGAAATTTTGCGATGAAGTTAAGGAATATAGCACTGAATTTGGAGTAGAACCAGCACTTGTTGCTTCAGTCATTAATGTTGAAAGCGGTTATCGTGAAAAAGCGATTTCTTCAAAAGGTGCTCAAGGACTTATGCAGATTATGCCTTCAACCGGTGAGTGGCTTGCTGGTAAAATTGGAGAAAAATATGAAGATAATGTCCTTTTAGAAGGTAAGTTTAACATTAAAATTGGCACATATTATTTGTCTTATTTAATAAACCAATTTGGAGATAAAAAACTCGCACTTTGTGCTTATAATGCTGGACAAAGAAATGTGAAAGAATGGCTTAAAAATAGTGAATATTCACAAGATGGGAAAACATTGAAAAAAATCCCATTTTTGGAGACCGAAAATTATATAAAAAAAGTAGAAAAAAACTACTCTTATTATAAAAATAGGTATGCAAAATAGTCGCAATTAATTGACATATTTACAAATATATGGTATCTTTTTAGCAAAGGAGAAAAAAATGGCTGATACACAAATGCTGTCAAACGAAGTTGATATTCGTAGAAAGAAAATTGAAGATTTGAAAGAAATGGGAGAAATTCCATACAAAGAAAAATTCGAAAGAACTTGCACTATTGCCGGAGCAAGAGAAAAAGTGGGTGAAAGAGTTAAAGTCGCTGGTCGTATTGTTTTTAAACGCGTAATGGGTAAATTCGGGTTCATTCAAATTCGTGATTTAATAGCAAAGATTCAAGTTTCTGTTGGTCGAAATGAACTCAGTGAAGAAGAATATGATTTTTATAAAAAGATGATTGACATTGCCGATTTCGTTGGAGTAGAAGGCGAGGTCTATTTGACGCAAACTGGAGAAGTGACTGTTAAATGTGAAAAAATCACTCTTTTATCAAAAACTCTTCGACCACTTCCAGAAAAGTTTCATGGACTTACCGACACTGAAGCTAAATATCGTCAAAGATACCTTGATTTAATCACTAACGAAGACGCAAGAAAGGTGTTTATTGGCAGAAGTAAATTGCTTGCATTTTTAAGAAAATATCTTGGGGAACATGGATTTTTGGAAGTTGAAACTCCAATTCTTCAAACGGCTGTATGCGGAGCAAGTGCGAGACCATTTTATACTCACCACAACGCACTTGACCTTGAATGCAATTTGCGAATAGCACCTGAAACTTACTTAAAACAATGCATAGCGGGCGGATATGATAGAGTTTTTGAAGTGGCGAAATGTTTTAGAAATGAAGGAATGGATACGCAACACTTGCAAGAATTTACGCAAGTTGAATGGTACGCTTCTTATTGGAATTTCGAAGATAATATTAAATTCTTTCAAGGCTTTATTAAAAATTTGCTACTTGAACTTACTGGAAAAACGACAATAGAAAAAGATGGCGTCGTTCTTGATTTCGGGAAAGAAAATTTTGATAGAATCAATTATGTTGAATCGATGCGAGAAATATTTGGGTTTGATTTCCTTGCAGAAAGTGATCCTGTTGAATTTAAAAACAAGATTGTATCTGCTGGATTGTTTACAATGGCAGACCTTGAAGATTATCATTCAATCAGCCAAATTGTAGACTTTGTGTATAAGAAAAAAATTCGTGAAAATATAGTTCAGCCTACAATTCTTTATAATTATCCTGCATCTCTCATTCCTCTAGCCAGAAGAAATGACAAAGATGAAAGAATTATTGATGTTTTCCAAGTCGTTGTAATGGGAACAGAACTTTGTAAAGCGTATAGTGAACTTGTCAATCCAATTCAACAAAGAAAAGCGTTTGAAGATCAACTTGAAGCAAAGAAGCAGGGTGATGATGAAACAATGGATCTTGATGAAGGGTTTATGCTTGCTATGGAACATGGTATGCCTCCAATTAGTGGTCTTGGTTGTGGACTTGATAGACTTCTTATGCTTATATTTGACCAACCATCAATTCGTGATGTTGTTTTATTCCCACTCATGAAATAAAAAGGTTGAAGAGTAACAAATGGATACCAAACAAATAAAGGAAGAATTAGATAATCTGTTTCCTGCTCCAAAGTGCGAACTTGAATATGAATCACCATACCAACTTTTAGTTGCAGTGGTGCTTTCTGCTCAATGCACAGACAAGCGTGTATGCATGGTTACGAGAAAGCTGTTTAAAGAGTACGGGACGCCTCAAAAGATGTTGATGCTTTCACAGGAAGAATTGGAAGAAAAGATACATTCTTGTGGATTCTATCATAATAAGGCGAAAAATATTTTGGCATTGAGCAAAGATTTGATTGATAGGTTTGGCGGTGAGGTTCCTCAAAGTGTAGAGGAGTTGCAAACTCTTGCAGGAGTCGGCCGAAAGACTGCAAACGTTGTTATTGGTGAAGCATTTAAAGGTGATGCAATAGCGGTTGACACTCATGTTTTGCGAACATCAAATCGCCTTGGACTTGTAAAAACGAATGACCCATTTAAGTGTGAAAAAGCACTTATGGATAAATTCAAACGCGAAGATTGGAGTAAGTTGCACTTGCAACTCGTGCATTTTGGTAGGTATATTTGCAAATCGCAACGCCCTGAATGTGATAAATGTCCATTTAGGAGTATTTGCAAGAAAATCAATAAGTAGTATCTTGAATGTGCATACTATACACAAGATATTGAACTTGTTAAAATTATTGCAGTAATCAACCTAATTAAATCCAATTCATTATTTAATTAAAAAGTAGAAGCAAAACCTCACATAATTTGTGGCTATAATTTAAAAAAGAGGAAAGAAAATATGTTTTTAGATAGAGTAAAAATCACAATAAAAGCAGGAAATGGCGGAAATGGTTCGTCCTCTTTTTTGCGTAACGCACAAACTGCAAATGGCGGGCCAGATGGAGGTGAAGGCGGAAACGGTGGTAGCGTAATATTTGTCGCTGACCAAAACATGAATACCCTTTATGATTTTAGATTTCATAAAAAATTTGTTGCGGGCGACGGAGAAAATGGCTCTCAAAAATTACGAACTGGAGCCAATGGAAAGGACACTTTAATTAAAGTGCCATGTGGAACGGTGATAAAAGATACAGAAACCGACAAAATTATCGCAGATATGCATGAAAACGAAATGCGTTTTGTTGCACTTAAGGGCGGTCAAGGAGGACATGGTAATGCATATTATAAATCCTCTATAAAGCAAGCACCTCATTATTCGCAAGCGGGGGAAGTTACAAAACAAAGAGAAGTCCTTTTGGAACTAAAAACTATTGCCGATGTTGGGCTTGTAGGCTTTCCAAACGCTGGGAAAAGTACTCTTTTGTCGTGCATTTCAAATGCAAATCCTAAAATAGCAAATTATCCTTTCACAACGCTTTATCCTAATTTGGGCGTTTGTGAGGTTAAGGGACAAACTTTTGTTGTAGCTGATATACCAGGTCTTATTGAGGGAGCGAGCGAAGGGCAAGGTTTAGGACACTACTTTTTAAGGCATGTAGAAAGAGTAAGACTCATTTTGCACCTTGTCGATGTCTCTCAAAGTGACGGAAGGGACTTCGTAGAAGACTACAAAATTATTAACGAAGAGCTTGCGAAGTATAGTAAGGAAATTGCTTCTACCCCACAAATTGTTATTTTGTCAAAAATAGACCTTATAGATGAAGAGACCCTGGCGGAAAGGCGTGCTCGTTTTATAAAAGAAACGGGGGTGGTTCCAATGGAAATTTCAGGAGCTACATATGCTGGAATTGAAAATATTAAATTGAAAACACTCGAAAAATTATCGACGCTTCCAAGGAAAGCTCCTGCACAAGTAGAAGAATTTGATTTTGATAAAAAAGATATAGATTCTCTTGAAATTAAGCGTAATGATGAGGGAGCATTCATTGTTTCTGGTGGTAAGATTGATAACTTTGTAAGGGGAGTCTTCTTATCAGACACAAGGTCTTTTGCATATTTTCAAAAGACTTTGCAGGAAATGGGAGTAATAGATCTTCTTAAAGAAAAAGGAATAAAAAATGGCGACACTGTTAAAATTAAGGACATTGAGTTTGAGTTTTATGAGTAAAAGGGTAAAACCTCGTTACTAATAAAAACGAACTATTTGAAATTTAAAATACAGTATTAAACATTTTATAAAGGAGTGAATGTATGATTACAACAAAACAAAGAGCATTTTTGAGAGGGTTAGGCAATGCACTTGAACCAGTTATGCAAATTGGCAAAGAGGGTATAAGCGAGAATTCAGTACAAACCATTGAGGGATTGTTAGAGGCTCGAGAACTTGTTAAGATTCACATTTTGAATAATTGTGAACTTACACCCAAAGAGGCTATGGTGGAAATTTGCAAACTTACAAATGCGGATCCGGTACAAGTTATTGGAGGAAAAGTTATCATTTACAGAAAATCGTCTAAAAAAGATTTTAAACATATTGAACTTGTTTAAATTAACCCATTTAATTTAAGACTCTAAAAGGAAAAGGCTTCGACCTTTTCTTTTTTGTTAAATAGACAAATAAGACCAAAAAACAAGAGAATGGAAGTGCTAATAAGATAATATAAGTTCATTTTAGTGAAATAACTGCCCAAGAGCAAAAATAAGGCAGATACTATAAATCCTCGTGCATGAGAATGGTTAAAAAATGAAGATAAAATTGTTTTGAATGATTGCCTAGGTGGTTTTATATTATCCTCAATTATAGGATAAAAATCAAATTCTTTATATAGTGATGCGTAAGTTTGGTATTTATCTAAAATTGTGATCTCGCTTGAATAACTTTTTACAAAATCCTTTAATTTGGGTTCTGTATCGCCACAAATAATAATGATCTTTGTAGGATTTATTTTAATTAATTTGTTCATTACTAAAACAATGTCATCTTGCCCAATTTTTTGATATTTTAATAAAGGGTAAAAAGCAATTTTTTCGTGATTTTTTTCAAGTATGATGGCGTTTTTTTCTCTCTGGACTTTGCTATACCGCGAAGAAAACATTTTAATAAAAAAATCACTGCTTTTACCGCTTTTTATAAGTGACATAAACATTTTTTCTGCATCTAGTTGCTCTTTTTCCTTTAATGAAGATTTGTCATTTTTAGTGCGTCGTGCACCTTGTGAAATACCTTCTATTATAGCCGTTAAAAAGAGTGATATAATCAAAGCAAATGTTTTGCTTTTTATATAAAAATTGAGCCAAATGAAAAAGATCGTGAATATAAGCAAACTTTCCAAAATAATTTTAAATATAGAATTAAATTTTCTCATATTAATTTATTGCCTTAATTTTGTATTTTAAATCGCGAAAAAAGGGGAATATTAATAGTAAATCTTGGATTTTATTTGACATTAACACTTTTTAAAGTTATACTTAAATAAGCAAATACCTTTTAGGGAGTTCATTATGGAAAATTTGAAAGAGATACAAGAATATTTAACCGAGAAAAAATGCAAAGATATAGCACTCTATGATGTTTCGAAGGAAACGGAGGACTATGATTATATTTTTGTTGTGACACTTTCAAATGTCGCAAATAACAAAAAATTTGCATATAACCTTGCTAATGAACTTGGACTTGAAGAAATGCCAGAAGGCTTTAATAAGGGGGAATGGATAATTTTTGATCTTGGACAAGTGCTCATTCATTCATTTATTCCTTCAATGCGTGACAAATACAATCTTGACAAACTATGGAAAAATAAAAAGATAAATCTTAACTAAAAATTATAAAAAATAAGAAATAAGTTTATATTTTATATTTTAAAAAATAAAAATTGCAAGGATTAACTTGCAATTTTATTTTGTTTTTTTTACTCTTTGTGTTAAACTAAATTTGCAAGAGGTGCTATGATTAAGATATGCTTTGTTTGCACAGGTAATACTTGTCGTTCCGTAATGGCTGAGGCTTTGACTAAAAAATATCTAAAAGAGCAAAATATAGAAGATGTCAAAGTGTCATCACGCGGTCTTTATGCAACGGGAGAACAAGTAACAAATGAGACAAAGCGTGCCTTAAAAAATTTGGGGGTAACTCAACGGAGTCGAAAATCTGTTAAATTGAACAAAATAGATAAAAAAACGATTTATGTTGCGCTTACAGATGCACACAAACAAATGATACGCAGTGAAAAGGTTATAAGTTTTTCTTCTCTTATAGGGCAAGATGTCCCTGACCCATTTGGTGGAGATGAAGTTACTTATGAAAGAGTTTCACTGATGATAAACAATGGCATAAAAAAATTGATTGAACTGATTAAAAAGTGGAGGTAATATGATAATTTTAGCAAGTGACCATGCCGGCTATCCTTTAAAAGAGGAAATAAAAAAGTTTTTTAATAAAGAAAATATTATTGCAATCGATGTGGGGTGCTATTCAAGAGAACAACTTGATGACTATCCAGATTTTGCAAAAGCGGGTAATGCAAAAGTGCTTGAAGATCCTAGAAATGTTGGAATTTACATTTGCGGTACGGGGATAGGCATGAGTATCGTTGCTAATCGTAACCCAAAAATAAGAGCAGCACTTTGTATGGACGAGAACTTTGCTTCACTTGCCAGACGCCACAATGATGCAAACGTTCTTTGTTTGTCTGGAAGATACACTAGCCCACGCAAAGCAATTAAAATAATAAAAGTTTTCCTTACAACAGATTTTGAAGGCGGAAGACACGCAAGAAGAATAAAAAAATATTGAGGTGAATATGATAAATGTTTTAGTCCCAATAACGGATAAAGCAGAAAAATTTAATAAGTTGCTTGCGAATATTAACGGGAATCAAGACATTATGGTTTTTGTTGGAATCAAAAAGTCTCAAAGAGAACAACTTGACTTTTTAGATAGTGAAAATATAACTATTGTTGAATTCGATGATAATTCCAAACGAGAAGAAATTTTGAACGCCTTATCTTTGAATTTGCAAGAGGGAGAGGTTATGGTTTTGAGAAAACCAATAACATTCGAGGAATTCACTAAATTCTATACGTGTAAGGAAGACATTGCAGTTTGCAAACAAAAAAGAAGTAAATTCGGGGGATTTTTCCATAAATTGTGGCAGAAAATACTAAAATTGTGCCTCGGTGTAAAACTTTATGAGGGAGACACTTCTGTAATAAAATTTAACGAGGATATTGGAGCGGTTTTATCGCAAACGCATGATTTGAGTTATGCCACTAGAGTTGATAGATGGAAAGGGCTTACAACAGAAGCTGTTGAAACGAAAGGGGAACAAGTAAAAGCAGAGCGTGATAATAAGACAATACTTATGTGCTCAATTACTGCGTTCGTTGCATTGGTTGTGGCATTAGTTACAACAATTTGTGTGTGCTTATTTACAAAGGTACAAATTATTGGTGGTCTTTTGCTGGTTTGTCTTGATGTAATTTGCTTGGCAGTCATTTTCATAATGATGGTCATGGTAGGTTTTAATTGTGAAGTTGGCAAGAAGCACAATAAGAAAGCAGATTTAGCTGAATAAATCATACAAAAGATTTTTAATTTTTATTAATTTAGCCAAAAATAGTTGAGAGGGGGAAATATGAAAAAAATTAGAATTGGTATTAATGGTTTTGGAAGAATCGGCAGATTGGTTTTGAGGATTTGTGCTGACAGAAAAGATGTTGAAGTGGTTGCAATCAATGACCCATTTATTGATCTTGAATATGGGCAATATATGCTGATGCACGATTCAATACATGGTGCGTTTAAGGGAACATGTGAGGTGCAAAACAATAAACTTGTTGTTAATGGAAATTCAATTTCTTTCTATGGAGAAAGAGAACCTAGACAAATCCCTTGGGGAGAAAATAAAGTAGATGTGGTTGTTGAAGCAACTGGGAAATTTACTAAATATGAAGATGCTATTATGCACCTTGACGCGGGAGCTAAAAAGGTTGTTGTGTCAGCACCGGGTAAAAATATGCCTATGTTTGTAATGGGCGTAAACGAAAGTGAATACAAGGGTGAAAATGTCGTGTCTAATGCGTCTTGCACAACAAATTGTCTTGCGCCACTTGCCAAAGTTATTCATAATAAATTTGGTATTGAAAGCGGGCTTATGACAACTGTTCATTCAACTACTGCAACACAACTGACGGTTGACGGGCCATCTAAAAAAGATTGGAGAGGAGGAAGAGCGGCTTCTGGAAACATTATTCCTTCTTCAACGGGTGCTGCAAAAGCAGTTGGAGAGGTTATCCCATCTCTCAAAGGTAAACTTACGGGAATGAGTTTTAGAGTTCCAACGCTTGATGTGTCAGTTGTTGATTTAACAGTTAATCTTTCAAAGGATACCTCTTATGAAGAGATAGTAGAAGAAATCAAGCGTGCTTCAAATGAAGAAATGAAAGGTGTGTTAGGCTGGACAGATGACGCGGTTGTTTCGACCGACTTTATAGGTGATGCAAGAACTTCAATCTTTGATGTTAATGCAGGTATAATGCTTTCACCACGCTTTGTGAAACTTGTGGCTTGGTATGACAACGAGTGGGGATATTCAAACAAAACTGTTGATCTTGCCGTGCACATTATGAAATAAAACAAAATTACGAAAGGATTTGAAATGGATAGTAAAAACGAGAATAAAAAGCCTTCTTCAATTTTGGCACTTTTTGCATTTATAGGAATAGGTTGTATTGCAGTTTCTCTGCTATTAACTTTGGTGTTAAAAAATAATACTTCGGTTTCAGCGATTTTTAATATAATTGGGCAAACCATAGCTTATCTTTTGAGTATTATTGTGGCTTTTTCGTGGGTGCAAAAACATAGGCACGTGGCATGGATTGTTTGCTATGTTGTTTTTGTAGTAACTATCGTTGTTTTGTTTATATTGCAAGGTAGAACCATTATTTTAAACGGGTAGTACACTAGTCTATAATTGATATAAAAAAATAACATACTAGTCGTGATTTAAAGGTGCATATGAAAAATTTTTTTATTACAATAGGAGCAGTTGCATTTGTCGGCTTGTGTTCTGCATTGTCAGGGCTTTGGTCGGGAATGCTTTATTTCGCTTTGGTTGGAATCATTGCAACTTTGATTTATTGGATTGTGGCGCTTATAATAAATTACAAACATGAGTATTACACCTTGTTTAATGAAAGATTTAATTTGTATGTTGCAAAACTTATAAATTATTCATCTATAACCAGAGATGATATCGAGAAAAACACACAAGTTTATGTAAAAAAGTTTAAAAGAACACTGTTAGGCGAAAAAATAAGACAAATAATGATTATGGCCGTCATGGCTGTGATTATTATAATTTGCGTTTCCTTAACTTTTAGCGAAAAACTTTCATAATTTTAGCCAAAAATACGAAACGATTTTTGAAAATAAGAAATAAATTTTGAGTTAGAAAAGCTCCAAATACTTTAATTAATTGGATTGACTACTTGTAAAAAAGACTTGTTTTAAAATAAGTCTTTTATTTTGTATCTTAATTGTCAAACATTTCTTAAAGTTGACAAAATTAGTTGCATTTTGTTTTGCAAGTGTGCTATCATTACATTTGTGTAATGGGCGATAGTTCGCCACAAAAGGAGAAAATATGTTTACATTTGAAAAAAGAGAAAAACAAGGCGTTTTAAACATAACAGTTTCGGCGCAAGATTGGGAAAAGGAAGTTAATGAAGTTTATGAACTTACTAAAGGTAAATTCAATATTCAAGGATTTAGAAAGGGACATGCTCCAAGAAGAGTAATTGAACAAAACTATGGAGATACAGTATTCTTTGATGACGCATTTGATAGAGTAGTTTCTAAAGAGTATAGCAAGTTTTTACAAGAGAATCCTCAGGTTTCAGTAGCAGGGCACCCACATGTAGAAAACAATTCTTTTACAGCAGATAAAGGGCTACAAGTTGTTTTAGTTTTTGATTTAATGCCAGAATTTAGTTTGCCAAACCTTGCTGAAATTAAAGTAGAAAAAGATAAGGCAGAGGTTACAGAAGAGCAGGTAGAAAACGAATTGAAACTTGCACAAGTAAACCATGCAAGATATGTAGAAGAACAAAAAGATGCAGAAAATGGTGATTTTGCAACTATTGATTTTGTTGGATATGTTGACGGAGAAAAATTTGATGGCGGTGAAGCACAAGATTATAGACTTGAACTTGGCTCGCACACATTTATTGATGGCTTTGAAGATCAAGTAGTTGGCATGAAACTCAATGAAGAAAAAGATGTCAATGTTACTTTCCCTGAAAATTATCCAGCAGAGAACCTCAAAGGGAAGCCAGCAGTATTTAAAGTAACACTTAAAAAAGTAGAAAAGAAAGTTCTTCCAGAAATTAACGATAAGTTTGTCGCTGACACAACAGAATTTGAAACACTTGAAGAATACAAAAATTCTATTAAGGAAAATCTCATGAAAGTAGCGGAAGAAAAGGCTGAAAGAGATTTTGAAGTTAAACTTCTTGACGATATTGCTGAAAAGGCTAATATCGAAGTTCCTGCAAGCATGATTGACCATGAGGTTCACCATATGGTAGAAGATTTTGAGCATAGACTTTCTCATCAAGGTATGAAACTTGCTGACTATCTTACTTATCTTGGGAAAACCGAAGAAGAATTTAGAAATGAACGCAAAGTTGACGCTGAAAAGAACATTAAAACAAGACTTGTTCTTCAAAGAATCATTGCTGACAACAAAATCAGTGTTAGTGCAGAGGATCTTGACAAGATTATTGGCGAATATGCAAGTAAGTATGGCATGAGCGTGGAAGATTTTAAGAAAGGGTTAAATGAAAATGACTATGCTTATTTTGAAAATAACGCAATTATGACAAAAGTATTGGATTTTATCAAATCTCAAACAAAATAATCGCGCTAGAAAAGCATATAATTTAACTAGACCTAAGGTGGAATTACTCGTTTTGGGTGATTCCATTTATTTTGGGGAAACAAAATGCTTTAAAATATCGTTAAATTTTACTTAATCTAATCTTGAATTAGGGTTTTAATAAAATAAGGGAAAAATAAACTTTATTTTAATAGCATCATGATATTGTTTCAAATGAATAATTTTAATAATTAAGGGGAGGATATTTATGTTAATACCAATGGTTGTGGATCAAACAGGAAACAGCGAAAGATCTTACGATATCTATTCAAGACTTTTAGAGGACAGAATTATCTTTTTAAATGGGGAAATTGATGATAATGTAGCCAATATCGTAATCGCGCAACTCATTTATCTTGAAGGCAAAAATCCAAACAAGGATATATTCATTTATATCAACAGTCCAGGAGGAAGCGTGTCTGCGGGACTTGCCATTTATGATACAATGAAGTATATAAAATGTGATGTTTCAACGATTTGCGTTGGCAGAGCTGCTTCGATGGGGGCTTTCTTGCTGGCTGGCGGTACGAAGGGAAAGAGATTTGCACTTCCTAATAGTGAAATAATGATTCACCAACCTCTTGGCGGTGCACAAGGGCAAGTTAGTGACATTCAAATTCAAGCAAATCATATTCAGTACATTAAAGAGCGTATGAATAACATGTTGAGTGAAAATACAGGGAAGCCTCTTGAACAAGTTGAAAAAGACACTGATAGAGACAACTATATGACAGCAAAAGAAGCTAAAGAATATGGAATAATTGATGAGATATTCGTCTCTCGTAACAAAAAGCAGTAAAATTTAGGAGGCAAAATGGCTGATAATGAATGCAAATGTAGTTTCTGTGGGAAAAGCCAACGAGATGCAAAAAAGTTGATTGCAAGTCCAAGCGGGGATTCATTTATTTGTGATGAATGTATAGAAATTTGCAAAGAAATTGTTACCGAAGTAAAAAAATCTACCAAGTTTGAAAAAATCGAACTCCCAGCACCTGCTGAAATTAAAGCTAGATTAGATGATTATATTGTTGGGCAAGATGAGGCAAAACGAGTCCTTGCTGTTGCCGTTTATAATCATTATAAAAGACTAAATTATAATTTTAGCATTAAAGATAAACAAGATGATGTCGAACTTGAAAAAAGCAACATTTTAATGGTTGGTCCTACTGGTTCTGGAAAAACATTGCTCGCAAAGACACTCGCAAAGGTACTTAAGGTGCCATTTGCCACCGCAGATGCCACCACTTTAACAGAGGCTGGTTATGTGGGTGATGATGTTGAAAATATATTGCTAAAACTTATTCAAAACGCTGACTATGATATAGAAAAGGCACAAAGAGGCATTATCTACATTGATGAAATTGATAAAATTGCAAGAAAAACTCAAAATGTCTCCATAACAAGAGATGTGGCGGGGGAAGGAGTTCAACAAGCACTTCTAAAAATTTTAGAAAGTACTATAGCCTCTGTTCCTCCACAAGGTGGGAGAAAGCATCCTCATCAAGAAATGATACAGATTGACACCACGAATATTTTGTTTATTTGCGGTGGAGCGTTTGTTGGTCTAGATAAAATTATCGAATCAAGGAAGACTGACACAACTCTTGGCTTTAATGCTGAAATTAAAGATATTGATGATAAAGCAAAGACAAATTATGTTAAAGAAATTCAACCAAATGATTTAATTAAGTTTGGTTTGATTCCAGAATTCATAGGTAGATTGCCGGTTGTTGTTGGGCTAGACGATTTGACGGAAGAAGCGCTTGTAAAAATTTTACGAGAGCCTAAAAACTCTATCATTAAGCAATATGAGCTTATGTTTAAAATGGACGGCATTAAGATTGAATTTTCTGATGATGCAGTTCGTGCTATTGCCAAGAAGGCGATGGAATTGAAAACTGGGGCAAGAGGTTTGAGAACGATAATTGAATCAAAGATGACCAGATTGATGTATGATGCGCCTAGTTTTAAAGATGTAGATAAAATAATTGTAACAAAAAATTTTATTGAACTTGAAAACGAGCAACCAGAAATTATAAAGAAAGCCGAAATAAAAGAAGTCTGTTAAAAAGAAGGTGAAAGGCCTTCTTTTTTTGTTGTGACTGCTTTTGAATGCCGTGAATATATAAAAAGGGGAGGAAACAATGAGAAATTTTTTTACGATTATGGATAACAATCAAAACAGGTCTAACGCTTTTATAACATTGCAAAATGCTAGGGCTGACGCTATTGGTGAATTGGAGGCCATAATTCAATATGAAAATCATTTAGAGCAAACGAACGATCCTGTAGCCAAACAGACAATCAGGGACATCGCAAATGAGGAAAAATTGCATACAGGTCAACTTTTTGGATTGATTTTTAAATTAGATCCAGATAGCAAAACTCAATTTGAAAAAGGCCTTAAAGAATTTGAAGAACTTAATAATAACATGTAGTAAGCAATTTTTATTAGAATTTTGTCTTGAAAATTTTTTTTATGTTTAAACTAATAACCGTGTTGTTTTTAAATCACTTTTTAAACGTGCGAGAAACAAGTTTTTAATAAAAACTTGTGCATGCTTTGTAAAGCATGCATGTGAGCCTTATGTTAACATATAAGGCTCATTTTCTCGCACGAGAATAAAAGTAGGATAACAGAATCGAAATGGTTGTCTTTTTCTATCTAACTAAAACAAAGATTTCTGGCTGAAAAAACAAACATTTTTTTACAATGTGGACTTAAACAAAATAGGAATATAAAGACATTAAAAATATTTAAAAAAGTAAAAAAAATATCGAAAATCTCTTGACAATATGGCGTTAAATAAATATAATAAAAAAGTAACACTTAAAGCGTGCAGGCGTGGCGGAATGGCAGACGCGCTTGTTTAAGGGGCAAGTTCGAAAGAGTGTGGGTTCGACTCCCACCGCCTGCACCAAGTTAATCAAGCTTAAAATCTCATAATTTATTAGATGTAAAGTTTAATAAAACCACTAGAAATATCCTAGTGGCTTTATTTTTTAAAACCATATAAAAATTTAAAGTTTGTATGGTGTAACGCTTGTAGGATAAAATTATGCTTTCAAACAAAGAGTATAGAGATTTTATTTTAGAGCAACTATCAAACTTAAAACCTACAAGCAAGCCTATGATGGGGGAACTTTTAATATATGTAAATGGCGTTTATTTTGGCTGTATTTGTGATGATAGGCTTTTGGTCTCAAAATTACAGACACTAATGCTGGATATAAAATGTCAAAAGAATTGCCATATAATAACGCATCACCCATGTATTTAGTTGAAAATGTTGATGATAAAGATTATCTTGAAAAGTTGGTTTTGAATACTGTTAATGGATTGCTAAATTCACTAAAAACAATTAAAACAAAAAAATAAAAGACAATGCTGTTATATACATTGTCCTTTTATTTGTAAAAATGCTCATATCTTGAAAAGTGTATACATTCTTTTTGTTAGAAAATCTCGTGAAAGTACACATCTTCATTTGTTTCGTCAGTTTCGGTTATGTCTTCTAAACTATCGTCTTCTTGGGACCTTTGACAATATTCCGTAATGCGTTTTGCAAATTCATAAACTTCCGCTGGGGTATTTGCAAGTAAATCCTTTTCTTTTTCTATGCTGTTGCACCATTCATAAATAAATTTTATGACCTCTGTGTCAAGTGGATTTACTCCATTGCTCGAACGGGTTTCTACTTTTTGACATGGGCGAGTAGTGCCATCAAGAAGAGTGTAAGAAAAGTTTGTAGATTTAGTATTGAATGTATATGAATCGGTAAGACTTTCTTTGTAAACTCGTCTCATGCCTCTGTAGATTGAAACATTAAGGAATCGTTCTAATACATCTGCTGACGCGTCGTAGTCACCAACAGAATCTGTTTTCATGCCTTCGTTGTTGAATGAGTGAAATATCTCATTTAAATTAAATTCCACAATGTATTGAGTACCATTTTTGTACAAACTAACATAACCATGTCTTTTGGTGCATACTTGTTTTGGAGTTTCAGTCAAAGGAGAATAAAATTTTGTAGTGGTATTTGTTAATTTCCCATCAAAATCATTGTAAACTTTGTGAGTGCTGGTAGAAATTGGTGAAGAGTTCGCGAGTGCTTCTTCGCTATTAAATGTTTCAGATAAATAGTTGTCATGATTGTCTGTGGGTACTGTTATTCTTTTAATCTCTTGCAAAACCCTAGAATATGGATTAAAAATGTCTTCCAAAATATATTTTCTCTTAAAGATTGTTGTCGTGGTGCCTCTTGTTACAGAATAATCTTCAAAAAGGTAAGATACGTTTGTATCTTTGTTGATTTCAAAGTAAGTTTTGATTGAATGATTTCTTCCTGTATACACAATTGGCTTTTTCTTTGAACCATAAAATGTCTCAAGCATTTTCTTGTCTTCTAATTTCATGTATTTTTCCTCCTAATTTAATTAAGTATATATATTTTATAGCTTATTTTTAGTACTCCTATTCTAGTGCACTTATAATAAAAAGTCAATACCTAAAATTAGTTAAATTAAATTATTTTAAATTTAAAATACCGCAAACTTTGCTAAAATCATTAGGCAATGCATGCTGAAAAGATAATTTTTCTTTTTTATAAGGGTGATAAAACGAAAACTCATTGCAAACTAAAGCAGTGTGGTTTATTAAGTCGCTTTTTTGTCCATAAATTTCATCTCCCAGTAAGGAGTGTCCTATTGAAGATAAATGAAGGCGAATTTGATGCGTGCGGCCATGTCTTAAAACCAGTTTGATTAATGACTGCGAAGATGTATAAGAAAGGGGGTAGACATAAGTTGTTGCTTCTTTCCCATTTGGAGATATAACTCTTTTTTGCTCATTAATTCCGTCCACTGTTATAGTTTCGATTTTCTTATCTATAACTATATTGTCTTCAATTTTACCTTCGCAAATCGCAAGGTAAGTTTTTGAAATATCCCTTGTATCTTGAAGGGCGAGGCTTGTTTTTGCCACCAATATAAAACCAGCGGTGTCTTTATCAAGTCGATTTATAATACGCAGAGTGAAATTTTCATCTTCTTTCTGCATGTATGAAACGATTGCTCCGGCAAGGTTTTCATTATAATGAGCTTTATTGGGCATGCAAGATAAACCGCTTGGTTTGTAAATTAGTAAGTAGTATGCGTCTTCAAATACAATATCTAGTGGTAGTATGCAAGGTCTTATATTCGTTTTCTTATTTGGTGAAGATAGAATTTCAATTCTATCATTTGGTTGAATTGGAGCTCTAGTGTTTACGGGATTACCATTAAGCAGAATAGAATCTGGCATCTTTCGCAAATTGGAGATATAATTTTCTGAAAAGCCATTATTTTTCAAAAAATAGTAAATATTTCTGCCTGAATTTTTGTTTACTGTATAAGATTGATATTTCATTTTACCTCATTTTTATTTTATCCTATCAAAATTAAGCGAAAAACGCAAATATTTTAATAAACATTTGAAAAACATTTGACTTAAATAGATTGTAAAGATATAATCATAAATGTATATTAAAAAACGATGATGAAAGAGTAGTAGACTGAAGCACGCTTTACAGAGAGATTTTGTCAGGTGGAAGAAAATCAAAGAAGTGGCAGTTGAATTCGCTTTCTAGTTGCGCTTGCGAAAATTAAAGTAGTTTGCGTCGTAAACCTGCGTTAAAGGAATATAAGGGCTGTAATGAAAAACATAACGGCTAAAAATAGGTGGTACCACGGAAAGTTCTCTTTCGTCCTATGTGATGATGAGAACTTTTTTAATTAAAAATATGAACTAGATTTAGGAGGATAAAATGATTGAAGAGCTTAACAAATTAAAGATTTCAGGCGTAGAACAGATTTCGGCTGTCACTGACTTAAAGGTTTTGGGGGAGATAAAAGGGGCTATTTTTGGAAAAACTGGTTCTCTCAATAGCATATCAAAAGGCATGAGAGATTTGTCTGCGGAAGACAGGCCAAAAGTTGGCGTTCTTATGAGCGAGGTTAGAAAAACGCTTGAAGACGCTTTTGAACGCAAAGAGGCCGAATTAAAGAAACAAGAACTTGCACGAAAACTTGAAGAAGAGAGAGTTGATATAACAGAGCCAGCGAAAGGGGAAGAACTAGGTGCATTGCACCCAATTTCGGTGGTTGTCGATAGATTGTGCGATATTTGCGTGGATCTTGGTTTCTCTGTTGTAGAAGGCCCAGAGATTGAAAGTGATTATTATAACTTTGAAGCGATGAACATTCCAAAAAATCACCCATCAAGAGATATGCAAGATACTTTTTTTATAAGCGAGAATGTCCTTTTAAGAAGCCAGACTTCTGCTGTTCAAGCTAGAGAAATGGAAAAAAGAAAACCTCCATTTAAAATTGTTTGTCCAGGGAAGACTTATAGAAACGAAAGTGACTCTACTCATAGTCCTATATTCCATCAATTTGAGGGGCTTGTTGTAGATGAAAATGTTTCTATGGCAGACCTTAAATCAATGCTTACAACTATTATGAGGCGTTTGTATGGAGACGATACGGTTATTAGATTTAGGCCTTCATTCTTCCCATTCACTGAACCAAGTATAGAAGTTGACGTCTCTTGTCCTAATTGTCATGGTAAGGGTTGCTCAACTTGTAAAGGCACAGGAATGCTTGAACTCTTGGGAGCGGGTATTGTTAATCCAAAGGTGCTTGAAATGTCAGGTATAGATAGTAAAAAATATAGTGGATTTGCATTTGGCTTTGGGCTTGATAGAACTGCTATGATTTTGAACGGAATTACAAACATTAAGAATATGTATCGTAACGATGTTAGATTCTTAAAACAAATGAGATAGGTAGTATGCTATAGTTATTTAAACATAACAAAATAGTCTATAATATGAGGAGAAAATATGAAAGTAACATATAATTGGATTAAAGAATTGACGGGAGTTATGGCACCTGCAGAAGATATTGCCAAAAGATTGACATCGGCAGGAATGGAAGTGGAAGAGATTATTTATCAAAATGAACATTTACACGATGTTGTTGTAGGTAAAATTTTAAAAATCGAAAAACACCCAGAAGCTGATAGGCTTGTGGTGTGCCAAGTAAGTATTGGACAAGAAATTGTTCAAATTATAACTGCGGCAACAAACGTGTTTGAGGGAGCACTTGTTCCAGTAAGTTTGCCAGGGGCAGATCTTGTTAACGGAGTTAAAATTCAAAAGGCAAAGATGCGTGGGGTTGAGTCATGCGGAATGTTTTGCTCTGGTGAAGAATTAGGAATAGACGAAAACTATTTTGAAGGTGCTGGTATAAATGGAATTTTGATTTTGCCTAGCGATTTTAAGGTTGGACAACCAATAGAAGATGCACTTATGCTTAATGATATTATATTTGACATAGGAATCACTCCAAATAGAGCAGATTGTATGTCGGTTGTAGGAATCGCACGTGAGGTTTGTGCTCTATATGGTATCACAATGGGCAAAATCAACTGCAATTACAATATTGATATATACTCAAAAGAAACTGTAAGAAATTTTGTAGACGTAGATGTGAATACTCCAAATTGTTACAGATATATGGCGTCAGCAATCACTGATGTTAAACTTGAAAGAAGTCCATTGTGGATGCGTGCAAGACTTAATGCAGTTGGAATAAAGCCAATTAATACACTTGTCGATATTACGAACTATGTTTTGATTGAAATGGGTCAACCACTACATGCTTTTGATGGTGCGCTTATAGAGGGCAAAAAGATCAATGTTCGCCAAGCAAAAGAAGGCGAGACAATTGAAGCACTTAACCATAATACTTATAATCTTGATGATAGCGTTATGGTTATTGCTGATGCCGAAAAACCAATGGTAATTGCGGGAGTTATTGGTGGAATGAATTCATGCATCAATGAAAATACCAAAACCTGTGTGCTTGAAAGTGCAGTGTTTGACTTAAAGTCAATCCGTGTAACAAGCAGGAAATATGGAATTAGCACAGATTCTTCTGCCAGATATTCAAAAGGTGTAAATGTCGCAAATGCCGAATACGGTCTTGCGAGAGCTCTCCACCTTGTTTGCAAGCTTGGTTGCGGAAAAGTTGTTAGAGGCGTGATAGATATTGCATCAAAGAAAAATGAGTCTCGTAAAATCATCGGCTCTGTAAGCAAGATTAATGCTATCTTGGGGGTGGAAATAAAAGGTCAAGATATGGCAAGATTGCTAAATAATCTTGGCATAGAGACAACGTTTGCTGGCGATAAACTTGAATGCATCGTTCCTCCATATAGAGAAGACATTGAAAACAATAATGATCTTGCCGAAGAGGTTATAAGACTTTATGGTTATGACATTTACGATAAAAAGGAATACAAGCTTTTTGACCACGCAAAAATAACAGAGGGGGCACAAAATCCTAAACTTTGGCTTGAACGCAAAATGCGTAACGCTCTTGTTGAAAGAGGGTTCTACGAAAATATTTCTTACACACTTTGTCCATCAAACACCGCTGAAAGGTTGTTGATTGCAGATGAACGAGCAAATTTGGTAAAGATTGCAAATCCTCTTGGTGAAGATCTTTCTTGTATGCGTCCTAGCCTTGCACATAGTTTGTTTGAAAATGTTGCTTACAATCTTTCAGTTGGTAATAAAGAACTTAAAATGTTTGAATGCGGAAGAACATATCAGTCAAAGGGTAAAAATGAACTTGCTGTTGAAAAGGATATGTTAGGTCTATGTGTCCTTAAGAATGGATATGACTTCTTTAACCTTAAAGATGCTATGCTTTCTTTGCTTGCGAAAGTTAGTGGTACTATAACAATAGAACGCTCAACGGAGCCATTCCTTCATCCAGGAGTATCTGCTGATATTTATGTTGATGGAAATAAAGTGGGGTGCTTTGGAAAGGTTCACCCTTCGGTGGCGGAAAACTATGCTCTTCCACATGATGTTTATTATGGGGAAATTGAGACGGGTTACCTATCTAAATTGCCAATCAAAAAATTTAATGTTAAGCCTATTTCTAAATTCCCAATAGTTGAACGTGATGTGGCTGTGGTAGTAGATGAAGAGGTAAAAATTGGAGATCTTCTTGATGCGATCAAGTCGGCATGTGGCAAACTTTACTATGAAGCAAAATTGTTTGATATTTATAGAAGCGAAGCTGTCGGTGAAGGAAAAAAGAGTGTTGCATTCAACGTGAAATTGTGGCCAGAAGATAGAACTTTAACTGATGAAGAAGTTGCAAGTGTTATGAAAAAAATAACAAAGTCACTTGCTTTTAGATTTGGAGCAGTATTAAGATGATTTATCTCGACAATGCGGGAACTACAAAAATGTTTGAGGAGTGTTTGGCGGTTATTGAAAAATATGCTTGCCAAACCTTTTTCAATCCATCGGCGGGATACGAACCGGCTATCCAAATAGGAAAAGACCTTGACAATGTGCGCAAACTTATTATGGATAAAATAGGTGCGGTAAAAGGGAGTGTTATCTTTACTGGCGGAGCAACAGAAAGTAATAACCTTGCTATTATGGGTAGTCGAAAAAATGGAAAGTGGAACTATGTATTTTCCATGGGGGAACATCCAAGTGTTTATAATGTTGCGAAAGAACTTGCTTTGCAGGGGTATGAAGTAAGATTTGTCAAATTGGATAAAAATGGACAAATTGATTACGAGGATTTGCAAAAAAATATAGATGAAAAAACAAGACTTATCTCTGTTATGCATGTAAGTAACGAAACGGGTGCAGTAAATGACATCGCAAAGGTTAATTATTTAAGAAATAAACACGCACCCAATGCACTATTGCAGGTTGATGGGGTTCAAGCGTTTTGCAAAATTGAAATTGATACCAAAACATGTGGTATTGATTTTTACACGATTTCTGCACACAAGTTTCATGGTCCAAAAGGTGTTGGTGCGTTGTACGTAAAAAATCCTCAAATACTTAAAAATATAGTATTTGGTGGCGGGCAAGAGAGCGGTTATCGCTCTGGCACTGAAAATGTTCCAGGTATAATGGCTATGAAATGTGCGATTGATAAGATAGATGAGGAAGTTAACTATATGCACGCAAAAGCCCTTAAATCTTTAATGTCAAGCATCTTATCGGTGGATCCAAAGATTGGTATTATTGAAACAGAAAGTCCCTACATTTTAAGTGCAAGTTTTAATGGTGTTAATGGAGAAACCCTGATGAGAGTTTTACAAGACAAGGGAATTTTGGTCGGGAAAGGAAGTGCTTGTTCTACTAAAAAAGCAGGAAATCGTACGTTAGAAAGCATGGGGTTAAATAAAGACGAAATCAAGTCTCATATAAGAATTTCATTTGGTGGTTATGAAACTGAAGATGAGATTCGCGAAGCGGGGGAAGAAATTCTTAAAACATATCATGAAATCTGGGAGAAAGTTAAATGAGAGTTATATTGTTGCGATTTGGTGAACTGTATCTTAAGGGAGCAAATAGAAACATATTTGAAAGTACGCTTATAAAAAATATTAAAAATGCACTTGCGGGTGAAGATTTTAAATTTGAAAAAACATTTGGCAGATATGTTATAAGCGAGTATCCACATGACAGAGAAGATGCTTTGGTGGATAAATTAACAAAGGTTTTTGGTCTTCATAGTCTTTCGTGTGCGGAAGAAGTTGAAGCAGAACCTAACACTATTGAAACAGCTGTAAGTAAAATTAATGTGGGGAGAGACTCGTTTAAAGTTTTTGTTAAACGAGCGGATAAAACATTTCCTTATTCTTCTATGGAGTTTGCCTCGATGCTCGGTGGTGTTTTACTTGATAAATCTCCAAATGCCAGCGTGGAATTGTATAACCCTCAACGAGAAATTCATGTGGATATAAGACTTAACAAAAAGGCTTATATTTTTGCAGATAATATTAAGTGTCAAGGGGGCTTACCTCTTGGAACTGCGGGGAGGGGGCTTCTTCTTTTGTCGGGAGGAATTGACAGCCCAGTTGCAGGATACTTGATTGGAAAACGAGGACTGAAAATTGACGCACTGCATTTTCATAGTTATCCTTATACGTCAACTCTGGCAAAAGAAAAAGTTATAACCTTGGCAAAAGAGCTTGTTCCTTATGTTGGAAAATTTTCATTGCATTGTGTGTCTTTTACTAAAGTTCAAGAGGAAATTCATGCACATTGTAATCCGGAATATATGATTACTATCATGAGAAGAATCATGATGAGAGTTGCGGAAAGGATTTGCCAAAAATATGAACTCGGTTGCGTAGTTACGGGGGAAAGCCTAGGGCAAGTTGCAAGCCAAACTATGCAAAGTATGACAGTAACAGGCGGAGTGTTAGAGCAAGTTCCAATTTTTAGACCATGTATTGCTATGGATAAAGAACAGATTATGGAAATAGCCCGCGACATTAATACCTATGATACATCTATTTTGCCATATGAAGATTGTTGTACGGTCTTTTTGCCAAAAAATCCTATAATCAAACCTACTTTGAAGGCTTGCTTAAAAGAGGAGAGTAGGCTGAATATTGATGCTCTTGTAGAAGAGTGCTTGGCTGGTGAGGAAATAATAACTGTTGAATAATCATATATTAATTAATTTGTAAATTGCTAGGATCTAACTCCTAGCGTTTTTTTATTGTTGTGGCGTGCTAAACAAAGCGTGCTTTAATCAGTATTGTTCGTTTTATGTTTGTACGGGACGGGTAGGGTGAGAAGGTGTATGCATAAAAATGATTAAACATAAATTGGATTTTTATAAAAATACAAAAGACAAAATATATATCAAAAACGAGTGAATAAATATACAAAAATCGCTTGCATAATTATAAATATTGGTGTATAATAATCAAAAATGGATGTATATGTATAAATTTATAAATATGCATAATCGCTATATCCCCCTAAAATAGGCGTGTGTAGCGAATGAGGAGAAAACAATGGCAAGAAGTGCAAGACAGTCTAAAATATTAGAACTTATCTCAACTAAAGAAATTGAAACGCAGGACGAACTTGCAAGAGAACTTCGTAATGCTGATTTTGATATAACCCAAGCAACAATTTCAAGAGATATAAAGGAACTTGGTTTAACCAAGATTCTTTCATCTTCTGGTAAGTACAAATATTGTTTTGTGGGTGGGGAAGAAAATGTTGTTTCAAATAAATACATATCAATTTTTAAGGAAGCTGTTATTTCTGTTAAACCTGCTCTAAACCTAATCGTTATCAAAACTATGAAAGGACTTGGTGGGGGCATTGCAAGTTTCGTAGATAAGCTTAACATATCTTCTCTTATGGGGGTCGTAAATGGCGATGACACTGTTATGCTTATATTCCCAAGTACAACCGCAGCAAGTGAGGCTGTTGTTACACTTAACGATATGCTTTTATAGGAGGAACTTATGTTAGAATCTATTTCTATTAAAAATGTTGCACTTATAAAAGATTTGAATATAGAATTTGGTCAAGGATTAAATATCCTATTAGGTGAAACTGGTGCAGGCAAAAGTATTATTTTTGATGCTCTTAATTTTGTATTGGGTGCAAAAGCAGACAAAACACTCATAAGAAGCGGAGAAGAGCAAATGCGTGTTGATGCCGTTTTTACTGGATTAAGCGAATATTGTCTTTCAAGACTTCAAGAATACGGAATTGAAGAAAATGAGGTGGCATTAAGCAGAACGTTAAATATTGATGGCAAATCATCTGTTCGAGTAAATGGACTACCCACAACTGCGGGTGTTTTAAAAGAAATTGGTAAATGTCTTCTCGATAGTTATTCTCAACATGAAAGTGTTGAACTATTAAATCCTAAAATGCATCTTCCTATGCTAGATAGATTTGGTGGAGAAAAAATCAAACAGCAAAAAGAAGAGGTTAAAAAAGGTTTGTCTCAATGCAATGAAATAAGGAGCAAAATTGCTTCATTGGGCGGAGACGAATTTGAAAGAGAGCGTACAAGATCTCTATATGAATATCAAGTAAATGAAATTGAAGAAGCAGACCTTAAAATTGGAGAAGATGGCGAAGTCTCAAACCGACTGAAATTTTTAAATTCAAGCGAAAAAATATATGAGGCTGTAAGTGCTTGTGAGGAATATTTAAGCGGAAATGTTGGAAGTTGTTTACCTTCGTTGGAAAATGCATCAAATTCATTGTCCAGTATTATGAATTTTGAAAATGTTGCACAATGCAAGCAACGCCTTGAAAGCGCAAAGTATGAAATTGAAGATGTATATGAGACTTTACTAGAAATTAAATCTTCAACTGAATTCGACGAAAAAGAGTTTGACAAACTAGACAGAAGAAACGACACAATTAGGTCTTTAACCAAGAAATATGGTGGAAGTATTGAAAAGGTCCTTGAATACCTTTCTCAAATTAAGCAAAAATTAAATGACCTTGAAGATAGCGAATTCTTACTTTCTAAATATCAAAAAGAATATGAAAAAGCACATGCTGACCTTATGGCTTCGTGCGAACAGCTCTCACTTCTTCGTAAAAATGTTGCAAAAGATATTGAAAACAAGATTGTTTGTGAACTAAAAGAACTTGGTATGAAATCTAGTCAATTTATTGTCAATTTTGAAAAATTGGAAGAGCCAACTCAAAATGGTATAGATAAGGTCGAATTTGTATTTTCGGCAAATAAAGGTCAAGAAGTTAAATCTCTTTCAAAAACAGCATCGGGTGGTGAACTCAGCAGATTTATGCTTGCGGTAAAAAACATTTTTGCTGAAATTGGAAGTGCCCAAACTCTTGTTTTTGATGAGATTGACTCTGGCATTTCAGGCGAGACGGGCAACATTGTAGGGAAAAAATTAAGTAACTTAACAAACTTCGCACAAGTGCTATGCATCACACACTTGCCACAAGTTGCTTGTTACGGTGATGATTTCTTTTTCGTAAGCAAATTTGAAGATGAACATTCTACCCAAACCTGTATTAAAAATTTAGTCGACGAAGAAATACCACTTAATATAGCCAAAATGATTGTTGGACAGACAGTTAGTGAGACGGCATTAAGTCAAGCCAAAGAACTTCGTTTGAAAGCAGGAAAGTAAATGATAGGGAATTAACACCTAAACCTTAAATATTTAATTTAAATATATTTAAGTATTTTAAATGGAAAAATGAAGAGACTAACATTAGTTAGTCTTTTTTTGCGGAGGAGAAATGAAAAAGAGGTTTTTATTAATTTTGCTATTGTTGGTGTTATGCACTGTGGTTGAGTTTATAAAGATATCTTTAGATGAATGTTTAGCACTTCCTAATGAATTTTATGTAGACTATGATGAAGTTCAAAGTGCTAACAGCGAACAACAATTTGGTAAGTTTGTTAAGTTATCTATAAATGATAAACAAACATCTATTGACAATAATGGTGGTGAAGAGAACTTTGTCGTTGTGAAATTGTTTGGTTTCATACCGGTAAAAAAAATAAAGGCTAAAATTTTGCCAGAAGAAGAGGTCTTTGTAGGTGGTGAAGTTATTGGCTTGACCGTTAATTGTGATGGAACAGTAGTTGTGAGTAACTGTACTATCGACGAAAATAAAGGTGAGGTGGTAAAAAACAATTTCTTTAAGAATGGAGATATAATTTCAAGAATAGGAGAAAAAGATATTTCTAGTTTAGATGATGTACAAAGTGCATTAAAAAATCAGTGTGATAGTCAAGTAAAAGTAGAGGTAGTTAGAAATAATCGTAAATTGGAGCAAATAGTTCCACTTTTAAAAGATAAAGATGGGACATATCGTCTTGGTATATGGGGCAAAGATGATTTATCTGGCGTGGGCACCATCACATTCGTTAAGCAAAATGGGCAATTCGGGGCATTGGGACATGCAATTACACATGGTTCGTGCGAGAATGTGATTCCTGTTAAAGATGGAAGAGTTTATGAATGCAATATGGTGGGTATAAAAAAGGGGCAAAGAAACGATCCCGGAGAACTTCGCTGTGTATTTGTTCCTAAAAACGCAAAAGGGGAAATTTATAAGAATACAAAACAGGGGATATATGGAAAACTGGAAAGCACTTCGGGATTAATCGATCTTAATTTAACAGCAAAATTGGGAGGCAGATTAAGCATTAAGCCTGGAAAGGCAAAGATTGTATCTTGTGTAAGCGGAATTAGAGAAGAGTATGAAATTGAAATAATAAAAGCTAATTATCAAAATTCGATAGATGAAAAAAGTATAGTTTTTAGAGTAACGGATAATAAACTTCTTAACTTGACTGGTGGAATTGTTCAAGGAATGAGTGGGTCTCCTATCATGCAAAATGGTAAGATTGTTGGTGCAGTTACACATGTATTCTTAAACGACCCAGCCAAGGGTTATGGAGTTTACACTGATTGGATGCTTTCTCAATTAGAAGTGTAAGAAATAAATAACAATCAAATGATTTTATTTAAAGCCGTTATATAAGATTAAGTTGCACTTATTGTTTGACGAAAAGGGCTATATGCCTTCAAAATAGGGCTAGTATGCATTGCATACTAGCCCTTTAGAGTTTAAGAATTTTGCTTGTAATAGAGGAATGTAATATACCGCTTCTCAAAAATTAAACAATAAAAGAAAATTAGTGTTTTTTCCTTAAAATTAAATATGTAAGCAAGAAAGAAGTCACACTCATATAGATGTGTGACTTCTTCTAATGTGAAGCATATCTCCTTCACAGCTTTATAATGTGCAGTTCTGGCATTTATATACATATTTTTTTTAAATGTTTGTTTGCAAATGCATTTAGCTGATTTCACGAAAAAAAATTAATTTTGATCATCTCTGCCCAGTTTTATAATATTGGCAACATTTTTTCTCATATCTTCACTTATTGCTGCATAATGCCGCTTGGTTGTATTTACATCTTTATGTCCTAGGACATCTGCAACTATGTAAATATCCTTGGTTTCCTTGTACAGGTTAGTACCAAATGTACTACGAAGTTTGTGTGGACTTATTTTCTTTAAAGGGCTTGCTATTTGGGCAAATTTTTTTACCAAATTTTCTACCGCACGCACTGAAATTCGCTTATTTTGAAGACTTATAAACATTGCTTGTTCATCTTTATCGAGGCCTAGAGTTGCACGTTTTTCTAACCATGTTTTAAGGGCACGAGCAACCTCATTAGAGAAATAAAGCATAGATTGATTACCGCCTTTTCGAGTTACAACAAAGGCATTTTGAGAAAAATCAAAAGAATTAAGGTCAAGACCAACAAGTTCGCTAATTCTTATGCCGGTGCCTAGGAACAAGGTGACAATCGCGTTATCTCGTTCAAATGTGTTTTTATTGTATTCTTGTTGTCTTTTAGTGAACGCACTAGGGTTTTCTATTGTGTCAAGCAGGCGGGTAACCTCATCTTTTTCAAGTCGAATAATCTCTTTATTATGAAGTTTTGGAGTTTCTATTTTACTTGCAACATTTCCTATAATCATATCGTGATTATATAGATATTTAAAGAAACTGCGTAGAGATGCAAGTTTTCTTGCTTTCCCTTTTTCGTCATTTTTATATAGTTTACCATCTAGTTCATAATAGGATAAATAAGATAGGTATTGTTCAATATCCCTTGCTTTTATCTCGTTTAGGTCTTCCAATGTTATGTCTATCTCTTGCTTGTGAAAGAGAAACTGGGATATGTAGTTAAAAAAAACAAACAAATCCATCGAATAATTGTATCTAGTAAGGGAAGAAGTCTTGTTTTCGATACCAATAAAAAAATCAAGGCAATAGTCGGGGAGTCGCTCGGTGTATTTCCCCATTTTGAGCCGATTTTGCATATCGCGTTTTTGATAGTAGTTTATATTAGCCATACACAAATTCTACCACATGTAATTAAAAATTCAAAATGATTTTTGCAATCTATGCGTAAAATATTGAATTTGAATGCAGTACAGCAGATATCACGCAAATAATTTGTTATTGCGAACTACTAAAATAGTGATTTATTGTAGTAAACATTGTGAAAAATCGTTAAAATATTTGACTTGTGGTTAATAATAGATTTATAATTTATTATAAACTTATAAGAGGTGAACATATGATAGATATTAACTTAATTAGAACAAATCCTGAACTTGTAAAGGAAAACATTAAAAAGAAATTTCAAGATCAAAAACTCGGCTATGTAGATGAAGTTCTTGAACTTGACGGAAAAATTAGAGCACTTAAACAAGAAGGCGACACTCTGCGTGCTAGCAGGAACACTTTTAGTAGCCAAATTGGTAAACTCATGAAAGAGAAAAGAGTTGATGAGGCTAACGAAATAAAAGCACAAGTCGTAAAAAACAACGAGCGAATAATTGAAATAGAAAAGGAAGAAGAGAGTTTATCAAGTAAATTAAAATCATTAATGATGTCTATTCCAAACATTATTGATGCAAGCGTTCCAGTAGGGAAAGATGATAGTGAAAATGTAGAGAATGAGCGTTTTGGAGAGGCCAAAGTTCCTGCATATGAAATTCCTTACCATGCTGATATTTTAGCGTCTATAAATGGGCTTGATAAAGAAAGTGCTGGAAGAACAAGCGGAAATGGATTTTATTATCTTTTGGGAGATGCCGCAAGACTTCACGAAGCAATGATTGCTTATGGAAGAGATTACATGATTGATAAAGGTTTCACTTATTGTATTCCACCTTTTATGATTAGAAGTGATGTAGTTAATGGTGTAATGAGTTTCGCTGAAATGGAAGCAATGATGTACAAAATCGAAGGAGAAGACTTGTTTTTAGTTGGAACAAGTGAACACTCAATGATTGGTAGATTCAAAGATCAAATTATCAAGGAAAGTGATTTGCCTATAACAATGACATCATATTCTCCATGTTTTAGAAAAGAAGGTGGTGCACACGGACTCGAAGAAAGAGGACTTTATAGAGTTCATCAATTTGAAAAACAAGAAATGATTGTTATTTGCAAACCAGAAGATAGCATGTCTTGGTATGAAAAAATGTGGAAATTTACGGTTGAAATTTTTAGAAACCTTAATATCCCTGTAAGAACGCTTGAATGTTGCTCGGGAGATCTTGCTGACCTTAAAGTGAAATCTTGTGATGTTGAAGCTTGGAGCCCAAGACAACAAAAATATTTTGAAGTTGGATCATGTTCAACATTAGGAGATGCACAAGCTAGAAGGCTTGGGATTAGAGCCAAGGGAGAAAAGGGAACATATCTTCTTCATACGCTTAATAATACAGTTTTGGCTTCGCCAAGAGCCATAATTGCTTTCCTTGAAAACAATTATAATGAAGATGGATCAATTAGTATTCCAGAGGCTTTAAGACCATATATGGGCGGTAAAGATAAAATTTTACCAAAAAAGTAAAAAGGATTTAAATGGCAAAAATTCAAATTACCAGAAATCTTATAAACAGCATAGCATCGCAAAACAATGAGGTTTATCTTGAAAAGACACAAAATTTAGTAAGAAATGTAGTTTCGGACAGTGTTGAAAACTTGGCTGAAAAGGTTTCTTATGTCACAAAAAACAATGTTGTGTTACAACCAGTAAATGAATTGTTAAACGGTGCTTTTTGCGACAACTCACAATTTGTATATTTTTTAGGTATAGAAAATGCACAGTTAGAGTTAAACACTGCTAAAAAGACCAATTTCTGGCGTGAATTATTGCAAAGATTCAAATTTGCATGGAAAAATCGCCGAAAAAGAAAAAATAAGAAAAAGAAAGCAGATATTAATGATGTTGAACCTACCAAGCCTCAGGATATTAACAAATATTCTATTTTCGATCTTGGAGTTGACTTTCAAAAGGCCCTATCAAATCAATTATCTTCAACTTCTTTAATTTATTTAAGCGGAAATGAAATCTTGATTTTAGGAAAAGAAGATTTTGGTGCCAACACTAAAATTAAAATTTATTTAGTAAATAGTAACGAAAATTTGTTTAGATTTTATGCTGGTAAAAGAAAAGGCTTTATAGATATTGACTTAAATGCCAGATGTGAAGCGCTAAATTCAAAAATAAAAAACTCTGGCGAAAATTTTATTAAAATACTTAAAATATTGAATGTTATATTTTACAACGCCAATAATAGATTGCCTAACCAAGTTTATATGGAATCAGTTTTATGCAATGTGCCAGATGAACTTTTCGAAGGGGAAGATATTTATAAGGTTTTCGTTAAAGTAGTAAACTATTTGTCAATAAAAACGATAAAAAATACGCCTTCTATTAATAATCGTGAAAAAACAATTTTTACTGATATCGTTTGTGGTGAAGAAACATTTGGATTTACCAAAATGATGGAATTTATATCACAGCATGAGTAAAATTGCATTGAATTTCTACTCAAATAAATGATTATTAGTAATTTGATAAACACTATACAAACGATATTGTCGGTGACTATCAATTCAAACAAGCGGAGAAAAATCACTCAAATACGCAGAAATGAGAGAACCCACAGCAAGTAATAGTAGATCAAAAAATTGATTTTATTTTTAACAACTTAATGTTTTATATTCTTAATTAAGTTATTAAATACATATATGATTTAATGAAACTACATAGCATTGAAAAAATTGTGTTTATTTATAAGTAGTATGCAAAATAAATACAACTAGTATGCGAATAAAATAAAAACTTTTAATTGTTTAATAAATACAAGTAAAATAAATAAGAAAATAAATTTGTTATTTTAAAATAACATAATAGATTGTTAAATAATGCTAGTATGCACGTATTAATGCGTAAAACTTGTGTTTTACGCATAGTTATAAATTGCCTATTTACATAAAAATTTGAGCAAAAATGTGGGACTGTCGCGTCCCCTTTTTTGTTTTTTGTACCTTATTACCTTTTTATTGATATGGTCTTCCCCTTGAAAAGTCCCTTCTCTATTTTGTTGCCTTTTTCTTGTATCAAAGCATCAAAATAAAGTTAAGTTTTTTGAGTCTTCACTTCAATTCTTTTTATTGCTATAGAACATATCCTAAATGGCTCTTGGCGAAGCCAAAATATATTATTAAGCGTATGAAGATGATATGACCCCTTTTCTCCATTAGGTTTTTGCATCTACTTTTAAATATTCTTTGGAAATCTTTCACCATTATGATAAAAATTATATTCTGTCCTATCGTACGCCCCTCAAACTTTCATTTTTGTAGTTGAAATTGCTCTTTATCTCATAGTACGTACTATTATGCACCGCATACTAGTCCTAAAAAAATTAGAAAATAATTTGACTTTATCCCCTTTATTTATTATAATTTGAGTATACAAAGGGAGTTTTGTTTATGGAATTATATGCTAAAGGTCAACTTTCCTATTTAATACTCAACTGCTTGCTTGAAAGGGATTTTTATGGACTCGATATTATAACTGAAATTAACTCAAAATCAGGCGGAAAAGTTAATCTTAAAAAACCTAGTGTTTATTCAAACCTTACTCGTATGGAAAAGCAAGGTTATGTATCTTCATACTTAAAATCAAGTGAATTAGGACCGAATCGTAAATATTATTCTATTACTGAATCTGGTCGTGCATTTTATAACGAAATTGAGCAATATTTTACAAGAAACAATATTGATATGTTTAGTGAATTTGAAGATGCTGATATTAAAGAACTACCTACTTCAAATACTGAAGGCAGAGACGAAATATTGGTTAACGGAAATACTGCGTTACAAAATCAAAATACTGTATTAAACACTTGCGACACAAATGAAAGTATGGAGTTTGAGGATACAAGCGAAGATAGCGATTTTTTTGATTTTTCTAGTGTAAATGAAAAGCAAGAAGATCATGTTGATGCAGATTCCAATTTTGATGATCAAAACCTTGATCCAACAGAGCAAACACTAGAAGAAAGTGAACAAGAAGATGAATTTATCTTAAACGAAAGCAATGCCATTTATGATGATAAAGATTTAAGCCTTGTCCAACAATCCCCTCTTGAAAATGAAGAAACTATTGTTGAGGAGCGTGTTAACGAAAAAATAGATGACGAAGTTGTACTAAATGATAATTCAAATATAGAAGTAAACGATAAACAACAAAATAATTATGCTTATTCAATAAAAAACGCTTTGTTAAATACTGAAAATGATGAGGAGTCCATTAAAGAAAAAGACGATGCAGTATTTTTGAATAAACAAGAAGTGGCAAGTTACAACCAAAGACTTTACGACATTTCAAAAGATATAAATAGTTATAAGAAGAAAAAGAGTTTTGCTGAAGACCAAATTTCTATTGCTGCGGAAGCACCCCTTCTTTCTTCATCTACTGAAAAGAAAAAAGCAAATTTGGAAGAACTAAAAAATTCTTTAATGCAAAATAAGTCTTCATATAATCAAAATCAAGATTCATTTTCTCGTTTCACAACCTACAAAGATAGATTTGATAACATTAGAAATAACCAAAATGATATTTCAAATAACGATTTGAATAATGATAAAACAAAAGAAGTTGAAGAAGTAAAACCTGATGACGGTAAATTTATAGTTGCACATGTAGATGCTTCAAGCATAGAAAAACCAAGGAAAATTGAGCCTCCAAGATTAAAAATCTTGCCAGATAGCGGAAAAGAAAAATTGCCTGCACCTAAACGAGACTCCTCTATCGATCCTTCACACCAAGAAATTCTTTCAAGTCTATACGCAAAAACAAAGGGCTCATCAAGTGAGCAGCAGCGCGAAGATTGTTTATATGATTACAATGATTTAAAAGATTTCTATAAAAATCAAAACATATCTTTCGACGTATATGAAAAACCAAGTGCCAAAACTGCACATAATACAAATAAACTTTATTTTATTGCCAGTTTGATTACTCTTGTTTGTGCAAGTCTAGGTTCGGTGTTTACGTATGTCGCTCTTTTTAAATCAACTATGTTAAACGATACTTTTAACTTTTTATATATTTTACTTCCTGCTCTCTTGACTATCGACGTGTGTATTCAAGCTTATAATATGGTTAAGTATAAGAGCTGGCTTCCTAAGCAGATTCTACCTCAATGGCAAATATGGACTATAACTGGTGCATTAATATGCCTGTGTGTTGGACTGAACTTCGCTTTTGGAATGGCAGTAAATGAATTCTCATTGTACGCTACTACATTAATTTTGCCAATAGTATTTATTTTGGCAGTAATCCCTATTAGATACTATACAAAGAGGTCTTTACTTATAAAAAAATGGAAATAATTTAAGTAAAGTCATAAAATCGTGATTGTGATGTTAGCCATGAAAATTTAACAAAAATTTTAAAAATCAAGTCGATAATGAAAAATTTGATGATAAAAAGCAAAACAACATTAACAAAACACCTCTACGCATCGTCATAGAGGTGTTTTATCTTACTCTTCGTATTATCTTCTTTGAATTGTATCTTGTTTTTTTGCACGCATACTTTTGAATACATTTGCGATTAAGTCTATCATTAAAAATGCAATTACAATACTAATAGAAATTAGGCAAATGTTACCTATTGAATTTTTAAACCAACAGCATAATGACATAACGATGCCACAAGATAGTAAGTTGCCTAAAAGTATTGACATTATTGAATTACCAATTTTTAGATCGGTTAGGCCTGCTATTACACTGCTTGACCAAACTCCTGTCAATGGAAGTGGCAATGCAGCAAATCCACATAGTGCCAAAAATTTTTGAAAAGTTGAAAACTTGCTTATTTTGTTGGCCTTGACTTGATATTTGTCGGCAAATTTACTAGATATAAATCCAGTTGTTTTAGATTTTAGTCTTTTTGTTAACGGAACTATAAAAAAGCAAGGCAGACAACTCCCAACAAAAGATATTAAAAATGCAGAAAAAGGATTTAATATATTGGTGGTCCATATAGCACTATTTAAGGCTAGTGGCAAAGCAATTTTGCTTTCAAGCAAAGGGCAAAATGCGACAAGAAGAATAGCGAGCCAGACGCAAGAGGAAAAAGAATTGGATAAAGAAAATATAAAGTTGTTCATGCGATAATATATTCATAATTAATTTTATTTATTAACCAGAATCAATATTATTTCAACATAATTAAATCATCGAAGACAAAAAAAGATATTCCTTTAACTTAAAGAAATATCTTTATTATTTTATTTCGCAGTTTCAGTAAAACGATTTTCTCTTATAACAACAACCTTAATTTGTCCTGGATACTGCATTTCATTTTCAATACGTTTAGTTATATCCTTTGCAAGGAAAATTGCATCGCTTTCACTTATAATTTCTGGTTTTACAATTATACGAACTTCTCTACCCGCTTGAATAGCATAAGACTTTTCGACGCCTTTAAAGTCGTTGCAAATACCCTCAAGTTGTTCAAGCCGTTTAATATAATTTTCAAAACTTTCACGTCTTGCACCTGGTCTTGAACTTGAAATAGCATCAGCTACTTGTACGATGATAGCTTCAATCGATCCAAATGGAACATCTCCATGGTGAGCTTCTATACAATGAATTACTTCTTTTGACTCTTTGTATTTTGTTGTAAGGTCAACACCGATTTTTACATGAGTTCCTTCAATTTCATGGTCAAGTGCTTTACCTATATCATGAAGCAAGCCCCCACGCTTTGCAACTTGAACATTTGCACCAAGTTCGGTAGCAATAAGTCCAGCAATGATGGAAGTTTCAATACTGTGCTTTAAGCAGTTTTGTCCATAGCTTGTTCTATATTTTAGTCTTCCTAAAACTTTCACAAGTTCTGGATGTAAATTGTATATTCCTGTTTCATTGCAAGCATTCTCACCAGCTTCTTTTATTGCACGATCAACTTCTTTTGTTGCCTTTTCGACAACTTCTTCGACTCTTGCTGGGTGGATTCTTCCATCAACAATAAGCTTTTCAAGGGTTAATCTTGCGATTTCTCTTCTAATTGGATCAAAACTAGAAATAGTAATGCTTTCTGGTGTGTCGTCGACAATAAGTTCGACGCCTGTTACACTTTCAATCGAGCGAATGTTTCTGCCCTCTCGTCCAATAATTCTTCCCTTCATTTCATCATTTGGAAGTGCCACTGTCGTTACTGTCATCTCGCTTGTAAGATCAGTTGCACATTTTTGGATTGCACCAGTAACTATATTTCTGGCAAGTGCATCCGCCTTTTCCTTTGCTTCGTCTTCAATGCGTTTAACCATAAGTCCAGCATCTTTTTTTGCATCATCAGTAATGCTCTCAACCAACAAATCTTTTGCTTCTTTTTGACTTAATCCTGAAATCTTTTCTAGTTTTTCAATCATTTGTTCTTTGATTTCATCTTGCTCTTTGAGTTTTTCGCCAAGTTTATTTTTCTCATTTTCAATTGAAATCTTGGCTTGTTCCAGTTGTTCGGTTTTGGCGTCCAAAGACACCTCTTTTTTTGTGAGATATTCTTCTCTTTGGTCAAGTCTTTCTTCTTGCTTTTGGATTTCACCCCTACGCTCTTTGGCCTCTTCATTGGCCTCATCGCGAATCTTTTGTGCTTCTTCTTTTGCTTCAAAAAGGCTTTCTTTTTTTATGCTCTTCGCTTCTGCATACGCTTCTTCAATAATTTTTACAGCATTTGACTTGCTTTTCCCAAGTTTTTTGCTTGCAATTAACTTATATAGAACTGCTCCAAGTGCACCACCTGCGATAATGGCAACAATACCGGTTACAATCCCGACCGTTACAGCGGAAGAACACAACATGTTTAAAATGTTCATTCTGTCCCCTTTTAATAGTGGTTAAACCACTATATCTAGTATAACTTATGGTCAAAAATAAGTCAAATAAAACAACAAAAAAGAGAATAAAATTCATATTTATTCTCATGATTTTGTTATTTGGCACTAAAAATAATTTTAAGCAAAATAGACTTTACGCAAAATATAGGCTGATGATAAATTAAAAAGTTGATTTTGATAGGTCATAATTTGCCAAATATACTTCCTTAAATTTTTTAAAATGTCCATTTAGGATTGCTTCTCTGCATTCATGAGCAAGTCTTGTTAACGAACGTAAATTATGGATAGAAAGCAATTCTGCCCCAAGCATTTCACCAGCGTTAATAAGATGACGAATATATGCTCTTGTATAATGCTTGCAGGCATAACAGTCGCAATCGTCTTCAATAGGTCTAAAATCCTCTTTATATGCCGCGTTTTTTATAACCATTTTGCCTTTTTTTGTAAAACATGTCCCGTTTCTGGCGATACGCGTTGGCAAGACGCAATCCATCATGTCAACACCTCTTGCAAATCCCTCTACCAAGCAGTCAGGAGATCCTACTCCCATTAAATAGCGAGGTTGATTTTTAGGTAAGAGTGGGTTTAAAAAATCAAGAATATCATACATTGTGCTCTTTTCTTCTCCAACGCTTAATCCACCAATTGCAATTCCGCATTTGGCGTAAGGAAGGCAATCCTTAACACATTCCTCTCTCAAATCTTTAAACATATTACCTTGGACAATAGGAAATAGCATTTGATCTTTAGTCGTATGTGCTTTATAGCATCTTTCTAGCCAATTTTTAGTGACTCTTTTTGCCTCTACTGCTTGTGCGTAAGTTGCTCCAGCTTCGGTGCATTGATCAAATGCCATGATTATGTCGGCACCAAGTGCTTCTTGTATTTCCATGTCCTTTTCAGGAGTTATAAAATGTTTTTCTCCGTTTAAATGAGAGCGAAATTCAACTCCATCATCTGTAACTTTGCGCAATTTTGAAAGCGAAAAAACTTGAAATCCCCCGCTGTCGGTCAAAATAGGCCTATCCCAATTCATAAATTTGTGCAATCCGCCTGCTTTTTTAACAATTTCATGTCCGGGACGGAGATATAAATGGTATGTATTTGATAGAATTATTTGAGCCCCGAGTTCTTTCAATTCTTCTGGTTTTAGTCCTTTCACTGTTGCTTGGGTGCCTACTGGCATAAATATTGGAGTTTCTATGTCTCCGTGTGGAGTGTGAAAAATGCCGGCTCTTGCCCCTGTGTCAGGACACTCTTTAATAAGTTCAAAACTAAATTCTTCGTTCATTTTAAATCCTTTATACTATTTTTATTTTTTCTTACGAGTCTACATATTCTATGTTGTATATTAGACTACATACAACATATTGTGCTATTCTATAAACATTGCATCTCCGAATGAGAAAAATCTATATTTATCTTTTACCGCAATGTTATATATATTCATCGTTTGGTCATAGCCAGCGAAAGCGGAAACCAACATAATTAAAGTACTTTCTGGAAGGTGAAAGTTAGTAATAAGAGCATCTACAACTTTGAATCTATAAGATGGATAAATAAATATTTGCGTGTTTGTCTTTTGGGGAACAAGTTTTCCATCTTCACTAGCACAACTCTCAAGCACACGTACGCTTGTTGTTCCCACCGCAATTACTCTTCTACCCTCTTCTTTTGCTTTGTTTAAGATGTTGGCATTCTCTTGTGAAAGTTCAATATACTCGCTATGCATTTCATGTGCTAAAATATTTTCTTCTTTAACAGGTCTAAAAGTTCCAAGGCCTACATGAAGCAACACTTCAACTATTTGCACTCCTTTTTCTTTTATTTTTTCTAAAAGTTGTGGCGTGAAATGAAGCCCTGCTGTTGGTGCAGCGGAAGATCCCTCTACTTTGGAATAAACAGTTTGATATCTCTCTTTATCCTTAAGTTTTTCATGAATATATGGAGGCAAAGGCATTTGCCCAACTTCGCTTAATCTATGTTCAAACACACCCTCATAGGCAAATTTGACTTTGCACCCTCCATAAGTACCTTTTTCAGTTATGGTGCAAGATAATTGTTCGCTAAAAACAACCTTTGTGCCGACATCTAATCTTTTAAAAGGTCGAGCAATAACCTCCCAAGTCGTTAAATCTATGCGTTTTTGAAGCAAAATTTCAATTTTAGCACCTGTTTCCTTATAACCATAAAGACGTGCAGGTAAAACACGAGTATTGTTTACTACAAGCACATCACCTTTTTTTAAATAATCAATAATGTCATAAAAATGCTTATGATAAATTGCGTCATTTTTTCTATTGTATACAAGCAGTCTTGAAGAGTCTCTTGGCTCGACAGGTGTTTGAGCGATAAGCTCTTCCGGTAAATCGTAAAAATAACTGCTCTTTTTAAATAAATCTTTGTTTTGAATATTAGTCATAACTACCCTTTTAATTGGAAAAACAGTCCAATTCCACGGAGAAACTTTTTTTGATATCTTTCTTAAATAAAATAATTTATAGATATAAGCTTCTCAAAATTAATGTTATAAAATTTTTATTTGCATGTAAAATAAGTTGTCTTAATTTATGCCTTCACGCCAGGATAAACGATCCCAAAATGTTTATAAGCAGGTTCAAGTGCTATACGACCTCTTGGAGTTCTTGAAATAAACCCAAGTTGAAGAAGATAAGGCTCATATACATCTTCAATAGTGGTTGCGTCTTCGCTTATCGTTGCTGCCAAAGTGTCAAGTCCAACTGGACCACCACCAAATTTATTAACGATAGAAAGCATAATTTTTCTATCTATTGTATCTAATCCCAAATCGTCAATTTCCATTATTTGCAAGGTTTTATCCGCAATTTGTTTGGTTATGTGCCCCTCTCCTAAAACTTGTGCGTAATCTCTAACCCTTTTCAATAAACGATTTGCTATACGAGGTGTTCCGCGTGAACGCATTGCTATTTCCTTGCTGGCATCTTCATCAATTTTTATTCCTAAAATGCTGGCAGAACGATTAATAATTATTTGCAAATCCTCTGTAGAATAAAGTTCAAGTCTACATATCACACCAAATCTATCACGCAAAGGGTTAGTAAGCATACCGGCTCTTGTAGTTGCTCCAATAAGCGTAAAAGGTTTAATCTTTAAACGCATATTTCGTGCCGATGGTCCTTTTCCCACAATGAAATCCAACGCAAAATCTTCCATTGCGGGATAAAGTATTTCTTCCACTGTCTTATTCAATCTGTGAATTTCATCAATAAATAAAACGTCGTTTTCGTTAAGATTTGTAAGAATCGCTGCAAGGTCAGCCGCATGTTCAATTGCTGGACCTGATGTTACTTTGAATTGACTACCAAGTTCATTTGCAATGATATGTGAAAGTGTTGTTTTGCCAAGCCCGGGAGGCCCATACAAAAGGACATGGTCAAGACTTTCTTTTCTTGTTTTAGCAGCTTTTATGTATACTGAAAGTGCTTCTTTTACTTTGTTTTGACCAATGTATTGATCCATTGTAGTAGGTCGTAAAGAGTTTTCTATCTCGGCATCAGTTAAATTTTTAGTGCTTGTTATAAATCTGTTGTCAAGTTCTTCCATTATCCCCTATACCCCCTCAATGACTTTGATATAATTTCTTCCGCAGTAGACTCGGCGGTTGCATTTGCTCTTGCAAGCATATACGCATCATTTTTATTAATTCCAAGACTTATAAGTGTATCCGTAGCCATTTGAACTGCATCTTCGTTGTAATCACCACCAAAAGAAGCATTATCAATGTTTTCACCAGTAATTGATAATTTATCTTTTAATTCAAGACAAATTCTCTCTGCAGTTTTTTTGCCCAAACCTTTTATCTTTGAAAGAAGTTTGTGGTCTTGATTTATAATTGCCATAACGAGATCACTTAAAGAAAGACCAGAAAGTATAGATATTGCCATTTTAGGGCCAATTCCACTTACTGAAATAAGTTTAAAAAACAATTCACGTTCCTCTTTTGAAGAAAAGCCAAACAAATAGACACCATCTTCTCTAACGGCCATGTATGTTAATATTTTTACTGTTTCGCCTTCCATTGGCAATGAACTCAATGTGTTGGCTGATACATTAATTTCATAACCGACACCAGTAACATTCAACACCAACATGTTTTCCTGTTTTTCTTCAATTATTCCTATTAAAAATGAAATCATATTTCTTCCTTTTAAGTTTTGGATAAATGTTTTATTAAATTTGAAAATTAAAAAATTAACGTTGTTATCTTATTGGATTTATGCTCTGTTGTGATTTAATGATGGGCTTGTTTGACTATGGCAAATTGCAACAGCAAGGGCATCTGCCGCATCATCAGGTTTGGGAATTGCATTTAACCCTAATATCGCTTTAACCATGTATTGTACTTGTGCTTTTTCTGCTCTTCCTTGACCAGTTAATGCTTGTTTTATTTGAAGAGGTGTATATTCATAGATATTCCCACAATACTTTTGGCATGCCAGCACGATAACTCCTCTCGCTTCTGCAACGGGTATAACAGTTTTTTGATTTTTAAAATAAAAAAGTTCCTCTATCGCAACTACATCTGGTTTGTATTTATCAAAGAGGTATTTTAAACTCGAATCAATTGCTTCTAGTCTAACTGGCATGGGGTCTTCTTTTGGAGTTGTGATTGCACCATAGTCAACAACCATGTTTGGTTTATTAGTATCAATAATTCCGTACCCTACAATTGCATATCCTGGGTCTATTCCAAGTATAATCATAGTTTGATTTTACCATTTTGTGCAAAAATAGTCAACTTATTATTATAAAAAATAGGCCTAATTAAGCACATAAACGGAGTTGTTTCGTTTATTTCTTTTAAATGCAAAATCCCCTCTGTTCTTGGGCAAAGAAATTAATAACGTAAATTTTATAAGGAAATTGGTTGTAAAATTACTATCAAAATAAAGTTGTATAATTATTATCAAAATAAAAGTATTTTTAATTTATAAAATCTTATTTTCGCATAGTTGCCAGTTAAAAGAAAAAAGAACGCATTGATTATTCGCGTTCAGTTTCGTCATCAAAAAATGAATAGTTTTCTGTAAAAGTTCCTACTTTCTCATCAGGTCTTAACCAACCAACTTGACGTGGCAATGGTTCACTTGATGTTGTTTGAGCCTTTTTTTGTTCCTCTGCCTCTCTTTTAGTCTTTTCCTCTTCCGCAAGTCTAGTTATCTCTCTATTTCTTGCAATTCTTTCAGCTAGTTCGTCTTGCTCTTCATCAAATCTTTCAGCCCAGTTTTTTTTCATGATCGCTCTCCTTTGTAAACATATCATTTTCATCTATAACATCTTTATGCAAATTTATCGTAAAAATATTTTTAGCGTAATATAATGAATTTACTGTCATTTTAATTCAAGTTGCATATCTTGCCATTTTCTTATTTGTAAGGATTAATAACAACAACCTATTCTAATATAATAAATTACCAATGCTTAAAGCTTATTCCTCGTCATCTGGAAGATTAACATTATGATAAACTTCTTGAACATCATCAAGGTCTTCGAGGGTTTCAATCATTCTGTTAAATTTTACAACCTTTTCTTCATCAAGATCGATATAACTATCAGCGACAAGTGTTGTTTCTGCTGAAATCACGCTGTACCCAGCATTAGTAAGTGTTTCTTCTACAGCCGAATGTTCATTTGGATTTGTAATTATTTCGTAGCAATCATCATATTCGACTACATCAATCGCACCACCATCAAGAGCAGTAAGCATGAGTTCGTCGCCGTCGAGGCCATCAGTCTTTTCAACTGTCACAACCCCTTTTCTTTGGAATAAATAACTAACGCAACCATTTGAACCAAGTGCGCCTCCAAATTTATCAAATGCGTGACGAACATCACCAGCGGTACGATTTTTATTGTCTGTAAGGCATTCTACTATAACAGCAGAGCCGCCTTGTCCATACCCCTCGTAAGTGCAACTTTCGTAGTTTACATTGCCCATTTCGCCTGCTGCTTTTTTGATACTTCTTTCAATAGTATCATTTGGCATGTTGCTTTGTTTTGCTTTTTGGATAACATCTTTAAGTCTTGGGTTGGAAACTGGGTCTGCACCGCCATTTTTAACAACAACTGCAATCTCACGGCCTATTTTTGTGAATATTTTTCCTCTTGCGGCGTCACTTTTCCCTTTTCTTGCTTGTATATTGTGCCATTTAGAATGTCCTGACATATTAACTCCTCTTTGTAATTTTTACAATTTCTTTAACATTTTTATTATATTTTTTTTGTTCATTATTGTCAATAGTTTTCTACTTAATAAATAAATTAAAGGTTGTTTTTGGCGATTTCATACATAATTATTGCACCTGAAATTGAAGCATTTAAACTTTCTACTCCTGCTCGCATAGGTATTTTAACAGTCTTTGAGCAAAGTTTTGCAATTTGATCACAAACCCCTTGTCCTTCATTTCCAACAACAACTCCAACCAATCCATTAAATTTGCTTGTAAAAATGTTGTCCCCTTCCATATCAGTCATAATAAGGTTTAAATTCCATTCCTTTACATATTGACAAAATTCATCTTTTGTCATAGAAATGATTTTGCTTTGAAAAATAGTTCCTACACTGCTTCTAACCAGTTTTGAATTTGTGACCTTAACGCTATCAAGAAGATATACATATTCAAATCCACACGCGGTCGCTGTTCTTATAAGAGTTCCAACATTCCCGGGATCTTGAAGCGAGTCAACAACAAGGAAATTTGTTTTAGGACTTTCTACAATATGTGGTAGGTAGTCTAATATACAAACCACTCCCTGTGGTGTTCTGCTGTCTGAAAGTTGCTCAATGGTTTGTCTATCGACTTTATAAACATTCTCATTTTCCCAGATGTTTAAGCTTTCATCACTCACCAAAATATAGCGAGGTTTTAGCCCCGCCTTAATGGCATCTTTTATAATTTTAAAGTTATCTAAAAAAAGCAAAGAACCATTTTCCCGTTTTTGCTTTTTTAAGTCTTTAATTAAAGATGTTGATGCTTTAACAAGCATTATTATTTAACCTGTCCAACAAGTGCTGCGAAAGTTTCAGGCTCTCTAACAGCCATATCTGCAAGAACTTTTCTGTTAAGGTCAATACCCTTGTTTTTAAGTCCAGCGATAAATTTTGAATAAGAAATTCCATTTTCTCTGCATCCAGCATTAATTCTTGTAATCCAAAGTGCTCTAAAATTTCTTTTCTTTGCTTTACGGCCAATGTAAGCGTATTGTCCGCTCTTCATTACTTGTTCTCTTGCTGTTCTGTAAAGTTTAGATTTTGCTCCTCTGTATCCTTTTGCACTTTTAAGGATAGAACGACGCTTTTTAACTGCGTTAACTGCTCTCTTAATTCTCATGATTTGGCCTCCTATTTAGCAAGAAGAGTCTTAATGTTCTGTGCATTTTTACCAGAAATGTAAGATCCCTTTCTAAGTTTTTTCTTTACTGATTGTGATTTCTTTGTAAGGAAGTGTCCCTTACCAGGTCTAGCAAATTTAATTTTACCATTTGCTGTTACATGGAAACGCTTTTTGCATCCACTGTGTGTTTTTTGTTTTGGCATAATTTTTCTCCTTTATTTTGTCTTTTTTGGGCTTATAACAACAAAGATATTTCTCCCAACAAGTTCAGGTTCTTTTTCCAGTTGTCCAACTTCGTCAAGTCTAGCACAGAAATCTTTAACTATTTCAATACCTTTTTTAACATAGGCTTGTTCTCTTCCTCTCATTTTGAGTGAAACTTTAACCTTATCCCCGTCTTTGAGGAATTTTGTAGCACTTGATACTCGATAAAGAATATCATGTTCGTCAATAGTCATAGAAAGTCTTACTTCTTTGGTTTCAATGATTTTTTGAGATTTTTTAATTTCTTTATCTTTTTTAAGTGCATCATACTTAAATTTACCATAATTTAAGATTTTGCAAACTGGTGGCACACTTCCTGCCGACATTAAAACAAGGTCAAGCCCTGCTTCTTCCGCCTTTGCAAGTGCCTCTGCTCTTGAAACAACTCCAAGTTGTTCTCCATTTTCTCCAATTAAACGAACTTCTTGAGCAGAAATTTGTTCGTTGATTAAAAGTTCCTTAAAAATTGTTATAATCCCCTTTTAATAAAAAATTTGGTGGAAACAAAAATCTCCACCAAAAAACTTACTTTAAAATAAATTAAGTTATTACCAATCTAGCCTTTGCTGAATGGTGAGAAGTGGGACTTCTGCTTTCATACGCATAAATACTATCACAAATTTGAGTGATTGTCAACTATTTTAATCAAAATTTTATAATTTTGTGAAGAAATTTAACACTCTTCCTAGTTTAAGAAGAATTTTGTTAGATTTTTTCATTGCTCTTTCTTTCATAATTGCCTTAAAAAACACTGTCAACCCAGCTATCAACGCTGATACAATAATTGAAATTAAAATAATGTGGTGATTTTGTTTTAAATTCTTTGTAGTCATTGCGACAATAGCCGCACCTCCTGCACCACAAAGAGTACTGCAAATATCGCCCACAACATCTGCACAAAATGAGCATACCTTTTCGGAATTATTGCATAGTTTAAGCCCACGCTCTGCACCTTTGATTCCATTTTTCTCCCATTTTTCAAATACTTCGATGTCGGCAGAAGCGGCCGCGATGCCAATCATATCAAATATTACAGAGATAAAAATAAAGATACAGATAATAAAAATAGCAATGATAATTCCAGCTGACGAAATTACAGTTTCGCTTATATAGCCAAAAAGCAAAGACATAATTATGGCAATAAAGAACATTTTAAAAGCCCATAAATATTTCTTCGCTCCTGAAAAAGATTCGATTTTAACTTGTCTATATTTCTTCACAAAATATTTTATGAATGCCATGTCTAATGTATGTTAAATTTCTTCAAGTCCTTCTATTGATTCCTTGATTTCTGTGAGTTTACCTTTTGCTTTATCAAGGTGAGAATAGCAAACTTTAACTAGGTTTTTCCCTTTTTCGAAAAGTTCAAGGGCTTCACTCATTGGAACTTCTCCCTCTTCCAATCTATTTATAATCTCATTAAGTTCCTTTGACGCATCTTCATAAGATATTTCTTTTTCCATATTTCCCCCTCATGCATTTATAATCTTTTCAAGTAAAGTGTCAAGGTTTTCAAGTGCAACCATTTGTTTTTCTCCTGATGCCCTTAAAACCACTTCCACTTCATTGTTTTCAAGACTTCTTGGGCTAACCACAACTCTCACAGGGATCCCCATGAGCTCGCTATCAGCGAATTTTACACCAGCAGAAACATTACGATCATCGTAAAGCACTTCATATTTGCTAGAAAGAGCATTGTAAAGTTGTTCCGCTTTTGAAAGAACTCTTTCGTCATCAAGACGTAATGGACAGAGATATATCTGCCAAGGTGCAATGCTCATAGGCCAAACAATTCCCTTTTCGTCACTGCTTTCCTCTACAATACTTGCAAGACATCTACCAATACCAATTCCGTAACACCCCATGATTGGGTTCATTTCACTTCCATCAGGCATGTGGACGGTTAAGCCCATAGATTTAGAATATTTAGTTCCAAGTTGGAATATATTTCCTACTTCAATTCCTTTCTTTATGGTCAAAGGATTGCCACAAACAGGACACGAATCGCCTTCACTAACTTTTGTAAATTCTTCATATCGCGCCCCTGCGACATCTCGCTCCATATTTACGCCTGCAATGTGATATTCCTCTTTGTTTGCCCCAGAAACCATACCTTTCATTCCTTGAAGAGAAGTGTCGAAGATTACAGTTAAATAGTACTCCCCAAGTCTTTCAGGCAAGTTTAAACAGCCAATATTTCCTTTTACAAGTCCAGTATCGGCAAGGTCAGTTAAAGCAATATCATCTGCGTTAACCGCTTTTTTAAGTTTTGCTTCATTAACTTCTTTATCTCCTCTTATAAAGGATAAAATAAGTCTATTCGCTTCACCCACTACGGCATAGCAAACCGCTTTTATAGTTTGCTTCGCGGTTATATTAAGTTCTTTGCAAACTTCGTCTATGGTTTTTGCGTTACCAGTAAACACCTCTTTTAATGGCTCATCAATAAATTCTGGCTTATCAATAACACTCGTTGCAACTTCCATATTTGCTTTGTAATCACAATGACTACAGAGAACAATATTGTCTTCACCAGCATCAATTAAAAGTTGGAATTCATCAGCTCTTCCACCACCCATCATTCCAGTATCACTACTTACAGAAACAAAGTTTTTCATTCCCATTCTTTTATAAATTCTGCAATAAGCGTCATAAACCTTTTGATAATAACGCTCCAAATCTTCTTGGCTCGTGTGAAATGAGTAAGCGTCTTTCATTGTGAATTCTCTTACTCGCAAAAGTCCAGCTCTTGGACGTGCTTCATCTCTAAACTTTGTTTGAAATTGATAAATCATGCAAGGAAGATTGTCGTAACTTTTTATGGTGTTTTGAACCAAATGAACAGCGGCTTCCTCGTGAGTCATGCCCAAAAGCATATCATGGTTATTTCTGTCTTTAAATCTAACCATTTCTTGTCCGATAGCTCGATATCTTCCACTTTTCTCCCACAGTTCACGAGGCATAACAACAGGCATCAATACTTCTTGCCCGTCAACCTTATTCATCTCTTCTCTTATAATATTTTGAATTTTTAGGCTAACCCTTTGAGCAGATGGCATCAAAGAGTAGATACCATTACCAACTTGTTTAATATATCCTGCCCTTAAAAGTAATGCGTGACTTTTCGCACTCACTCCGCTAGGAGTTTCTTTTACTCGTTCACCAACCAGTTTACTTATTCTCATATGTTTTCTCCTTTAACTTGTTTTGCTTTTATTCGTCCGTCTTTAAATATTATTTGAAATTCTTTATTATCTACATCTTTGCAAGAAGATACACTCTTGCCATCCTGTTCTACTTTTGCATACCCCTTATCCAAAATTGATTTTGGATTAATCTTTGCAAGCGTGTTCTCAAATAGACCAATTTCATAAAGTTTTGTGTTGATATAATTGTCACCAGCATTTGTGAAATTATTTTCCATAATTTTAACATAATGTTGTTCTTTAATAAGTGTTTTTTCTAGCATATCTATAAGCGTGTTTGATTTAACGCCAATATTATTTTGAACATGATTTACAAAATTTTTACATGTATAAATAAGTCTATTTGATAGTTGAACAAGCCCCTCTTTTAGTAACAATGAATCATTTGTGAGTAGTTCCGCACCCGCAGAGGGAGTTGGAGCTCTTAAATCACTCACAAAATCGATAATAGTAAAATCTGTTTCGTGACCAACAGCCGAAATAATAGGTTTAGGGCAATTATAAGTCGCCCGTGCAACTACCTCTGTATTGTATGCTTTTAAATCTTCCAAAGAGCCTCCACCGCGTGCAACTACGATTACATCAATCTTATCGTATTTTCCCAAGACTTCTATGGCATGAGCAATTTCATTCTCGGCATTTAAACCTTGAACTTTAGTGTTGAAAAGAACTATGTCAAGGCTTGGATTTCTTCTCCATGCTACATTCTTAATATCTTGAATTACCGCACCCTCCTTCGAGGTGATGACGCCAATTCTATTAATTGTTTTAGGTAAAGGTTTTTTATGAGTAATGTCAAAAAGTCCATCTTTTTCCAACTTTTCTTTCATCGCAAGAAACTCTTCAAAAAGTTTCCCCTGACCTTGTTTCTCAACTTTAACAACATTGAAATTAAGTTTTCCACCCTTTACATAAAAGTTAGGGCTCCCTGTTACAATGACACTGTCACCCTCCTCAATAAGGCTTTCATAATTGGGATAAAAGCAGACGCATGGCAAAGTCGCATTTTCATCTTTAAGCGAAAAATAAATTACATTTCTAGCTCTACTTACACCAAAAATTTCTCCAACAACCCTTGTGTTATGGAGAAACTCTTCTGCGTCAAAAATTTGCTTTATGTAAGTATTCAGTCTGGAAACTGTAATAGCCTCTTGCATATGTCTCCCTTTAATTTTTATCTTTTATTATTGAAGACAAAACACCGTTTATAAAACGTTTGCTTTTTTCAGTAGAATATCTTTTGGACAATTCTATTGTTTCATTGATTGCAATTTGGTAAGGCGTCTCAAGATAGAAAATCTCAGTAAGTGCTTCGTAAATTAATGCAAGATCTACTTTATAAACTCTATCAATTTCATACCCTACTAAATGGGAAGAAACTACATTTGAAAGAGCCTCTCTATTTTCCTCAAATTTAGCTACTATACTTTTTGCAAAATCTTTATCTTCTTGTTTTTTTAATAACGCAAAAAACTCTTCGTCAAGAGTATAGTTTTCCTTAACGAAAAGTCTTTCAAATATGAGTTGAAATGCAAGTTCTCTGGCTTTGGCTCTCATCTTATCGCCTCGTCATCGCAGGTAACACCAAGAACATGAACATTGATTTTCCCAGGTTTTATTCCAACCATTGAACCAAGAGAATTTTTAATGTTTTCTTGAACTCTATATGCAATGTCTGGAACGCTGTATCCAATTAAAACCTTGATATACACATCAACATTTAATGTCCCGTTTATATCAAATTTAATTGCGACCCCTTCGCTTTTGGGTTTAACCATTTTCTTAATCCATGGCAAGTAGTCATTTGTAAGTGAAGCCACACCATTGATTTCCTTGGTTGCAAGGTTGATTATTGATAAAAGTATATCTCTATCAATTTCAACTTTGCCCTTTTTAGGAAGTACATTTGTTTTTGTCATGATTTACTCCTCTTTTATAGAGTATTATAACATAAAACCATAACACAATGCAATTATTCTACTGGAATAATTTTGATATTTTCAATTCCAATTGAAAGTTGGCTTTTGATAACTGAAACAATCTGTGCAACTTGGCTTGAAGTTAAATCTGCACATTTTACAACGGCATTTACACTAGAATCAGTAATGCTTACAACACAATCAGCAAAACCTTTTGCTTTAATAAGCCCTTCAACAACGAGTTCTTTTTCCATTTGACCAATTAAAGCCATTTTTGCACTCTCTGCGTTTGCAATAGCAAGATCAGTTGAAGTATCGCTGGCAATAATTGCATCATAGTAAAGAAGTTCTTGGTCTCTGGTTGATTCTCTATCAGTTCTGTAAGTTTGAAAATAACTTGCAGTTTGGGTGACTTCACTACCCTTATTTGTGTTTGAAACTGACTTGTTTAACACAACATTTAAGTATCCTGTAATACCAAGAAGTAAAACCATTGCTGAAATAATTATAACTTTTGTTTTCTTTTTCATAATTAACTCCTTTTATACGTCCTAACTTGCGGACAAAATGTTTATCTTACTTGCATCAATATCAATCACTGTTTGAATAGCAGAGATAATATTTAATCTTGTGCTAACATCATTAGTTCCTTTCACAAGGACAAGCATTCCTTTTATCACAGGATACACCTCTTGTACAACAACTGGCTTGCCGTCTATAAGGACAACATTTGTGGAAGTAATTTGTGTACCATTAGAGGTTGTCCGCGTTTCTTCTTCCGTAAGGTATACGTACTCAAACCCCTTTTCTATTGTAAGCATAACATCAACATCTTTCGCACCTTGGATTTCTTTTAGTACATTTTCAAGTTTATTCTCCAAGAATGTGGCATATTCTTGAGATGAGGAAAAGTTTGTGATATTTGTGTCGTTTATTGTCGTGTCTTTTGTATGGGAATCATTTTTCGAAATCTTAATAAAGTAAACTCCACCGATGATTACAACAAGGATTAAAGCAATATAAATTTCAATATGTTTTATCTTTTTAATCTTTTGCCATAATAGTGACAGCTTGTCCTTTATTTTAGATGTCATAAAGAATATCCTCCTCGTCAATTTCCACATAAGATAAGATTATTTTTGTTATATCCTCTCTTATCTTTGCTATATTTTTATGCTCCGCTTCCTGCCTTATGACTAAACTCTTTAAATCGACAGTTATCGACTTAAACTTCATTTTGGAGTCCCTTATATTGCAGTTTATATACACCGAAACATTATCATATCCATGACTTTTTATCTTGCTTTCAATCACTTGTTTATAGTATGTTAGTTTATCAAGGTTAACCTCGTAAAGATAATCATCGCTCGCACTTATCGTGCCATTGTAATCAAATATATTTGAAAAATTTAATTTTTTGTTTAAAAGTTTAGGCAATGGCGACACAATTATAAGTAAAAGAACAAATGAAAAAATTCCCCTAACATACTTATTGGTTTGACCATCAGGCAAAATAAATTCTGCAATGACAGATAAACAAATAACCCCAGAAAGAGACAACACCCAACCTGAAACACTCGAAATCATGTTACCTCCTTTACACTAAATTAGCCGAACACATTACAAGCCCCAACATAATGAAGTAAACAAAGCCAACCCCAATTAAAAGCGAAATTAATAATACAATACTTTTTGAAAGTGAAGTGATAAATGAAGCGACCTGTCTATTCCCTAATGGCTCAATAATACCCGCTGTAAGCTTGAGAATTAGCATAAATATAACAAGTTCAAGTATTGGCGAAAGAAGGCTGGCTAAAAGCATTAAAAGGCCCGCTCCTCCAACTGCATTTTTTATAAGGTTACTTGAAGCCAAAATGACGCCCATGCCATCACTCAAATAAGATCCCAAAATTGGAATGTAGGAACGTATTGCATATTTTGCTGTGCGTATTGATATCCCATCTATAGATATAGCAGTTAAGCCTTGAATTGATAAAAATGCAGTAAATATGGTGAAAACAATTCCCATTATCCACTTAAATGATGAACGCAAGAAAGACGAGAATTTTTCCATTTTAACATTGCCAGAAAGATTTGAAACAATATCAAAGATAACCGAGAATATAAAGATAGGAAGAAGTATATGGGTGAAAAAGTTTAAAAGAATTCCAGTTAAAAATGCCATTGCAGGCTGGTAAATTGAAACAGAAGTAGCTCCACCCATTGCCGTCAGCATCGTGATGAGAATTGGGAATATTGTGTCCATTTGTTTTTTTATCGATAAGATTGCATTGGTTGCAAGGCTTACAAGCCTAGTAACTTGACTTAATACTAAAACAATGACTACACCATAAGTTACAAAATGTACTATGCTTGAAAGCCCTTTACTAGAAGATGGTTTCAGCCCTTGCATGAGACTACCCAAAAGCGAGATAGCAACAATAAGTGAAAGAAAAGGTAAAAATGAAACAATACTATCAAAAAATACATTTACTATCGCTTGCCAAACATTTTCACTGTCCCCAAAGTCTCCATTTATAAGCATTTTTATTTTGGCCAAAAAACTAGAACTTCCAAAAATTGAGCGTTGACCTTGCGTAAAATCTTTTAAAATATCATCAAGCGTAGAAAAATCGAGATTATCAAGATTGTCGTCCACCATATCTTCAAAAGAATCGATTTCATCTTGGGAAATACTTTCAGCATAACAAACACAAGCATCTTGAGACTCGCTTATTATCCTTGCAAGAGATGGGCTTATAAGGAAAACAAACATAAGCAAAACTAATAGTTTTTTCATTTTGGCAAAAGACTCGTTACGATGTCAAGAATACTTACAATGATTGGCAATGCCATCACCATTAAAACGATCTTTCCTCCCAACAGGATTTTATCTCCTAGTGATCCGTTACCTGTGTCAGTGCAAATGCTTGCAGTAAATTCCAGTAAATATGCAACGCCTAAAATCTTTAAAAGAAGTTTGTATAAACTTGCGTCAAGTCCAGTTGAAGAAATAATGGTTTTAAAAGTGCTTATTATTCCAGTTAAATAGCCTATAACAAGAAAGATTATGATAATACCACCTGTTATTGCAATAAAAATAGCAAAATCACTTCGAACAGGCTTTATTATCATAGTTGCCAGACAAGTTATAAGTCCAACTGCGACTATTTTAAAAATAATTTCCATAACCCTCTACTTTCAAAAATTAAAAATTGTTTTTATCGATGTAAAAAGGTCTCCCATAAGGTTAATAACCATAATGATTACTATAATAAGTCCAGCAAGCGTTGCCATTGTTGCAATCTCATCTTTCCCGCTTTGTTTTAAAATTTGCGTCATGATTGCGGTAAGGAGTCCAACCCCTGCAATTTTAAAAATAATTTCAATGTTCATTTGCCCCTCACAAAATTAGCACTGCTATAAGAAGTGCACACACTATACCCATTTTAATTGATAGCGTTCCATATTTTTTATTTTCATTAACGGCTAGTGAAGAAAATTCCTCAAAACTTTTTTGAAACTGTTTTATTTCCTTTGATTGGCTTTGGACATCACTTCTTCCTAACGATTTAAAAAACAGAAATATTACATCTTTTTCGTTTTCTTTCAAAAAGTTTATGCCATTGAACAATGTTTCTTTTTCAAGTGAAACTTTGTTTTCTAGAAAATCACAAAAATTTTTATCAATTCCAAAAAGCGAATTTTTTTGTTTATCTTCAAGTGATAAAAATAAGTTTTTTAATCTTTCACGAGAATAACAAATTTCAATTTCAAATTTGTGACAAATCGCAACTAATGTTTGAAAAAATTTTGCTCTTTTTGAATATTTTTTTGAAAAAATATATCCAACGAAAACAGCAAGAACCCCCAAAATACAGACAGCAAAATATTTCATTTTCACCTCCTATAAACTGATTCGTGAAAGATTTTCATTGTAAACCCCTTCAATAGTTCCGGGGCCATTTCTCATAGAAAGGAAAACATAACGCTTAAAAACCTTGTCCTTTATCACACCTTCAAAACTTGGCTTTTTCGTTAATGAAGCCATATTGTCACAATGGACTGTTGCCAAAATATTTACCCCTGAATTCACTGCAAAATTCACCGCTTGCATATCCTCGTCTTGTCCAAGTTCATCAGTCACAATTAAATCTGGTGCAAGAGCTCTTATTCCATTTTCAAATCCCACTTTTTTTCTAGCAAACGAAATTTTATCCGTAAAATTTCCAAGTCCTCTTCCGCCAATGTCGAGTTCACCTCTTTCATCCAAAACGAGAACATTCAATGCATAATTTCGTTCGGATAATTGGCATATAAAGTCTCTCAAAAAAGTGGTTTTACCTGCTCCGGGCGGAGAAACAACAAGAGTATTATAAACTCCATCTTCACTTAAAAGAAGTTCAAAAACACTCAAACAACAATTTCTAATTTCGTGCGGAATACGGATATTAATTGAAGAAAAATTTGTCATAGTTCGCAATTTCCCATCTTCTTCAATCATATCTCCACCAATGCCTAAACGCACTCCTCCGGGAGTGATGATAAACCCTTTTTTAATCTGCTCATTTACTGAATAAAGAGAACATTCGCTTGCTCTAAAAATTATGTCTTCAATCTCCACTTTTGTAAGTTTTATGGCATTTTTAACAAGTCCCGTAGAACCATTTTCGCCGAGAAAAACTCTTGTTTTCCCTATACACAAAAGAATTGGCTTGTCCGCTCGAAGTCTAATTTCGTTTATGCAGTTAAAATTCACTTTTTCATTTATAATCTTGTAAATTTTATCAGGTAAGATGTTTTCTAGCATTGTTTCCTCTCTTTGCAATAAATTATGAAAACCTGTTTTCCCCCATTCAAAAACGACAAAGATAGTCAAAAAGATAACATCACTTTAATGCACAAAAAAAGACGACCTAAAGAGGCGTCTTTTAAAACTAAAAAAACTAAATTATTTTTATCAAAATGTTATATTTAAATAAAATTATTTAACTCTTTCCATGTAACTTCCGTCACGAGTGTCAATTCTTACTTTATCACCAATGTTGATGAAAAGTGGAACTTGTAAAACATACCCTGTTTCAAGTTTCGCTGGCTTGTTTGTTGATTTAGATGTATCCCCTTGAATACCAGGTTCGCAATCTACGACTTCAAGTTCAACGAAGTTTGGAGCATATACAGCAAATGGGTTCCCTTTATAGAAATACATTGTGCAGTTTTCATTTTCTTTAACAAAGTTAAGACAATCTTCTACACTTTCTCTATTAAGAGGGATTTGGTCATATGTTTCAGCGTCCATGAAATAGTAAATTTCACCATCGTTGTAAAGGTATGTCATTTCTTTCTTTTCAATAACTGCAACTTGAAATTTATCACTTGGGTTAAAAGTTGTTTCTTTTACTTGTCCAGTCATAACATTCTTGATTTTTGCTCTAACAAATGGTGAGCCTTTTCCAGGTTTAACATGTAAGAAATCGATTACAGAATAAACAATTCCGTCCCATTCAAAAGTAGTTCCTTTTCTAAAATCTCCTGCGAATACCATAAAATATTTTCTCCTTAAATTAAATTCTCGTTTATTTTAGCACATTGTAAACTAAATGTCTAGCATTTTGGTATATATTTTTTTCATAATAAGTGCATCTCGTGGCATTTGAGACATTGATTCACAAATAACACGAGGTGAAAGTTTATACTCAATAAGAGTTTGTGCAAGAGGGTCAAATTCTGGGCCATAAACTACATCATCATAATTCAAATGTCTTATTTCCCCTTTTTCTCCATACTGAATTTTTGAAAAATGTATATGGCAATTATTAACCTTTTCAAAACCCAATGTTTCAATCGCATAGTCAAATATCTGTTTATAATCATCAACGCTTTTAAGAGAACCTTGCGAAATTGAGTTAATATGTCCAAAATCAAATGTTGGTGTTAAATGCTTATTTACTTTACAAAGGTCTATAACCTCTTTCCATGTACCTATTTGAAGCGTTTTTCCCATAGTTTCTGGACAAAGATAAAGCCCTTCGAGGATTCCTTCGCTATCCATTTTATTAAAAGTTTCATCAAATCTTTTGAGAGTTAATTCTAGTGCCTCATTTCTTGGCATTTTTCCACATGATGCAGGGTGAAAAACGAGTTTATCTGCCCCAAATGCACGCAAAAATCTTATTCCCGTATAAATATATCCTTGTGATTTTTGATACATTTCATCACTAGGGTTTGCAAAATTTATATAGAAAGGTGCGTGAAGAGAGACTTTTATCCCCTCATCGGCAAATCTAGCACCTGCTTGTTTAGCCTTATCAATCGTCATTTGATAGCCGTGACCAAAAGAATATTCAAAAGCGTCCAGACCATAATTTTTTATCCATTTTGGCATATCTAAAATAGACTTTCCACCGCTTTCAATAAATTCTTCACCACCGCCAGATGGTCCAAAAAGAACTGCCATTTTTCCTCCCTAATTATCTTCAATTATGAAATATATATCTTTTTTTTATAACCGATTCGTAGAACTTCTTTAACAAATGTTAAATCTTATTTTATTATAATCTTAAATTAGTTTCTTGCACATTTAATAATACCTTTTACGAAAAACAGAAAAAATGTTTTCATCTACAATTTTTACATTTTTGCTCGGTCCTCAACAAATGCCAAAGGGGGATTTTTTAACATAGCCTTAACGTGATTTTTAAATAATTGTTGTCAATATTCCCCAATCCCAAAAACTGGCTTTTCCCGTAAACTCTAAACTGGCCATTATGCTCATTGTTCAATGAAATAGTCATTCCATTTAAAACTTTTTCAGTTTGCTCATCAGTTAAGCAAACCTTTTCGAAGTCTAAAAACAATTCATCAAGGTTAATTATTTTATAATGTCCATTTTCAATATCTTCTATGGTAAAAGCATCATTAATACTGAAAATACCACATTTAGTGCGTTGTATGTATTGCATAACACCACCTGTTCCAAGAGCACTAGCAATATCTCTTGCCAGTGAGCGGATATATGTTCCTGATGAACAGTGAACTTCGAATTCAAATATGTTCTGCTCAATTTCTTTTAAACACTTGATTTGATATATTTCTATTTCTTTTGGTGAAAGTTCCACTTCCTTGCCTGCACGTGCAAGACTATATGCCGTATGTCCACCGACCTTTTTGGCCGAATAGATTGGAGGCAATTGATTTTGTTTACCGACAAATTGCGGCAAAACTTTTTCTATCATTCGCATTGTGATAATTTTATCATCTTTTGCAGTAATTTCCCCTTCAAGATCAAGAGTATCAGTAGTTTCTCCAAACTTAAATATTGTTTTATAAACTTTATCTTTTTTTAAGAAAAAGTCAAAAACTTTTGTACCTTTATTAATGGTGACAGGTAAAAGCCCTTCGCCTAAAACATCAAGCGTTCCAAGATGCCCTGCTTTATCCGCCTTTACAAGATACTTCACTTTGTTTACAACCTTATTTGACGATTGCCCCGCCTTTTTGTTCACTAAAATGATTCCGTTCATACAATCCTTATTTACTTCTTGTCTCTTCAATTAATTCAAGTACTTTATTTTTTGCTTGTGACAAAGTTTTATTCCAAATCTTTGCTCCCGCAGCACATATATGCCCGCCTCCATCAAGCATAGATGCCACTTTTTGAACATCAAATCCCTCTTTTGAGCGCATTGAAAGATTTATTTTACCCTTTTCCTCTTCGATTAGAGAAAAGCCATAATTTATTCCGTCTATTCCCAACAAGTCATTAGAAAAACTATCACAATCAGCTTTTGTCGCTTTTAATTTTATTAAATCTTCATTTGATACAACGCAATAAGAGATATCTTTTTTATATTTGATATTTGTCCAGAGGTATTTTTTGCAAGCAACTTCCACTTTCGTTCTGTTTTTATATTGGAGTTCGTTGACTTTGTTCACATCAGCACCGAGTTTAACGAGACGCAAGGCATTCTCAAAAGTATTGCACGTTACATTTATGTTTATAAACGAATTTGTGTCAGCAGAAAGCCCCGAATATAACATTGACGCCATTATTGGAGTAATTTTAACCTTTAAAAAGTCTAAAAACTGCAAAATAATTTCGCAACAAGAACTATATTCTGGGAAAGCGAAAACGACACTAGCAGTCAATGAATTTCCTTTATGATGGTCAAAAACAATTGTATTTTGATGATTTTTAAAACCTTCAGCATAATCACCAAGCCTTTCAAATGAAGAAGCATCAACGCTGATACATAAATCATAGTTAGAGAAATCACAATCCATGTTTGAAATGTTTGGATAATTAAAAACGAGAGATTGATTTTTGGTGAGCTTATCTTTGGCAAAACACGTAACTTGTTTGCCAAGAGCCATCAATCCCTCTTTTAATGCCAAACTTGACCCAATAGCGTCACAATCTGGTGTAATATGGGTAAAAACCGCAATGTTTGTTGCGGTTTTTATCATTTTTTTTACTTCTTTTGCAAATTTAATCATTATCTTCTTCGTCCTCGTGAGGAATGTTAAGTCCTTTAAGTAATTCATTCACTCTAACAGTTGCTTGCGTACCTTTATCAATAACGAAATTGAGTTTTGGCATATAGGGCATTCTAACCATTTGAGCAAGTTGTTTCTTTATAAAACCTTCACTCTTTTGCAAAACTGCAATTGTTTGGTCAAGTTCTTTCTTATCCTCACTATCAAGTGCGACCTTTACCTTGCAATACTTGAAATCAGGAGTAACCTCAACCTCACTAATGTAAAGAAGTGGGCTAAGGCGTGGGTCATTAAGTTGATTTTGGATAATGTTTGAAATACATCTTTGGAGTTCGCTATTTGCTCTTTCAAATCTTATAGACATTTTCCCCTCCTATCTTTTAACAACTTCTTTTGCATAAAAATCAATTGTATCACCCTCTTTGATGTCGATATTATCTCTTAATTTGATACCACATTCGTATCCTTTTGTTACTTCTGCTTTTTCATCTTTAACGATTTTAAGAGATTCAACAGTTGTCTTTCCAAGTTCTTCATTTCCGCGTTTTACAACTGCAATGCAATTTCTTGTTGCCTTACCATCTTTGATATAACTTCCTGCAACTTTTCCAGCAGTTGAAAGTTTAAATACAACTCGAATTTCAGCGTTACCAATATAAACTTCTTGATATTTGACACTTAACATCCCATTGATAGCGTCAGTTATATCATCTACCACTTCATAAATTATTTTGTACTCTTTAATTTGAACTTTAAGATTATCGGCCACAGAAGCAATTTTTGAAGGTGTCTTTTGGTTAAATGAAATAATTACTGATCCTGTAGTTTGAGCAAGAATAATGTCACCTTCTGTAACAGCGCCCGCTCCACTATGAACAATATTAACTTTTGCTTCCTCATTTCTAATTGTAAGAAGGGTATTCTTAAGTGCCTCGACAGAACCAACGGTATCCGCTTTAAGAATAACATTAAGGTTTTTAAGTGTTCCTTCTTGAACTCTATTCATAAAGTTATCAAGAGTTACGCCTGAAGAATGTTTTGCTCTTTCTTTCTTAATATTGTCAATTCTTTCTTGAATGACTTGTTTAGATAAAGTTTCTTCAACAGCATAAACTTGGTCACCAGAAGAAGGGACTTCATTAAATCCAAGTATTTCAACTGGTGTTGATGGTCCAGCTGATTTTACAGGCTTACCATTTGCTCCAATCATAGCACGAACTTTTCCGTAAGTAATACCCGACATAATTGAGTCACCAACATGGAGTGTACCATTTTGAACAATCATAGATGCCACAGGACCTCTATTTTTATCAAGTTCGGCCTCAATAATAACACCTGTTGCCATTTTATCTGGATTTGCTTTCAATTCTTGCATTTCGGCAACAAGAAGAATAGTTTGTTTGAGTTCGTCAAGCCCCATTCCTGTCTTTGCAGAGATAGGAACACAGATTGCATCTCCGCCCCACTCTTCTGGAAGGACATTATGTTCAGCAAGTTGTTGTTTAATTCTTTCTGGATTTGCTTCCGGTTTATCCATCTTATTGATAGCAACAATAATTGGAACATTAGCAGCCTTAATGTGGTTTATTGCTTCAACAGTTTGAGGCATTACGCCATCGTCTGCTGCAACCACAAGAATTGCAATATCAGTCGCTTTGGCTCCACGTGCACGCATTTGAGTAAAGGCAGCATGCCCAGGTGTATCAATAAATGTTATCTTTTCACCGTTAAATTCAATTTGGTAAGCACCAATGCTTTGAGTAATTCCCCCTGCTTCACCAGCAACAACATTAGTTTTTCTAAATGCGTCAAGAAGTGAAGTCTTACCATGATCGACGTGCCCCATAACTGCAACTATTGGAGGACGCTTAACAAGAGTTTCACCTTCTTCATGACTTTCTGCTGATTCTAGTAATTTTTCTTCATAAGTTTTGTCAATTTTAAGTTCAATCGTAATGCCAAAATCGTTTGCAACAAGTTCTGCGGTTTCATAATCAATATTCGAATTGATTGTTGCCATAACTCCAAGAAGCATAAGTTTCTTTACAATTTCTGTTACTGGTTTACCAATTTTCTCACTAAAATCTTTTACAGTAATTTCTTTTGAAGTCAAAACGGCATTCTTAATTGTTGTCGTAACAGTGGTAGTTGTCTCTTTCTTTTTCTTTATACTCTTTCTAGAACCAAACGAGATTTCTTCAAAACCATTCTCGTCTTCAATAAAGATATTTCCTCTTTTACCTTCATCTCTTCGAAGATTTTGTTTTTTCTTCTCGTCGTAACTAATATTTCCATTATGCTTTTGAGCAAATTTCGCTTTGTTAGCATAGTTTCTATCATTTTTTACATCAATTTCTGGTGCATCGTTGCTTGTAAATGATTTAAAATTGTTACCCTTTGATGAAACAAAATTATTATTTCCAAAACGTTTATTATTTCCATTTTGCTGAAATTGTGGTCTTCCAACGCCATTTTGTTGTGGACGATTTCCAAAACCAGGCTTTCCGTTTCTATCCCTATTGAAATTGTTATTAAATCCAGCATTGGTGTATCCACCTTGTCGATTTTGCCCTTGTTGTCTATCACCAAAATTGCGTTGTTGTCTTTGTTGTCCAAATTGAGAATCTTTTCTGTTGTTATAAGAATTATTGTAACTATTATTATAAGAATTAGAAAAGTCACGAGACCTATTGTTTGAAGTTTCGTAATTACGGTTTGAAACTTCTGCTTTTTCAGATTTTGGAGTGGCAAAAACTGGCTCTTGCTCTACTGCAACAGCAGGTTTTTCTTCTTTGATTTGCTCCTTAACTTGCGTGGCTTGCTGTGCTTTTTCAAGTGCTTTCGCCTCTGCTAGTTCTATATCTTTCTTTTTCGAAGAAAGTTTTGCATGTAATGAATCCACTTTCGTTTTCGAAGCACGAATATCCATTAGAATTTTGGAAATTTCGCCTTCTTTTTGAAGGTCATGAATTCTTTTTAAATTTTGTAATGTTTGATTTGCCAATCCTTACTCCTTTAATTAAGCAATACCTCTATTTGATCACTTAAACTTTTGTTTTTTAAGCCTATTACCTTACAATTTGGTTTATTTACAAGATTTCCAAGGTTTTCGACCTGAATTATTTTTATTTGTTTTTCTTTTAATTTGGAAATTATTTTTAAAGTTGATTTTTGAGCACTTGAATCAAAAAGAACTAGATAAAGTTTTTTGTTATAATTTTCAAGCGTTTCTCCGCCCCAAATCACATAACCTGCTTTTTGTGCAATGTTAAGATAACCTTGCAGTTTATTTGTTTCCAACAATTTCCTCCTCAAGGCGTTTATAAATCTCATCATCAACGAGACACTTAAACGCTTTGTTTAACCCTTTTGTTTTAGTGAGTTTTTTGAAACATTCCTCGTTTTTACAAACATACGCTCCGCGTCCATTTTTCTTACCAGTTTCATCTATGGAAATATTGCCGTCTTTATCTTTCACAATTCGAACAAGTTGCTTTTTGTCATGCATTTCTCTGCACGCCACGCACATTCTTAATTTTTCCATATCATATCACCTACTTATTCTTCATCACCAGAAATATCTCCAATTTCTTCAAGATCTGTAATATCTTCAAGTCCATCGAAAGCTTCTTCGTCATTAAGTTCGGTAAGTTCATATTCAGGTTCATGTTTTTCAACTTGACTAACTGCACTTTCTGGCTTAACCTCTATCTTCCAGCCAGTTAGTCTCGCTGCAAGTCTAACATTTTGCCCACTTTTCCCAATAGCAAGAGATAATTTGTCGTCTGGAACAATAACTCTTGAAGAATGGAGGCTTTCGTTTGTCTCAACGCTTAAAACTTTTGCTGGACTAAGTGCTTTTGCAATATATTCAAGTGGATCATCGCTATATTCAATAAGGTCAATTTTTTCACCATTAAGTTCACTTGTAATTGTGTCAATTCTTTGTCCATGGAAACCAACACAAGTTCCAATAGGGTCTAGATTAGGTTTTTCAGTATAGAGAGCGACCTTGGTTCTATTTCCAGCATCACGAGAAATATTCTTTATAACGATGTCACCATTTGCAACTTCTGGGATTTCAAGTTCAAAGAGTTTTCTAACAAATCCAATATTGCTTCTTGTAACTTGAATTTGAGTTCCCTTAAATGAATCTTTAATTCGTTTAACATAAACCTTAACTCTGTCACCCACGTTATATTTTTCACCTGGGATTTGGTCTTCTGGAAGCATTACTCCTTCGGTATGGGTAGAAGCAAGTTGAACATATACAGTTCCATTCTCTACACGTTTAACAATGGTTGTTAAAAGTTCGTCTTCTTTCTCTGAAAGTTCATCAACAGCCATTTGTCTTTCCATTTCTTTAAGTTTTTGCATAACAACTTGTTTTGCTGTTTGAGCTGCAATTCTTCCAAAATCCTTTGTTGACTCTTCTGCCAAAACTGTATCCCCAACCTTGTAAGATTTTTTGATAAGTCTTGCTTCTGCAAGAGAAATTTCTTTGTCTGGGTCAGTTACTTCATCTACAACCGTTTTGTAAGAATAAATTTTAATAGTTGCCTTTTCTGGATTAAGTTTAACCATCGCTGACTTTGCTTCGCCATACATCTTTTTATAAGCAGATGTAAGAGCAGATTCTAATGTCGCAATAAAAGCCTCTTTGTTAATTTTCTTTTCAACTTCCAAGTCATCAAGTGCTTGAAAAAAATCTTTATTAATCATTGTTTTTCTCCTTAAAATTTAATTACTGGCACGATGTGTGCTATTTGCTTGCGGTCAAATTTAATGTCTTCACCCTTTATTTCAAGTGTAACATTTTTCTCGTCATAAGATTTTAAAATTCCTACAAACTTTTTCTGCCCATTAAGTTTTGCAAATAAAGTAATCTCTATTTCTTTACCCATGTTTCTATTAAAATCCCAATCTGTTTTAAGTGGTCTATCAATTCCAGGTGAACTTACACTTAAAACATAAGATTCGTCACCCGTAGGATTTAGTTGTTCAAGTGGCTCATCAATTGCTTTTGAAACGGCTTCACAATCATCAATTTTAATTCCTTCTTCTTTATCAATGAAGAATGTCAAATTCATGCCGTCACTCTTTTTTGCATATTCGACTTCGATTACATGATAGCCCATGTCTTCAATTATTGGACAAATTTTTTCTTCGCAAATTTCCTTAACTTTCTTTGACAAGATATTCCTCCCTTTTTACGAAGTAAGGAGCGATGCATAAACTGCCCGCTCCTTACCTTCTAGTCTAGGTGTATTATAACATATTATATACTTAAAATCAAGTATTTATATAAATTTTATTTAAATTTTAACAAAAATTTAAAAAACCATTTACTTCTTCTCACGATTTAATGCCATTAATACCTGAGCCGTTGCATACGCATCGTTAAATGCCCTGTGTGCATCAACCAAAACAAGTCCTAGTGCCTTGACGAGGGTCCCCAATTTGTAGTTTGGAACTCGAAGTGCTGATTGTCTAGCCACAATAAGCGTATCAACAATTTGATTATCAAATTTTAAGCCAACTTTCAGCCCAGCTTTGCGCACAAATTTCATATCAAATCCTGCGATATTATGTCCACTTAAAATACAACCTTTTGCCCAGTTGTAAAAATCTTCTATAACATCTTCGACTTTTGGAGCAAACTCGACCATTTCATTGGAGATTCCAGTAAGATTTTCAACCTCTTTTGGTATTCTTACGTTTGGCTTTACAAAAGAAGAAAATTTTTCGGTAACTTCGCCGTGCTCAATTTTTACAGCACCAAGTTCTGTAATCTCGTCATTTTCTGGATCCAGTCCTGTTGTTTCAATATCAAAAACAACGATATCGTTATTCATGATTAAAGCGTTGTAACTTGGCTTTGTTTCAAAAAGTTGACCTTGATTACTTCTTTGCATAATACTTGGAAATACAACTTGCTTGTGTTTATGACTAGGAGTTAGTTTTTGCTCATCTTCCTGTTTATCTTGATCAGGCTCGGCAAGAGCAAGTTTTCTTATTGTATAACCCAATTTACCAGAAAACCCTTCCTTTACATCTCCAACGCAAACAAGCATGCACATATCTTCAAGAGCCTCAATATCCTTTTCGTGAGCTTTTCCACAGAAATAAGTACATTCTATCGCTCCACTTGAATCACGAAGCGTGAATGTGTACAAGACTCGCTCTTTTCCTTTGAATTTTCCATTTTTCGCTATATATTTCTTTTGGTTTAGTTTGGTCATGAACCCAGAAAGTATAACTGATTCTTTCGGCTTATTCATGTCTTCTATGTATTCTGGATTAGGACTGATTCCAGTACCAATTATTTCTTTTTCAATCCCAACCTTATACCTTCTAGTTTTAGGCAAAGAAGGCAGTATATCATCGGCCTCTATTTCATCAGGCAACTTTTCCTCATTTTCTTTAATTTCAATTTGAAAAGTCGCAATAAATCTATTATCCAGAAACTCTTTTAATTCACTTTTAAATTCGGCTTCATCAAGAAGCGACAAAATGTCTTGGTTTAAAGTAAGTAAGACTTTAACATCAAGTGCATCATGAGTTGCGTTAATATTATCTTTATTTAAGTACGGCAATAATCCCTTTTTATTTTCTTTAAAAAACTCCTCAACTTCATTTATAACCAGTTTATCATCAAGAAAACTTTTTCTAAATTTCACTTTTATGTCTGCATGTAATGACAAAAACTCTTGAATGTATTGTTCTACTTCTTCTTTATCCTCGGCTGGAACTTCGTCCATAGTGCAAGGATAGAGAAATGTTATGGTCGCAAGATGTGCCATGCGATCATATAAAACATTCAAGAGTTTAAGATAGTTGTATTTATTATTAAACTTTTTGTTGAGGTTTTCTACAATATTTTCCATGTCTTAATTTTACAATAGGAAATGCAAAATGTCAACCAAAACGACAAAGCCAAGCAAGATGAAAAGTCCAACAGTGTGAATCATGTTTTCAACTTCTCTCTTAATAGGTTTTTTCCTTATGGCTTCAATAGTTGTGAAAACAACATGAGCTCCATCAAGTGCTGGAATTGGCAACAAGTTGAAAATTGCGAGGTTTGCTGAAATTAATGGTATTAATATAAGCAAGTTCGCAAAATTTGCTTGGGCTACCTGAGCGATTGTTGCAATAGTAGTAATTGGTCCACCCAATGAAGAAATTGGAAGTTGGAAAGTTATCATTTGCCACAAACTTTTAAGCACAGTCCATGCAAGCCCAAAAGAAAATGGTACAGCCCTTTCGATAGCTTCTCCCACTGAATAAACATAGGCAGACATGACAGTTCCCTCTTTAAAGTGCTGTATTATTTCAATTTGAGCATTATTCCAACCATCTGTTCCTTTAGCTACTTTAACCTGATATGCTCCCGATATTCCATCATTAAGATATAAATAAACTTTTTCAATTTTTGCTGTTACACCGTCTTCTTCGTAGACAACATCGCCTTTTTCATCTTTTACTTTTTGGTTTACAGCAATTTGCGAAAACCCTATGGATACTTCTTTATATTCACCATTGCGCCTTACAACAGCACTATATGAATGAGTTGTAAAGAAAGATTCAAAACTTGTTCTCTCATCAAAAGTTAAGCCAGCCTCCTCTGCGTTTTTTTGTTCCTGTTTAAGAAATAATCCAAATTCTTTAAATTGATTCGTTATTAAATTTGTATAATTTTCTCCATAAGCAAAATCGATTTTTTTGCCATCAACCGACAAGATAATATCACCAGCTTGAAGACTTTCGTCTGGGTCATAACCATAGACTAAACTATTATCTATAAATCCTGTAATTTTAGTTGTATCTAACTGCACGATTTTAACTTGTGGAATGTCATAACCTATTGTGCAAAGTAATATTGCGGAGGTAATCACAGCAAAAGCAAAATTGAATGTTATTCCCGCAAGATAAACAAGAATCCTCTTCCATGGTTTTTGATTGTTAAATGAATCTGCTTTATTTCCGTCTTCCACATCATCTTCCCCTGCAAAAGCACAATAACCACCCAACGGAAAAATGCGCAGAGAAATTAACTCACCGCGTTTATTTTTTTTGGAAAAAATCGCTTTTCCAAACCCTATTGAGAATTCATTTATTTTAAAATTTAACATTCTACCAATTACATAGTGTCCAAACTCATGAACCAAAACCATAAGAAGCAGCACAAGTAGAGCTAGAATTAAATAAAGGACTATCATTAAACCTCACCTACACGCTTATTTTACCAGTTTTTATTTCTAATATCAACTTAATTAGTACCAATTTATACACTTTATTGTCAAAATAAGCAAGATTAAATAAGTGCAAAAATTATAGCAAATGCAATAAACATAATTGGTGCGACAGCAATGTGTGAGTCAAATCTATCGAGGATTCCACCATGTCCTGGCATGATTTTCCCAGAGTCTTTAACCCCCGCCTGGCGTTTTAGATAACTCTCAAACAAATCTCCACACTGACCGATTATTGAACCTACAAAGGCTATAATTGCAATTTTCCATATCGAAATACCAGCATTTGAAAAAACAACTTCGTAAGAAGAAAAAGCGTTAAAAATGCAAAATGTTACGATGGCAAAAGCGACACACCAAATAGTTCCGCCAATCGCACCTGAGATTGTTTTATTGGGGCTTACGCTAGGTGCAAGCTTTTTCCCGCCAAAAATACTACCTGTAAGATATGCAAAAGTATCAGTTATAATTGGAACAAGTAGTGTGAAAATAAGTACAAACAAAGACAATCTTCCACCAAAATCACCTATACCAGCAAAAGAACCCTTTAACTCCTCAAAATGGTTAATGTATGTCAAAAACATAATCAAAAAAGATGGATAAATAAAGGTTAAAATAGTGTTAAAAGCCTTTGTTATGCAATATTTAGATTTGGAAATACCTACATTTTGATTTTTCATCTCAAAAGTTGTGGTATTCTTATTAAGTAGTGCCACGCAAAAAGTGAGAAGAAAGAATAAAATCATTAAACCAACAAGAATAGCAATAGTATATATTATTCCAATTTTATCATCGAAATGTATACATAAAAGCGCAGTCAGCATTGCAAAAGCAGGATAAAGCATCGACATGATTTTATCGTTAACTTTACTCATTTTTGAGAAAATTCTAGAAGCTTCAAACGCTCCCACCCCCGCGACAGCAAGGATTATGGCGTCAAAAAAGTAGTTGCTTACATAAAATTTTAAAACAAATCCGAGAGCGATTATTAAAACGAAAACCACCCCTGAAATTAGTCTTTTTTTCATTTGATTCCTCCAAATCTCCTTTCGCGTTTATTAAAGTTTTTTATAATTTTAACTAGATGTTTTTTGTTGAAGTCTGGCCATAAAACTTTTGGGAAGTAGAGCTCTGCATAAGCCATTTGATACAACAAGAAATTTGATAATCGCTGTTCTCCACTCGTCCTTATTACAATATCCGGTTCTGGATATTCCCCAGTATCAAGGCTTAAAAGCAGACTTTTTTCGTTTACTTTCTCTCCATTATTAATGTGCTTGTTTATTGCACGAACTAAATCGTCTCTTCCACCGTAATTAAGAGCAAAAATAACAGTTAAATTATCGTAATCTTTCGTTTTCTCTTTCGTATCTAATAACGCTTTTTTCAAATCTTCTGGGAAAGGATCTAGAACACCAATATAATCAAGTTTTACATGCTTCTTTATAAAGATATTTTCTTCTTTTGAAATATAGTCTCGAAGCAGTGAGAAAATACCATCAATTTCTTCTTTGCTTCGTTTCCAATTTTCAGTTGAAAACGCAAAAAAAGTGCAGATTTTAACTCCAAGGTCCAAACAAGCATTGATAGTCTTTTCAACGCTAACCACTCCTTCTTTGTGTCCCAAAGACCGAGGTAAGCCCCTTCTGGTTGCCCATCTCCCGTTTCCGTCCATTATGATAGCAATATGTTCAGGACAAATAAGTTTTGATTTTGACATAACCTTCCTTTTTAGCTATGAAAAAGAGAAAGGTCATACCTCCATAATCTCTTTTTCTTTTATTTTATAATTATCTTCAATTTTATCACAAGCGTTGTCAATCAATTTTTGAATTTTTTCTTCAAAAACTGCCTTTTCGTCCTCTGAAATCTCACCATTTTTTTCTAAATCTTTGATGAGGTCCATTGCATCTCTTCTTGCGTTACGTACAGCAACCTTTGCTTCTTCTGCAAGTTTTTTGATTTGTTTAACAATATCTTTTCTTCTTTCTTCGGTCAACATTGGAAAAACAAGTCTTATAACCTTTCCGTCTTCATTAGGTGTAACGCCGAGATCAGCCATAGAAATAGCTTTTGAAATGTTTTTAAGTTGGCTTTGATCCCAAACAGAAATAGCAAGTATCCTTGCTTCTGGAACAGAAATAGATGCCATATTCTTGATAGGAGTAGGCACGCCATAATAATCTATCATAACTTTATCCAAAATATGTGGATTGGCTCTACCCGCCCTTATTACTAAATATTCACTTAATTGGTGATTTATTATCTTTTCAATGTCCTCTTGACAAGAAAGTTCAATTTCTTCATATAATTCGTTCATAAAATTCTCCTCGTAAGGTATTTTACAATAAAATGATCAATTTTGCAAACAAAAAAGAGATAATCTTTATAAATTATCCCCCAATATTTATTATTGCAGGTTTTTTCTGCGTTTTTGTTGTTTTACAGATTTTTTTACGACTTTTAACAGATGTTTTTTTCTCTCATTTTTATAGAAATTTTGGTTTTCTTTTACAAATACATCATGGGTCCTTTCTGTTAACTCCATAGCCGACAGTTTTCCCTTCAATTTAGTGTTTGGATAAATTGGGTCACAAATCTTGAAATAAGCCTTGTAACGAGTTTTCTTTTTGTTTCTATATTTCAGTGTGATGACGATGGGTAAAACTGGGACATTGTTGCTGGTCGCAAGCCTAAATCCTCCACCTTCAAAAGGACGAATACCTTTATAACCATGCCACATGGCAACTTCTGGGAAAATAAGAATTGGTTTTTTCTTTTTTATAAGTTTGTTGCAGTAATTTAAAAATTTCATAGTTCCTGAGGTATCACTCGCTATTGGGACCCCACCAAGCGATCTTAAAATACTACCAGCAACAGGAATAGTTGAATTTTCACCAAGCATAATAAAATAACATTTTCTAGTATTAAAAATTGACGAGGCAATAATTGCTGCATCCATATGAAGAACATGATTTGAAACTGCAACAAAACCGGTCTTTCTTAATTTCCTTAAATTCTTTTTTCCTGTTATTTTGAACCTATAAGCATAATGGTTTATTATAGGAATGAAAATCAGTGCCAAAATCCTTAAAAAGAAGGACCATAATTTATAAAAAGGGTTCTTCTTTTCGTATTTGTAGCTGTAATCAAGGTCCTTTCGCTTTTTTGGAGGAGTCATCAAGTGCTTGTGCGGATTATCTGGCCAAACTCTTCCCTCTTCATCAATCATTTTTGCCCCTCACTCACAGCGTATTTGAACATTTCCTCCATTTGATCAATACAGTTTTCAATCTTAAATTGATTCATAAATTCAACATATTTTTCACCAAGTTCTTTTTTCTCTTTTGGATGCTCAATCCAATAATCAATTTTTTGAGCAAGGTCCTTCACATCTCCTGCATTGAACAAATTTTGATCAGTCAAAGCAAATTGATAAAGCGCTGCATTTTTACTGTTTGAAAGAACAGGAACTATACCGCAACTAATAGCTTCCATACAACCGATACCTTCAATTTCAAAATCAGAAGCATGAATGTATAAATCGCAATAATTGATTGTTTTTATAAGTTCATCTTTGGTCAAAAAGCAAAGTATAGGAGGATTTGGGAGTTTTCTGCCCATTTTTTCATACTTTTTCTTTTTAGGACCATTTCCAGCTAAAATAATTTGTATTTTATCTTTATATTTGCTTTTTCCTACTGCTTTAATAATTAAATCTTGGCGTTTTTCATTAGAATATCTCCCAGACATCATAATGCAGAACTTGTCTTTCAGTTCCTTTGGTTTTTCGCTTGGAGTAGGAACAAATTCGTCTCTTACTCCATTTGAAATTACAAAAGTTTTGCAAGGATATTTATATTGAGCAAGCTTGTTTGCAACAAACATACTTGGACAATGAACAATAGGCACCTTCTTATAAAAATCGCGTTTAAAATGTTTGTATATAAGATAATTTACAAATTTGGCTTTTTGTAAACATAGATGGCTTGTAATATTTTCAGGTTGACAGTGAAACGCTGATGTGAAAGGAATATCATGGTCAATACACATCTTAATTCCACATTTACTCATTTTAAATGGCAATACAAAATGCACAACATCTGCACCTTTAATTGCCTCCCAAATAGTAGATTTGATTGGTTTCCCTAGGGCCACGCCATTGGTTTTCTCTATGTAATTATTAAAAGGTCCAAAATTACGACTTGGAACGACATAATAATTCTCTCCATCTCCGTTGTATGTTGATACGACTTTAACCTCATGTCCTCTTGACTGCATGTGTTCTATTAATCTTGTAATCGTAGCTGATGTACCATTGTTGGTTTGTCCAAATACATCAGCAACAATAGTTATTTTCATAAGTTAATTTCCCCTTTTTTTGTGGTACAATTAATTTAGCATAATAATCGACATTTGTCAATTAATTACAACAAAAAAGGAACTGTTTTAAAGATAAATTTCTAATTTATGATTCTTAATCAAATTTGCCAAAGAAAATGTTTTTGAATAAAGAAAAATTTTATTCAAAAGTAAAATTTAAACAAAAAAATGACCATAAAATGTGGTCATTTTTTTGTTGATTATTTACCAGCCATTTGTTTAGCAACTTCTTCGGCAAGATTGTCGTTTCTCTTTTCAAGACCTTCACCCATTTCATATCTTGTGAATCTTCTAATAGAAATTTTTTCTCCAATTTGAAGAGTCTTTTCATTGATATATTGTTGAATGGTCATGTTTGGGTCTTTAACAAACGCTTGCTCTAAAAGGCAAACATCTTGATAAAATTTCTTAACTCTACCTTCAACCATCTTCTCAATGATTTGGGCAGGCTTTCCTTCATTAAGAGCTTGGTTACGGAGAATCTCTTTCTCTTTTTCAAGTTCTTCTACAGGAACTTCTTCAATTCTAACATATTTTGGTGCGGCAGCAGCAATTTGAAGAGCAACATCATGTCCAATTTCTTGGAAAGCATCAGTTTTTGCAACAAAGTCTGTTTCGCAGTTGATTTCTACGAGAACACCAATCTTTCCACCCATGTGGATGTAAGATGTAACAATTCCTTCACTTGCAATTCTTGATTGCTTTTTAGCAGCGGCAGCGATACCTTTCTCTCTAAGCCAAATCGTAGCTTTTTCAAAATCTCCGTCACATTCAGTGAGGGCTTTTTTGCAGTCCATCATTCCTGCATTAGTTTTTGCTCTAAGTTCTGCAACATCTTTAGCGGTGAAATTCATAATTATTCTCCTTTTGATTCAACTTTTGTTTCTTCTGTTTTTACTTCAACTTTTTCAGCCTTAACTTCTTCTTTCTTTGCAGGTTTTTTGGCAGTTTTTTTTCTTCCTTTTGCGGTTTTGCGTTCTTCACCAGCCTCAGCAATCTCAAGGTTAGGTTTAGTTTCAGCAAGAGCTTTTTCGAGGTCGATTTCTTCCTCTGCTTCATCTTCGTCTTTCTTCATTGATACGCCTTCTCTAGCTTCGATAACAGCGTCTGCCATTGCGCCAGCAATAAGTTTAACTGAACGAATAGCATCATCATTTCCAGGAATAACATAAGCGATTCCGTCTGGATTACCATTAGTATCAACAAGTCCAACCATAGGAATTCCAAGAACACGGCATTCGTTAACACAAATGTGCTCTACATTAGGGTCAACAACAAATACAAGTCCTGGGAGTTCTCTCATTTCCTTGATTCCGCCAAGGTTCTTTTCAAGTTTGTCTCTTTCTGCTTTAAGAAGAGCAACTTCTTTCTTTGGAAGAAGATCAAATTCTCCAACCTTTTCCATTTGGTTGAGTTTGTTAAGTCTTTCTATTCTTGACTTAATAGTTTTGAAGTTTGTAAGGCAACCGCCAAGCCATCTTGTATTGATATAATACATTCCGCATCTCTCGGCTTCCTCTTTAACAGCATCTTGTGCTTGTTTTTTAGTTCCTACAAAAAGAACTGTTTTACCAGACGCAACAACATCTCTTACAAAAGTGTAAGCCTTGTCTACTTGCTCTGATGTTTGTTCTAGATTGATGATATGGATATCATTTCTTGCAGTGAAGATATATTTCTTCATTTTAGGGTTCCACTTTCTTGTTTGGTGACCAAAGTGAACGCCTGCTTCTAGAAGTTGTTTCATTGAAATAACTGACATTTTAATTTCCTCCTTTTGTTTTTGTCCTTCCTCATAATTTTCTCGCTCCGAGTTGCGACCTCAGGGATTTCCTTTATCGTTATGCTTATATCGCTTTTCGCATAAGAATTTTAGGCAACTGCAACTGAATATATTATGAGTGCTTATTGTCCAATGACGAAAGGATTATATCAAATATACAATCTTTTGTCAAGCATTTAAAATATAAATATAATATTAAATAAAATTTTATTTTAAAAGCAAATTCAACCCGCAGAAAATAACGAGCAGTATGTTTTATTACTCTTAAACTTGTAACAATAAAAAAGTGAACGCCAAAAACGCCCACCATTTAATTTTTTAAACTTTTTTCTTCTTTCTTTTCTTGTAAAAAACAGCAAAAAGTGAAGGCAAAATAAATTGTGAATTATAGTAAGTTACAATTAACCCGAATAAAATGCCAAGAGCCGTAAATCTAACGCCATTTGTTGAAACAATAACAAGCACAAGTAAAGCAACAGCCAAAACTGCATAAATCATAGTTTTTACAAATGAACTTTCATTTGTGATTTTATCTGCAATTTCTCCGTTTCTCATTTTTTCGAATTTCCCACTCTTATATCCTTCGCTGGCCTTGAAGTAAAATGCAAACAAGTTAAACAAAGACATAAGGGTTGTTGCCAAAATAATTCCACCAAGAGTCATGCTAATTGGCACCCTGCAAATAAGCATAAGGCTGAGCATCATAAATACATCAAATGCAAGCATTATAATGCCAACCAGTGATGCAGAGGCATTGTAACGTGCCATAATGTAAATCACGCCCGCTACAAAAGCAAGAATTGCACTACAAACAAGGGCCGTTATCCAGTTAGAAGATGCTTTTTGAGAAACAATATCAAATTCGCTTACTGCCTTTTCGAAACTTGTCAAACCAAATGCGTCAACGATAGCATCTTTAATTGTTGCATTTTGATTTTCAATTTCTTCTTTTTTAGTCGAAGAATTTTGGAAGGTTACTTCCACTGCTTGCCCATCGAATATATTATATTCAAGCACAGTCATTCCAGTTGTTGTATAAGAAACTAGTTTCCCGCCATTATTATTTACAATTTCAATAACCTTATTGTAAACCTTATTATAATCATCAGTTTTTGTGAGGTCGTAATTATCAACCGTCGTTATAATAGCATTGTCTTTGTTTACAAACATTCTAAAAGTAGTACCGCCAGTAAAATCATATCCAAGGTTATAACCACAGGTACAAAGCAGTATCGCCCCAACAAGCAAAATTACAAGTGGTGCGATAAGAAAATACAAGAAGTTCTTATTTGAACTAAAACGCGAATTTAACATGCGTTTTTCTAAATTATTAATGTTATTCATTTGTTTCCCCTCCTTCTATTTCGACGGGAGCAACAATTTCTTCCTCTTCTTTAATTTCTGCTACATTTGCATCGCGATATAAATGCATGCGTTTAGCGTTGCTTGCATTGATAGGAAGATATGTTTTAATGAAAAATCTCATAAGCCCTTCAACTGCAAAAGCAGAAACTAGCAAACCAATAAGAAGTGTAACACCAAATACTTTAAGACTTGCTGGTGCAACAATCCAAATCAAAAGTCCGGCAATAGCAAGCATAAAGTGTGTGTCGAGAATTTGCCACAAAGATCCTTTGAATCCACCCTTGCAAGCAAGGTGAATTTTTTTGCCGATAGCATATTCTTTGCGTATTTTTTCAAAGAGCATAACATGTGAAATAACAGCAACAGCAACCCCTAACAAAATGCCAAAATATCCATTTATATTAAGAATAATTCCAGGGATTGATTGAAGCAAGAAAATATCTAGTATTAAGAAAAATGTAAGTGAAAGAATTGAGATAAGCCCTAAATCTCCATATCTTGCCCACATAAATGCAAATGCCAAAAGAACAATCACAATGCTAGAAATTCCAAGGAGTAAAAGTGTTTGTTTCCCAAGAACAGGAGAAATATAGCAAGCTTCCTCAAGTGACAATGTTTTTCCAAATACTCCACCAGTTATAGCATAGGCAATTTCTCTACAGCTTGAATATGACGATGTCGAATAACCACTTCCAGAAACTGCAGTAACAAAAATGTTTTTACTAAAATCTTTAACGCTTACTTCGGCAAGCAAATTATCACTAGTCATTTCACCAACATAAATGTAAGCAGTCTCTTCGCCAAGGGTCTCTGCTTCTGTCTTCATTTTTTTAATATTTGTATCACTTGCAAATTCGATTTGAACTCCATAAGATGAGCCTGTCGAATCATAGTTTCCATAAGCATGGTCAACATCTGCACTGGTTACATAAACCTTAGGATTTGTTACAGAATCACTAACTTTTTCAAGAGTAACACTTAAAGTTTTTCCGCTTTCAATGTTGGAAAATATAGAGTCTGTTTCAGTTGCCCCAGCCACATCAAATCTAATTTTATTTTCACCTTGACGATAAAGAGAGTAATTCTTTACTCCATCATAATCAATAACTTTTTTGAGTTTAAATAAATTTTCGTCAATTTTATCAGCATTGTTAGTTCCATCTAAAACATAGATTGCACTAACTCCCCCACGGAGTTCGAAATCTTTTTCAATAGAGCCAACCAAACTATTATATTTGTCAGTTGAGCCAGGAACATTAAATGGCACAACACAAAGAACGACGCCGATAATTGCGAGCAATGCCAAAAGCACGTATTTAATTATTGAGTGTTTTCTTAACATGAAAAGTCCTTTTATTCAGTTTGCCATATGCAAACACTATCCATTACGCACCTATTATAAAGAATTAAAAGGACATTTGTCAATCAAAAAGAGGTTTTAATTGCTACTTTTTTTGATATTCACACAAATGATACCGCAAATAGCACCAATTACTGCACCGAATATCATATCGGTTAAAAGTGATAGATTAAAAGCAAACGAACCTGCCAAAATTGAAAACACAATAAAAGCCAATAGTGTGTATATTAAGCCAATTAAAAGCCCGCTTACAAGTCCCAATTCTTTAACTTTTTTGAGCCCCAGGAAAACACCTAAAAATATGCTTGCACCCTTAATAACTTGGTTTATAGGAGCAATGGCGCTATCTGGAATGTTTGTAAATTTAAGAAGAAAGGCAAATACAAGTATAAGCACAAGCGAAACGCACAGTGCAATAAGCGTTCCTTTTATCACTCCACCCAAGAATGGATTTTCAATATGCTTTATTTTTTGTGATTTTGCTTTCATTTTCATGTTTGACTCCTTTAAAACAAAATATACATTTGCTTTTTATGATTTAAATTATGTTTTAAAAGTGTTAAAAATGACAAAGCAGGCTTGTTACAACAAAAAAGAGAGGAAATCCCCTCCTTTTATTTATTCTTTTTGATTATTTTTCTTGTTTTTTCTTATTTTCGACTTTCGCCTCTGTTTTTTCCAAGGTATTATTTAATTTTTTTGCTTCTACTTCAATATCCGCAGGTTTAACCTCTGCTGGCAATTTTTCAGTAGGTTTTTCCTCATCAAAAACTGTATAAATTGCAAAAGCTTCAATAGCAAGATAGCCCTTTTTATCTTTTGAGCCGGTTTCAATAACAACCAAAGTACGCTCGTTTTCTTCACGAAGCTCTACAACAGTTCCATAAATTCCGCTCGTTGTTAAAACCTTTGTTCCCACTTTTAAATTGTCAGTTTGTTGTTGTAATTTTTCAATATCTTTTTTGTTTCTAATTCTTGTAAGAATTGGATACATAACAACCAAGATAACAATAGTACAAAGCAGTATAATTTGTGTTGTTCCCATTTCTTCCTCCTATAAAGATGTGCTCATTTTAGCATAAAGCATTAAATTTTCAAAATGAAAACAACTAAATTTTCTTTGTTTTAACCTCATTTTGAAGTCTGTCGATAAAATCTGACAAATTAAGTCCTGATTTATTTTCAAAACCTCTTCCACGAATAGAAATTGTTTTGTTTGTCTCTTCTTCATCACCAACGATGATAAGATAAGGGATTTTCATGCTTGAGGCCTCTCTAATTTTGTAGCCAATTTTTTCATTTCTATCGTCAAGAGTAACTCTAAATCCAAGATTAAAGAGTTTGTCTTTAATTTCCTTTCCATATGCATTATTTTTTTCTGTAAGTGTCAAAACTCTTACTTGTTCTGGGGCAAGCCAAAGAGGAAAAGCACCAGCGAAATTCTCAATAAGCATACCAATAAACCTTTCAAGAGACCCATAAATTACACGGTGAATCATAATTGGTCTGTGTTTTTGTCCATCGTCACCAACATATTCGAGTTCAAATCTTTGTGGAAGTTGGAAGTCTAGTTGAATTGTTCCACATTGCCAAGTTCTTCCAATGGCATCTGTAAGGTGGAAGTCAATTTTAGGCCCGTAGAAAGCACCATCACCTTCATTAATCACATAGTCTCTTCCAAGATCGTCAAGGGCACTGATAAGTCCTTGTGTTGCAAGTTCCCAATCTTCGTCACTTCCCATACTATTTTCAGGACGGGTTGAAAGTTCGATTTGGTACTTAAACCCAAAGACATTATAAACCTTATCAATTAATCTTACAACATTTTCAATTTCACCCTTAATTTGACCAGGTGTCATAAATATGTGAGCATCGTCTTGGGTGAAACTTCTAACTCTCAAGAGTCCACCAAGTTCGCCTGATTTTTCATATCTATGCACTTGTCCAAGTTCGCCTAGACGGAGTGGAAGGTCTTTGTAAGAATGTGGTTCGTTTTTATAAACAAGTACCCCACCTGGGCAGTTCATAGGTTTAATTGCATATGTTTCATCATCAATCGTTGATAAATACATATTGTTTTTATAGTGATCCCAGTGACCAGATGTCTCCCAAAGATGGCGGTTAAGCATAATTGGAGTCATAATTTCTTGATAACCTGCCTCTCTGTGAAGTTCTCTCCAATAATCTATAAGAAGATTTCTCACAATCATTCCGTTTGGAAGATAAAATGGAAATCCTGGACCCTCTGGTGAAATCATAAAGAGTTTAAGATCTCTTCCAAGTTTTCTATGATCTCTCTTTTTAGCTTCTTCTTGCATATTGAGATAGTCAGCAAGATCTTTTTTGGTTTTAAATGCGTTAACATAAACTCTCTGGAGCATCTTGTTCTTTTCGTCCCCTCTCCAATATGCACCATTTATAGTTTTAATTTTAAAGCCATAGTTTTGAAGGTTTCTAGTACTTTCAACATGAGGACCTCTACATAGATCAAAAAAGTCGTCGCCAGTGTAATATATGGTTACAACTGCATCTTCTGGCAATTCGTTAATAATTTCTGTTTTGTATTCGTTCCCCGCAAAAAGTTTAAGGGCTTCTTCCCTAGAAACTTCTTTTCTTACGAAATTCTCTCCTTTGTTTAAAATTTCTCTCATTTTCCTTTCAATAACATCATATTGGTCCTGTGTAATAGACTTATCTAGGTCAATGTCATAATAAAAGCCGTCCTCGATAGCAGGTCCAATAGTAAGTTTTGTAGTTGGGTAAAGCTCCATAAGTGCTTTTGCAAGCACATGGGCAAGAGAATGCCTTGCAATTTCGAGTTGTTCGTCTTTTTCCTTTTTAATTTCCATATTCTTCTCCTTTATATTGTCCTTAAAACAAAAAATCCTTAAAGACAAGTCACCTTGTATTTAAGGACGATGTTTTAGACCGCGGTTCCACCTTATTTGCACATATTGTGCCACTCATTTGAGAACTTTTCTCTGCTCAAGTGGTTTCGGTTTACATTTTAGCCAAGATTTTTCACCAACCAATCTTTCTCTGGACGCATCAAATGTTCCTACTTGTCTTTTGCTCCAAGTTTAAGACCATTTTACTCTTTAAACGATTTATTGTCAACTAATTTTATAAAAATTTTATGCTCTGCCATTAATTTTTTGAACATTATAAACAGGTTTATTAACTGTTATGCGTTCTTCATATATTTTTTCTAATAAAAAGATAGCTTTGCTAGACTCTTTAAAATATAAATTTATTTTTTGTGGCGAAAGGTCAATTACTGACGAAACAATATTTTCTTCACTAACAGGGCTTATTGACACATTTTCTCCGTTTAAAAAGATTTTGTATTCACCATTTTCTTTAAAGATGCTTATCTCATCTTCACATATGTCCAGATTATCCACTAAAAATTTGAGCAAATCAATAAAACTTTCGCTTGATAAAAGAAATTCTCTATTTTCGTTTGATAAGTCTACTAATTCTTGCCACTTGTTTTGCAAAGACTTAAGTCTAAAATCAAAAAAAGATTCAAGATAAAGTTCTCCATCTAAAATAAGCGCTTTTTTAACCATAAAGCGGTCTGTTTCTTTGTCAAAGTTTAAAAGTGCCTTTTTAAACGCACCCATTCCCATCTCGTCTAGTCCACGAAGAATAAGAAATTTATCAAGAAAACGCTCTTTAAAGTTATAGCAGATTGAATCAATAATGAGACTTGCCACTTCACTCTTAATTTGGTCAACAAAATAACTTTTTACCGCAATTAGAACTTTAATATAGCCATTTTCTTCGTGGCTTGTTACCACTCCGCGGTTATTTTCCACAAATTTCGACATGGAATTGTAAACAAAACTTGCCAGAGCCTTATTTTCATCTTTAATATTGAGGCTGTATTCCCACATGTCCACTCCTTTCAAGGATATTCTATGCAAGGATAGAAAAAATACTCATCAAAAACAAAATTTGAGATAAATAATTTGACAAAAAAGAGAAAAATAAAGATAATAAAATAAAAGAGGTAAATCTATGAAAAAATTTCGACTTGTAGGATTAGCATTGTTGCTATGTTTAATTCCTTGCACAACAATGTTCGCTTGCACGGTTAAATCAAATTATCTTATTACCGCTTCATCAAGCGATACTATACTTGGAATCGTTGAAGGAATGGATAATAATAATGAAAAGCTTGAAGGCACAACAATAACACTTAAAGCGAAAGAAAGGAATGGTTCTTTTGTGTGCTGGGTTAAAAACAACGAAGAAATTGTTAACAGCGACAAGGAAAACGCGACTTCTCTAACTCTTGTTTATGGAAAGGAAACGGCAGGTGCGTATACTGCAATTTTTAGAGATGGAAATAATTATCAAAACATGCTCTATGCAACTATCACAAGCGTGAGTGCCAGCGAAGCAATTACAAATCTTGAAATTACATGGTCTAGACAAGATATTCAAGATGAACAAACTGACAAAAACAGTATTTTGCTCCCAAATGGTTTGGCGTCGACCATAGCAACACCAATTTCAACAAATAAAGTTTACTATTTTGGTAAACTCGGTCAAGATATATCATATCGTTTTAGTGCTAAAATCACAGCCTCAACAAGCGTCGGGACAAATGTTTACTATGCGAATTTCACCACTCTTCTTTTTAAAAATAGCGATTTTCAAGACACCGCAGATATTGAGGGGAATTCAAGTAGTTTTACAATGACAGGATCTTATGGAGACAACAAAACAATCAACCTTGTTTTCTCAAAGTTGTAAGTTTACTTTGGCATGTTAGCAAATATTTAATATCCTATAAAAAAGATATGCATACATTTTGCATATCTTTTTTAGTCTAAACTACTTACAGTTTCTTGTGCAATTTCTTGTACAAGCATTAGTTTTACTTGAACAATTTTTAGAATCGCAGTTTCTAGAATCACATGACTTACATGTTTTAAGTTCTCTAGAAGCTTCTACATTGCTTCTTTTGGCAGTAGATTTCCCTGATCTTTTTTTGCCCAATTTAGAATTCTTCCCAAGCATTGTGTACCTCCTATTTGCAAGTCTAACTTGCTAAAAATAGTTTGCTCAAAACTTGTGATATTATGCATATACTCACTATGTCAATTTATGCTGAATTTAATAATCTAAATGAATAAATGCGTGAGTTATTTATTTGTTTAAACTAAAAAATATTTACAAGAGATGGCTAAAACAATAAGCCGAAAATCTACATTATTCCTCCCCCTGTTTTTAAATGTCACTTGTGTATAGCAAGGAATATCATTTGCTTACTTTCTCTAATACTTTCCATATCTTTATAGTGTAATTTTTTAAAAATGTTGAAGACATAAAAAAGCCTTTCACCAACATATACGGCGAAAGGACTTTTTTAGAATTATTCTGCTTTTTTACCAGCCTTTTTAGTTGTTTCCTTTTTTTCTGCTGGCTTTTTTTCTGCAGCCTTTGTTGCTTTTTTTGCAGTTTTCTTTTCTTCTTTTTGTGATTCTTCAAGAAGGTCATAATACTTGTCAAATACAGCTATCGCAATTTCCTCATCTTCTTCAACTTTGATTACGCTGTTGCCATCTTCGTCAGTATCAACAAGGAAAACGATTGCTTCGTCATCATTTACCCCGTCAATTTTGTCAATTGGTTTCAAAACGCAGTATAATCTAGTTTCTTTTCTTACTTCGTAAGGAATAACTGCAACTTGTTCAAAAGCAAGTTTTTTCCCTTGTTCGTCCATAAAAACGATAGGTTCCTTGTTGTTCTCATCTAAAAGTACATCAAGAAGGTCTACTTCTTCCATTTTTTGTTCGTCTGCCATAATAAATTCCCCTTTTATTAAAATGTGACATTGGTTTGAGCATTTTTATTTCAAACCAATTTGCTGGTGCAATTTCGCTATAAATAACGTCATCACTTTTTAAGTAACATCAGTTTTGCTTGATAATGTTCTCACTTTATTAACATTTTCAAACATACTTTCGTTAGTGTAAATTGTCGATATATGACTGCAATATTATCTGTGCCGATATTTTATCGATAAGTTCCTTTCGCTTTTCCCTTCGAACCCCACTAGAAATCAAGATTTCTTCTGCCTCGGCCGAGGTTAAGCGCTCATCGATAAAAGCGACCTTAACACCTGAAAGCTTTTCAAGTTTTTCACCAAAAGCTCTATGAATTTGGGCTCTTTCCCCTTCCGTTCCGTCCATATTTATAGGAAGTCCCATTGCAATACCATCAACATTGTACTGCTTAATAAGCGCTACAATATGATTAAGTGCGTCTTCTTCCCCTTTATTTTTATAGACTTCAAAAGGACTTGAAATAATGCACAAAGCATCAGTCATTGCTATACCTATGCGCACATCTCCATAATCAATGCCCATCTTCCTATGTTGCGTCATCATATCTCCACGATTTTAGTATACCTAACCAATCTTTTTTTGTCAAACGATTTAAAGACTTTACTCTATGAAATTAAGCGTTTTCATTATATCCAAACAATCTTCAAGATATTCGGTCCAAAATATCTTATTGTTGGGGTGAGCATTTTTATCTGGATTTACACAAATAGTTTTAACTCCACTCGTGTAGACCTCTTCGTCATTTGCTCCGTTTCCTACAAACACAACTTCATCATGGTTTAATCCCAAATTTGTCATTAAAGATTTAACAAAGTGCGATTTAGTTTCAATTCGGCTTTCGCTTGCTTGAACTCCACATAAATAGCCTTTTTCATCTATCAAAAACTTATCCGCCTCAATTGAGGTGATATATTTTTTTAGCGGTGCAGTCTTTTCTTCAATAATATTGCCCACACCACCCGACAAAATGTATATTTTGATGTTTTGTTCATTTAAATATTTAAAATATTCCTCCAAATTGTCGACAAGTTCTATTTCATTAGATATTTCAAAAAAATCTTTTTTATTAACCTTATTTTCTTTAAAACAATCATAACAAAGGTCTAGCCACTTCGTATAAGAAATTTCACCATTTAAATACTGACCATAATACAAGTCATCTATATCCTTGCACCCAATTCTATCCCAAACTCGTGCCCAACTATTAGGCAAACGATGCGGTTTGGTTAAAGTGCCATCAAAATCAAAAATAATTGCTTTTGTTTTCATTTTTCTCCTTGGTATTTTATTTGCAATCGTATAAGTTTTCACCCTCACCCACTGAAACCAAAAGTGGAATTTTGAGATTTGCAACATTTTCCATTTCTTCTCTTAAAAGTGTCTCTACCTTCTTTTCTTCACCAGGATAAGTGTCCACAATAAGTTCGTCATGGATTTGCAAAATTAATTGACTTTTAAGATGTTCCTTTTCAATTCTTTGAGAAACATGTATCATCGCAAGTTTAATTATATCGCTTGCCGTTCCTTGAAGTGGCATGTTCATCGCAACTCTCTCGCCAAATGATCGAATTGGAAATTTTGATGAAGATATTTCAGGTATATACCTTATTCTGCCGAATTTTGTGACCGCATAGCCGTGATCTCTTGCAAACTCGACATTGTCGTCCATAAACTTTTTTACAAGCGGATAACGGAAAAAATACGAGTCAATATAATCTTTCGCTTTCTTTCTCGTTGATTTTATATTTTGGCTTAAACCATAGTCACTTATACCATAGATTATTCCAAAGTTTACCGCTTTAGCTTCACGCCTTTCCGCGTCAGTAACCTCTTCAAGCGGAACACCAAAGATGTCACTTGCTGTTTTTCTATGAATATCTACACCATTTTTGTATGCCTCTATAAGTTTTTCTTCCCCTGACATATCAGCCAGAAGACGCAATTCAATTTGGTTATAATCTGCGGAAATGATTTTACCATTTTCAAATTTGGAGACAAAAATCTTTCTCAAAACCTTGCCTTCATCGTCGCGTGTTGGAATGTTTTGAAGATTTGGTTCGCTACTTGAAAGTCTGCCAGTACTAGTTTGTGTTTGGTTAAATGTTGTGTGTAAAACACTTTCCCCGTTTGAAATCAGTTTGTCATAAACATCAATATAAGTGTTTTTCAATTTTGAGTACTTTCTATAATTTAAAATTTTATCAACAACTGGAATATATCGAAGCTCATCAAGCACATTTGCATTTGTTGAACGCTTTTTATTGTTGTAAGCGGTTATACCGAGTTTGTCAAATAAAACCTCTGCGACCTGTTTTGGAGAACTTATATTAAACTCTGCCCCGGTCTCTTGATATATGTCTTGTTCAAGACTTTGCAACTTATCCTCAAACTCTTTTGATAGTATATCTAACTTATTTTTGTCAATCTTAAAACCCGCTTTTTCCATGTCAAAAAGAATTTTTACAAGTGGAATTTCTATTGAATAATATATTTCATCAAGATCGTGTTTCTTTAGTTCTTCATCACAACTTTCTTTTAATTCAATCGCCTCATCAAGTTTAGGCTGTTTCATTGCACTTTTAAGTGCGCCTCTTGCGATATACTCTGCCAATGAAAGGTCATAATAATTAATAAGTCTAATGCCGGATTTGTTCAAAATGCCCATGTCGAACTTTGCATTAGGCGTAACTTTTAAAACTCTTTCGTCTTCAAACACATGCTTTAATTTTTCAAAAATTTCATTTAATGAAAGTCCGTCTTCAAACATTCCATAATTTTGCTCTAAAAAGTAAATATTTCCTTCGAAAAGAAATTCAAGTGATTGCAAATCATAGAAGAATTCGCCACTCTTTAATTTGCTCATTTCATTTAAAATTTCACCATTAAGAGAAATTCTTTTTACTTTTTTGTCTTCCTTTTTGTCGTTTGTTTTTTCAAATATATTGTTATTTTTGATTATAGAAGTAAAGTCGTAATTTTTAAAGAAATCGTATGCTTTTTGACTTAATGGAAAAGAAAATCTTGCGTCTTCGATATTAAAATCTATATCGCAATCACGTTTAATTGTCGCGAGCGTTTTTGAAATAAACGCCATATCTTTATCCATTAAAAGCTTTTCTTTTATTTTGCCTTGAACTTCGTTTATATTTTCGTAAAGGTTATCGACTGTTTCAAATTTTTCAAGCAAATTAAGTGCTGTTTTCTCACCCACTCCTTTGACGCCAGGAATGTTATCCGACGCATCACCCATTAGTGCTTTCAAATGGACAATTTGAAAAGGTTTAAGCCCAAAAAGTTCTTTAAGCCTAGTTTCATCAACTTTGTCCACTTCTGTTATTCCTTTTTTAGTAAGCCAAACAGTTGTACAATTATCTATAAGTTGCAATAGATCGCGGTCACCCGACAAAATAATTTTTTCCCCTTCAAAAAGTTTACTTGTTGTTCCAATTATATCGTCCGCTTCTATCCCCGCTGATTCTATTACTTTTATGCCCATAAGTGCAGTCATCTCTCGTATGACAGGCAGTTGTGTTAAAAGTTCTTCTGGCGTTGGTTTCCTTTGCATTTTGTATTCAGGATAAATGTCATTTCTAAAAGTTTTTCTTGCATGATCAAACGCAACAACAACATAATCGGGGCTTGTTTGTTCTAAAAGTTTAATTAAAATATTTGCAAAGCCATAAATTGCACCGGATGGCTTTCCTTCATGATTAGATAAAAAAGGCAGAGCATAATATGCCCTGTACGCGATACTATTTCCATCAACAATCAAAAGTTTACTCATGACTCCTCCCGATTTATTGTCTAAATTATTGCAAATAAAGCATTTTTTAATTCATTTAGCAATAAACAAAATATTTGCAAATGGTCTTTCGTTAAATTAAAAATGTATAAATGCTCCTTTTTCAATTCCAAAAAGTCCTCTAAACCAATCCGGAATTATAAGAGTTAACACAAAAACCACAACAAAAACAGTCAAAATAATCAAAAAGATGCTTTGAAAAGGCATGCCCAACATGTTTACAAATGCACTTATGATTGCAATAACACAGCCTCCATAAAAAGCAATGTTGACAATAAGGTCATCTGCTACCGCAAAGGCACCTTTTGTGATGTTAAAATAGCATAAAAACCCTATGTAAATAATAGTGGCAATAGCAATAATATAATTTAAAATTTTTTTCACTTTTCACCTCTATTTTTGTTCTTCGGTTTTATTTTTCTTATTTAATTTTGCCTCATGTTTTTGTTTATTTTTTAAAGGTTTTATTTTTTTAGGCTTTTTTTCTTTAACTTTTTTCTCTTTTATAACTTTATCTTTTTTCTCTTTTGTTTTTTTCTTCTTTTTAGGTTTTGTTATAAGCCATTTTGGAACCGTTCCATCGTCTGGCAATGGAGTCATTAAGAGTTCAGGATTTGCAAGAAGGTCTTGCATCATTCTTAGGCATTGTCCAAGATAAAGACCGTCAGCGACACGCTCGTCAAGAGAAACTCCCAAGGTAAGGATTTTTTTAACTTTAAGGTCTTTATTATTTTCTACCCAAGGTTCCATTTTTTCCTTGCCTAAACTTATAAACATAGTTGTTGTTCCAAAGTTATAAAGGTGGTGGAAAATATGTCCAAGTTTTATTGATTTAAGATTTGTTATAAAACAACTTGTGTGAAAAGGGCTTGCATTAATAAGTTTTTTACTTAAAAGACCATGCTTGTCAGCCCATCTTGCAATGCCAAGTGCCCACCTAAACAAAAAGTCTGGCAATTTACAAAATTTCCCTGCGACTTTTGTGGTGCTGTCAACAGCTTTAACATCAAGATTTTTGTTGATTTCCGTTTCAACAATATTCTTGATTTCTGGCAAACTTTCTTTTCCTGTAAAATAAAACTTAAGAGTCATTTGTTCGCCATCTTCAACAAGTTTTTTCTTTACGTCCATTGAAATAGATATATAATTTCTTTGATAAACTGTTCCGCGCATGATAAAGCGGTTAAGTCTTGGTTTCGAATATAATACTCTTGCCACAGCAGCCATTAAAATATACATGTAGTTATAATGTTCACCCTCTTTACGCTTTCTAGCAATAAAGTCGTCCATAGGATCACAAACAATTTTGATTGCTGTGTAATTTACAGCATCAATTCTTTGAGGCATGAAAAAAGGCTCGGCTTTGTCGATAATATTCATCCCTTTAACTTTCTTTCCGTCATTTCTATATCCAAACATTTAGTTTTCCTCTCTAAATTTAAATTTCTTTCTTTGTAGATTTTTCTCTCTACCATTATTTGAAGGCGTGTAATATACTCTGTTTTTTAGTGAATCTGGCATATATTGTTGTTTAACATAACCGCCATAATCATGTGGATACTTATATGTTCCATGTCCATCAGGATTTGTACTAGGGTGATTTTTTAGATGATTTGGGACTTTATTTTCGGTATGTGTTAATGCATCTTCCCTCGCCATAGTTAGCGCCTTAATCACAGAATTCGATTTTTCAGCTTCACAAACATAAATAATTGCGTGAGTTAATGGAATCAAGCCTTCTGGCACTCCCATTTTTTCAACTGCATACATTGCACTTGTTGCAAGCAAAAGAGCATTAGAATCTGCCATTCCAACATCTTCGCTGGCATGAGCAACAAGTCTTCTTGCAATAATCATTGGGTCAAGTCCTGCTGAAATGAGTCGCTGACTATAATAAAGTGCCGCTTCTGCGTCGCTACCTCTCAAACTTTTACAAAATGCTGACAAAAAGTCATAATACATGTTTTCATCCATTGAAAGAGCTTTACGATCAGTCGATTGTTTAGCAACCTCTAAATCCACCTTAATTGTTTTATCTTTTGCCATTGGAGTTGTCATAACAGCAAGTTCGAGGCTGTTCAACGCATTCCTTAGATCTCCGCCACTAGCAAAAGCAAGATATTCAAGAGCGTCGTTTGATATCTCAATCTTAAATTTGCCAAGTCCTCGCTCTTCGTCATGAAGTGCCCTATTCATGGCCTTAACAATATCTTTTGAAGTAAGAGGTTTGAATTCAAATATTCTGCATCTCGACACAATAGCACGCGTCATAGATGTATAAGGGTTTTCGGTGGTTGAACCGATAAAGAAAATCGAACCATCTTCAATCGCTTCTAGCACACAGTCACTTTGGCTTTTATTCCATCTGTGACATTCATCAAGAAGAAGGTATGTGTCTTTACCAAGCAATGCCTTATCCGCTCTTGCCCTTTCAATAATGTTTTTAGCATCTGCCACTCCGCTGGTGACAGCATTAAGTTTAAAAAATTGAGCGTTAAGCGAATTCGCAATTATGTTGGCAAGAGTAGTTTTCCCCGTTCCAGGAGGACCATAAAAAATACAACTACCCAGTGTGCCATATTTAATAGCACGATAAAGTAGCATGTTTTTGCCTACAATATGTTCTTGTCCCACAAAATCCTCAAATGACTTTGGGCGCATACGCTCTGCAAGAGGGATTCGGGTCTCACTATTATTCATTACATAGTCATTTTACAACACTATGCCCTAAAAGACAAGTAAATTTCACTATTTTGTGATAATATTTCTTTTGTCAGCAAAGAGAAGTTAAAATATTTCGCCTTTCCATCATACAAATATTCACTGTCACCGTGAACAATAAAAACCCTTTTCCAGCCCGAATTTCGGAACATTTTAACTTCTTTAAGCCCAACAAAATGCGGATTTATTTTTTCGCCTTTTTCATTCTTCAAAACAATTTGATTTTTCAATTTTAGCCATTCATTTTCGCTTTGCTCGTTTGAAGTCATTTTTTCCCAGTTTTCCCAAATTTTTCGGGGCAAAGAGAGATTAAAAGTTTCATCAAAGTTTTTATCCTTACTTGTTATCATAACATCAAAAGTTTCAAACATTTTTCTTTGACTTATTTCAAAGTAATCTTTAAGTTCGTTTGGCTTTAAAAAGAAAAATTTTAGTTGTCCAAAATTGAAAAATATATGTCTATTTTCTCTACCACTTAAAAGCAGTCTACATCTTACATTAATGCATGCGAACGTGGAATTTTCTAGTCCATTTATTGAAGAAAACGAAAAATTCATGCCTTTTGCTTGATAGTTAAAATATGCCTTTTCTTTTGTGTTTATATTCAAAATTTCTATATAATTGATCCCCTTTTTAAAAACATAGTAACCTCTTGGCAAAGGCATGTTAAATTCAAGTGAAATTTCTTTCTTTTCGCTATGAGGATTTGAAAAACTTAAATCATAGTTTTTTCCATTAATAAGAAATTCTTTACCTTCAAATATCACGCCATCTATCGCTAGTTTTTTGTGATAATAAAAAGGACAAAAATCAAAATTAATCTCTTTTTCATTTATTTTTAAAAAATCATTTTTAAGATTTTTCTCAAAGTTTGTGTGAGAAATATAATTTATATTTAGCCCATCAAGTGTATAAAAAAGTGCACTTCCCATCTCTTCTTCAAGAAGCACCTGTGTATTTTCTAAATGCTTTAATTTTGCACTTGTTACAAGGGGTTTTTTGGTTAAAACAAGATTGAATTTTGCCTCTTTTTTTGCCTTTTTAAATGCGACAAAAAATGTGTTGTCTAATTGTCTAGAAAACACAAAAATTGGATAGATTGGGTCTATCCCCACTACATTTAAGAGGTCAAAATCAACATTCTCCGTAACCAAATTGGGAGCGTGAAATCTAACCTTATTTAATATCAAATTTTTTAATTTTTCAATAAACTCTTTCTTTTTCATAAGACATTTATTGACAAATTCACATTATATAATCAATTAATTTTCTCTTTCTTCCTGGCAACCAAGAAAAATTTTAATGTTCTCTACTAACGCTACAATTTTTTCATCTTTATCGCTAATATAACCATCATCAGCAATATGGGTTAAAAGCATTGAAATATGTCGAGCATTTTCACGGTCTTCTTCATCAGGATTAGAGGCTAATATATTATTTGCTTTTTCTTCCAAGGTACAAATCAATTTACCAGCAAAGTCGTCCTCATCTTTTTGACAAAGACTTCTAAACAACCATTCACTGTAAAGATCTTCATATGCTCCAAACTTGTTGTTTTTAATTGCAAATATGAGCAGTTTTTCAACATTCTTATAACTAATGAGATTTTCATGCCCACATATTTTAGTCAGTATTTCATCTGTAAGATCGCCGTTTTCTGCATGAGCCAAAACTAGCTTACTTATAAAGGAAAGTTGTTTCTTGTCAAAATCATACACATCAATTAGATTTTCAAAAACACATGGATAAGATTTAGTTATGCTTTCTAAAATTATGTCAAGTTGATCTGCGACAGAATCATCACCATAAATTATATTCAAGAAACCCAAATAAAGTTGATTTAAGTCGTAGTCTTGCATGCCTTCAATCTTTTGTCCCATTACTTCAAAATCCTTCAAAGGAAGTGCTTTTACACTCTTCTTAAAAGCTTTATAGCATGATGTTGCTCTATGCAATGTCTCTAAATTTTCATGACTTTCACCCAAGCCATAATAGTCTGCTTCGAGTAAACTTTTAGTATTTTCATCAACCATGTCGAACCAATCAGCAAAGATAAGATCCGCCATTTTTTCGCCGAAATCTCTGGCGTCTTTCTCGTGAGGAGCATAGTAATAGCTACAATAAGCAATATAATACAGAAGAATTTTTTGTTTGTTTCCTTTTAATTCCAATAATTTTTCAACAAACTCACAACTATTTGTCACAGAATGAAGTATCTTGCAAATTGTCAAAATTTTCTCGCGAGTTGAAATTAATGGCATTCTCATTCCCCTACGCACATCATGGAGAGATTCACCTATAATTTTGCTATAAGTTTTGCTTCCTGTTTCATAATGCGCTTCAAATTGGTAAAAGTGACGAAATTCATGCATAAGTGTAGATACCGCATTTATCAAAGAATAACTCCTGTTTGAAAGGCGTTCCACTGTCTTTTTTGATAAATAAATTCCTTTTTCGTCCCCACTTCCCCAGATAAAACTACCAAGCGTATTGTTCGGGCTGTCTGTGTTTTTTGTCGATGCGTCATGTTTTGCAAGGTTTATAAATCTAACTTTGGGCACTTTTTTACTAACGGCATATTCTTTAATCAAATCAACAAAAAAATCTTGCCATTCTTTTTGGTCTGGCATGTGTCCACCAAAATATTCTGTAACAAAGCTCGCGAGCTCTTTACCTCTTGTAAGGCTAGAATTTGCGAGAGTATATCTATATTGGGTCGATTTTAAATTTTCTATTGGTTTATTTCCCATTTTTTGTTTATCTTCCATGTTTTCTATTTTAACATATACACATGGTTAAATCAATAGTAGATTTTACTTTCACAGTATTTTAAAATAAAAAAACCAGCATATCGCTGGTAGTCATGCTATAAGCCGAGTTCTGTATTAGACAATCATCTATCTAGTTTTGCCATTACTGACAAATTCAAGCGGTACGATAGGGCGTGAGAGAACGCACATGTGCCCATAGACCTTGCATCAGGTGGGGTTTACAGAGCCTTAATTATTCCTAATTAAGCGGTGGTCTCTTACACCACCTTTCCATCCTTACCACTTTCGTGGCGGTTTATTTCTGTTGCACTTTCCCTAGGGTCGCCCCCGCTGGCCGTTAGCCAGCACCATGTTCTCTGGATGCTCGGACTTTCCTCATCAAAAATGACGCGATTGTCTGCATAACTAGATGCAGTATACAACACTTATGGAGAAATGTCAAGTCTTCACTTGAAAAAGAGATTTTTTCGACATTTTTTAGCACGCTTAAATCTCTTTTTCACTATTTAAAAAGAAATATAGTTTTTATTTTCATAACCTTTTGCACATATCGATATAATCCTCTCTTTTTTAACCAACATGAAAGCAATATTACCCCATTCCAACTTAATACTTTTTGTCATAATAATTGTTTTTTGTCTTATTGGACGCATAAAGCCTTTTTTAAAAACACTATTTTTCATTCAAAATTGTCTTTATTATTTATAATTGCAATCTAACATGTTTATATAAATCATTTGAGATATCTTTATACAACCCCTATATTTTTCAATAGCCTTCGCAAAAATAAAAAATCAATCAAAAAATGATTGATTTTTTCAAATTTAAAATTTATAGGCATTAGCCAACTGTAAATAAACTCTTAACTTTGCCCGATTTTTTATCTGGGTAAAATGCTTTCAAAAGTCCATCTTGTGAAATCTTAATAGAAACTCCATACTTTCCAAGTGTGGTTGCTGCCGCAAGTCGTCCACCGCCTTCACTTCCAGCTTCAATTTTGAGTATTGCCCCAGCGGCAACAATGGTTCCATCACTATCCACTATGGTCGCTCCGTCCATTCCCACTATTTCCGATCTTAACTTTCTGCTTAATTCATGAAAAGGCTTATTTCCAATAATCTTCTTAATGGTCCTAGCCTTAATACATTTATTTTGAGCCAAAAACTCTTCATATGATGGCCCATACTGATTCTCTACCATAGCGAGAATTTTCTTATTGCCAGTTTTTTGTGCGTTTTCGATTTCAATATCTCTTTTCATAAGATAATATTTTTCATTTAAAATGTCATGTGCATTAATATGAGAGAGGGCTCCTTGCACGCCATCTTTGTTTAGATAAACGAGACAGCCACCGCAATAGGCAAATGAAGTATCAAGTGCAGTGTAGTATACAGAACGCCTTATATCTTTTAAAGAATAACTTCCCCTATTTGATAGCAACTGGATAACTTCTTCATGGGAGTAAATATTCCAACTTCCAAGTCTTTTGGCAAATAAAAGGTTTCGATTTTTAAAGATTAAAAGGTCGCCATAAGTTGTCAAAACAATTCCTATTCTTCTTTCGTTACAATATCTTGCAATCATTTCATACGCACAAGGTGTAATACATGGAACCTTTTTAACTTTGTCTAGTTGGATATAGCCCAGTAGATTACCTTTTTTATCAAATTCAACATAAGATTCTTCGCCATCTGAAAGAAGAGAAAAGAAATCTTGATTCATAACTTCATCATAACCTAGACTATCTTCGGGTGCCTCACTACTTAAGTTTAGTATAATTCCAATGGCAACGCGATTGCCTTCATAAGTTCTGGCACTCCAATTTTCAAGATGGTTTATAATGCCAAACATACTTTTTGAACTATCCCCATCGCATATACTATCACAAATTGCTTTTTCAATAGCATTCTCTTGCAAAACTTTAGTAAAACTCTGTTCTTGAAGCCCCAAAGCAGAGATTTGGTCGAGTTCACCCAAAATAGATTTCAAAAGATTTACTTCAAATGGCTGAAATGGTTGTCCTCTTTTCAAAATCAAACGATATTCGTCTGCTTTTGATGGCTTTATGAGCAAAGTATTTCTTTTGTCAAATGCGACTTCGTTATCTCTTGGTGATGATTCTTCTTCACCTTCAATAACTGAACCTGTAAAGAGTGGCAAAATAAGTTTATTTACAACTTTATAAAACTCTTGCTTTTCCATTTTCGCCCTCCTTATGCAACCTACCCATTTTTTATTAGTATATAATTATTTTTTTTAATTGCAAACATATTTTAAATATTTTTTTGACAATTTTCAATATTTTTTTAAAAAAATTTTATTTTTTATTAGTATTTTTTTTAAAAAAGAAGTTTTTTATTTATTTAATTAAAATTGTAGATTTTTTAAATATTTATTCCTTACAAATATTCTTTTGAAGCGTTTTTGTAGCTTTGGTTTCTATTCTAGAAATGTATGAGCGGGAAATATTAAAAATTTGAGCAACCTCTTTTTGTGTTTTTTGCTCGTAACCGCAAATCCCAAACCTATATTTGATGATTTCCTGCTCCATAGGCGTCAAACATTCTTGCATAATTGCAAGAACATCTTTCATTAAACAAGAATCTTCAATTTTCTCAAAAACTTCATCTCCATCTTCGGCTGGGATAAGGTAGCCAAGTTCCATTTCATCACTATCCGCTTTTGGGGATAAGGCAAGATTTAAAGAAACAACATCTTTGTGTTTCTTATTCGCACGAATAAGCATTAAAATTTCGTTTTCTATACACCTTGAAGCATAAGTAGACAAAAGTACTCCTTTGTCCTTATCATAACTATCTACCGCCTTTATAAGCCCAATAGTTCCCACAGAAATAAGGTCGTCTGCTTCAAGAGAATTGGAATACTTTTTAACGATATGCGCTACAAGTCTCAAATTGTGATTTATCAAAACCTCTCGTGCTTTAGGGTCTTTCTGTGCCAGTTTTTCCGTCCACTCTTCCTCTTCTTCCTTGCTTAAAGGCTTTGGAAAGCCTTGAATGGAACTCACAAATGAAGTAAAACAACAAATTTTGCCCAAAAATTTTGAAAAACTTTCATAAATCATACACCACCACCTTGATTAATTTCTAGTAGTAGATATATGTTGAATTATGTCGAATTTTGACTTACCAGCAAAAAAATATTTAATTTTTATAGTTTACAAAAAAAACATTTTAATTTTTCAATTAATTTTTATATTTCATTTAAATACCTCTGTAGTTTTTTGATATCATTTGTAGTTTTTTGATATCATTTACTTCATAAAATTTGTTAAAATAAAAAACCGCATTAAAAAATGCGACTTTTTAAGTAATAAATCTTCTTAAAATATCATGTACTTCCATTTTTAAAAAACTTTTGCCAGATACCAAAAGAGATGTTTGAATAAAATTCAAATCTAACTGTTTATTATTTGTTTTTAACCTTTAAGCCCTTTGGCTTGACGAAACATATTTTCAACAACGAGGTCGTAAATATCTCCAAGCGTAGCACAATATTCAAGCACTTTCCAAGGTTCATTTGTGTGATAGTGAAGTTTTATAAGTTCATCATCACCAACAACCAATAGGCAATCGCCTTCAAAATTTTTTGTAATATACTCTCTTATTGCTTCGTCTGAAAGATTTTTTCCGTCAATAAGAAGTTGCGTATCAAATTTATAATCCATAATTTTCTCCCTTTTTCTTAAAACAAGTTTTCAACAAATTCATTATAATCAAATTCTTCAAGATCATCTACTCCCTCTCCAACTCCAACAAAGGCGATTGGTTTGTGATAATCCTTTTGAATTGTTATCACAACACCCCCTTTTGCCGTTCCATCGAGTTTAGTGAGCACAATGCCATCAATATGTACAAATTCATCAAATGCTTGAATTTGACTCAAAGCATTTTGACCAGTTGTAGCATCTAGCACTATAAGCGTATACTTGTGTGCTTCTGGATATTCCCTTGAAATTACTTTATCTATCTTTTTGAGTTCTTCCATAAGGTTTGTTTTTGTGTGCAATCTACCTGCCGTGTCAACAAGAAGAACATCTGTGTTTTTAGCTTTTGCACTAGCGATTCCGTCAAACACTACAGCCGCGGCATCAGCACCTTCTGCATGTTTAATAATTCTTGTTTTAGTTCGCTCTGCCCATTCATTTAATTGATTTGACGCAGCAGCACGGAAAGTGTCACCCGCCACAAGAGTAACATTTTTACCCTCATTCTTAAAGAATTTTGACATTTTACCAATAGTTGTGGTTTTTCCTACGCCGTTAACTCCAATTATAGTTATAACTGCAGGATATTCAATTTTCAATTCTTCATTAGCTGAAAAATCTTCTTTCAAGAGCGTTTTAAGTTCTTTTTTTACGTCCTCGGCAGTACGCAATTTGCTTTTCCTTGCACGAAGTCTCAATTCTTCTACAAGATCAAAACTAGTTCGCACACCTATATCGCATGATATAAGCACATCGGTGAGTTCATCATAAAACTCATCATTAAGTTCGCCATGACTGAGCATAGCATCAATTTTTCTGGCAATCGCCTCTCTTGTTTTCTTTAACGCTTGTCCAATTTTTTTAAAAAATCCCATTTATGCTATGCCTCCTGTGCATGTTTGATAGCATCTGATAAGAGAACAGATACAATTTTAGAAACGCCTTTTTCTTCCATTGTAACGCCGTAAAGTGCTTCAGCGTATTCCATTGTTGGCTTTTTGTGAGTGATAAGAATAAATTGGGTCTCGCCAGACAACTTTTTAAGATATTTGTCAACGATTTCAACATTTGAATCATCGAGTGCCGCTTCCACTTCGTCGAAAAGGCAGAATGGAAGAGGTTTAATTCTCAATATTGCAAAAATAACTGCCATTGCGGTTAAAGACTTTTCTCCACCCGACAAAAGAGTCATATTTTGAATCTTCTTTCCAGGTGGTTGAGCGAAAATTTCAACTCCAGATTCAAGAGGATCATTTTCATCAGAAAGAGCAAGTTTAGCCGTCCCGCCTCCAAAAAGTTCTCTAAATGTCAATTTAAAACTTTCATTTATCTTTTCAAGTTCATTATTAAATTTTTCAATCATGATGCCTGAAAGGTCTTTGATAATCTTTAAAAGATCCTCTTTTGCTTTATCAAGATCCCCCGCTTGACCATTTAAGTCATCATATCTATCAAGAAGCGCTTTGCAATCTTCGATAGCATTAACATTAACATAACCCAGTGCACTGATATCCTTTTTAAGTTTACCAATTTCTGGCATCGCTTCATTGATATTGAAATCTTGTCTACGAAGGTCAAGGCATGTTGTGTATGAAAGTGAATATTCTTCAAAAATGCGTTCCTGCATTGTTTCAAGTTCAGTATCCACTTTAGAAAGATTCATTTCCTCTCTAAATTTTTTATCCCTTATTGAAGAAAGCTCGCCGTTAATTGATGCCTTTTGAGTGTCAAGTTCCTTTATTCGACTTGATAATTTATCTTTGTCAGCTTCCACATTTTTGCGTTTTTCAAGGAAACTATTAAGTTCATCTTTCTTTGCCGAAGATGGAGCAGAAGCAAGTTTCTCTTTAATCATGTTCTCACATGTTAAAATAAACTCTTCATTTTTGGCTATTTGACCATCAAGAGCATAAATGTTGTTGTTAAATTTGCCTATTTCGTTGTTTACTCTCTGTAAGTTTTCATCGTTCGCCCCCAGTTGTGCTTTTGCCTGGGCGATTTCAACTTTAACAACTGAAAGATTTGAATTGATTTTGTCTCTTTCAATTCTCAATCTTTCATATTTTTCTTTCTTTTCTTTAATAAGTTCATCTGCATCAGTTTTATTTCCAGAAAGTGCACTCTCAACCTTTTCTGCTCTGGCGAGTTCTTCTCCAATTAATTTAAGTTTATTTGAAACTGTTTCTTTTTCCATTGTAGAAACTTTTAACGAATCTTGCGTGTCTAAAAGCGTGTTAGATAGTTGTTCAAGCTTTTCTTTTTTAGATGCGATTTCAACTTCCAAAGAATTAATAGTCTCCGTTAAAGCAGTTATTTCCGCTTTCGCAAGTTTGCAAATTTCAGCATTATTTAGAATTTCATTATCGATTTCTTGACTTCTAACTTCAAGTTTTGCAATTTCAATTCCAAGAGTTTCTATCTCCCTTTCACGCCCCATAAGGTTTGAAGATTCTGCTTTCTTACTTCCACCAGTAAGTGAACCTTGTGGGTTTACAACATCGCCTTCAAGTGTGACAATTCTATATGAATAGCCACTGGATTTGGCAAGATTTACAGCAGTAAAAAGAGTATCTACAATAACAGTTGAACCAAGAAGATTACTTACAACATTATCTATTTTTTTATCATAGTCTACAAGTTTGCTTGCAACACCAAAACACCCTGCTTTCCCGTCAAGTAGTCTTGAATCGAGGTCTCTTCTTTTCATAGATGAAATAGGAAGAAATGTTGCACGTCCAAACTGATTATCTTTTAAAAACTTGATAAGTTGTTTTGCACCCTCTTCATCAAAAGTAACAACATTTTGAACCGCTCCGCCGAGGGCAACCTCAATCGCCGTTTCAAACTTTTGAGGGACTTTGATAAGTGAAGCAACAACGCCCACGATGTTTTGCTTTAATGCAGAATTTCGCTCGCTTTCTTTTAAAAGTTTTTTAATTGCATAAGAATAGCCTTCATATTCATTTTGAAGGTCAGTTAAAAGTTTTTTTCTATTTTCAAAAACTTTAACTTGGGTTATAATGTTCGCTTTTTCATTTTCAAGCCCACGAAGAGCATTTTCTTTTATGTAGTTTTTACTAACCTTGTCTTCAAGTTCTGCTTTTAAAGCTTTTAAAGAATTTTCTTTGTCTGCCAACTCTTTTTGACCAAGTTTACAAATTCCGTCTGTCTCTTGCGATTTGTTTTCAAGCGAGCTCACATCATTTTCAAGATTTTTTAAGTTTTGGCTTAAAATATCTCTTTCTGCAAGCAGTCTTGATACAGAACTTTTCACATCACTTAATGAGCCTAATGTTTCGATAATTTTTTGTTGACCTTGCCCTGCTTCATCTTCGCTGAGAGAAAGTTCTCCCGCAACCGCAAGGTAGGTTTGACTTAATTCATCAAAGGACTTTTCTAGTGCCTCTATATTTGATTTTAGTTTTAAATCGTTTTCTTCAAGTCCCTTTCTCTCTTCCTCACAAAGCTTTAATGCTGTAATGCTATTTGCTTTGTCAAGTTGCAATCTATCATTTTCTTTATGAGTAAAGTTTACTCTTTCTCTTGCTAGTTTTGTTTCACTCTCTTGCTTCTCGAGCCCAACAGTCAAGTCCAAAATCTTTTCGTTTAAACTCGCAAGCATTTTATCAAAGTTAGAAAGATCAAACATTGCCTTATCATATTCGTTATTGGCTTTTTCAAGGTCGCTTTCACGAATATCAAGTTGTTTCTTTATTGCATCAAGTTTAAGTGAGATCTGTGCTTTTACATCATTTGCGTTTTCGTATTGATAAATATATGCATTAACTTCAAGGTCTTTTAGTTTAGCCTTATATTCAAGATACTTTTTAGCATTTTCTGCCTGCTTTTTAAGTGGTCCCATTTGTCTTTCAATTTCGCTTAAAATATCTTTAATTCTTGTAAGGTTATCCTCTGTTCTTTCAAGTTTTCTTTCAGCTTCTTTCTTATCATTTTTATATTTTGAAATTCCCGCCGCATCTTCAAACATAGCTCTTCTATTTTCAGGTTTAGCATCTACAAGTTCTGTAACCTTACCTTGGCTAACAACGGAATAACCATTTTTGCCAAGACCAGAGTTATATAAAAGATTCGTAATATCTCTCAAAAGGCAAGTATTTCTATTAATTAAATATTCACTTTCGCCTGACCTATAAAGTTTTCTTGTTATGGCAAGTTCATCATAGTCGAAATCAAAAAATCTTGTGTGGTTATCAAATGTTAATGTTACTTCACAGTAAGAAAGGCTTTTTCTTTTTTCCGTACCATTAAAAATAACATCTTGCATAGTATCACCACGCAAAGTTTTAGGGCTTTGTTCTCCAAGGACCCATCTAATGGCATCAGAAACATTACTTTTACCACAACCATTGGGTCCAACGATTGCTGTAAAGTTGTCATTAAATTCAATTATTGTTCTATCGGCGAACGACTTAAATCCCACCATTTCAATTCGTTTAAAAATCATATTTTCCTCTTTGCTTTTTATATACTTTTGCCGTTTTCGTTGTTTTGTTTATAAAATTTTTTTACTGCTAAAATCAATTAATTAAAAACAATTTGCTTATAGCAATTTTAGCACAATTTTGTTCTGCTTCTTGCTTGCTTTTCCCTTTTGCATGGGCTATTTTATCTTCGTCCATAAAAAATGTTGCTTCAAAGCCATCTTCACATGCGACTGTGTCATAACCAATTTTACATTTGAAATGACTCTGTACAAGCTCTTGTAACCTAGACTTGTAATTATCGTCTATAATTGACTGATAAGAGTCAAGTTCAAAATGCCTTTCTATAAACTTTTTTGCCTCTTCAAGTCCACCATCAAGATAGATTCCCGCAAGAATTGCTTCAATGATGTCTCCTTTTATGGCTTTTGATACTTCTCCTTGATAACTTTTTCCAAGGATAACACTGCCTTTAAGATTGAGTTTATCAAACAATTTAGCAAGATAATTTTCTGAAACAAAGTGACTTCTCAAAACGGTTAGTTTTCCTTCACTTTCATCACAATGTTTATAAAAATATTCTCCCACCAAAAAATCTAAAATGCTGTCGCCCAAAAACTCTAAACGCTCGTAATTTTCGGCAGAATAAGAACTATGAGTGAGTGCTCTTTTTAATAGTTGCGGGTCTTTAAATGTATATCCAAGTTCCACTTTACTCTCCTGCATTTTGTCCTTCTAGAGCTTTAAGTGCTTCTTCAATTCTGCCAATTAAATTGTTTTTATGCAAAGTCATTGTTTGCTCAAGAGACGCTAATATATTATTTCTCTTGCAAGAACCATGATTTTTAACAACCAATTTTTTACATCCAAGTAGTGGGCTTCCACCATGTCTTGAAAGGATATCAATTCTATTTTTTATATCTTTGAAAGTATTTTTCATAAACAGAGCGCCAATTTTGCTCCAAAATCTATTCTTTATACTTTTCTTCATTATTGAAAGCACAGCACCAACCGCACCTTCTGTTCCCTTCAAAAGAGCATTACCACCAAAGCCATCACTGACCATGACATCGATATCACCACTCATAAAGTCTCCGCCTTCGCGGTTACCAATAAAGTTTATTGGTGCATTTTGCAATAATGGATATGTTTCTTTTGCAAGTTCATTTCCCTTTCCCTCTTCCACACCATTATTGAGCAGTGCGACACGTGGATTTTCTTTGTTAAACACGATGGAATAATAAGCCGAACCCATTAAAGCAAAGTGAAGCAAATTAACGGGTTTACAGTCGACATTTGCACCACTATCAATAATAAGCACATCACTATCTTTTTTGGTAGGTAAAATAGGAGCAAGTGCAGGTCTAGAAATTCCTTTAATTCTGCCTATTTTCATAATCGCCCCAACAAGTACTGCTCCTGTGCTTCCAGCACTTACAAGCCCTATAACGTCTTCTCTTTCTTTTAAAACATCATAAGCCCTAACAAGCGAAGAATCTTTTTTATTTCTTATCGCTTCTGTTGGATGCTCTGTATTTGCAATAACCTCTTTCGCATCAACAATTTCTATTCTTTCTGTCCTTCCATTAAGAATTTCTTTTATTTTATCTTCATCACCGCACAAAACAATTTCTAGGTCTTTATGTTTTTTAATTGCTAAAATAACACCCTCAACTATTTCAAGCGGAGCATTATCTCCACCAAATGCATCAACTACAATTTTCATGTTCACCTCATACAAGTCAAAATATATACATGTATATATTAACAAAATTTTTCATGAAAATCAAATGTTTAGAACAAAATTTGCAAATATCTACAATCAATCCATATTTAGTATGTTGTCTTACATACTTCACCATACATTTAGTATTATGCAACGCATAATACAGCAATTATGACAAATATTTTATTTGTGATTAATCTCAAGTTATACCCGACATTATGTCAATCACTATATTTGAATGGACAACAAAAAACCACACCTATTAAGATGTGGTTTGTATTTATTTATTTTCTTCTTTTTTCTCGATAACGGTTTCGCCTTTGTATGTTCCACACTTCTTGCAAACAGTGTGAGGCTTTTTCATTTCGTGGCATTGTGGGCACTCAACAAGTGTAGGCATAACTGCAACAGAGTTAGCTGAATGTCTTGTATTTCTTCTTGCCTTTGAAACCTTATGCTTTGGAACTGCCATGTCTTTCCTCCTTAAAAATTCATTCTTGCTCTTAAATTATAGATATTTTCAAGCATTTTGTCAAGTGTTTTACACTAAATTACTTATTTTCTACCAATTCTTTTGTGTCTCTTGCAATGAGGAGTTCCTCATCAGTAGGCAATCTATAAATTTTCACTTTGCTTTCTGGAGCTTCAATTTCTTCTATTGTTCCGCGTGGGATTACTCCATTTTTCGCTTTGTCAAGAACAATTCCTGCAAATTCAAGTCCATCAAGAACTTTTTCTCTCAATACGGAGTCGTTTTCACCTACACCACCAGTGAAGACAATAGCGTCTACTCCACCCATTGCACACATATAAGCACCAATGTATTTTTTGATTTGGTATGCAAGCATTTCAACTACAAGTTCGGCCCTTTTATTACCTTTCTTGATTTCTTCTTCGTTATCACGCATATCACTTGAAACACCATTCATTCCAAGAATACCACTCTTCTTGTTAAGATAATTTGTGATTTCTTTTAATGACCACCCCGTTCTGTCTTGAATAGCCTCTAATATTGAAGGGTCAATATCTCCGCAACGAGTTCCCATAAGAACCCCTGCAAGTGGAGTAAGCCCCATAGTTGTATCAACTGAAACCCCGCCCTTTACAGCAGAAATTGATGAACCATTTCCAAGGTGGCATGTGATAATTTTAAGATCTTTAATATCTTTACCCATAAGACGAGCACATTCACTGCTTACGAAACGATGACTTGTCCCATGAAAACCATATCTTCTAATTTTCCAATCTGTATACGCTTCATAAGGAAGTCCATACAAGAACGCTTTTTCAGGCATGTTTGAATGGAATGCTGTATCAAACACTGCAACTTGTGGCTTATTACCAAATATTTCTTCGCAAGCCTTAATTCCCGATATATTTGCAGGCATATGCAAAGGTCCAAGTGGAATAAGTTCCTCCATTTGAGCAAGGTTATCTTTCGTCACGAGTACTGATTTCTTAAAGATTTCCCCACCATGAAGCACTCTGTGTCCAATAGCGTCGATTTCATCGAGAGATTTTACCACGCCATATTCCTTGTTTTGAAGAATTTCAAGCACCTTTGCAAGTGCTTCTGTGTGATTTGCAAGGTTCCCTTCAAAAACTTTTTCCACGCCATGAGCCTTGTATTTAATAAAAGACCCGTTGATTCCTATTTTTTCACAATTTCCTTTTGCAATCACATTTTCATTATCCATATCAAAAACTTGATATTTTAAAGAACTGCTTCCTGCGTTAATAACTAATACTTTCATATTTTCTCCTTTATTTTTCATTTTGGCATTGAAGTGCCGTTACAGCTGTAACAGAAAGGATATCCTCTACTGTACAACCTCTTGATAAATCATTTACAGGCTTTTTAAGTCCTTGTAAAATTGGGCCGATTGCTTGCACTCCGCCCATATATTGCATCGCCTTATAGCAAATGTTTCCACTATTCAAATCTGGGAATATAAGAATGTTTGCATCACCTTTAATAGGACTGTCTGGGCATTTAATTTTGGCAACACGTTCTACCATCGCCCCATCAAATTGAAGCTCTCCATCGCAAATAGTTCCCGTTTTCTTAAATTTTGCACATGCCACTCTAATCTTGTTTAAGCCCTCGTCTTTGCCCGAGCCTTTACTCGAAAAAGATAAGAATGCAACTTTTGGATTTGCAAGCCCAAGATTTCTATAAGTTTCAGTGCTTTGACAAGCAATTTGGTAAAGTTCATCTTCATTAGGGTTTATGTTAAGTCCACAATCCGCAAGAACCAACCATTTCCCCTTTAAGAACTTGTTTGTGCCTGGCATTATTAAGCAAGATGAAACAATTCCCGTTTTTCTTTTTGCTTTAATGATTTGAAGTGCCGGACGAATTGTTGTGGCAGTTGAAGCCTCTGCCCCAGCAACCATACCATCGGCATACCCTTTTTCGACGAGAAGGGTTCCAAAATAGTATGGGTCGTCAACTAGTCGCTCCGCTTCCTCTCTTGTCAAGCCTTTGTCTTTGCGTTTTTCAAGGAGAACCTTCACAAGTTCCTCTCGATTTTGAAAGGTCTTTGGATTGATTATTTGATATTCTACAAGCGACTTGTCTCGAAGCACGATTGCACTTTCATCTCCAATAAGAATTGGACGTGCAATGCCCTTTTTCTTAATAATTTTGATTGCCTCAATAGTTCTATCACTGAACCCAGCTTCTGGAAAAACAATAGCCTTATTGAGTTCTCTTGCCTTTTTATAAAGGTGTTTTTCTTTCATTCTATCTTCCTTCTAAATTATTTATATTTGGAATAAACATACATTAATGTTTACGATTTCTCTAGTATTAATTTTAAGCATTTATGCTTATCTTGTCAAATTATTTGGTGGTCTTAATGAAAAAATATAACACTTTTTTAACAATTTTAATTGGATTTATTCTAATAAATATGGTTATATCTCCAAGCGTTTATGTTTCAGCAACTTACAATGGGATATCCGCTTGGGCACTCAATGTCTTACCAAGTGTTTTGCCATTTATTTTTTTTACAAAGATACTCTCAACATTTGGGAATATTAACTTTTTATCAAGACCATTTAAACGACCTTGTTACAGGCTTTATAAAACCCCACCTCCATCTGCCTACGTCTTTTTTATGGCTATAATTTCCGGTTATCCAGTAGGTGCAAAAATGACTAGTGACCTCTATTTGCAAGGCAAGATTTCTCAAACCGATGCTTATAAAATGACTAGTTTTTGTTCAACCTCTGGTCCAATGTTTATTGTAGGTGCAGTTGGAGCTATAATGTTCAATAATGTTAAAATAGGATATTTTATTTTAATTGCACACATTTTAGGAGCAATGATAAATGGACTTCTGTACCGAAACATCAAGGCAAAAGAAAGTGGACAAGCTCCTTACACAAACATGAATGCTAAACAAGACTTATCACAAATTGTTATAGATTCTGCTTTAAGCATTCTTTCAGTCGGCGTAATAATCGCCATTTTCTTTGTTATAATAACCGCATTTAATCCTATTTTAAGCCTTTTTCCTTCTCCTATAAAAGAAGTTTTACAAGGCACAGTGGAAATTACAAAAGGTTGTATTGAAATTTCTAAATTAACAAATCAAAAACTTGCCATGATTCTCGCAAGCTTCGTTATAAGTTTTGGAGGGCTTTCAACTATTCTCCAATCAATGACTTTTCTTGAAAAAATAAAAATGCCAGTTGGACTTTTTATTTTACAAAAAGTCACCCATGGCATTTTATCTGCTATTTTTGCTCTGCTGTTATCTTTATTTTTATAAATCAAATGCGTCAACAAGTTCTTTAACCATAAACCTAATTTGTTTAACTTTATAGAATTTTAATGCACAAATAAGGCTTGATGAAACCTCTTCATCTTTCATAGAACTCGTTTTTACAATCGCTCTGGCTATTTGTGTCACCCGATCAATGGTCTCATCTTGTCTCAAAAATTGAAGCTCACTTAAAATTTGAACCGCAACTCTTTGTGCGAGGTCAAATTTATCACCAGAGGCTTCTTCGTCGGATTCTTCCGTCTTTTCATCATCTACATCATTTTCTTCTTGAACTGGCTGACCGCTAAAAGCTTCTGCGATAAGATTTCTAAAAGGAACAATCATTGTTTGCACAAAGGACTCGTAAGGATTTTCCTCTCGTCCAAAAAACCTCATAACAAAATCGGTGAAATCAATTTTTTTGCCATCGATATCAACTAGAGTGCAAAAAACAAGTGCAATTATTTTATACTCTTCTTCTGGCATTTCAACATAGAAATTGCCTCTTTTATCTTCCATATATGCTTTTGCAAATTCTCTATCACGATTGAATTGCTCTAAACACTCACCGACAAGGTTACAAACATCTTGTGCACTTGCAAGTGCTTTAAGCATTTTTGACAATTTATATTCAGCGACCAAAAACTTGCAACCAATGAGGTCATCACATGCAATTAAAAATTGTTCAATATCTTTATTCATATTCCCCTCTTAAATTATATTGTAGCATAATAAATTGAAAAATCAAACAAATAATTTGATTTATTTAAAAAACATGATATAATCATACATATGGATAGAATACTTTCAGACAAAGACCAAGTGGTTTTAGATAAACTTACAATGCTTTTTGTAATTGACAAAATGGAAATTCCTTTAACAGAAGACTCTATTTTGGATATTTGCTCGGTTAAAAACACTTGGATACAAAATTATATGGATTGTAAAGCGATAATTCATGACCTTGTTGATTGTCGTCTTTTATACAACACCGGAAATGAAGATAAAGAACTTTTTGCTCTCACTTATGAAGGAAGAGAATGCCTTTCTCATCTGTATGGACGAATCCCATTATCAAAGAGAGAAGAAATTTCCGCCTATTTGCAAGCAAATAGGTTAAATGTTAAGTCTTCACAGGAATATAGTGCGACATACACCAAAAATGATGACGGATCATACAATGTTGAATTAAAAATATACGAACCACTAATTCCCACACCAATGTTTACACTTTGCATAAAGGCACCTTCTAGGCAATCAGCCAATGAGGCAATTCATAAGTGGAAAACAAACGCTCCCGCTATTTATGAAACTATTTTTGATAAACTAATCAATATTGATTAGCATGTTGCTTTAAAAACGCCTCGGTATTTTAAACTTCAAGCAAATACTTTAAATCAAATATTTAAAACAAAAAACAAGCATCGTTTTAATGTGCGACGCTTGTTTTTTTATGTCCAAGTATATATCAATTAAAAAGATTTTACCAACAAGGATTATTCACCCTTATCTTGTCTTAACTTATCAATTTCTCCTGTTGCCAGTTTGTCACAACGGTTGTTGTACTCATTATCAGCATGTCCCTTCACTTTATGCCAATGAACTTTATGTTTTTCACAAAGGGACAAAAGTTCCTGCCACAAATCAAGATTTTGGACCTTACCTTTGCTTGTTTTAAATCCATTTTTTACCCAGTTGCCTACCCAATCTTGCAAAAATGCATTTACCACATAAGCAGAATCACTATAAACATCAACTTCACACGCTTCTTTGAGAGCATTCAAGCCCTGTATAACCGCAGTTAATTCCATGCGATTGTTCGTTGTAAGTTCAGCGTTTCCAGAAAGGACTTTTTCTTTTTCGTTATACATGAGAATTGCTCCCCAGCCTCCCATACCGGGATTACCAGAACATGCACCATCAGTATATAAGATAATGTTTTTCATGTTAGTCTATCCTCAACATTTCACAAAGTTCTTCATTTGAAAACTTACATTTTTCAAGTCTAGGGAAAATGTGCATTCCGTCCCCGCTCTTTCTTGGAAGAATATGAAAATGAAGATGAAAAACACTCTGTTCTGCTTCTGTTCCACAAGCATTAAGCACATTTACTCCGTCAAAGCCACAATTTTCTACCAAATGATTTGAAATAAGTTTGATGGTGTGCATAACGCGTGCAAGAGTGTCTTCATCACAATCCAAAATATTTTCGCAGTGCTTTTTAGGAATAACCAATATGTGCCCATTCCCATCATTAGAAAGGTCTAAAAAAGAATAAGTAAAGTCATCTTCATAAATCTTATATGAAGGAATTTCACCTTTTATAATTTTGCAAAAAATGCAGTTATCCATTAATCCTCCAACAAGTAAAGAATTCCAAGAGTATTCGCACCACAATGACTTGTTATTGTAGAACCCGCATCAGTGGCAACAACTTGTTTGAATATATTTTTACTTTTAACATAATCAACTATGCTTTGAACAAAGTCTTTATCTTGACAAGTATGGGTGATAAATGCAATGTCTTGTTTGCAATTTGGGTGCAGTTTTAACATATCATCTATGTATTTTTTGCAAACAATTTTAAAGTTTCCCATATATTTCCCAGTATTTTTAATTTCCCCGTCTATAAGTTCAAGGCGTGGTTTTATTCTTAATAAATTTGCACCAAATTTAGCCATTGCAGAGCATCTGCCACCCTTGTATAAATAATCTAAATTATCAACAACAAAAGATGCTTGGTTGTGTTTTGCCTGATTTTCAACAATCTCGGCAATTTCTTTTCCACTTTTGCCATTTTTTGCCAGTTCACACGCAAGTAAAACGAGGTTGCCAATTCCTGTCGAAAGGCTTTCACTGTCAACAACAAAGATTTTGTCACTTCCAAGCTCTTCAACAGCCTTTTGAGCATTTGCAAACGAAGATGAAAGTTTGCTTGAAATTCCAGTGTAAAAGACTTCATCACCTTCTTTAAGTGCTTCTAAAAAAAACTCTTTGTATTCTTCAATGCTTCTTGCAGCAGTCTTTGGAAGCACCTTTGTTTTTGCCACATAATCAAAAATTTGATTTGGACAAATATTTACTCCGTCCAAATATTCATCTTCCCCTAAAGTTACAAAAAGAGGAATTACACTTATATTATTTTCTTTATATAGTTGTTCGTTAAGATCTGCACAACTATCTGTTATTATTTTTACCAATTTTCACCTCAATAATCTTTGCGACATAACGCATAGATATTATAACCCATGAAAAAAATAAAGGCAAACAAATTTAATACATTTTTTAATTTAACATTTTGTATAAATCGACGCAACATGGGCACACTATAATTGGAGGTTAAACATGAGTAAACAATGGAAACCTGGCGAGCAAGCACCAAAAGATGGAGAATATGCTTGCTACGACAAAAACGGAAAATGCGGCGGAGCTTGTACTTTAAAAAAAGGTCAACGCTTCCCAGCAACCCAACATTCCGGCTCTCACTACGAAGAAGAAAGAGAGTAACAAAAAAACGGCCTAAAATAGGTCGTTTTTTTTGCTGAAAATGCACAATTTTATTTCTTTACTTTCTACAAACCCAAATGCTAGTTAACGAAAATACACATAAAAAATAACTGTCACTTTTAACCCACAAAAACCAAACAATTTTAAAAAACTGGCGCAAAGGACAGGATTTGAACCTGCGTAGGCTTTCACCTAACACGCTTTCCAAGCGTGCGCCTTAAACCGCTCGACCACCTTTGCAAACATTTGAGAATTCTATAAGAAATTGACAAACAATTTTTTCTTATTAGCATCTGCTTATGACTACTCGTATACTTTAAAACTAAAATAAAAACAGTATTTTCAGTCATATGTTTTTTCTTTAGCCTAGTTTACACAAAACAAATATTCTTGTCAATTGTTTACATCAAATCTTTTTACTTTGACTATGAAAAAATGGAAAATACTAACATACTTCAACACTTTCAAAAAAAATAAAAGCAGAGGATAAAACCCTGCTTCTACTTTTACTCTTGTGTTATGCTCTTGCTGTGAAGTACAATCCGCCCCAAACTGCTGGTGCGATAATAAGATAAATAGTTGCAATTAACACCAAAATGTAGATAATTCTTTCGGCAACCTTGCTTCCCATACAACACCAAGCAACAAGGTTGAAATCGAAAATTCCCACAAGCCCCCAGTTAAGTCCGCCAATAAGAAGCAAAATGTATGCAATATAATTGATTACTATCATCGTCCCCTCCTTGCATGTATTATTTGCAAGCGGGCAATTTTTATACTTTAAAAGAAAAATCTACTTATTAAAACTTTTATCTATTGTTCCGCCACCCAAACATAACCCTTGTTCGCCATACAGAACGACAAATTGACCAGGCGTGATTGCTCGTTGTCTTTCATCAAAATCGACCCTGATATTTTTGTCATCAAGAATAGTCACCTTTACTTTTTGGTCGGGTTGACGATATCTAAACTTTGCCAAACATTCAAATTCTGTTTCGTTTGGTTTTTCAGGAATCCAGTTCATGCCGCTAGCATAAAGTCCATCACTATACAAAAGATCATCTTCACCTTGCGAAACATAGAGAATATTATGTTCTAAATCTTTTTTAACTACAAACCAACGCTCTCCATTGCCACCCTTGCGGCCACCAATATTAAGTCCTCTGCGTTGTCCCAAAGTGTAATACATAAGCCCCTCATGCTTACCTACGACATTACCATCTAGGTCTTTTATCTCCCCAGGCTGTGCAGGAAGAAATTGTTTTAGAAACTTTCTAAAGTTTCTTTCCCCTATAAAACAAATTCCTGTGCTATCCTTTTTATCAGCTGTCGAGAGGTCAAGTTCATGGGCTATTTCCCTAACCTTTGGTTTGTCTATATTTTCGAGAGGAAAAACGACATAAGAAAGTTGCTCTTGATTTAATTGATTTAAAAAATATGATTGGTCCTTATTAAGATCGTCGGCTTTTGCAAGATAGTACTTACCATCTTTCTCTATCTTTTTAGCATAATGCCCTGTGGCTATTTTATCGGCACCAAGTTTTTTCGCTTGTTCAAGAAAAGGTCCAAACTTTACTTCACGATTGCAAAGGACATCTGGGTTAGGGGTTCTACCATTCTTGTATTCTTCAAGAAAGTATTTAAAAACCCTATCGTAATACTCTTTTGCATAATTTACAGAAAAATAAGGTATTCCAATCTTATTGCAAACCCTCTTTACATCTTCATAATCGGTCTCTGCCGTGCATGTGCCATCTTGTTCTTCCCAATTGACCATGAAAAGCCCTATAACATCATGTCCTTGCTCTTTTAAAAGGTAAGCAGCAACTGATGAGTCCACTCCGCCACTTACTCCAACAACAATTCTCATATTATTTCCTCTTGTTTTTTCTATCTTCGTTATTCGATTGACTTTTATTTTTATTGTGTGAACAATCCTCTTGCACTCTCTCTGTGTTTCCAGCCAAATCCTCGCCACCAGCGAACTGTTCTTTTTCTTCTTGTAAAATTTCTTTAGCAAGCAAGCCATCGTCTTTATCTTCTAAAACAATATCTTTAAAGAACTCTTTACGTTTTTTATTTATCTCTTCTTTACTTAAACCACCTTCTAGGTCTATTGCAACAGGCACTTTGTATTTTTTTAATAAAATCATTGCAATATCCCATATCCACAATAATTCAATAAGTCCACAGATGGTAGACATAGCACCAAGAAACGCACCATTATTTATTTGCATGAGTGGGACATTAAAAATAACAAACATAACGATAGCAACAAATGTGCAAGTAAGCACCCCGCCTCTTAAGTACCGCCCTGTATAATAACAATGTGCACCAACAGGCCCTAGGAAAATGCATAAAAGTAAGAGTTTAAGAAAGTTTACATCACTTGGCAAGCGATTTGTTTTAATAATATAATCTCTGTCTCCGCGAAGAATTTTGCGTTTTGCATCTTTATTTGTTGCTATATCAAGACGCGAAAAAACAAGTCCACAATCTGGGCAACTTTCCACGCCTTCAAAAGACTTCAACCCACATCTTGGACATGTTATCTTCTTTGCAAACTTATCACGCCATTTCATGTTTAAATCATAGCATTTTGCATGCTCTTTTGTCAAGCACTACGAGTCTAACTTCTCTCTACATTTATTGTAATATTCAAAACTTGCTTTATCCCTAGGCAAAACTCGTAAAATTTGAGAAAACAACATTTGTGCATCTTCAAATCTGCCTTGATTGAAAGCGATAACTGCTTTTTCAAATTGTCTCTTTGTTTTTTGATAACTTCTTTGCTCCTCACGAGGTTTACAGTTTAAGTCATCATATAGAACAACTTGACCGCCACTTAATGACACAAAGCCTATATATCTATAATTAAGTCTACTGTCTAATGGCAATCTTTCTATGCAAGATTTTGTGTAAAGGATATTACTTCCAACAAATACCGCCACCTCATCAAGCCTTGCAAGGTCATCTTTGAGTGGGTTTAATATTGCAGGGTATGTTCCAGAATTAGAATTTTCAAGGCCATAAGATAGTTCAAATCCGCCAACAACTATTCTATAATCAATGTTAGACAGCCCCCTTTTAGAATTACGCCTTGCTTCAATCACCTTACCCATGTAATGGGCACACTGTACTCCATCACTTGCTTTTTGGAACACTCCTATTATGCTGTCACCTGTAAACTTATCAATATATCCACCCTCCTTTCGAATAATGGGCGAAATAACATTTAAATAAGAGTTGACCAGTCCAAAACTATCTTCAAGTGACAACGCTTGGCTATCGTTAACCGAGGATAAAAACACTGATACAACGATTGCAGACTGTTTAACAATTTCTCCTTTTTGCAATCTTTCAATATTGCTTTTCCCAAGAAATTTATAAAAGTGTTTGGGAAGTGGCGAAGAAAAATCAATATCTTTGAGCGAGTACTCTTTTTGTTTGTAGTTAGAGTTTATTTTGTTTAACCCATGTTCAATCGCTTCAAACTGTTTTCCTCCACCAACAGAGAGTTTATTGTCTTTAACTAAACCGTCCCCAAGACGCAAAACTATTCGTTCAACTCGTGTAAGTGGCCTACAAGCCACAACATAGCATGTAAGTAAAAGTAAGGTTAAAACGATTGTAACTAGCACCGACCAAAGAATAGTGTTGTAACTGGCTGTATCAGTGATATTTAATAGAGTACGCAAAGTCGTGCCAAGTTCTCCTTGCATTGAACCAATGCTTGCGATTACAAAAATCGTAAATCCGTAAAGAGCACAAAGCGGGAATGTCGCAAAGAAAAGAACTTTATCTAGGCTTAAACTCAAAAGGAATTTAACATATAAAATGGTTCCCAACACCATGCTTATTCCCATAAAAACCAATCCAATGATTGCTTTTGTAGAAAAAGAAAATTCAAACGACGTTCCATCGGGTTTAATAGACGAAATAATATCCCGCCAAAAGACAACGCCCGGAATAAGAGATACTGCAAAAATTATTAGCAAAATTTTAGTCCACTTTTTCATATCCTTATTTTTTGCAAGATTTTCGTAAGTATACAAATTACAGGTATTTGATAAAAAAAAATGCACATATTAAAAGCGGAGGTAACAATGAACAATCAAGAAACATTGACTGAATATATTAACGCGGTCTATCAAAACATTAAAACGGCAGTTCAATCCATTGACGACATATTGTCAAAAGTGAAAGACGAAAATTTAAAAAGGGAACTAGCCAAAGAAGCAGACGAATATCTTGCTCTTGAAAAAGAATGCGAACTTCTTGCAAAAGCACAAAACATTGAAGGAATTAAAGACAACAACTGGTTTGAAAAAGCCAGACTTTGGTCTTCAATAAACATGTCCACCCTCACCGACAAAACCACTCGTCATATCGCCGAACTTATGCTTCTTGGCACTTTCATGGGTTATTTAACATGCATAAAAGACCAAGCAGATCATGCAAATATCTCGAAAGAAATAGACGATATCCTTTTAAATCTTAAAGAGGTTGAAAGAAACAATATCGAAGCACTTATGCCTTTCCTTGTTTGAAAATTTGTGAAAGGGTTAGATTTAAAGAAAAGTTTAAAGCAAGCGATTTAACAATATTTTCGTCTATAAATTTAGTTTTTCCGTTTGAATACTCAACAACGAAAATAGTATGCTTATTTTGCTCTAAATGCCTTATTAAATCTTTAAGAACAGCGTTCTCGTAAACATAAACAAACATGGGCTTTGAAAAATTTTTAGCCCTGTTTTTAATTATAGAAAATTTATATTTTCCTTCCTCATTTGTGTCAATACTTCCTATTAAAAGGAAACAGCCGACAAGTGCAAAACTAGGGTTAAAGTTTATAAAACACGATACGACAAACAATATAAGAAATATTGCTGAAAAAATATAATTAAGTATTTTTAAGACCTTTATAACTTTTGTTCTTTCTTTTTCCTGCGAAAAGAAACCTACCACAATACGGCCTCCGTCCAGCGGATAACAAGGAAGCAAATTGATAAGTCCCAGCATGAAAGAATTGAAAACAAAATCGTAAGTAAAATTGTAAATTACAGGAAAAATCCACCATAAAGTTATTAGTATTATTGAAAGCAAAAAATTCACAGCAGGTCCCGCAAAAGCAATCAACATTTCATCTTTACTTTCAAATGTTTTTTCCTTATAATTAAGGCAGGCTCCATATGGTGCAAGATAAAAATTGTCAAGTTTATAGCCCCTCTGTTTTGCCACATAAAAGTGACCAAGTTCATGCGTTAAAACCACAAGAAAAAACACTAAAAAATGCAATAGATTTTGCGTAAAAATAAAATAAATTAAAAACAAAAAAAATGTAGGGTGAATGTGCATCTTTTTAAACAAAGTTTTCATAGCAAAAGCCCCCAAACTATCCCTATAATTAAGGCAGTTAAGGCACCTGAAAATAAAATAAACCTACCCTTTTTAATTTTTGCTTTAACCGTGCAAAAATTATACTTTTCTCCCTCGCTTATTTGCCTAAATAGTCTCATGTTTTAATTTATGTTAATGTAACTAAAAATATGGTTATTTAAGTTAACTTGTCTATAATTTGATGCATAATTTTTTGTTGAAACTAAAATGGTTTTGTTCAATCTATTGCACTATTAATCAAAATTATTTTCATTCAAAAAGTTCATATTTATTCGTCTTTGATGATTATTCCGCAAAAAAACACGCCATTAAGGCGTGTTTTTAACCAACATCTTGATCTGTGTCAGCTTCAATTTTTTCAGTAGTTTCGCCTTTCAAAAAGTCAGGCAAATCCTCTGTAAACTCGATATCTTCAACATTTCTAAATAAAGTTTCTTGTTTGTCTTCTTCTGCTCTTATTGTTTTAATTCTTTCAAGCAGTTCTTCATAATCAGGCAAATCAGTTAAGTCTTTTATATCAAAACGTTTTAAGAAGTTTTCTGTTGTTCCAAACATAAGTGGCTTGCCCACTGCGTCTTTTCTACCAACCACCTCTATCATGTTTTGATCCATTAAGATTTGAACAGCATAATCACTATTAACTCCTCTTATGTCTTCAATCTCAGTTTTAGTTATTGGTTGTTTATAGGCAATTATTGCAAGCGTTTCAAGTGCCGCACGAGTAAGAGACTTCTCCATAATTGGATTTAAAACATCAGCAATATATTTTGCGTAATTTGGATTGGAGGCAAGTTGAATCTTATTTTTATATTCGATTAAATGTACGCCCTTATCTCCAGAAAGTTCTGCTTTGAGTTCACCAATCGCCTTGTCTAAACTTTTGGTATCAACATCAAGTTTTTCCGCAATAAAAGACTTTTCAACCCCGTCGCCTGCCACGAAAAGGATTGAATAAACGACCTCTTTTAAATTTAAAATTGTATCAACACTGCTCATATTTATGCCTCATTAGAAATAACATTTATTTGTTTGAATACGCCCATTTGTTCAACTCTTACAGATTGGAGTTTTAAAAGTTCAAGAAGGGCAAGGAATACATTTATCATTTCACTTTTTGTCATTTTGTCGTCAAAAAGTTCTTCAAAAGGGAACCTTTTATGTTCTCTTGCATAACCTTTAATTGAAATTATCTTTTCAGCAACTGTAAACCTATCTTTTATAATCTTTTTAGGTTCCTCTTTCTCCTTCCCGCGTGCCTCTTGTTTTGCAAGGAGATTTGCAAAAGCATCAAGAAGTTTATCAAGCACCATATCTTTAATTATGACTTTAACCTTTTCTGTTTCTTTACCAGGTTTTCTATAAAGTTTGTTTATGTCCTCGATTTCTTTCAGCCTAGCACCCGTTTGTTTGAAAAGTTCGTACTCTTTCAAACGTTGAAGAAGAAGTGCCTCGCTGTCTACTTCATCATCTTCCTCAACTGGCTCAACTGGCAAAAGATGTTTAGATTTAATTTCAATAAGAGTCGCAGCAATAATTATGAATTCGCTTGCTTTTTCCACATCAACCGAGTCTATATCTTGCATGTATTCAAGATATTGCTCTGTAATGTCAGCAAGTTTGACGGTCAAAATGTCAAGTTTTGCATCTTTTATAAGGTGCAACAATAGGTCAAGAGGGCCTTCAAAGTTATCCAGTTTAAATCTATATTTTTCATCGACAAAAGAAAGTTGTTCTGTTTCAACTTGAGCGTTATTCAATTCCTGTTTTTCTTCTGTCATGCAAACCTCTTTATTTAACAAATGAATTATAACTTATAACTTAAAAAAAGGCAAGCATTTTTGCCTTTTTCTTATTTCAAACAAAAAAGGAGGGATTTTAAAAGTTCCTCCTTCTTTTTATTATAAGCAAGTTACCATGCTTTCACAATCTTGCCAAAACCATCAAATAGCGACATTTTTTCAAGGTCTTCTTTAACGACCATATTTATCTCTTTAACCACATTACCATTTCGAGAAACGATAATCTTCCCAACACTTTCGCCACATTTTATTGGTGCTGAAATGTTGTCTGGCTTTTGCATGCTAACTTCAAATGTGTCTTTGCTTCCTTTCTTTACAACGGCAGAAAATTCTTCTTCAGCAAATATATCCGCCTTATCAACTTTACCCCTACTCACAGCAATAGTGTCAAGTGGAGAAGATGACGAAACTAGTGTTTTGTTTTCATAATTTGCAAAACCAAAATTAAAAAGTTTGCTACATTCATTAAATCTAGTTTGACTGTTTGGAGCTCCAACTATAACTGAAACAAGTCTCATATTGTTTCGTTTTGCACTTGCAGAAAGGCAACACCCCGCTTCATTTGTCGAGCCAGTCTTGCCACCATCACAGCCTTCATAGTATCTCACTAGTCTATTAGTGTTTACAAGCCCCGTTTTTCTTCCAGATGGGTGAGTAAGTTCGTCCATCCAAATTGAGCTGTACTTATGGTAGAGTTCATGCCCAGTAACTTCACAAAGCAGCAATGCACTATCTCTTGCAGAAGAATATTGTTCTGGTGCTGGCAAACCTGTGCAGTTTGCATAATTCGTGTTAGCCATGCCTATTTCTTTTGCTTTTTCATTCATTTTTGTCACAAAACTTTCTTCGCTACCACTGATGTGTTCTGCAAGTGCAACAGACGCGTCATTTGCAGAAGCCATGATAACACTTTTCAGCAAATCACCAGCCGAATAATCAACATAAGGGTCAATGAACACTTGACTCCCGCCCATACTTGAAGCATTTTCTGTTGTTGTAATCATGGTTTGTTCAGTAAGTCTACCAGCATCAAATTCGTCAAGTGTTAAAAGAATAGTCATCAATTTTACCATGCTTGCAACTGGCAGTTTCTTGTCTGCGTCTTTTTCAAATAAGACTTCTTTTGAAGAGTAATCCATAAGTATTCCACTTTTACTTTTGAGTTCCATTGGGGATTCTGCAAAAGCGAAAGTTTGCATACTAGTACAAAATGTAGTTGCAAGTATGACAAACAACATACAAAATATAGCAATTCGTTTCATTTTCTTCTCCTTTATGCTTTTAGTTTTTTCAAAAGAAGAAAATTTATGCAAGCCTAAAAAACAAATATAACGCTTGGTGATAATAAGCTTATAAGCAGGCTTTCAACAAGGCAAACTATGGTAATAAGAAGCACCCCTATTAAGACTAATAAAAGCCAATAATTTTTAACTCTCTCACAGCCATAACACTTTTTGTAATTTTTCGCTTCGCATAAAAGTAAAAACAAGAACACAAAAAGTGCCAAACTTATAAGTTGACATGGAAGAACCACAAGAAGACCTACAACCATGCCTGATATCCCATTAAAAACAATAAGAAGCGTTATATTACCACCCATTAGAAATGCTCGGTACGCCACAAACAAAAACGCTATTGGACAAAGCCAAGGAGAAAGTGAGGCTAATACTATAAAAGTATACACAACCAACATTGAAAGAAGTCGAAGCCAAAAAGTTGTACCATTTAAACACTCCTTTTTCTCCCCTAGAAGCCTTGTAAATGTTGATATAGATTGCGTTTTTATTGCAATTATTACTCCCGTCAAAAGTGCAATCATTGCAATAACAGCAAGAAACAGAAACTTAAATTTATTTTTCTTTATAGCATCTACTCCAACCTCTTTAATCGCGTAAAAAGCCCTATTTTTTGAAGAATTCCCCATTTAACCCTCTTACACTAGACTATGTCGAAAAAAGAAATATAATGACATTTGATTGAATTTTGTATTGCCAAAAAAGATAAAGATTGTATAGTATATATTTCAAATTAACAATGCGTAATTTCATAGGAAGCTCAACAAAAAATAAGCCCTCAACTTAAGGACTTATTTAAAACATGAATAAGAAAATTTATCTAATATAAAGCATTAAATTATTTTATCTATGTTGGTGCATTGCAATAGTTTTTTAATAAAAAATCATCTAAAAACATTTATAGTATTAATAAAGCGAAACGAGTTTTTCTGCCAAGATTTTAACATGTTCATATGTTAAACCACCTTGAAAATAGGCAATATAAGGGGCTCTTATTGGCCCGTCACAACTCAATTCTATTGAAGCACCACCTACAAATGTTCCAGCCGCCATGATGACTTTATCTTCATACCCCGGCATGTCCCAAGGCATAGGCGTAACATATGCATCAACGGGAGATATTGTTTGTACAGTTTGCACGAACTTTACAAGGTCATTTTCGTTATTAAACACGATTGATTTGACAATATCCTGAGGTTTAAAGTCATTTGAAGGAACAATTTTATATCCCTTATCTTCCATAACTTGACCTATAAGAAGAGCACCCTTTAACGCTTGTGCAACTGTGTGAGGTGCGAGGAAGAAACCTTGGTAAAACATTCGATACCCCATTTCGTAAGAACCAAGTTCACATTTTAAAGAAGGATTTGTGTATCTTGTTGCAATCTCATCTATTGCTTTTTCCGTCCCCACAATATACCCTCCAGTTGGGGCAAGTCCGCCACCGGGATTTTTTATAAGAGACCCCATCATGACATCTGCCCCAACATCAGTTGGTTCAACTTTATCTACAAACTCACCATAGCAGTTATCTACAACAATAAAAGAATTTGGAGAAAGTTCTTTTACTTTATCAAATACCTCTTTCATCTGCATAGGAGAGATAGCATTTCGAAATGAATACCCTCTTGACCTTTGCACGTAAACGACTTTTGGCTTTTCGCTTTTTACGCGTTCTATGATTTTGTCAATATCAAAACTACTGTCGTTTTTAAGGTCAATTTGCTCATAAATTACCCCGTAATCTTCAAGCGATGAGTTACCTTTACCAAAAATTGATGATTGAACGGTATCATAAGGGATTCCACTGATTGATAACATGGTATCTCCCCTTCTTAAAAGCCCGTAAAGCACAGTTGTTATAGCATGTGTTCCACAAGCAATAAGAGGGCTTACAATCGCTTTTTCAGCTCCAAAAACCTTGGCATAAACCTTGGCAAGAGTTTCTCTTCCCAAATCATCATATCCATATCCTGTTGTTCCAGCCATGCAAGCTGGTGATACTCGAAATTCTGTAAACGCATCAAGGACTTTCTTTTGATTTACATAGGCTATATCATCAATCTCTTCAAATTGTTTTCTTAATTTTGTTTCCGCCTTTTTTACTATTTCAATACTATCCACGATTTTATCTCCTCATACATTTTGTTAAACGCTTCTTCTTGATTTTCTGCGTCAACAAATTCGACATTTTTCATTGTTCTTAAAAAGGTAAGTTGTCTTTTTGCATAATTTCTCGAATGTTGTTTAACAAGGTTTAAAGCTTCCTCTTCACTTATTTGTCCGTCTAAACAACCAACAATCTCTTTATATCCAATCGCACGCATGCCTTGCACCATTCCATATCTTTCATAAAGAGATTTAACTTCCTTTACAAGACCATTTTTAAGCATAATTTCAGCTCTCAAATTTATCCTTTCATAAAGTTTTTCACGGTCAAGATTTAAAGCAAATATCTTAAAGTCATATTCGCTTTCTCTTGAAGTTTGCTTGCCCCCAGAAAGAGCAATCTCCATTGCTCGCACAAGTCTAGGCTTGTTGTTTTTATCGAGTTTTTGAGCTAAATCTGGGCGTATAGAGACCAATTTGTTATACACCGCCTCTTGCCCGTTTAGTGTAATTTCGTCTTCTATTTTTTGTCTTATAGCATCATTTTTTGATGCGTCACCAAAGTTATAATTTTCTGTCAACGCTTTTACATACAGGCCTGTTCCTCCAACAATAATTGGCAAATGCCCCGCCCTAGCAATTTCTGCTATTTTTTCTTTTGTGAAGTTCACATAGTCAAAAACAGAAAATTCTTCGTATGGTTCTTTTATATCAATACCATAATGTTTAATTCCTTGCATCTCATCGGTTGTAACTTTTGCCGACCCTATATCAAAGCCTTTATACACTTGCACTGAATCTGCGGAAATAATCTGTCCGTTAAGCACCTTTGCAAGTTTTACTGATAAGTTCGTTTTACCCACGCCTGTTGGGCCTAGAATAAAAACAACTTTTTGCTTTTCCATTAAACTATCCTTTTAAACATTTTTTCAAATTCAGTTTTGGTTATAACAAGAGTTATAGGTCTTCCATGTGGACAGAGCATTACGCCTTTTCTAACCTGCTCAATAAGATAAGCACAGTCATCTTTTGTGATGCTGTCTCCACCCTTAATTGCATGCTTACAAGCACTTTGACAAAGTTTTGAATGAATAAAATCACTAGTTTTAAGTTCCCATTTTCCACTTTCATTCAAAATTTCTTTTGTGAAAGCATCAAGGTCAAGGCCAGATAAAAGCATTGGAAGTGAATACAATGTATATTCGTAGCCTTTTTTAACAATGTCAAAACCCAATCGGTCAAGTTCAGGCAAAAGATTATCAAGTATAAGGCTTTCGCTTGCTCCAACCTTGAATGAATATGGCAACAATAGCCCTTGCTTCGCAATACACCCCTTATCAGTTTCGCTTACTAATTTGTCATAAAGTAGTCTTTCATGTCCAGCGTGCTGGTCAATGAAATATACCGCATTTTCTAGTTCTATAACAATATATGTGTTAAAAATTGTACCGAGTATTTTCATTTGGTCTTTAACTGACGCAGTTAAAAAGCTATCCTCTTTTGCCATAATATCTTGTGCAAATTTTTCACCAGATTGATCAAACTCAAAAACTGGATTTGCAGGCTTATCTTCATCTTTTATAGACAAACTTGACAATCTTTCAAGGTATTCATCAGCACTTATCCCTCTGCCAGAAGAAATTTCTATTTCATTTTCTTGGGGTATAAGTGGAGCACTTGTATCGACAAGGTCTACTGAAAAGCTTTTACCAGCACTTTGCGAAATTTCACTTTTACGCTGTTCATTTACGGCATTTTGGTAAAGAGATTTTAAACTTTGTTCTAAAAGGCCACTTGTTTTTTCGTCTGGGTTTTTAACGGGTTCATTATAAGTTCCAGAAAGAAAACTTTGAATCTGGTCAACGCTTTCGAGTGCTTTTTGAATAGCTTTTCTTACTATTGAATAAATGCGGTTTGGATTGTCAAACTTGACCTCTTTCTTCGATGGGTGAACATTTACATCAACGCAATCTGTTGCCAGTGTAAGAGAAAGCACGTATACAGGAAACCTCCCTTTCATTAAGAAACTTTCATAAACGCTTTGCACAGCGTTAGAAACAAGATAGTTTTCAATCGTTCTGCCGTTAACAAAAAGTGTTTGATAAGTTCTGTTATTTTTAGAAACTTTTGGTTTAGTTATGTAACCACCTACCTTAACGCCATCTTCTTCATAATCAACTTCAATCAAATTATCGTAAATTTCTCTGCCGTATATAGTGTAAATTATCTCTTTAAGAGTGCATGAAGATGTGTTGTAAATCATTTTGTCGTCAACATAATATTCAAAAGCAATTTCTGGGTGAGAAAGCATAAATTTCTCGACTAAATGAGTAACTTCTGCCTCTTCCGCCTTTGGCTTGCGTAAAAATTTTGCTCTAACAGGGGTATTATAGAACAAGTTTGAGCATGAAATTGTTGTTCCATTCGATTTTGCAACTTCGGTTATTTCCCCAAATTGTCCACCATCTACATTCAAAGCATACCCAACCAGTGCATCAGGAGTTTTAGAGCCAAGCTTTACTTGGCAAACTGCACTGATACTAGCAAGAGCCTCTCCACGAAAACCTAAACTTTGAATATTATCAAGGTCGTCGACGGAAGAAATTTTGCTTGTTGCGTGTGGCAAAAACGCAGTGAGAAGGTCATCTTTTTCAATTCCGCAACCATCATCGCGAACTGTTATATTTTTAATACCACCCTCTCGAATATCAATTCTAATATGTTTTCCGCCGGCATCTATGCTATTTTCGACAAGCTCTTTAACAATCGATGCTGGTCTTTCAACAACTTCGCCAGCAGAGATTCGGTTGTATATTCTTGCATCAAGTACATTAATCTTCATTATTTTTCCTCCTTGGCTCTTCCAACAAAATCATTAAGCAGGTCAAAAGCATGCATAGGTGAAACACGAGTCATATCAATATCTTTAAGCGAATTTAAAATAGACAACGCGAGTTTTGAATTATCTTTAACCTTATCTTTATTTTCCTTAAAAAGATTCAAATCAAGTTTATGATTTACGCTTTCTAGGTTGTTTGAAATTTCTTTCGCCCTGTCTATTACCTCTTTTGGAACGCCTGCAAGGCGTGCAACCTCCACACCGAAACTTTTGTTTGCACCACCTCTTACAATTTTTCGCAAGAATACAACATTATCATCGACCTCTTTAACAGCAATCTTGTAATTTTTCACACCATCAAGAACGCCCTCAAGTTCAGTAAGTTCATGATAATGGGTCGCAAAAAGTGTTTTTGCTTTGAGATTTTTTGAGAGATATTCAACCACGCTCCAAGCGATGCTTAACCCATCAAATGTGCTAGTCCCTCGCCCAATTTCATCAAGAACAATTAAACTTTTATCTGTTGCACTGGCAAGAATTGACGCAACCTCACTCATTTCCACCATAAAAGTGCTTTGTCCAAACGCAAGGTCGTCACTTGCTCCAACCCTTGTGAAAATGCGGTCAGTTATTGGAACGTACGCTTCTTTTGCAGGAACAAACGAACCGATATGAGCAAGTAGCGTTATGATTGCGACTTGTCTCATATAAGTGCTTTTCCCTGCCATGTTAGGTCCCGTAAGTACCATAATTTTATTTTCATCTTCATCAAGCAAAGTATCATTTTCAATAAAGGTGCCATTTGTTATAAAGCTTTCAACAACAGGGTGTCTTCCGCCTACAATTTTTAATGCTTTTTGACTTTGCGAAATAACTGGTCTTGAATAGTTATTCTTAACCGCCACAACAGCGAGAGACAAAAGTGCATCAAGAATTGAAATAGCTTTTGAAATTCTTTGGAATGAAAGGACATATCTAGATAAAAATTCTTTGATTTGGCTATAGATTTCTTCTTCGAGAGTTGAAGCCTTATCTTCAGAACCCAAAATTTTATCCTCGATTACCTTTAAGTCTTCTGTAATATATCTCTCATTATTAGAAATAGTTTGTTTACGCTGGTAACGAAGAGGAACTTTATCTATATCTCTTCTATTAACTTCAATAAAGTATCCAAATACTTTGTTATACTTAATTTTAAGGTTTTTTATACCTGTTTCTTCAATCTCTTTTTCTTCTAGGCTTTTGATCCAATTTTGCCCCAATTCGTGAGCTGAACGATACTCATCAAGTTCGCTATTAAAGCCTCTTTTAATATATTTACCTTTAAGAGTTGTTGTTGCGTCTTCGTCTATAGCCTTTGTAAGTAGATTTGTCACCTCACTTACATCAACGATGTCTTCATTACAGCTTTTTAAGATTTCGCTAGAGCAATTTGCAAGTTCTGTTTTAATATCTGGAAGCATTGAAAGTGAAAGTTTAAGAGTCAGCATATCTTTTGGAGTGGCAGTTCCGTAACTAACTTTACTAGAAAGTCTTTCAATATCATAGACTTTTCCTAATATTTCAACAAGCCTGTCTCTAACTAAAAGTTTTTTTACAAGTTCTTCCACTCCATCAAGGCGAGCGTTGATTTCTTTTGAATTTTGCAATGGCTCATCAAGCATTTTACGAAGTTGTCTTGCACCCATGCTTGTTTTAGTCTTGTCAAGCACCCAAAGAATTGAACCAAACTTTTTACGATCTCTATTAGACTCAACGATTTCAAGATTACGTCTTGCAGATGAGTCTATAATCATGTATTTAGAATTCTTAACGAGTTTTATTTTTGAGATATTTTTAATTGCTTGTTTTTGAGTCTCTTTTAAATATTCCAAAAGTCCGCTAACCGCACTTATAACCTCGTTTTTGCCTTTTAGATCATAAACATTTTCAAAGTTTTCCCCAAATTGGCGAGAAAGGTTGTCTTTTGCACGTTCTTTTTCAAAAGTCCAATCATAATACTCTTCTAGTTTTTGTAAAGTTGAATTTTTTACAGCAATTAAATTATCGTATAATGCCTTTGCTTCACCATTTCCAATAATTTCGACAGGATTTATTCGAGAAATAATATTTGAAATTTCCTTTTCCGCGTTTTCGGTGATATATACGCACTCGCAGTCGCCAGTTGAAACATCAGCGTAGCACGCCCCCACTTTTTCGCCATTTTTATAAAGGCACAAGAGATAATTATTTTTTGTTCCATCAAGCATTTCCTCATCAGTCACTGTTCCCGGAGTAATAACCCTAACGACGTCTCTTTCAACCATTTTCCCCGCAATAGGCTGTGAAAGTTGTTCACAAATAGCGACCTTGTATCCCTCTTGTATAAGTTTTGCCAAATATGTTTGAACCGAATGAAATGGCACTCCGCACATAGGTGCTTTTTGGTCATTTCCGCAATTTTTTGCTGTTAAAACAAGGTCAAGAACATTAGATGCAGTAACAGCATCTTCAAAGAACATTTCATAAAAGTCACCCAAACGATAAAATAAAATCGCGTCTGGGTATTGTCTTTTAATTGCCAAGTACTGTTGCATTCCAGGTGAAAGCTTGCTTTCATCTACAATCATTTTTTATTGTCCTCCTCTTGTATTTGTTTAGAGAGTGCAAGAAGCCTATTTACTCGCTCATGTTTAATCCCATCACTAACCTGTCCCTCCATATTGCTTGCGACCGTTCCTTCGCGTGGCGAATACATAAAGGCAAAAATAGAGTCAAATCTAACCTCTTTGACAAGTGAATAAGTGTCTTCAAACTCCTCCTCCGTCTCGGTTGGGAAACCCACAATGAAGTCACTGGTGATACGACAATTTGGTATTTTTGCACGAATTGCACTGATAAGTGAAAGGTATTTCTCACGAGTATAGCGTCTATTCATTTTTTGCAAAATTCTATTGTTTCCGCTTTGTGCTGGAAGGTGAATATATTTTTCGATTTTTTCTTCACTTGCAACTGCATCAATAACATCTTCGGTAAGGTCCTTTGGATGTGATGTCATAAATGAGACTGTAAAATCACCCTCTATCTTACAAACATCATGAAGTAACTTCGCGAAACTTACTTGTGGGTCAAGATTTTTTCCATAAGAATTTACATTTTGTCCAAGAAGTGTAATTTTCTTGTATTTTCCTTCTGCGACAATTTCGCGAATTTCTTTCAAAATATTCTCTTCACTTCTAGATTTCTCACGGCCTCTAACGTAAGGGACAATACAATAAGTGCAAAAGTTGTTGCAACCTTGCATGATGTTAACCCATGCATTATCCCCGCTTGTCCTTTTGTAAGGAAGCGTTTCATCTAGTTCGCCTTCTTCCCAAACTTCCATTTGGCGACCCTTTTTCACAGCATTTATATAATATCCAAGATTTGACAAATTGAATGTTCCAATGACAATGTCGACAAAAGGGAATGTTGTAAGAAGTTTTTGTGCTGTTTGCTCTTTTTGCGTCATACAGCCACAAACGGCAATTATAAGGTTTTTATTTTTCTTTTTCATCTTTTTAAGATTTCCAACGTTACCAAAAACTCTGTCTTCGGCTCCCTCTCTAATTGCACAGGTGTTAAAAACAATGATATCAGCATCTTCTCTTTTCTCGGCTTCGCTGTAACCGAGTCCCTCCAAAATTCCAGCAATTTTTTCAGACTCGTGTACATTCATTTGACAACCATATGTAACAATAAAATATTTCATAATTCCTCTTTTTAAAATCTAATTTTTGCTGTTTTTTAATATATTTATATATTAAAAGCAAAATTGTCCAAGGTTATTATACACTAAAATTCTACAATTTTCAAATAATTGTTTCAAAAAAATTACAAAGTATGATAATTTATTGTTTTTTATGCATAATAACCTGTGATGAAAAAGTTTTTTAAAGTCTCATTTATAATACTTGTCATATTGCTTCTTTCGGCACTGGCGGGAGTAAGTTTTTATGTTGCATATGTTTACCTAAATGCAAAGAGTATGCCTTTGGACGAGTCTGTATTAACCTCTCCTAGTGCAACTATCGAAGTTTTTGACGATCAAAACAAACCCATTAAAGAACCTAATGAAATTTTTAGGCCGTATGCCAAAATTGACACTTTGTCTAATGACACAATAAATACTTTCATAGCCATAGAAGATAAAAATTTTTATAAACACCATGGCGTAAACTACAAAAGGATTGTAAAAGCCGGAATTAACAATATTTTAAGCGGAAGACTTAAAGAAGGAGCCAGCACCATCACGCAACAACTTGTTAAAAACACCTATTTAACCAGTGAAAAGACATACAAGCGCAAAATTCAAGAAATTGCCCTTGCAAAAACGCTTGAAAATAAATATACAAAAAATCAAATTCTTGAATTTTACCTTAATGCAATTTATTTTGGAAATAACTGTTATGGAATTGAATCAGCGTCGAATTTTTACTTTTCAAAAGAGGCAAAAGACTTATCACTTGAAGAAGCTTCCTTGCTTGCAGGATTAATTAAATCGCCAACGAAATATTGTCCTATTCGTCACAAAGATAACGCTTTATCTAGACGAAATCTGGTTTTAAATGAAATGAACAAAGACAAACTTATATCAACCAGCACGCTCAAAAAGTCCACCTCATCTCCAATAAGTCTTAACGTAAAAATTTCAAGACAAAACGGGCTTAATTCTTACAGTCAAGCGTCCATCGATGAAGCAGAGCAGATTTTAGGAATACCTGCACAGCAAATTGCTTTACAGGGATATAAAATTTATACATACCTAAATGAAGAAAAGCAATGCGCATTAAACGATGCCTTTAAAAAAGAAGACATTTCGTGCGACAGTGCTGGAATCGTTTTGAATAACACCACTCATGGTGTTGATGCGTTTGTTGGTGACTCGGTTTATAAGATACTTGATTGTAAGCGTCAGCCAGGTTCTTGTTTGAAGCCAATACTCGTTTACACCCCCGCTTTAAATGAAGATATAATTTATCCTTGCACTCAAATTTTGGACGAAAAAACAGTTATTGGTGACTATGCACCTAAAAATGTTGGCGAAAAATATCGCGGATATGTGTCTGCAAGGGAAGCCCTTTCAAAATCTATTAATATTCCTGCCGTCAAAATATTATCTTATGTAGGCATTGAAAAAGCAAAGGCTTACGCACAAAGCATGGGAATTGAGTTTGACGAAAAAGACTCCTCTTATACACTCGCCCTAGGTGGAATGACTTATGGCGTAACTCCCCTTTCTCTTGCTGGTGCTTACTCAACCTTCGCAAACATGGGCAAATTCAGTGCTCCAAAATTTGTAAAATTTATAACTGACAAAAACGACAAACTTGTTTATATACATAAAGCGGAAGAAAAGCAAGTTTTGCGTGACGATTGTGCCTATCTTTTAACTGACATGCTTCGCACATGTGCAAAGACTGGCACTGCAAAAAGACTTTCTTCGTTAGGGATTGACATCGCATCAAAAACTGGAACAGTGGGAAAAAGTAAAGGCAAGCAAAATCTCGACGCATGGAACGCTTCTTACACAAAAGACTCAACTGCCGTAGTTTGGCTTGGCAATCTTGACAATACGCCTATCTCTTATGCAGGCGGAAACCAACCTACACAAATTGTCAAAAACTATTTTGAAAAAATCGGTGATTCTTCAACATTTGAAATGCCTGATAGCGTGACCGAAAAGTCAATCGACCTTAACGCATTAAACGATAATCACATTGCACTTTTAGCCAATGACTATATACCTGAAATATATACTCAAAAAGAACTATTCTCTAAATTTAATTTGCCAAAAGGAATTTCAACTAGTTTTACAAAAGTGGGCAAAGAAACATTTGTAAGCAAAGTCGAAAATAACAATGCTGTGATTTCATTTTCAGCAAAAGAATATCTTTCATACATCTTTTTATCAAATGGAAAAGTGCTCGCTCATATTGAAAACAAAAAAGGAGAAACCTGTGTAAAGACTCCGCTTGTTAATAGCGAACAGACTGTTGAAGTCGAATACTTCTACACAAATTCTCCTGAAATAAAAGAATATGATAAAATAAAATTTGTAAAAACACAAAGAATTTCTCACGACAAATGGTTTATTTAAAAAATATTAAAAATGTTGTAACTAATCTTATTAAAATTGTTTATATTTTAATAAAATTAAATTCTTAAAAATATTTATTCCCCTTTATTTTCAGGGCATAGAAATGTTTTATAAAACAAATTATAAAATATAAATTTAACATATGAAAGATTCAATTAAATTGATTTATATTTTTAGAAATATTATATTTTTTCATAAAAAAAGTAAACATAAAAGATTATTTCATTTTATATTCACTTTTTTGTTTATTTTTAACTATTCTTCTGTTTCGTCATCTTCGTCAGCATCTGGAAGTTCAACGTTTGCGTCTCCACCACCAATACCATAAGCGATTTTAACCTTTTCAAAAATTTCGTCATAAACTGCTTGATTGTTTTCAAGATAAGACTTAACATTTTCTTTTCCCTGGGCAATCTTTTCGTCATTATATGAGAACCAAGAGCCAGATTTTTGAATAATGTCTGCGTTAAGAGCAAGGTCTACAACACAACCTGATTGGCTAATGCCTTTGCCATAAATAATATCAAATTCTGCTGTTTTGAAAGGAGGTGCAAGTTTGTTTTTAACAACCTTAACAACTGTTCTATTTCCAACAATTTCTGTTCCTTCTTTTATTGCGTCTTTCTTTCTTACATCAAGACGAATTGAGGCATAAAATTTAAGTGCCTTACCACCAGTTGTTGTCTCTGGGTTGCCAAACATTACCCCAATCTTTTCTCTTAATTGGTTGATGAAAATAACAGTTGTATTACTCTTATTGATTGCACCAGTAATTTTTCTCAATGCTTGGCTCATCATTCTTGCTTGCAAACCGACATGGTTATCCCCCATTTCTCCGTCAATTTCGGCTTTTGGAGTGAGAGCTGCGACAGAGTCTACAACGACAATGTCAACCGCACCAGAACGAACGAGGCTTTCACAAATATTGAGTGCTTGTTCTCCATTATCTGGTTGAGAAACCAAAAGGTCATTAAGCTGAACTCCAAGTTTTTCAGCATAAATAGGGTCGAGAGCGTGCTCGGCATCAATAAACGCAGCTGTCCCACCAAGTTTTTGTGCTTGAGCAACAATATGAAGAGAAACAGTTGTTTTACCAGAAGACTCTGGGCCATAAATTTCAATAACTCGTCCTCTTGGCACACCACCTATTCCAAGAGCAATATCTAGTGTTAAGCAACCTGTTGGAATAACATCGATAGGTTCGTTAACCCTGTCTCCCATTTTCATGATTGCACCTTTACCATATTGCTTTTCAATTTGAAGAAGCGCCTCGGCAAGGGCGTCCTTTTTAGCATCTTTTTTAGCATCTTTTTTCAAATCTTTCTTTTCCATAGTTTCCCCTTTTAAACTTCGTCAAAGTTGTCTTTTTCTTCGTCCTCTTTATTTGTCACTTCAACAGCATGATTAACAAAATTGTCATTTTTATCTGTTTTGAAAACTTTCCTGTTTCTTATAAGGTAGTTTGCACCAGAGTAAATTGTAAGAAGAGTTGTTGCAACAAGCAAAATCATAAACACAAAATTAAGCACCGCAAAAACTCTACCATTAAAGTTTAACTCTGGGTTTGAAATAAGGTCAGTAAGCACAAATGAATATGCCATATATATTGAAACAATCACAAATTGGCAAGTGGCTTTAATTTTCCCACCCTTGTCTGCAGCAAGGACGATACCTTTTGAAGCAGCAATTTGTCTCAATGCAGAAACAATAAATTCTCTTGCAAGAATAACGATTACGCACACAACGCCAAGCCAATTTGGATAAATTACCGAGTATCCAGTGCTAATTGGCACAGCACAAGTCAAGATGAATCCAGTCGCTATTAAAACTTTATCTGCAATAGAATCAAAGAATTTCCCAAGGTCAGTAACTTGGTTTGTTTTTCTTGCAAGGTGTCCATCAACAAAGTCTGTTAGGCATGCAATTATAAATAAAATTGTTGCCACAAGTCTTGCATAAGGAATGAATGTTGCAAGGTAGAAAAACACAATCAAAGGAATCAAAAGAAGTCTTGAAAGTGTTATCTTATTAGGTGTATTCATACAATCTCTCCTTTATATGCACCGCCGTCAAAATCATAAATTTTAACTTTGACAAACTGTGCAATATCTACATTTCCATTATCCACAAAACGGACCTCAAAGTCAACTGTTGGAGCAAGTTTTTGACTGTGACCAACATATTCCCCCGTTTTTTCATCGAATGAATCCACAAGCACTACGATTTCTTGTCCTAAAAGCAATTTTGCCTTTTCACTTGCAATAGCATTTTGAACTTTTTGTGCCTTTTTATATCTGCGTTTTTTTGTAAAGGCAGACACTTGTTTTGGAAGATAAAAACTTACCGTCCCCTCTTCTCTTGAATAAGGGAAGAAACCAGCATAGTCAATTTGAGCCTCTTTCAAAAACGAAAGGAGTTTTCTAAATTTTTTGCCATTTTCTCCTGGATATCCAACAATAAAAGTACTACGAAGTGCAAAGTCTGGGTAAAATGAATGTATTTTATCAATAAGTTTACGCGTACCCTCTTCATCAACTTTTCTACGCATACTTTTAAGTATTTCGTCATCAATGTGTTGAAGTGGAACATCAAGATATTTGCACATTTTAGGATTTTTGTTTATGTATTCAAGAAGTTCGTCAGTCAATTTTTCAGGGTACAAATAATGAAGTCTTATCCACTCTATACCCTTGACTTGTGACAACTTATCACAAAGTTCAATCAGGCAATTTCTATTATATAAGTCTTCACCATATCTTGTCGTATCTTGTGCAACCAAAATAAGTTCCTTAACTCCGCGCTTTGCAAGGTTTTTCGCCTCTGCAACAAGGGCTTCCATTGGAACAGATTTATATCTTCCCCTTATTCTTGGAATTGTGCAATATGAACAAACATTATTACACCCATCTGCAATTTTAAGATAAGCATAACTTGCACTACTTGTAAGTACGCGTTCAAATTTAGTTGAGGCTTTTGACTTTTCAACTCCATAGAGTTTTTCGATGGCATTGCAAATATTATCGTTATCTCGAAGTCTCACAAAAGCGTCTATATTTGGCAAAAGTGCTTTAAGATCATCGCGATATCTTTCAATCAAACATCCACTAATGATGATTTTTTCGATTACGCCTTTTGCTTTAAGATTTTCCATTTCAAATATATTTGTAAGAGAATCTTCGGTTGCTGGTGCAATAAATGAACATGTGTTCACAATCACTATTTCCGCGTTGTAAACATCGTCAGTGATTGTGAAACCATATTCTTTGAGTCTTCCAAGCATATGTTCAAGGTCAACTTTATTTTTGTCACACCCCAAACTTATAGCTGAAATTCTTTTATTTTTTATCAGTTCTTCCTTAGTCATAAATATCTCCAAAAATTGAGTAAAATTCTTCAATAGAAATGTAAACTGCACGTTGTTTAGAGCCTTCTGCACTTGAGATGTATCCACGCTCTTCCATTTGATCTATAATTCGTGCTGCTCGAGGATAACCAATTGACAACTTACGCTGAACCATTGTGCTCGACGCAACCCCATTATCAATACAAATTTTAAGTGCTTGTGGAAGAAGTGGATCCACTCCGTCCTTACTTTCTCCGCCATTTCCGTTTGTATTTTTGCCAGGATTGTTGATTGCATTAAATGCTTCTTCATCAAAAATTTCGTCGTTATTTGCGGTAATAAAATTAACAATATCTTTGGTCTCTGGCGTGTCAATAAAACAACCTTGAATACGAACTGGAGCACTGTCGGCTGGTTTATAAAGCATATCACCATAACCCAATAGTTTTTCTGCACCAGTTGCGCCCATGATGACTTCGCTGTCAACTCGTCCAGCAACTTTAAATGCAATACGTGCTGGAAGATTTGCTTTAAGTGTTCCTGTTACAACATCTGTTGAAGGTCTTTGTGTGGCAAGAATAAGGTGTATACCCGCAGCTCTCGCCTTGCCTGCAAGACGGCGGATTTTATCTTCAATTTCATTTTTAGCGACTGCCATAAAGTCAGCAAATTCGTCAAAAATGATAACAATATAAGGCATTTTTTTGACCTTATTTTGAAGGACTTTTTCTGTGCGGTTATATTCATCAATATTTCTCACCCTTTCTTCCGAAATAAGGTTGAAACGGCGTTCCATTTCGTCAACCGCCCACCCAAGAGCGTTAACTGCTTTTGTTGGGTCTGTGATTACGCGTGGGATAACCATGTGAGGCAACCCTTCATACATTGAAAGTTCAACTTGTTTAGGGTCAATCATGATAAATTTAACTTCATCAGGTGAAGATTTGTATAAAATAGAAGTAATGATTGAGTTCAAACATACACTCTTACCCGAACCTGTTGTACCAGCAACCAAAAGGTGTGGCATTTTTTGCAGATTGCAAACTTTAACATTTCCTGTTATGTCTTTTCCAAGTGCAAAAGTAAGTGGGCTTGGGCTCAAAGTAAATTCCTTCGATTGAAGAACATCTTTTATGCTAACCTTTGCGACTTTACTATTTGGGACTTCAATTCCAACTACGCTTCTTCCAGGTATAGGTGCTTCAATTCTTATTTGTCCTTTTGCAGAAAGAGCATAGGCGATATCGGCATCAAGGGAAAGCACTTTTTTTACTGAAATTCCTTCTGGCATTTCAATTTCATAACGCGTTACCGTTGGTCCAATAACAACATTTTGAACTTTTGCTGGTACACCAAAATTTTCAAGTGCATTTTCAAGTGCGACCCTCTTCATTGGTATTTCTTCGTTAAACATTGAAAGGTCGTCACTTTTCGTTTGAATAAGGTCGATTGAAGGGCGTGTGTACTTGTATGGAACGACTTTTTCTTCTTTCGTCGCGGGAATGTCAACCATAGATTTACGTCTATCAATTTCATCGTGACCTCTTCTTATAGCAAATTCACTCTCCTCTTTTTGACCGCTTTCGTCACTACGAGCAAAATCTCTCTGCATTAAATTGTCGCGGTCATAATTGTTTGAATTTGTTCCGTGAGAAGAATTTCTATCAAGATTGTCGCGGTCCCCTCTCAAAAGTCCGTCCCTGTCACTTCTTGTAAAATCACGGTCTCTTCCAAATGATTCGCGATCATTTCGAGAAATGCTTTCTCGCTCAAAACTTGGTCTACCTAAACTATTTCTGTCAAAAACTTGTCTATTTTGTTCATCAAGTGAATTATCTTCTTTATCAACATCTGTTTGAACACCAAAAATTTCTTTTTCGTCATCGTTTTGAACAGTTTCATTGTTAGGCACTTGTTCATCTTTTACAGTTGCAGACTCGTCATCATCAAAATCAATGAAATTTTTATATTCTTCTTCACGCTCTTCTTTCTCTTCTTGCAAAGTGGCACGAATAATTTCTTCAGCCTCGCTTGTTATTTCTTCTGGCTTTATTTCAGGCAAATTCCCGCCATACACACCATCTACACTTGGCTTTTCATCGCTTACTGCTTCAGGTGAAGAAATAAGAGGCTCATCATTTTTTAGTTCATCAATATTTTTCGCAATCTCACTTTCAAGAGCATTGCTTGTTGGTTGTGGATTCTGTGGTTTAAAGTATGGTGACATATTTGGTCGAGTTCTGCGAACAGATTCCATGTATTTTTCCATATTTAACTTTGGAGGGTGCAAAAGATATTCTCTGGTTGTCATTCCTTCAGGGATTTTACCATCGTCTTCATCTTTTGGAAGAACCAGTTTCTTCTCTTCTGGCTTATTCATTTGATAATTGCCAACAAGCCCAAGTTTTTCGCGTGCAGAAAGTTCACGCTTTTCTTGCTGTTGAATATTTCCATCAAGCATGATTGGAACATTTGGTTTCTTTGCTTTATAAACTTTTTCGTTTCTTAAAGCTTGCTCTTCAAAGCTCTCTTTTCTTGGATTAAACGGTTTTTTAACTTCTTTTTCTTTTATTTGAAAACGAATTGGAGCTTCTTTTTCTTCCGTCTTTTTAAGCGAAACAACAGCTTCTACAAAAAATGCTATAGACGCAATAAGTCCTATTGAAAGAAGAATGTATGTTGCAACCCCTCCCATAAGATACATGAGACTTGATGGGATAAATCCTATCAGCATGCCCCCTGCCGTGATTTTTTTAGTATAATTGAGTGCAATATATTCTCCGTACGATTTTCCCGCAGGAAGACCAATGATTATAAGTTGCAAAATTGATAGAATGAGAATAAGGCTTATAATCAAAAAAATAGCATATCGTTTTGGCATAACATATTTTTTGTTGTTCAAAAGTGCAAGTGACACAATAAATCCAAGTACGCAAAGCGGATAAACAAAAATTCCAAAAGCACCAAGGAAAAATGTTTTTAAAAATGGAATAATCGAGGTTGCTGAAAACAAGAAAACAAATGAACAAACAAAAATGAGCACCCAACCAGTTACGAGTTTAGCGTTTTTAGTTGAAGATTTATTTTTGTTTGAAACTTGAAAAGTTGCCATATTTTAACTCCCCAATAGATTTATAGTTTAAATATATATTAAATATAGCACAAATAAAAAATATTCTCAATCACAAATTACAAGTTTTGAGAATATTTTTATAACTTTCTTAAATTTTTTTGACTTTTTTTGTTATAGTCCTATCGTTTGGCTTACTGTCGTAAGATTTAACCCCTTTTCCTTGATTGTTTTTATAATTCTTGGCAATGCTTTCGCTGTAGCCTCGGTTGGGTGCATCAAAATAAGGTCTCCACCTTTCACATTTTTAATAGCACGTTGATAAATAAGATTCTCATCATGGTCACGCCAGTCAATCGTGTCTCTAGTCCACATAATTGTTTTATATCCTAAACTATCCGCACAACTTACCGTTAATTTATCATACGCACCACTTGGAGGTGCAAATAAGTTCATATCTTTGCCAAGTAAATTTTTAACTATGGTATGAGTGGTTTTTATTTCATTTAAATTGCCTGCTTGATCAAGTTTATCGTGGTCTTTGTGGCGATAACCATGATTTGCGATTTCATGTCCTTCCTCATCAATTTTTTTAAGATAATCTTCATTCATGACTGCCCATGTCCCGCCAATAAAAAATGTTGTTTTTACATCATTTTCCTTGAAAGTTTCAAGCATAGAATCAAGGTACTCTGTCCCCCAATAAACATTAACCATAAGTGTTACATTATTCGAATTTTTGTCGCCATTATAATAGACTCCACTTACGGCTTGCGTCGCCACACTTGCATTTCCACTAACAATACATGCAGTGGCTACAACCCCTACAATTAGGGCGATGCAGAGATTTAACGCCCACCTTTTAAACTTCATTGCTTTAATAAAAATCTTTTTCATACACCATTGTATGCTTATGTTTTTTCAATTATGATTTAACGTTTATACATATCGATTTTTTAGTCAAAAATAAAGCAAAATTGGTTTAGTTGGCTTACAATTTACAACCTCAAAAAAACACAAAAAATTAAATATCAAATTATCCAAAAATCAGCATATTAAACAACTAAAAAACAAAGCAGTAGATGGTAAGGCATGGTTTGGGTTTTTAAAAAAAATTGTTTAGAGTTTAAAGTGTTACTAAATTTAATTAGTATTCCTTTAATCTTGGGCGTAAATTGCACTAAAAAAGACTAGACTTTTCGTCTAGTCTTTTTTATCAATTAAAATAGTAAGTTATACCTTTA